>NZ_JBIUTQ010000002.1:0-548695 GCF_044741965.1 Streptosporangium sp. NPDC087985
CGCCATTCGAAGTTCTCGACGAGTACGCGGCACTTCAATCGGCTGCGTAGTCAACAACCGCAGATTCCGCTGTCCGGAATGATCTCAGCCCCTCAGTTGTAGGCGTTCGGTCAGCTCCTCGGCCAGGCCGAGGGGGCTTTGACCGGCGTTGCGTGTTCTGGAGGCGCCTGGTGTACGGGCAACGATGGCACTGCTCACTGTGCCTGGAGTTGGCCGGTCCGGGTGATGGCCATGCTCCAGATAGAAGCGGCCAGCCTCAGTGATCTCGGCCTGCCAGAATCCGTCCTTTCGCGGCGTGGTGACCAAGCCGCGGTCACGAAGCGCGTACACCGTTCTAGCCAGCTCCGGCGTCTTTGCGCTGACCGGTTCCTGGCTCTTCCCGATCCGCTGCAACACCGTCAACTGACGATCATTTAACCTGTCCCATCGCTGCACGTCACCAGATCACACCGCAATGTCACCGCAGGCAAGTGGTTTCAGGATTTGCGTCGTGTCGGCGAGCTTGTCGCCCTTCTTGGCGTGGAGCATGCAGGGGGACTTGAACTGTTCGCCTAGCCCCTGAGCAGGGTCGATGCCCCATGGATGGACGTCTCATGCCCGGAATGAGCGCGCAAGGTGGCGACTCCCGGACTCAACTCGATAGAATTGAGTTTCCCCCCGTAGCTCGGACAGCGGCCACGAAGTCCAGACGCGCGCCATCGGCGTAAGCCTCGCGCAGCAGGTTGATGGCCAGTTCGCCTTTGGTGGCGAAGGTCAGCTCCAGGGACAGCGCGGTGGTGATCGCCTTGACCGGGTCGCTGATCTGCTCGGCGGGGATCCATGGCGCGCACCGATCAGCGCGTGGCTGGCTTCAGCGCGGACATAGGCCAGGTGCACGGTGTTGATGCCGTTGCCGATGCCGCCCGCGCAGCCCATGTGCTGGCGCTTGACCCCTGCTGTGGCGCTGCCCTTCTCTCCTGACCGGACCCATCCAGCACCCCCACGGTCAGGCTGCCCGGCCGGGCGGCGGCGTCCAGGCCGGCGATGGCGAACCGGCGCACGGCGCTCATCGCGCCCAAGGTGTCCCAGCCGGCGCGGTTCAACAGCCGCTGAGTGGCATCGGGGCTGCGGTCACCGATCCACTCGGCGATCATCCAGCTGTTACGTTTGGGCAGGTCGGACATCACGGCACGGATGTACTTGACAGTCTGCGTCCGCGGTTCGACCCGGGCGAACATCGGTGCCAGCGCGCTCATGCGCTGCTCGGTGTTCCGCTGTACCCGCGCGGACTCTACGATGAGGGCAGCAGCCTTTTTCGATCTTGTACTCGTCACACGGACATGACATGAGCGGCTGCTCTCGTTGTGCAGGATCGCCATCACAAGATCGCATCGGTCAGTGGCGGATCATCCCAGCTCATCCAGCAAATGACGGCTGCCGTACTAGGCCGCAGGTCAGGGCAGAGTTCCAGCCGCTAGACCTCGAGGTTGCACCCGCTAGAGTCGCGCGTTGGAAAACCCGGTGGTAGCCAGTCAGGCCGAGGTCGACGGCGGTGACTCCCGTCCAGATCCAAGGCGTTGCCGTCCGGAAGGGCTCTTATAACAGGTGCCCAGAAGGGGACGCAAAGCGGGATCATTAGCAGCATGACGGACCCGACCACCGCGGCGTTGTCACCGCTCTTGGCGGCGACTGGCCCTGGCCAGAGCGATCTCTTGATTCATTTCTGTGGTCGCCGGCCGACCTCGACTTTCACTCCCACTGTCCCGACGGACATCAAGGCGATGACCCCTCAGCAACGCCTGGACGCCATCCTCAGGACGCAGACTCTCCGCGCTTTCGTTCCTTTCCGCGCCAGCGTTCCGGCCGTTTGCCTGTCGGAGAGCCCCGGACCTCACCTGTTTCACATGCTCACCGAGCGTGGCATGTCACCGTGGGGTATCTTCCTCCGTCGCAGTGGTGTCATCGCCGCTGGGGGTGGCGCCATCGCCTACATACCGGAAGCCGTCCACCAGCAGTGGCCCGCTGAGATCCAGGTCTGGGGCAATCCCATCCGCACCGATGGGCGAAGCGTCATGGACTTCAGTTGGGAACGAGAGTGGCGTATCCCCTCGCCTGGTGGATCGGTCTTTTTACCACCCGGTACCGTTGCCGCGGTCCTGGTCGGCGATCCCAACTGGGCGCCTACGCCGGTGGCCACCACTTGGGTAAACGGCCAAACGGGCGAGCGCTTGCCTGGTCCTGCCATTCCCGAGGCCGTCCCACTGCCTCATTACCCGGTGGCGTGGACCCAGGCCCCACACTTCTATTGGAACGGTTCCACCCTGCAGCACATCCCCTAACGCGCTGGGAATTCAGCGCCGGGCCGCCATTGAGGTCTTACCCGCCCGCCGTCCTCGGTTGGTTGCGCGTTAGGCCGCCAGGCTTCACCATGCCGGGTCGTGACCATCAGCTCCGGCGCGTGCGCTCCCGCCAGGCCGTGGGGTGGACTCTCCAGTAGCATCGTCCCACGGCCGCGCCGCCCGGTTCGGGCCTGCGCCGGGCGGTTGCCGTGATTGGAGTGCGGGGTTCGCAACCACGGCCGGAGTAGCGATCATAGGTCGGCTCAGGCCGCTCCGTGTAGCTCGGCAAGCAGGGCACGCAGGCTGTCCTCGCCGTGACGGACTGCGGCAGTGAGGGCATCCCGGTGGGCTGCTGGGAGGTACCCGGCGCCGAACCCCGAGGCGGTGAGTACGCTGGCGACTTCCTGTTCCTGCTGCGGGGTCATGCGGGAGCGCATTCCGTGGTGTCCCATGACCTCTCGGGCAGCATAGGCGTCCGTGCAGGCCACGCCGACGACAGTGGACCGCAGGTCGGAGTCATATGCCGTGGGTCGGTCGGCGGTCAGGTCGAGCATGGTCAGGGCGAGCCGAGTCCGGAACGCTGCGGTCATCGGGTCGGGATCGGTGATCAGCGCGAGAGTTTCCCGCCCCGCATGGTCCAGTTCGTCCTGTGGTGTCGGCGTGGTCGGAGGACGGCAGTAGACGCGCAGGATGGCGGCGACGGCGTTCTCCCAGGGCTCTGTAGGAACGCTGGAGTCGATCATGGTTGCGGCCTGCTGCGGGAGGCCCTGTTCCATCAGCGACATGATCGTGAGCTGGCGGCCGTCGAGAAGCCGCTGACCGACGCCGCGGTGCGCGGCCATGGATTCGGCTGCCTTGGTCCAACGGCCGACGCTCGCGAGGGCTCTGGCGCCGTCGATCAGCAGGGCGACCCACAGCTCCGTACAGATCGTGCGATGGTCTGTGACGGTCCGGATCAACGGCGACAGGTCGACGGCGTGATCGCGGATGACGGTGGCGCCGCGCTGCTCGGCGGCCCGGTACAACTGCTGCAGCACCGCGAAGGCAGCGCTACCTTCACCTTCGCGGATCAGGAGTCGGGCGATGTTCACCAGCGGCATCAGCGACATCACGGCGATGTCCTGGTCCAGGCTCTCGGCTTCGGCGAAGACCTTGTGCTGCCGCCAGCACAGTTCGGCTGCCAGGTCGGGCATGCCGCTGTCGGAGGCGATGAGCGCGGAGAAGTTGAAAACACCGCAGGCGCGGGCCACCCGCTTGGAGTGGTCCGCGCCGGGTGTTTCGGCGGTCAGCGCGGTGAGCTCTGCAATGCGCTTGTCCAGTGGAAGCCCGGGGGGTTTGGGGCGGCAGACCAGCGGGATACGGGCGGCGATCGCAGGGTTCATCACGCTGCTCCCCTTCCTACGGCCAGTCGATGACAAGTCGGCTGTTGGTCTTGTCGATGACGAAGCGTGAGTCAGCGGCCTTCAGCAGGTCGCGGTTGGCGGCCGTGGCCATGCGGAAGCCGGGGGCCGGGGCGTCGTTGCCGTAGTCGCGGTCCCATTCCTGGATCGCGGCGGCGACCTGCTCGGCGAGGTCGGCGGCGCGCGGGCCGTGACCGATGACGCCGATCTCCCAGAACCGGCCCACGGTGTCTTCACCCTCGCGGACGGTCAGATAGGCCAGGCTGTCGCCGTCGAGCGCCGCCATCGAACCCCACCCGAAATGCGGGGTGAACCCGGGCCGCCGGCCAGGTACCCGAGACAAGCCGTTGGGCAGGACGCACGCCAACCACAGATAGACCCACTCCCAGGGTGAACCCTGCCGGAGCTTCACGCCCGTGTAGACCTGGTGGGAGGGCTCGTCCAGGACGGTCCGCATCGCATCCCGGTCCACGAGCTGCTCACCGTAGGTTTCCAGCCGGACATTGCCCTCCCCGGCCATGGGGACCACCGTACGGACGTCGTCACACACGCCTTTGCGCAGCGGGACGAACGTGGCCATCTCGCAGGAGACGGTCTTCCAGGTCTCGCCATCGCGCTCGAAGGCGAAGGAGC
Organism: Streptosporangium sp. NPDC087985; assembly: GCF_044741965.1. NCBI lineage: Bacteria > Bacillati > Actinomycetota > Actinomycetes > Streptosporangiales > Streptosporangiaceae > Streptosporangium > Streptosporangium sp. NPDC087985. Next base: position 4,352 of record NZ_JBIUTQ010000002.1, read on the forward strand.
GGGAGATACTGCCACGGATCCGCATCGGGATGACGAGACGGCCGTCCGGGGCCAGTTGATTCAGGACGGGGAGGGGGATGTCACCGGCGCCCACGGTGAACTGGATCCGATCGAACGGGGCATGCTCGGGCAGACCGGCCGCGCCATCGGCCAGCAGCGCGGTCACGTTCGACGCGCCAGCAGCGGCCAGATGCTTCGCGGCGGTGTTGACGAGGTCAGTGTCGACGTCCACCGTCCACACGCGGCCGCCGGGGGCGACGAGCCGCCCGAGGAGAGCGGCGTTGTAGCCGGTGGCCGCCCCGGCCTCCAGGACCTTGTGGCCGGGCTCTGCGCCCAGTTGCTCCAGTTGGGTGGCGACGATCGACGGCGCGGAGATGCAGGAGATCATCTCGCCGTCTCGGTCGTTCTTCACCGACACGGCGTCATCGACGTAGGCGGCGACGACCTCGACTTCGGGGATGAACCGGTGGCGCTCGACGTCCCGGAAGGCGTCGATGATCTCAGGGGTGCGCAGGTGGCCGGAGCCGGTGAGCTTGTCCACCATGGTGTTGCGCAGCTCGGCGGGGTCAGTCGTAGTGATGGTGCTCTCCATCCTCTTGAAAATAAGGGTTACGGGTGCGGACTGACTGCTAGACACGGTGGCCGGGTTGCCGTCTCCGAAGGCGACGTTCCAGCCCAGCCAGGCCGCGGCAGCCTGCTCGGCCACGGGTGTGGCCGCGCGGTTGAAAGCGAAGATCGCATGGTGGGCGAGGACCGCGCGCAGCCCCCGCCGGAGTTGCCCACTGGTCGCGAGCCGGGCCAGGCGGCGGCCGGCGTCCTCGAACGCGGCGACGCGGTCAGGCCAGCCGGGTTCGGTGGTGTCCCGCTTGGCGGCGTCGGTGTGCACGAGGCGCCGCATGGCAGTGATCGCAGACGCCTGGTAGGCCGCCTGCGGTGGGTCGATTGCCGGGCGGAGGTTGCCGAATGTCGCCCACACGTCGCTGATCTCGAACGGGTCGAGGCCCGCCGCGCGGTTCATGGTGGAGAGCAGCAGGATGCACCGCTCGCGGGCGTACGGGTTGCCGGTCTCGGCCAAGGCCGCGGGGCTGTCGGCGCACCACACCTCGTGGGCGATGGCCATACCCTGCTCGCCGCCGAAGGTTTCGATCTCCGGTTCGTAGATGCCGCCAACCCAACCGGCCGCGACCTCGTCGGCGACGAGCTGATCGAGCAGGTCGGCAGCGGGCCTCTCGGTGCGCAGCCGGAGACTGCCTTCCTTGCGCAGGAAGTGGAAACGCCAGCCGGACAGCGCGGCCGCGAGTGCGGTCGCAGCCTTCGGGGTCGCTCCGGCATCGCCGGGAAAGCGGATGGTGGCGTGCCACCACTTCGGTTCGTCGGGCAGCGGTAGGTTCTCGTCGTTCCAGTCCATGTCCTCGGTTCGCTCCTGCGCGGTTGTGGCGGCGGGTCAGTTGATCAATAGGGCGCGGGTCCAGCCGGTCACGTTGGAGCCCTTCAGCGCCATGACCGCTCCGGCTCGGCCTTCCATGAACCCGGGCTTGGACAGTGCGGGGATCCCCGCTTCTAACCTCTGGCGGGTCTGCCGGATGGGCTCGGCGAACCGGTCGGGGGTACGGCTGTCGGCGGCGAGGGCGGTCGTGACGGTCAGCAGCCCGGCCCAGCCGTGGCAGAGGGACGCATCGGTGACCCGGCTCAGGCGGGCCGGGTCGGTGAGGGCGGAGATGGCGAGTTCTTCGGCCTTCTGCTTGCGGGCGTCGTCGCCGAGCGCGCAGGCTGCCAGTTGCAGCGTGCGGGCGATACCAAGGTCCCCGTAGCACCAGGAGGGGCGCAGGGGCGGCGCCTGCAACGCCTCAGCGGCGAGCGGGTCCAGGGTGATCCAGTAGAAGGAGCCGAACTTCTCCAGCCAGGCCGTGAACGTCTTGATGGCGCCTATCTGGCCTTCCACCAGGACGCCGCGGCGGGCGGCGAGAGATAGCAGCGCCAACGGGCCAGCGATGCCGTGGGCTACCCCGTTGTTCGCGTGGCCACCGGTGATCTCCTCATGCGTGGGGCTGTCTGGCGACCACCACCCGGGCAGGACCTGGGCATCGGCTTCGGCCGGGACTGCCAGCGTCACCAGGTAGGCCAGCACCTCCTGCAGCAGCGGCGGCGGCGAGCCTGCTCGGGCAAGCAGCACCACCCCCAGCCCGGTGAGCCCCCGGATGAGATCGAACTCTGCCAGTGTCGGGAGCCGGGTCGCCTTTCGTCGGCAGCGGGCCGCGGCGAGCCGGGCAGCCACGACCCGGTCGACGGCCGTCTGAACGGTCTGGTCGGCGCGCCCGGCACGGCCAAGCACGAACTCCAGGGCCGGGGCGCCGTGGAACAGAGAAGCGTTGGAGCCTGTGCTGACGCCGCCGGCGACCGCCTCGACCAGCAGAGGCCGGGCTGCGGCAAGGTTGCCGCGCTCGATGTGCAGCAACGCTATCCCCAGCGCGCCCTCGGCCAGGGCCTGCGTCGTGGGCGGGCTCACCGGCCCGCCCTGACCGCGACGACGATGCTGTGGGCCCGCCCGCCGATCCATCCATCCACGTCCGGCGGCGGCGCCTCGTAGAGCACCGCGATAGGGGAGCCGCACAGGTGCGTACGGAGCACGTCCAGGTCCATCTCCCCGGTGAGGTCCAGCAGCAGGCGCTGATCGTCCATGGCCAGGAGCACACGGTCAGGCACACCCGCCCGGCCGCGCCAGGCGTGCAGCTGCGCGGCCCACTCCTCCAGGGGTGCCGCACGGCCGGGCAGGGCGCGGGCCCGAAGCTGCCAGCGGGCGGCAACGACGATGCTGCGCCGATAGTGCAGCCCCGGCGTGAACGGCAGCGTCCACGCCGCACCCCAGTCGAACCAGGTCACCTGCGGAGTCGCGGCACGGCTGATCTCGGCCAGGAACCGGGCCAGCGGCGGGGTGAAGTTGTTCCACATGAAGTTGAGCGCGGTCGGCGCGAGCAGCTCCAGGCGCTCCCCGGTGGCGGCCACCGCGAGGTAGAGGTGGCTACCGCGCAGACCTACGACCAGATCAGAGGGGACGAACACCGTGGCGTCGCTGCCCCGGTGCTCTCCGACGCTGACCAGCTTCGGCAGGACTTGCGGGGTGCGCGTGAGTAGGTCGGCCTCGACGCGGGAGGGATGGAACGACAACTGAGCCAGTTCCGCCACAGGGTCAACCGTGGGAAGGGCTACTTGCTCGGCGGCCTGCGGGAACAGGTGCCGGAATCGTCCCGTCATCGTTCCTGCCGCCCTGGAGACGGTGTGAACGCGGACGCGGAAGTCGCCTCGGTCGAGCGCTGGGAGGGAACGGGCTTGGACCTGTGCGCACACCTCGAAGTGCGGGGCAAGGGCCGCGGGCGAACCGCTCGCGGCCTCCAGCTCCTCGATGAGCGGCTCGGACAGGGTCACCGTCCGGTGGCGTTCGATGGCGGCGGTCCCTGCGAGATCCAACAGCAGCCGGTCGCGCCGCGACATCGGTCGTGGCGGCTCGGACACCGAGCCGAACCCGTCAGGCAGGCCCAACCCGTTGTCTGGGTCAACGAGCTGCTCCAGGCCGACCTCGGCGTCTTCGCCCCATCGGGCGGCGAACTGCTCGGTGTAGCGCCGCCACGCCCGGGTGCCGGTTGGATTGGCCGCGAGCCTGGCCAGCACGGTTGCTATGGTTTCCATCTCGACCGCGACTGTCTCCGGTAGTCGAACCTTGGCGTCCAGCCGTAGGTCCACGCACGCCTCCCGATCGCGGGCGTCCAAGGCGACGGCAGGCAGGACGGCTGCCGGGTCAACGATCGTGGCGGGGGCACGCAGCGCCGACAGCAGCAGCCGAAGCCGCAGCAGCTCCGCGAGGAACGCCGCCTGGCGGTGTCCTTCCACCTGCGGGAACTCTGCGGCGAGTTTGCCCGCGAGCGCCGCATACCGGATGGGTGACTTGGCCGCCTGGAGAACGAGCGTCAGCGCAGGCGTCAGCGCGAGGGAGAACTCCGACGCGCCCTCGGACGGCACGAAGACGCGGCCGCCGCGCACGTACACCAGGTTGTTGACGCACACCTCGACGGCCGCCATCGACACGCCGCTGGCTTCCTGGGTGCTGATCACCTTGTCCAGCGCCCGGGGGGCGGCTCGGGTAACGATCTCGTGCTCATCCCCGACAAGCACGGCGGATGTCTCGCCGAAGTCGACCAGGCAGACGCCGGCGAACAGGCCGAATGGCGTGGACCGGTGCTCATACCTGATGGCGTACCGGGCGACCGCGAGTGCGGCGCGACGCGCCCGGCGAGCGTTCAACAACCGCCCGTCCAGAACTGCCTCCACCTGGCGGGCCAGGTCCAGGCTGGCACTGGAGACCGCGCGCCGGAACGTGTCATCGGCCCAGATCGGGCCGAGCCAGGAACGCCACTGCTCGGGGGACGCGGCGGGCCCCGGCCACTGCGGCAGGGCGGGGGCGGAAAGGTTCACCGCCGCGCGCAGCATCCCGGCGCCCGTGCACCGGTACAGGGTCCGCCGCGACCGCGTCATCACTCACGCTCCGTTCTGGGGAAAGGGGGGTGCGGGCCCGTACGGACCCGCGCCCCGCGGACTACGAGGTCGTGCAGGCGCTCGGGCAGGAGGTCCCGCAGTTGTCGCCGGTGCTGCACATCAGCACCGTGTCGGCCGCCGGGGTGTTCTCGATGAATTCGATGTTGAGGGCGAACGGGTCGAACGTCTCTCCCGTGTCGACCGTGGCGGTCTCCTCCGGGGTCAGAGTGCTCATGTCTCTACTCCTTGTCCTGTTTCGGGTTCCTGACGTGGGGTGTCCACGCCAGCCGGCAGGGGCATAGTCAGCCCGCTTCCGCCTGGTTCACATATGGGTCGGCCTCGTACCACTCGCCACGGCTGGTGTGGTCAAGGTGGTGCTTGCGCACCAGGGCGGCATACATCTGGATGACGTCGCGGTAGGCCTGGCCTCGGCTGGTTTGCTCGTGCCCACGCCTGTCGGCGGGACGGAGCACGAAGAACTCGCCGCCCTCCGACGCCAGTTCGTACCGGCCGCAGCACGAGGTGTGTCTGACCCGGAGGATGGCGCCGTGTGACGTGTACGGCTCCCACTCGGGGGTGGGGCCCTCCTGCTTGACCGCCTGCGGCTGGCGGGTTCTCGTCATCCTCGTCTGCTCTCTCCACGGGGCGTGCGGCCCGCTGGGGGAGGAAGGCGGACAACCTGCACTCCTCGACAGGGTGCCCGCCTTCCCCCGCCTGGCCGACCCGCTGGCGAGCCTGCGCACTCGCCACGTGGGAAGGGCCCAGCCAGGGTCTGGAGCCCGCCGCCCACGACGGCCTCCCGGGGCACATCGTGGGCGGCGGGTCGTAGGCGGCGCAGGGCAGCATGGGCGCTAGGTAGGGGCATGGGCCCGCGCCGGAGTACGTGGACGGCCGCACGTTGTGAGCCTGCTCGGCTGTCCACGCCAAGACGAGGAGAAGCAACACGGCCACCCGGCGGCGACCGCCGGGAACGCGTCACTGTACGTGAACACGATGCGCTCCCTTCTGGTGTGGTCTGGGGCCCCGAGGTCTTCCGGGCCGGCGGGATGCTGCCGGGTCCGGTGATCGTCTCGGGGCCGCCTCTGGCAGATCCTCACGGCCACCCGGGACGGGTGTGGTGGGTGGCCGGTTCGCGGTCATGACGCGCGGGGAGGCCCGCCAGAGATCAAGTTCAGCTTCCTGCATGCGCTGCCACAGCTCGGTGGCGCTGCGCCCAATGACGGTGCGACATAGCCGCGGGTCGGAGCACTCCCACGCCTGCAGGACCCGCCAGTACGGGCGCCACAGGACAACCCAGCGGGGCGCCCGCGCCTGTATCAGTTTGGCGACCTCGACGGCGCCGGGGTCATACCGGGGCTGCATCGAGCACTTCACGAAGGTGTACGGGGAGGCGACAGCCCGCGCGATAGCCGCTGCGTTCTTTTGGACGACCTCGGTTACCCCAGGAATCGCCCCCTTCAGCTTGCTGGCGGCTGCACGGTCGGCCTCGAAGCCGTCCTTGTCGGAGCCTGCGAGCGCGGCGTACGTGCGCTCTACCGCTGGCACGTTCGGGTTGAATTCGCAGCCGGGCGGTGGTGCGACGAAGGTGTCAATCATCATGGGGTCCTTGGCGAGTTGGTTCGAGTTGGCCATGCGGAACGGCGCGGGCCAGAGTCACGACCGGTCGGCCGGCGGAAGAGCCAGTGGTACGGAGGGCTCCCCGCACGACCAGCAGCCGCGCCCCAATCGCGTTCAGCTGTTCCCGCCGCCGAGTCGCGACGGGCTTCTCGCCCAGGTGGTGCGTAGTGGGCAGAACCACCCCGTAGGCGCCGGACATGAGAAGGACGTCCAGCAGGCCGGCGAAGGCCGGGTCGTCCGACGATGCGGCCCCTCGATCGGTGAAGATGCCACAGAGCTGCAGTTCGTGCTGCTCGCAGTATTGGGCGAGGGCTACCGTCAGGGCGGCGTGCCGCTCGGGCGTCGAACGATGCAGCCGCAGGTACCCGTAGACGACCGGGCCGTCCACATTGTGTTGTTCGGTGAGTGTCCACAAGGTAGCCGTCCTTACCGTGGTCGGGGCTGATGGCCCGCTCTTTGAGCATGGCCAGCCCCGCCCCCGCTGGATACGACCCGCTGTCGCACTTGCGTTGCACTTCCGTAGGCCCTCGGTACCTCTACGTGCTTCCATGGCCGTGGAAGGGAGCAGCGACGTGACGACCGTGCATGAGTGGACCGGCCTCGAAGCGCGTGCACTTCGCCGAGCCTTGCGGATGAGCGTGCGGGTGTTCGCGCAGCACCTCGGCGTGGCTCCCCGCACCGTGGCGAAGTGGGACCAGCTCGGTACCACTACTCGGCCACGTCCGGATACCCAAGCCATCCTGGACACCGCGCTCGCCCGCGCGAATTCGGCAACTCACCTGCGGTTCGAGACGCTGCTCTTGGAACTCGGCCAGGACGTGGACCAAGGGCTGAGAGTCACCCGGGTGGGACCACGGGCCTGGGACTACGAGACCTGGACGGACGACCTTGACCGGGCTGTGGTCGCCCTCAGCCGCCAGAGCTTCAGCTACGCCACCGACCTGCTGAACCGATGGCTCACCCGCTACGACCCGCACGCCTTGGACGACAAGGGTCTTTACCTGTTCGCACGATCGACGACGCTGTTCGGTGACCTCCAGCGCGACCAAGGAGCAGTCGCCGGCCCATTGTCCGCTCGCCGCTCCTACCTCAACGCCCGATCGATCTACGGACAGCTCGACATCCCCCGTCGTATCGCGCAGCTCGACCTTTCGTTGGCGGTGGTCGCCGAGATGGGGGGCCGGTTGGACGAGGCCGCCAAGGAATATGAGGCGCTGGCGGTGGACGACCGGCTCTCACCGCGCGATAGGGCGCGAGCCCGGCTGTGGGTGGGGACCGCCCTGAGCAAGAACGACAAGAATGACTACGCCGCCCGCCTGATGACGACCGCCATCCGCGAGTTCGAGAACCTCGGTGAACCCGAGGACTGGTCCGTCGCGCACCAGAAACTCGCTCTGGCCCACCGTGGCGCAGGGAACCTCTCGGAGGCGCTACGCCTGATCGACCTCGCCCGCGCTACCGCAGTCACCGATGCGCCCATGCAGCGGGTCCGGCTGGAGACGGCTTACGGGCACGTCCTGCTTTCGGATCGGGCCACCGTGGATGATGGGGTGGTGATCCTCGACCGTGCCGCACGTGAGGCCGCGCAGCACGGGCTCGCGCACCAACTGCGCAGCATCGAGGGCATCCAGCGGACCATCCAGGGGGAGATCCGCCTCCCTCTGCCACGGCGACCAGGGAGCAATCGAGTGAGCGTCAAGCAGCAGGTCATCACCGACGAGCAGTGGCAGCACGCCTACACCATCTGGGACTACCACCAGATGCACCACGACCTGAGCCGGTGTGACGTGGCCATCGGTCTGGGCAGCCACGATCTGGGGGTGGCACGCGCGGCGGTCGACTTGCACCGCGCCGGTTGGTTCCCGCTGCTCGTCTTTTCCGGCGCCACCAGCACCACTACGGCGGCGCGCTTCCCCCGAGGCGAGGCCGTCCACTACCGCGAGCACGCGCTCGACCTCGGCATGTCCGACGAGGCGATTCTGCTGGAGCCGAACGCCACCAATACCGGCCAGAACATCGCACTGTCCCGCCAGGTGCTGGCCGATGCGGGTATTCGGCCCGGTTCGGTGCTCCTGATCTCCAAGCCGTACATGGAGCGCCGGGCCTACGCCACGGCACGAAAGGTATGGCCCGAGGTCGAGGTGGTGTGCGCCTCCGAGCCGCTTGAGCTGGATGACTACGTCAGCTCGATCGGTGATCCGAAGTTGGTCATCGACATGCTCGTCGGCGACCTCCAGCGCGTGATCGAGTACCCCAAGCTCGGCTACGCCATCAAGCAGCCCGTCCCAGGAGAGGTCCATGACGCCTACCAGGCTCTTCTCCGCGCCGGATTCGACAGCAGGCTCCTTACGCCCTGACCTGCCGTATGGCGAGGTGTGCGCCATCCACCAGCCCAACCTCTTTCCCCGACTGGTGACGCTGGCCAAGCTGTTCGCCGCCGACTACTGGATCGTCCTGGACGACGTGCAGTTCGCACGCAGGGACTACCAGCACCGCGCGCGCCTCGCCTCGCTCGACGGCTCGTGGCAGCCGCAGTGGCTCTCCATTTCCACCCATCTGCCATACGGCCGCTCCACCTCCATCCGCGGAGCGCGCCTGGCCGATCCCTCCCGCTGCCGTCGCCGTGTCGTTCAGCTCCTCGCTGACCACTACCGGCACAGTGCCTACTGGCCGTCGTTCAAGAGGGGGCTCGAACCCGTACTCGCCGCGTTCGAGAGCACGGATCGACTGGCGGACGTGACGGAGCTGTCCACGCGCCTGCTGCTGGAGGAGGTCGGGTGGCGGGGGCAGATCCTGCACAGCAGCGATCTGCTCGCACCCGGTGAACGTTCGCAGCGCCTGGCCGACCTGGCCTGGCTGACAGGCGCCACAACCTACCTGTGCGGGACCGGGGGCATGCGATACCTGGACCCGGCCGCTTTCCGGGTCCACTCGATCGAGGTCCTCCCGTTCCAGGCCCGCGGATCGGGCATATGGGCATCCGCCCGGGAGGTGAGCGCGGTACACGCCCTGATGCTCGTCGGGTCGGGCGCTCTGGGGCGGGAACTGGAGGCTTTGCGCGGACGAGTTCTTGAGGACGATCCCCGATCTGGTGCCTAGCCCTGCTGGGCTTTGGAGATCGGTTCGCCCTCCTCGCCATGCCGGGCTCATGGCACTCCGGTTCCTCGGCAAGGATCCCGACAGCCCCGACGGTGACTCGCCAACCGTCTGGGAGGACGGCGACGACTACATCCTGCAGGGCTTCACCCTCACCGACACCGCCACTCTCCAGCATGTGGGAGACATGCCCGAGGGCGAAACGTTGATCCGCTTCCCCAAGCGCATGATGCAGTTCTTCCCGGAGGTAGCCGGTGGCGGCAACAGCGACGCTTAAGCAACTCCTGACCACCTGTCAGCGCTCTGCCTGGCACCTGGAGATGCGCGACGGCTATACCCTGAACGATCCCGGCCTCAGCGCCTGGCAATCCGGGCACAGGATCGACCTGGATGACCGTTCCTCGTGGTGGCGGCCATGGCTGCAGAACATCGTCGACGCTGTAAGCCGGGGCGTTGAGGTACAGCGAGCGCGCGTCGTATCGGAGCCGATCAGCCCCTACATCCAATACGAGTACGACGTCACCGTCCCGAACATACGGGCGGGGGAGCATGTGCGATGGCTGCCCCGCCGAAAGGCCACGGACCTGATGTTGCCCGCGAACGACTTCTGGCTGTTCGACGGCAGCACGCTGCTCGTTCATTACTTCAGCGGGGTGGGTGACAAGGTGGGAGAGGAGCTCATCACCGATCCCATCGTGGTCAAGCAGCAGGCGGAGGCATTCGAGGCCGTATGGCAGCGTGCCACCCCGCACGAGGACTATCGGCCAGCCTGAGCCCGTGCGCCCAACGTCCTCCGGCGCTCAGCAGGCGCTCGAACTCCTGGCGGCGAGACTCCGCCACCTTCGGCAAGAAGCCAGCCTGTCCGGTCGTGATCTCGCGCGACTGACAGGCTGGCACGCCTCCAAGGTGAGCCGCATCGAGCACGCCCGCCGACGCCCGGCCGCGGCCGACATCCGCATCTGGTGTCGCCACTGCGGTGCGCCGGAGCAGGCGAACGAACTGGTGGCCTCGCTGGAGACGATCGAGGGCATGTTCGTCGAGTGGCGGCACATGGAGCGCAACGGGCTGCGCCAGGCTCAAGAGGCAGTGCTTCCTCTGTGGAAGCAGACACGGCAATTCCGGATCTACTCATCCAAGCTGATCCCGGGGCCGTTGCAGACCGGCCCCTACATCGCGGCGGGGCTTACGGCGCTCATGCTGCGCCGGAACGTCCCTGACGACGTGACTGAGGCAGTACAGGTGCGCCTGGACAAGCAGCGGGTGGTCCAGGAGGGCGACCATCGATTCGCGGTCGTGCTGGAGGAGAGCGTTCTCCGCGCTCCCATCGGCGGCGGTGAGGCGATGGCCGCCCAGCTCGGTCACCTGCTCACCGCGAGCGCGATGCCGTCAGTGTCGCTCGGCATCATCCCCCCTCGGGGCCGACCGCTCCCGCATGTGGCCCACGGAGTCGTTCTTCATGTTCGACGACGATGAGGTCACCGTGGAACTGGTGTTGGAGCATCTGACGATCACGCAGCCCCACGAGATCGCCATGTACGGCAAGGTATTCACGAAGATGGCGGAGCTCGCGGTGTACGGCAAGACGGCCCGCAACCTCATCACGTCGGCGGTGGCCGCCCTGGACGACTGACTGGTTCCCAAACGCTGGCCAGGAGCGTTCAGACCAGTTCGCCGCGCAGGTCGTGAAGGATCCGCTCGTTCATATCGGTCCAGGTGGGGTCGGGACCTACAGGCCCTTGGCTCCCAGGATGGCTCCCAAAACCGGCTCGACACTGTTCATTCTCCTGGCCCATACTCATGGCGGTGGTCCGCCGGGAAGCCCGCCCCCGTACCTGCAAGGTGAGCCTTTTCGGCAACGCGTCGGGGCGCCGGCGCGGCGACGGTGTCTTGGAACTCGGCGGACCACTCAGAGGAGCAAGCGAGACAGCAGCCAGGTTCCCGGTTGTGTTGGGCCGTTTCACGTCCAGCAGGCGCGAAGTTCACTGAGACGCCTGACCTCTCGTTGCTCGCGCTTTGTGTCGGCCCCCTCCGCTACGGTGCGGGCGGGCCTGATTTCCCGGGTACGTAGGAGGCCGAGGTGCGCGAAGATGGCTTCATGACGCCCTGTCAGCGGACGTGTGTTGCCTCGCGTGGGCGCGACTACCCCAGTGGGTCAGCGTAATTATGCACGTTGAGCGATTCCCGTAAGGAGCCTTGTGAGCACGCTCGGTAGTTTCATCTGGTCGATCGCCGACTAGCTTCGGGGTCTCTACCGCCCCAACCAGTACGGGAACGTGATCCTCCCGTTCACGATCCTTCGGCGCCTCGACTGCATCCTGGAGCCGGACCGCAAGACCGTCCGAAGCCTGGCTGCGGCATACGAGAACCCGAACCGGCTCCGGATCGAGGTCAAGAAGGCCACCAGCCGGCCGTTCTATAACACCTCGAAGTACAGCTTCGCCAACCTGCTGCAGGACGCGGACGGGCTCGAAGACAACCTCGTCGACTACATCGACCGGTTCTCCGCCGATGTCGATGTGTTCGAGTACTTCGACTTCAAGAAGGAAATCATCGCCCTGGAGAAGGCCGGTCTCCTGCGCGAGATCGTGAAGTCCTTCGGCGCCATCGACCTGCACCCCGATGTCGTGTCCAACGCCGACATGGGGGATGCGTTCGAGTACATCATCCGCAAGTTCAACGAGGCCGCGAACGAGACCTCCGGTGACCACTACACGCCGCGCGACGCGATCCGGCTGCTGGTCGACCTACTCTTCGCCGAGAAGGACGCCGCCCTGGGCGAGGCAAACATCGTCCGCACGCTCTACGACCCCACCGCCGGCACCGGCGGCATGCTTGCTCTGGCCGAGGAGCACCTGCTCGCGCAGAACCCGGACGCCCGGCTGAGCCTGTACGGCCAAGAGTACAATCCTCAGTCGTACGCGATCTGCATGACCGGTGTCTGGGCCTCGGTGAGGACGGAGGCGAGCAGGCCGTCGTAGTTGGTGACGAGGCGGGCGGCGTGCCCGTGCTCGTCGCGTAGGGCGACGCAGAGGCCGCACAGGTTGCCATCCACTCCGCGAACAACCCGCCGCACAAGTTGTGCTGGCAGGGGCGAACAATCCCGAACGCGGTGATCCTTCCCGAAATTTCGGGATCAGCTTGTCAGAGGCGACTTGCGCACGGCTTGGAACCTGCCGGTTCACTCCTCCGGTGACAGGCCGTATCGCAGGATGTGCTTGTAGGTCACCTCGTCCTTCTCTTTCAGCAGATGAAAGAACTGAGGTCTTGCATCTACCACGCCTGCCAAGATGAGCAGACGCCAAGCGTCGAGCGCTTCGCTCTCCCTGCCCTGCTCGTAGAGGGTGCGGGCGAGCAATGAAGCGGCGGCCGCATCCCCCGCCTGAGCACGAACATTCATCTCCTGGGTCCGTTTTTGGCTGTACAGCAATCCTGCTAATTCACGGGAACAGTCGTCGTCGCCGGCATCGGCCCGCTCACGCAGTTCACGCTCACGTCCCTGCTCTGCCAGCAGTTCGGCCAATCTGGCGCGAGCGAACCCGTCACCTTCCCTGACGCGATCCCGTAGCTCCCGTTCCCTGCCTTGTGCCGCCAACCGACGGGCCAGCGCATCTCTGGAGAATTCATCACCGGCATCGGCCCGTTGTCTGAGTTCCTCCTCATGGCCTTGAGCGGCCAATAACTGGGCCAAGTCATGAGCTGCCGCGCTGTCGGGCTCGTCGGCTATCGGGCGTAGCAGCGTTATTGCTTCGGCTTCGCGGCCTCGTTCGGCGAGTAGCTCGGCAAGGCGGTAGGCGGCTCCCTCGCCAAGGGAATGGTCGAGGAGCTTCAGGGACTCGCTCGCCTCGTCCAATCGCCCTGCGTCCATAAGCTTTTCGATTTTCAACCGAGCCGCATATTTGCCCGCCCATTCGTCTCCAGCCTCCGCACGTGCCCGCAACTCGTTGAGTTGTCCCCGCTCGAACAACAAACGGTTGAGTTCCTGTGATTCATATGTTCCGCTGGCATCATCACGGGCACGCAACTCGTCGAATCGGCCTTGCTCCCTCAAAAGTGCCGCCAGATGGTACCTGGAGCCCTCATCACCCTCATCCGCACGCTCTTTCAGAGCCTGTTCTTGACCGGCGAGCGACAGCCAGAACCCCACCTCAAAAGCGGTATTTTTATCGTCATGCTTCGGATCGAGCCAGAAATCGGCGATCTCCTGCAGCCGCCCTTGGCCGACTAGCATTAGTCCAAGATAGGCTGCTCCCGCTTGTCCGCCAGAACAGAGCAGTGGCTCGGCGTATCGAAAGAGAACCCGATTACTGGCAGCCTCACCAACGCGTGCCCGGTCGGATGGATCGCTGAGGTATTCAACGAGAGCCTGCCAGCATTTGGCGGGCACCTCAACCAAACGGCGATCGCGTGTAGCGCGTTGTTGCAAGTAATCAGCCACCACATAACCTGTGGTCTGGCCCATCCTGTCAGGATCGGCCACCGGAGCCAACGCCGCGGCGGCACCGCGCAATTCGGCTGTGGCGTAGGCGAGGGCGGTCTCGAACCAGTTCGCTGGCGCGATCGCGCGCTGGCGAGCGTCGCAGTAACCCGGTGCTGCGGCTCGTAGCATGTCGGCGGACAGCGGGGACTGCACACCGAGTCGTGCGGCATCGACAGCGGCGTTGAGTACCGCCGCCGCGTAGGGATCGGCGCTTTTCCAGTGATCGATCAATTGTGGTGCGGCGGCAATGACCTGGGTGAGACCGTAATCCTGCGAATTGAGGGCCAGGGCAACGCGCGCGTCGTCGTGGGCCACCTCTTCCGCCCGTTGCCGCTCGCCGGCAGCGAGAGCTTGGTCTAGGTGGATGACATAGGCCAGCCCGAGAAGCTCCCGCTCTGTGGCATTAATGTCTGACTGCCCCAGTTTCGGCCTGATCGTGTACGTGGTGTATCGGTCGGGCCAGAGGGTTGCGACCAGCAGTGCTCCTCTGTCCATCAGAGCACGCGCGATTGCGGCGGTAAGGCCGTCAGAGCCGCCGAGAAAACGCTGAAGTTCATCCAGCCACACCACCAACCTGGCTGGCGGCTGATGCGCGACTTGGCGGATCTGCTCCGCGTCGGCCGGGTGCAGGAGCCACCACTGAGGCAACAGTTCGCGGATCGCCTCGTAGGCGCAGCGGGTCTTGCCGACCGATGACCAGCCGACCAGCACGATCATGCCGCCTCGTCCTTCGGTGGCTTGGGCGATGCGGGCTCGGATGCCCTTCGGGTCGAGGTCGGTGTCCCGGGTGAAGTAGGCGGGGAGGTCGCCGGTTGCTCCCGGTGCGTCGATCGCCGCGTGGACGCCCAGTCTTCGGGGGTCGGCATCCGCGACTCGTACAAGACCGGCTGTTCCTGGAAGGTTCGCGCTCGTCGCCCTTTCCCGGGCAGACAGCCAGGCCGCGTGCTGTTCGCGGGGCACGCCGCAGGCCCGGAGGAACAGTTCCAGGGTTTCGACCGTGGAACGGCCCGAGTTGAGCATGTCGCTGAGGGTGCTGCTGGGCAGCCTTTCCGGTGCGGCGGCCCGGTCGAGGTCTTTGTAGGTGCGGCCCGCACGCAGCGTCTGAAGCGCCTCGGCGAGTTCCGGGAGAGTGTGCACCCCGGCCGGATCCGGCTGCTGTTGCATAACGCGACGCTCCGATGCTGGCCAGGTCGGCGGCTGTGGCCGAACTTCGGCGGACTTGGCCGATCCTTCCGGAATCCGCATGTCGACGCGGGGGCTTATCCGGGTTCGTTCGCATCTGCTGCCGGAGTTCACGCCCGCCGCTGCCATTGACCCCACCGACGAAGAAAGGATACGAGATGCACGATCTCACCGAGTGGGTTCCGCTGGCGGCGGCGCTGGTCAATCTGGTTACGGCGGCGATTCAGGGGTTCACCGCGAGCCGTCGCCACGATGACGGACGGCCCGATGTGAGCTAGGGCCGGAAGTCCAGGATGACGGTCGCCGCCAGGGCCGCGAAGTCGTCGCCGGTGCTCAGGTCTTCGAGGATCGAATAGGCGGTCTCGTCGCCGGCCCGAGTTGAACCCCAACTACATGATCAGAATGGCCGCTGACCTGCAGTTGTGCTGACCGTTAGCTCCCATGTCCGCAGTGCCCATTCGGCACCGGCCGAACGGGAGCGGGCCTTGGCCCGGGAGAAGTGGCTGGAAACGCTGGCCCGGGATGAGGACGGAGCCTGGCTGCGCGTCGACACGATGATCGGCGCCAAGAAGGCGGCCGAATACGACGCGGCCGTCGAGCTTCTCCAGGATCTGCGGGCTGTGGCCCAGCGTGCCGACCGCCTCGACGGGTTTACGCGGCGCTTCACGATCCTGCGGCAGGAGCATCTGCGTAAGCCCAGCCTCATGGAGCGTTTCGACCGCGCGGGGCTCGCCGATCCGCCTACCGGCTGATGAGGAGCCGGTTTTCCTCGGCCGTCGCCGGGTAGCGCGATGGCATGCGGATCGGGAACACGGAGATCAGGTTTCTTGGCGGTTGGGCCGGCTGCTTGACGATGATTGTCGTGTCCCTGCTGCTTTCGGTCCTCCTGACGGTGATGCTCAACCTGATGATCCGGTAGCCGGCAACTGGCTCCGTAGGTGAGCTCGGGGAGCGTGTGCCGGTCCCTCTTACCTACGGCGGCAACATCATCGAGGCCGGCGCCGACTCCTGCGGGCTCGCCCAGACCTGAGCCCGGGGAAGGCCGACAAACCGGAAAATATAATGTCCTTGACAAGTTAATTTGTCGGCTATAGCTTGTGGCCATGCAGGACATCGCCGTGATCGAGGACCCGGCCGCCGCCGAGGTCTCGCTGGACCCCATCCGGGCCCGGCTGCTGGCCGAACTGAGCGAGCCCGGCTCCGCGACCATGCTGGCCGCCAAGGTCGGCCTGCCCCGGCAGAAGGTCAACTACCACCTGAAGACGCTCGAGGCGCACGGGCTCGTCGAGATGATCGAGGAGCGGCGCAAGGGCAACGTCAACGAACGCATCATGCGTGCGACCGCGGCCTCCTACGTGATCTCCCCGGCCGCGCTGGCGTCAGTCGAGCCCGACCCGGCCCGTTCCCCCGACCAGCTGTCGGCGGGCTGGCTGCTGGCCGTCGCGGCCCGGCTGGTCCGCGACGTCGGGGCGCTCATCACCGGCGCCGCCCGGGCGCGCAAGCGCGTCGCGACCTTCGCGATCGACGGCGAGGTGCGCTTCGCCTCGGCCGCCGACCGGGCCGCGTTCACCAAGGATCTCGCCGGGGCCGTCACGGCCCTGGTGTCGAAGTACCACGACGAGTCCGCCGAGCACGGCCGCGACCACCGGATCGTCGTCGCCGTCCACCCGAGCATGAAGGAAGCCTGATGACGCACCCGTTCGAGCTGAGCCAGGAGATCGAGCTCGGCGCCACTCCCGAGCAGGTCTGGGACGCGATCGCGACCGGGCCGGGCGTCGACTCCTGGTTCATGGGACGCACCGAGCTCGGCACGTCCGCCGGCGGTCCCGCCGACCTCACGATGATGGGCCACACCGAGCGGGCCACGATCACCGCCTACGAGCCGGGCACCCGCCTGGCGACCCGCAGCGCGCAGGCCCCCGACGGCCGGTTCATGGCGCTGGAGTACCTCATCGAGGGGCGCGGCGGCGGCACGACCGTGCTGCGGCTCGTGCAGAGCGGCATGCTCGGCGACGACTGGGAGACCGAGTTCGAGGCGATGAAGGCCGGCTGGCCCATCTACCTGGAGACCCTCAAGCAGTACCTCACGTACTTCACCGGCCGCACCCCGTCGGTCACCACGGTCGTCCGGCCCGGAGCGGGCGGCCCGGACGCCGTCTGGAAGACCGTCACCCAGGCGCTGGGCGTCACGCCGGACGTCGGCGAGGGCGACGACGTCCGGCTCCCGGACGGCTCCGCAGGGGTCGTCTACCACGCGAACCTGCCCGTCAACCTGGGCATCCGGGCGGACGAGGGCCTGTACCGGTTCATCCATTCCGGCGCCGCCCGCGGCGACGTCCTCGTGCTCGGCCACCAGAACTTCGCGGGCCGCGACGAGCAGGCCGCGTGGGACGCCTGGACGGCCGAGAGCTTCGGCTGACCGGCCGGTCCCGATCAGTCCGTGGCGATCCGGGCGTGCGCGTGCCCGTCCAGATCAGTGGTATCAGAACTCAGCAGCACAACCCCAGAGGAGCGAGTCTCATGCGTATCGTGATCATTGAGTTCATGAGCTTGGACGGCGTCGTGCAGGCGCCGGGCGGACCCGGCGAGGACACCGACGGTGGCTTCGCCCACGGCGGCTGGTCGCACCCGTTCTTCGATCCGGAGGTGGTGGGCGGTGCCTTCTCCGACGCGATGACCAAGGCCGAGGCGCTGCTGTTCGGGCGCCGCACGTGGCAGACGATGGCCGCGGCGTGGCCCGAGCGAGCCGGCGACCCGTTCGCCGACCAGATGAACGCCATCCCGAAGTACGTCGTGTCCGAGACGCTCGGCGACGGCGAGCTGACGTGGGACAACACCACACGCATCCCCGGCGACGAGGCCGTCGCCGGCATCCGGAAGCTGCACGAGACCGACGGCGGCGACCTGCTGGTCATGGGGAGCCCCACGCTCGTGCGCACCCTCCTGCGCGAGGGCCTGGTCGACGAGCTCCGGCTCATGATCATGCCGGTGATCCTCGGCGGCGGTAAGACGATCTTCCCCGGCGACGGTGCGCTGCGCACGCTCGAGCTGGTCTCCGCGGCCACCAGCGGCGCGGGCGTGCAGGTGTGCACCTACCGGCCGGCCGCCGAGGGGTAGGCCTCGCGTCGACTACACCACCGGCCGCGGATGGAGCCGGGGTCCGTCTCGCGCGGACGGTCCCCGGTCACTCCTCTCCGGAGAATCTCTCCCAGGCTGACTGCCGTGCCATGCCCAGAGCGGCGCCGATCCTTGCCCAGGTGACGCCCCGGTCGCGCAGCCGGTCCACCCAGACCTGCAGGTTGGCGTCGACCTGGGCGCTCACGGTGGCGATGCGCGGCAGGAGCTCGAGGATCTGCTCGTCGGTCATGCTGTCCAGCCAGGGGATCTCGGCCCCCGCCGAAGGTTCGGGCTGCGTGCCGAGGATGGCGTTGCACAACTGCACGCACTCGTTGCAGATGTAGACGCCTGGACCGGCGATCACCTTTTCCACGTCGTCTTTCGACTTCGTGCAGAACGAGCAGTTGATCTTCTGGTCCTCGAGCGAGGGGGCGGGCATGCGGTCCTCCAGATCAGGGATTGTCAGGCTGTGCCTGACGGAGTGATCGCGACTATATGGTGTCAGGCTTGCCCTGACAAGCCATCCCGTTGTCGAATACGGCTCCGCTGCCGCGCGAATTGTCCGCCTAATCCCTCAACATCCGTCTTTACGGATCTTGTGTTCTTTTTGTTACGGAAGAGGGGTTCAACGCCCTGTGTAACAGGGTCACGCTTCTGATCACATCTGTTCCTTCATCCCCTCATGAGGTGATCGTGAAGAGGCGCCTGCTGCTTGCAGTGCTCGCGTCCGCGGGTATCGCCGCTCCGCTGACGGTGATCCCGTCTCCGGCGACCGCAGACTCCCCCCGCCCGTCCAGATTCGAACATCTGGAGGACGCATTCAACTACACGAAGTTCAAACCCGCCGCCCTGGATCCCGCCCGTCAGCTCAAGGTCCTCATCCAGGTCAGCGGCACGCCGGTCGGTGACGCCGTGGCCGATGCCGAGGAGGCCGGCACGTCCGTCGACAAGCCGTCTCTGCGCTCCTCGCTCCAGAGGAAGCAGCAGGGCGTCGAACAGAAGGTGAAGTCCGAGGGCGGAAAGGTCCTCGCCACCTACACCGACAGCTTCAACGGAATCGCCGCCACGATCCCGGTGCGCAGCCTGGCGGCACTCGAGCAGACCCCCGAGGTCGTCTCCGTGAACCCGGTGCGCACGTTCAGCCGTGACAACACGGCCGCCGCCACCTACATCGGTGCCCCGCAAGCCTGGCAGGACCTCGGCAAGACCGGCGCGGGCATCAAGGTCGCGATCATCGACACCGGGATTGACTACACCCACGCCAACTTCGGCGGTTCGGGCAACCCGGCCGACTTCGAGGGCAACGACGGCGTCGTTATCAAGCCGGGTACCTTCCCCACCGCCAAGGTCATCGGCGGGTACGACTTCGTGGGCGACGACTATGACGGCAACGACCCGAACTCGGCGCCCAAGCCCGACCCCAACCCGCTCGACTGCGACGGCCACGGCTCCCACGTGGCGGGCAGCGCGGCGGGCTTCGGGGTGGACGCCGACGGCAGGACCTACACCGGCCCGTACGACTCCACCACGCACACCAGGGCCTTCAAGGTCGGACCCGGCATGGCGCCGAAGGCCTCGCTGCTGGCCTACCGCGTCTTCGGCTGCGACGGTTCGGCGACCGAGGAAGTCATCGTCTCGGCCATGGAGCGGGCTCTCAAGGACGGCGCCGACGTCGTCAACATGTCGCTCGGCTCGCCCTTCGGCCGTCTCGACGAGCCTTCCGCGCAGGCCGTGCGGACGCTGACCCGGGCGGGCGTGACCGTCGTCGCCTCGGCCGGCAACTCGGGACCGAACGCTTACATCACCGGAGCCCCCGCCGTCGCCCCGAGCGCCATCTCGGTGGCCGCCTTCGACGTCGCGCGCAACCAGCTGCCCGCCGCGAAGATCTCGGCGGACGGTGTCGAGGTCGTCGCGCAGAACTCCAACGAGGCGCCCCTGCCCTCCGGGACGCTGCCGATAGCGGTGCTCCGCACCAGCTACCCGTCCGGCCCGGTGTCGCTGGGCTGTGACCTGGCCGACTACGCGGCCTACCCGGGTGGCGTCGCCGGCAAGCTCGTGATCACGCTGCGTGGCACCTGTGCCCGGGTCAAGCGGGCCATCCTCGGCCAGAAGGCCGGCGCCGCCGCGGTCGCGATGATCAACACTGACGCCGCCTACCCGTCCCTGGAAGGCATGATCACGTCCGACCCGGACACCGGTGAGGCGTACACGGTCACCATCCCGTTCCTCGGCATCAAGAGCACCGACCGCGCCGCGGCCACCGCGCTGGACGGCAAGAGCACCACGCTGTCGGCGCTGACCGTTCCCAACCCCGCCTACGCCCAGCTCGCCTCCTTCTCCTCGGGCGGTCCCGGCAACGGCACCAGCTCGGTGAAGCCGGACGTGACCGCGCCCGGCGTCGCGGTCGTCTCGACGGGGGTCGGCACCGGTTCGGGTCCCGCGACGATCTCGGGCACCTCGATGGCCTCTCCGATGGTCGCCGGTGTGGCCGCGCTCGTGAAGGAGGCCCACCCGCGCTGGAAGCCGGGCCAGATCAAGGCCGCGATCGTCAGCACCGCCGACGCCACCTCCAAGATCGTTGACTATACCGCCAGGGTCGCCGGCTCCGGCGTCGTGTCCGTCCGGCAGGCGGTCGGCGCCTCCGTGGTGGGTGAGACCAAGCACGACGCGGGCAACCTGTCGTTCGGCCTGCAGAGGATGAGCGGGGCGTTCAAGCAGAGCGAGGACTTCACCATCCGCAACACCGGCAAGGCCTCGGTCACCTACGACCTGGCCGCCGCGTTCAACGGCCAGTCCTACGGCGCGCAGGTCGCGGTCTCCCCGGCGAACGTGACCGTGAACGGGAACAGCAGCCGCACGGTGCGGGTCACGCTGTCGCTCAGCGCCCAGGCGGTGGCCGCGCTCCCCGCCGCCGAGGACTCCAACTTCGGCACGGTCGTCCACATCCAGGGTGCGGTCACCGCCACGCCGCGGAAGGCCGCCGAGGGCGTCTACCCGCTGCGGGCCGCGTTCCTGCTCGTCCCGGACGCCGAGTCCAAGGTGAGCTCCTCCAAGCCGGACAAGTACACCCCGGGCAACGGCGGGCTCGTGACCTCCGTCAAGGTGAAGAACGACGGTAAGCACTCCGGTGCCGCGGACTTCTACGCCTGGGGCATCACCGACCCCGCCGACGTCAAGGGTGCCGAGGGCTCGATGGACATCCGCGCGGTCGGGGTGCAGTCGCTCCCCGGTTCGGAGCTCGGCGGCGACGACACCGACCGGGCGCTGGTCTTCGCGATCAACACCCGGGGCCGCTGGTCCAACGCGTCGGCCAACGAGTTCGACATCCCGATCGACTCCAATGGTGACGGGGTGCCCGACTACTTCCTGGTCGGCGCGGACTACGGCGTGGTCACCACGGGTAGCTTCGACGGCCGGTTCGCCACGTTCGTCTTCACGGCCGACGGGTCCCTGGTGGACGCGTGGGTCGCCACCGCTCCGATGAACGGCGGCACGCTGCTGATGCCGGTCCTCGCCTCCCAGGTGGGCCTGACCGAAGGCGCCTCCCGCTTCACCTACTCGGCGGCCGGCTTCTCGCAGGTTCCCGAGGGCCTCGTCGACGAGACCGAGTCGGCGGTGTTCGACGCCTTCGCCCCGGCGATCTCGACGGGGGCCTACGTGGAGCTCAACCCCGGCGCCTCGTCCACCATCCAGCTCACCGTCGACCAGGCGAGGCTCGCGGCCACGCCGGCGAAGGGCTGGCTCGTGGTCACCCTGGACAACCGGAGCGGCAACAACGAGGTCGACCAGATCGGCTTCGGCAAGCTGCCCGCCGTAAAGCCGTAAAGCCGTAAAGCCGTAAAGCGGTAAAGCCGTAACCCGGCAAGTGACAGGCGCCCGTCCCCGGACCTTCGGGGGCGGGCGTCTGTCGTGTGCCGGGGCTTCCACGTGCTCGCCGGAAATTCGGATGCGCGGAGGTCGTGCTTCTGCGATGGTGCCTGACCGTGAGTATCAACGAGGTCGTCATCCGGCGCGCGGACGGTTCCGACGCCTCTGCCGTGGCCGAGGTGTGGCTGCGCTCCTATGCGGCGGCGCTGCCGACGGTCCGCCGGGCGCACACCGACGAGCAGGTGCGTGACTGGTTCCGGCACGTGGTCGTGCCGTCCTGCGGAACCTGGGTGGCGGCAGCGGAGGGTTCCGTGGTCGGGATGATGGTGCTCGACGACGACCACCTGGACCAGCTCTATCTGGATCCGCCCTGGCGCGGCCGTGGCATCGGGGACCGGTTCGTCGCGCTGGCCAAGGAGCTCCGGCCGGGCGGGCTGGAGCTGTGGACGTTCCAGGTCAACGGACCGGCGCGGCGGTTCTACGGACGGCACGGTTTCGTCGAGGTCGAGCGGACCGACGGGCGGGACAACGAGGAACGCGAGCCGGACGTGCGCTGCGTGTGGCGTCCCGTCTGATCGAAGGCGGTGCAGGCGCCCGGGGCCGGGATGGCCGTCGCCGTCCCCGCGGGGAGTCGGGGCGATCCCCTGCGACATGCGGGCGGGGCGCCCCTCACCTGGTGGTGAGGGGCGCCCCGCCTGTCTGGTTGTCAGCGGTGAGCGTCAGCCGGCCGGAGGGTCAGACCGTCGAGCGATGCCATTCACCACATCCTCACAGTCAGTCGTCGTGCTCGTCGACGCCCTTCTCGGGGACGTCGCTGGACTGTACGGCCTCGTAGGACCTGTCCCGGGCCTTGGGCCGCGGGTCGTCGACGAGACCGGCGCACTGGCCGCTACCGGTGATCTGGTTGGACACCCCGGCGTTGGACGGCGCGGGCGTGTTGCCGCTGCAGGACAGCGCGCCGTGGATGCTGGTGCCCGCCATGACGAGGGCGTCGGTCGTGGTGTTGCCGGTCAGCACCGCGGCGCCCTTGAGGTCCGAGTTGGCGATGATCAGCTGGCCGGTGGTGCCGGAGATGGTGACCGCACCGTTGACCCGCGCCTTGAGCAGGTGCACCTCGGCGGCGGCGGACGCGGTGACCGCTCCGCTGATCGTGCCGCCGTTCACCACCAGGGACGCGCCGGAACCGACCGTCACCCCACCGTTGACCTGGGCGTCGTTCAGGCAGGTGACGCCGGAGCGGACGGAGAGCGAGCCGTTCTTCGTGCCGGTGATCGTGGTGGTGCAGGCGGGCGGCGCCGCGAGGGTCGTGACCGTGAAGCTCTTGGCCGTGCCGTAGTTGCCGCTGGGGTCGATCGAGCGATATTCGACGGTGTGCCTGCCGCGGGGCAGCTTGCCGTATGTGAGGCTGTCGATGACGGTGCCGCTCTCGCTGAACGCCCACGGCAGGTCGGCGGAGGTCGGCCAGCCGAAGTAGTTGAACCAGCCGTCGCCGTCCACGCGGGATTCGTGCACGACGTACCCGTCCTGGTCGTCGCCGCCGGTGAGCTTCATGGTGAAGGGGCCGTTGTAGACGTAGGCGTCGCCGGACTTGACCAACGGCTCGGAGAGTTCGTATCCGGTCGTGGGCAGCGTGTTGTCGACGGTCCAGGACCGCGTGTCGCCGCCGGAGGTGGCGGTGAGAGTGTGGTTGCCGGGGGTGAGCGTGAGCCCTCTCAGATCCAGGTTCTCGTCGCTGCCGTCAAGCCGCGCGCCGTCCAGCGCCCAGGTGACGGCGGGGACGCTGTCGTCGGGGTGGGTGGTCTCGGCGTAGACCACCTCGTCGCGGCCGACGGCGCGGCCGGTGGGCGTGGAGGAGAGCAGACCGGCGCCGACCGCGGCGGGGGTGGTGGTCACGGCCGTGTCCACCGTCCAGGTGCGGGTCGCGGTGAGAGCGCCGGAGCGGATGGCGGGGTCCCGCACGAAGCCGGTCGGGTCGACGACGGTCGCCTTCACCGTGTGTGTGCCGGACGGCAGGTTCAGCGTACGGAGGTCGAGTGTGGTGCGGTCGCCCGGCAGTTCGGTGCCGTCGACGCTCCACGTGGTGGTCAGCGAGTGGCTGTTGGGGTGCAGCGGCTCCACCCAGAGCACCCGGTCGGCGCCGACCCGCGACGCCGTGGGCGTGCTGTCCTGGATGAGGCCGACCTTGGCGGAGATCTTCTGAGTCATGATCTCACGGCTGACCTGGTCGTAGTAGTAGCCCAGCGTCCTCATGATCGAGTGCTCGCTCGGCCGCCAGACGCCGCTGCTGTAGTACAGGCCGCCCTCGTGGCGGCCGATGGTGCCGCCCGCCTCGCTCGGCTCTCCCAGCCAGCGCCACCACTTCTTCTTCTGGTCCTTCATCTGCTGCTCGGTCAGCAGGGTGTGGTGGGTGGAGCTGGGCTCGGATCCCGTGTAGGCGCCGCCGTCCACGCCGCGCGTGTAGTAGGTGTACTCGTCCTGCAGCGCGCCCAGCGAGTGGCCGATCTCGTGCGGCGCGATGAGGGCCGACATCGAGTTGTGGCCCGAGGAGGTGGCGTAGGCGCCGCCGGCTCCGCCGTAGGTCCCGCTGTTGCCCAGGGCCAGGATCTGCCGGTTGCCGCTGCTGGTCCCCGTCACCAGGTTGGCGTACGAGTTGGCCGCCGAGTTGCTCATGGTGATCAGCCGCTGGACGCTGGTGGGGTTGCAGCCGCCCCAGAAACCCATGTTCAGCGGGGTGTTCTTCTTCGCGGAGGTCAGGTCGGGGTCACAGCTGATGCCGGACTCGCCGGAGACGATGTCCACCCGGTAGACGTTGAAGTAGTTGCGGTAGGACTTGTACGGCTCGATCGACCACATCACGTTGAGCTGCTGGTCGGTGTCGGCGGCGAACGTGGACTGTTCGCCCTCGGTGTAGCCGTCGCCCATGATGATCAGATTGAACCGTTTGGCGGGGTCTCCCGTGACCTGGAGCGGCACCACGGTGGCACTGCCGACGGCGGCGCCGGCGGGTGCCACGGGAACGGTGAGTAAGGCAGCGGTCATCGAGACGGCCGCCAAGGCCGTGAGCGGCCTGGTGATACGCATGGCGGGGGGAACCTCCAGAGACACCAATCGGAGCGTCCCTGCACTATCGTGCGTCGGCGCCCCCGGGCGCACATCCCAAACAGGGATAACTCTGGATTTATGGCTCCACATATCGGTCTGATGTGCCGTCCACCATGCGTGACCTTCGAAATGTCCTGCTAATCCCGAAAAGGTATAGTTCTTGTGTTATAGGGGTGAGAGGAGGGGCTGCCGTGCAGCTGGAGCTGCGTCACCTGCGCGTGATCTGCGCCATCGCCGACGCCGGGAGTCTCAGCCGGGCGGCCACCGCCGTCGGGGTGTCGCAGCCCGCGCTCACCGCCCAGCTTCAGCGGGTCGAGGGGGCGCTCGGCGGGCAGGTCTTCTGGCGCGGTCGCCTCGGCATCACCCCGACCCCCTTCGGCCAGTTCGTGCTGACCCGGGCCCGGTCCATCCTGCTCACCGTGGACGAGCTGATCACCGGCGTCAGCGCCTACGACGGCCAGCCGAACCTCGCCCGCATCGGCGGATACGTGACGCCCGTGCTGTCCGGCCTGCTCGCCCGGCTCTTCGACGTCCCCGGCGTGTCGATCACCGTGCACACCGAGTACTCTCCCCGGCTCCTCCTCGACCTGCTGGCCTCCCGCCGCCTCGACGCGGCCACCCTCGTCGACTACCCGGGAAACGAGCTGCCCGCCCTTCCCTCGGTCGGCATGCGCCTGGTGGCCACCGAGCCGGTCTTCGTTCTCATGAGCAGCCGGCACCGGCTCGCCGCCCAGGAGGAGGTCAACCTGGCCGACCTCGCCGACGACGACTGGGTGATCTCGCCGCCCGACGGCGGCGGCTGGCCGGAATGCGTCTACTCCGCCTGCCAGGAGGCGGGCTTCACGCCCCGGGTCCCGCACAGCATGAGCGAGCAGGCGATGATCCGGCAGCTGGTCGCCGGCGGCCACGCGGTCTCACCCTGCCAGGCCACGGTGCAGGACGGTCCCGGGATCGTGGTGCGCCCGCTCGCCGGGAACCCGCTGTGGCTGCGGCACCTGGTGGCCTGGCGCCGCGACGGCCCGCTCGCCCGGCGCGCCCAGGAACTGGCCGAGTTCGCGATGGAGGCACACCGCGAGGCGATCGCCGAACGCCCCCACTACGCGGCCTGGATCGTCCGCAACGGAGGCGCCGCGACCCTCGGTTGATCCTCTGGCCGGTCGCCGTCATCTTCCTCCCGGCGGTCGCCGATCGGGCCACGCGTGATCTGGGGGAGGCGGAAGCCGGGTCGCGTCTAGCATGGAGACATGGGCACCGGTCCGGTGACGTTGTTCCTCTGCGGTGACGTCATGCTCGGCCGCGGCGTCGACCAGATCCTTCCGTACCCCGGTGATCCGGCGTTACAGGAGAGATATATCCGGGACGCCTGGGCCTACGTTGAACTGGCGGAGGCGGTGAACGGCCCGATTCCCTCCCCGGTCGACTTCTCCTGGCCGTGGGGGGACGCCCTGCGGGTGCTGGAGGAGGTCGCGCCCGATGTCCGGGTGGTGAACCTGGAGACGAGCGTCACGCGGAGCGACGAGTTCGCCGCGGGGAAGGCCGTGCACTACCGGATGAGTCCGGCCAACCTGCCCTGCCTGGCCGTCGCCCAGCCCGACGCCTGCGTGCTGGCGAACAACCACGTCATGGACTTCGGCCACCTGGGTCTGGAGGAGACGCTCGACGCCTTGGCCGGTGCGGGGCTGCGGGCGGTGGGGGCCGGCCGGGAGGCGGACGAGGCGCGGCGACCGGCGATCGTCACCGTCGAAGGGGGCGGGCGGGTCCTGGTCTTCTCCTGCGGGACGGAATCCAGCGGCGTTCCGCCGGAATGGGCGGCGGCTCCGGACCGCGCCGGTGTCGACTTCGTCCCCGAGCTGTCGGACGCCGCAGCGGCCGAGGTGACCGGCCGGGTGCGGCAGGTGAAGCGCCCCGGTGACGTCGCGGTGGTCTCCATCCACTGGGGCTCCAACTGGGGTTACGACGTTCCCAGGGATCAGACGCGCTTCGCGCACCGTCTGGTCGACGGCGGTGCCGACATCGTGCACGGGCACTCCTCGCACCATCCCCGGCCTGTCGAGGTATACCGCGACAGGCTCATCCTGTACGGCTGCGGTGACTTCATCGACGACTACGAGGGCATCCCCGGCTACGAGGAGTACCGGGACGACCTGCGGCTGCTGTACTTCGTGTCGGTGGAGCCGGAGTCGGGAAGGCTGGCCGGTCTGCGGATGGTGCCCATGCAGGCCCGTCAGATCCGTCTCCACCACGCCTCAAGCGGAGACTCCGAGTGGCTTCAGGCGGTTCTCGACGAGGTCGGCCGTGGCTTCGGCTCACGGGTCGGCCTCGAGCGGGACGGCACGCTCACACTCCGGCGAACATAGGCGTGGTGGACATGACCGGAGGCACCTCTCCCGAAGATCTCGTCCGGGCCATCCGGGCGATGGGCGTCCGCGACGAGCGTCTGCTGGAGGCCGTGCGCGCGACGCCACGGGCGGGATTCGTCCCCGCGGACCAGACGGCGATCGCCTACGAGGACGAGCCCATCCCGATCGGGCACGGGCTGGTGACCACGCAGCCTTCGCTGTCGGCAAGGATGATCGAAGGACTCGGTCTCGCCGGGGAGGAACACGTGCTCGAGATCGGCACCGGCCTCGGCTTCCAGACCGCGCTGCTCGCGCGCCTGGCCGCCGATGTCGTGACCATCGACCTGTGGGCGGATCTGGTCCGGCAGGCCCGCCGGAACCTCGCCCGGCACGGTACCGGCAATGTCGAGCTGCTCGTCGGGGACGGCAGCCGCGGTGTGCCGGACCGCGCTCCCTACGACGGCATCCTCGTGTCGGCCGCCTTCCCCGAGGTCCCCCCGCCGCTGGTCGGACAGCTCCGGCCCGGCGGCCGTCTCGTCCAGCCGATCGGACCGGGCGGGAGGGAGGAGGTCGTCCTGTTCCAGCGCACCGTAACCGGGCTGGAGCGCCGGCAGGTCCTCACACTGGCCAACTTCGTCCGCCTCCACGGACGGTACGGCTTCCCCTCCTGAGGGCGCGGCCCCGGACGGGACCTGTCTCCCTGCGGACCCGGTCCCGATGTGGCCCGGCGACATATCGGCCGGAGGCGATAACCCCCTCACGCCCCCCGCCCGCCGCCCGCCGCGGTCCAACCGGCCTGCCGCCGGATGGCCCGTACTAACATCACTTCCCGGCGGGTTGTGGGTGTGCGGCACATGGAACCGCCCCAGGGCTTCTCCTAGCCTTTCGGCCAATGCGGTCAGGTTGTTCGCCTGAAGTTTCCCCGATCTCCTCGATGCCGGTAGAAAAGAGTTGACCATGGGTCGAAAGAGTTACGCGGGCCGGCTGCCCGCGGTGGTGGCCGGGACGGCCCTGCTCCTCGCCGCGGCGTGCGGCAGCCCGGACACCGCCGGTTCGGGGGGCGACGGCGCCACGTCCACGGAGTCGATCAAGGTGGGCCTCGTCTACTCCAAGTCGGGCCCGCTCGCGTCGTACGGCAAGCAGTACCTGGAGGGATTCCAGGCGGGGCTCACCTACGCCACGCAGGGGAGCAAGAAGGTCGGCGACCAGGCGATCGAGGTCACCGAGGTCGACGACGCCGGAGACCCGGCCAAGGCCGTGTCGGCGGCGAAGGACCTGATCGGCAAGGGCTATAAGATCATCGCTGGGTCGACCTCGTCCGGCGTGGCCACGCAGGTCGCTCCGATCACCGAGCAGAACAAGGTGCTGTTCATCTCGGGCCCGGCCGCCACCGACGCGGTCACCGGCATCGGCGACCACACCTTCCGGTCCGGGCGGCAGACCTCCCAGGACATCAGCACCGCGGCCGCCTTCATCGGCGACGTCCAGGGGAAGAAGATCGTCGTCTTCGGCCAGGACAGCGCGTTCGGACAGGCCAACGTGGCCGGGGTGCAGGCGGTTCTGGGCGCCAAGGGAGCCACGGTCGAGCCGCTGCTCGTCCCGGCGAGCGCCACCGACTTCACCCCGTTCGCCACCCAGGCCAAGGAGGCCAAGCCGGACCTGCTGTTCGTCGCCTGGGCAGGCACGACCGCGCAGGCCATGTGGACCGCACTCGGCCAGCAGGGCGTCTTCGACGCCACCAAGGTCGTCACGGGCCTGGACATCGCCGCCACCTGGCCGACCTACGGCCCGGTGGCGGACAAGGTCAACTTCCTGTCGCACTACTTCGCCGGGGCGGCGGGCACCGACGTCGAGAAGGCCATGACCGAGGAGGTCACCAAGGCGGGCGGCACGGTCGACCTGTTCACCGGCGACGGCTTCACCGCCGCGCAGATGATCGTGCACGCCGCGGAGCAGGGCAGCGACCCCGACAAGATGGCCCAGGCGCTCGCCGGCTGGAGCTTCGAAGGCGTCAAGGGCAAGCTCACCATCAGGGCTGAGGACCACGCGCTGCTCCAGCCGATGTTCCAGGCCAAGCTGACCGGCGGCGCGGCGCCCACGGCCGAACTGGTCCAGAAGCTCGAACCCGACGCCGTCGCACCCCCGGTCACCCAGAAGTGACGAGCGCCGTGACCGCCCCCGCCCAGCCGGTCCTGCGCGTGCGCGGCCTCGGTTGGGCGGTCGGCGGAGCCCACATCGTCTCGGATGTCGGCTTCGACGTGGCCGAGGGTGAGTTCGTCGCCGTGATCGGGCCCAACGGCGCGGGCAAGACCTCACTGTTCAACCTCATCTCGGGGCTGATCCGGCCGACCGCCGGCACCGTCGAACTGGACCAGGTCGATGTCACGCATACGGCGCCGCACCGGCGGGCGCGGCGCGGCCTCGGCCGTACCTTCCAGGCCTCCAGCGTCTTCCCGGCGCTGACGGTGGCGGAGAACGTACGGCTGGCCGCGGCGGCCCACCGCGGCACGTGCCTGCGGATCTGGCGGAGAGCCGAGTCGGACAACGGAGCGTGGCTCGCCACCGCGGAGGCGCTCCAAC
The DNA here is from genome assembly GCF_044741965.1 of Streptosporangium sp. NPDC087985. NCBI lineage: Bacteria > Bacillati > Actinomycetota > Actinomycetes > Streptosporangiales > Streptosporangiaceae > Streptosporangium > Streptosporangium sp. NPDC087985. The sequence goes on from NZ_JBIUTQ010000002.1 coordinate 34,256, forward strand.
GTGTGGGGCTCGACCACCGGGCGGCGGAGACCGCCGGATCGCTGTCCCACGGGGACAAGCGCAAGCTGGAGATCGCCATCCTGCTTGCCACCGATCCGCGCATCATCCTGCTGGACGAGCCCATGGCCGGGGTCGGCGTGGCGGACGTGCCCGCCCTCACCGACGTCATCCGGGCCGTGCACCGCCAGGAGGGCCGCACGGTCCTGATGGTGGAACATCACATGGACGTCCTGCTCGGCCTGGCCGACAGGGTCGCCGTCATGCACCACGGCAGCCTGCTCACCATTGACGTGCCGGAGAAGGTCATGTCCAATCCCGTCGTCCAGGACGCCTACCTCGGGGAGGCCCTGTGAAACCACTCCTTGAGGTCGCCGACCTGCACGTGCGGATCGGCACCTCCCACATCCTCCAGGGGGTCGGTTTCGCGGTCGCCCCCCGGGGCGTCACCGCCGTGCTCGGGCGCAACGGCGCGGGCAAGACCACCACCCTGAAGGCGGTGCTCGGCCTCGTGCCGAAGACCGGGACCGTACGGCTCGACGGGCAGGACATCACCGGCCTGCCCACCCACCTGATCGTCCGTCAGGGGCTGGGCTACGCGCCCGAGGACCGCAACGTCTTCGCCGGCCTCACCGTCACCGAGAACCTGCGGCTCGCCGAACGGGGGCGCGGGCCGCACCGCTACGACCTGGTCTACGAGATGTTCCCCGAGCTGAAGCAGCGGGGCGCGCAGCGCGCGGGCACGCTGTCGGGCGGCCAGCAGCAGATGGTCGCGATCGGCCGCACGCTGCTCAACGACAACCGGATGCTCCTGGTGGACGAGCCGACCAAGGGACTCGCACCGAGGATCGTCACGGAGGTGGCCGACGTGCTGGAGCGCGCCTCCCGCGACGTGCCCATCCTGCTGGTGGAGCAGAACCTCGCCCTGGTGCGCCGGATCGCCGACCACGTCGTCGTCATCGAGCAGGGGAGTGTCGTCCACAGCGGGGACGCCGACTCGCTGCTCACCGACCCCGATCTCACCCGCGACCTCCTGGGGGTGGCATGAGCAACATCGTTCTCCTCTCGCTCACCGGCCTCGGTCTGGGCGCGCTGTACTTCCTCATCGCGTCCGGGCTGTCGCTGATCTTCGGCCTGGCCGACGTGCTGAACTTCGCCCACGGCCTGTTCCTCGCCGTCGGCGCCTACGGCACCTGGTGGTCCTCCGCCCATCTGGACTTCGGGTTCGTGCCGGCCGTCGTGTTCGGTGTGGTGGCCGGTACGGCTGTCGCCGTACTGGTCGAGATGCTGCTGATCCGGCCGCTCTACACCCGGACGATCGAGCAGGTCCTGGTCACCGTCGGGCTCAGCCTGGCCGGGGTGGCGCTGCTGCAGGCCACCTTCGGGGCGGATCCGCTGATGTTCCCCAAACCGGCGTGGGCCGGGGAGACCACGCGCGTCCTCGGCGCGATCGTCCCCAACGACCGGTTCCTGCTGATCGGCGCCGCCGTGGTGGTGCTGGCCGCGATCCAGCTGTTCCTGCGCCGCACCCGTTTCGGCCTGATCGTGCGGGCGGGCGTCGAGGACCGGACCATGGTCACCGCGCTCGGCATCAACGTGCGGACCGCCTTCACGCTGGTGTTCGCCATCGGCGGCGCCGCGGCGGCGCTGGCGGGGGCACTGGCCGGGGTCTACTTCGGCAACGTCTCACCCGGGCAGGGCACCTCCCTGCTCATCTTCGCCTTCATCGTCGTCGTCATCGGTGGCATGGGCTCGGTCACCGGCTCGGCGGTCGCCGCCGTCCTGGTCGGCCTGGTCCAGCAGTTCACCAGTTTCTACGCCGCCGCGGGAGTCGGGGAGGCCTCGGTCGTGCTCTTGCTCGCCGTGGTCCTGCTGACCCGGCCGGGCGGTCTGGCCGGGAGGGTCGCGTGATCAGAACAGCCGTGGCGGAGAGAGCCGTGACCGTCGACGACATCCGGCCGCGCCCGGAGCCGGCCAGGCGGCGCATGGTGCGCCGCGCCGTACCGGTGGCCGTGTTCGCGCTGCTGGCGGTCCTGCCGTTCTCCACCCTGGACCTGCCCGGGCTGCTCCCCGGAGTGGTCAACAGTCCGGGCTCGCTGCAACTGCTGGCGATCTGCCTGGTGTTCGCCGGGCTCGCGGCCACCTACGACCTGCTTTTCGGCCGCACGGGGCTGCTCTCCTTCGGGCACGCCCTCTACATCGCCCTGGGCAGCTACACCGTCAACATCGCGGTGACCAAGCTCGGCCTCTCGCTGCCCGCCGCCCTCCTGCTGGCCGTGCTGGTGGGCCTCGTGGTGCCCGCGCTGCTGGGCGCCGTGGCACTGCGGGTGAACGGCATCGCCTTCTCCATGGTGACCCTCGCCATGGCGCAGGTCGGATCCATCCTGGTGATGAGCGACCCGGGCCGTCTCACCGGCGGTGAGGAGGGGCTGTCGCTCGCGCCCTCGGCGATCCCCGGCTCCCTGTCCGGCGTGGCCAACACCGCCAACCTCTACTGGCTCGCCCTCGGCTACCTGATCCTGGTGCTGGCCGTCATCGGATGGGCGGTGAACTCCGAGCCCGGCCGGGTCTGGCAGGCGATCAGGGAGAACGAACTGCGGGTGTCGGTGCTGGGCCTGCCGTCCTACCACTTCCGCCTGCTCTCCTTCGTCGTAGCGTCCTTCCTGGCGGCGCTCGGCGGGATCGTTCACCTCTTCCTGGTCGGCGGGTCCAGCCCGCAGATCACCACCTCCAACTTCACCCTCGGCTTCCTGGTCATGGTGGTGCTCGGCGGTACGGGGAGCAGGTGGGGGGCGATGCTCGGCGGAGTCCTCTACACCTACCTCGACCACCGGCTCGCCGCGCTCGGCACCTCCGACGCCGTCGCGAGCCTGCCGGCGGTGCTGCGGGCACCGCTGTCGGAGCCGCTGTTCGTGCTCGGCGTGCTGTTCATCGTGATGGTGTACTTCATGCCGGGCGGGCTGACGAGCCTGGCCGCGCGCCTGCGCCGGAGCACGGCGACGGAGTGACCCGGGACCGCCGTTCCCTTCCCGGAGCCCGGGCCGGTACGCGGCGGATCTCGTTGCCCCTGCTGCCCCGCCCCCCGGGGCGTGGGACAGTTGACTCCATGCGCGTGGGCATCCTGGGTCCGCTGGAGGTGACGGCGGGCGGTCAGAGCGTCGAGATCGGGGGCGCCCGGCTGCGCGTGCTCCTGGTCCGGCTGGCCGTGGGGGCCGGCCGGGTCGTCACGGTCGAGGAGCTGTCGGACGCGCTCTGGCCGGAGGAGCAGCCCGCCGACCGGGTCAACGCGGTGCGGTCGCTGGTCTCGCGGCTCCGCCGTACCCTGCCGGACGCGTCGGTGCTGCGGTCCGCTCCGGGTGGTTACCGGCTCGACCTGTCGCCGGACGCCGTCGACGCCCACCGGTTCGACCGGCTGGCACGCGAGGGCAGGCGCGCGCTGGGCGGCGGCGATCCGGTGGCCGCCGCGGCCCTGCTGGGTGAGGCGCTCGCACTGTGGCGGGGTCCCGCTCTGGCGGACGCAGCCGGAGCCTCCTTCGCCACGGCCCACGCGGCCGGGCTGGACGAGGCACGGCTGGCCGCGATCGAGGACCGGGCCGAGGCGGAGCTGGCGTCCGGCCGCCACGGCCACCTGGTGGCCGAGCTCTCCGAGCCGGCGGCCCGTCACCCGCTGAGAGAGCGGCTGCAGGGGCTGCTGCTGCGGGCACTGCACGCGGAGGGACGCCAGGCCGAGGCGCTGGCCACCTACGAGGGGATCCGGAGCAGGCTGGCCGACGAACTGGGGGCCGACCCGGGACCGGAGCTGCGGGAGATCCATCTGGCGCTGCTCCGCACGGACCCGGCCCCGCGCGCCACTGCCGGTACGGCGGGGCAGCCCCGGCCGAACGGCAACCTGCGCACCGCCCTGACCAGCTTCGTCGGCCGGGCGGCGGAGGTGGAGCGCGTCGGCGCGCTGCTGGAGGAGGGGCGGCTGGTCACGCTGGTCGGCCCGGGTGGGGCGGGGAAGACCCGGCTGGCGACCACCGTCGCGGGGGAGCTCGCCGGGCGGCAGCCGGGCGGTGTCTGGCTCGTGGAGCTCGCGGCGGTGACCGACCCGGCCGACGTGCCGCAGGCGGTGCTGGGGACGTTCGGCCCGAGGGAGATGGGCTCCTTCGACGGCCAGGCGGTGCCCCGCGACACCCTGAGCCGCCTGGTCGAGGCGCTCTCGCGCACCGAGACCGTGATCGTGCTGGACAACTGCGAGCATCTGGTCGAGGCCGCCGCCCGGCTGGCCGAGGACCTCCTGGGACGGTGCCCGGAGCTGCGGGTGCTCGCCACCAGCAGGGAACCCCTCGGAATCCTCGGCGAGGTCGTGTGCCCGGTCGCCCCGCTCGGCCTGCCCGTGGCCGGCGCCTCGGCCGAGGAGGCCGAGGTCAGCCCGGCGGTCCGGCTCCTGGCCGACCGCGCCGCCGCCGTACGGCCCGGCTTCGCGGTCACCGACGGCAACGTCGCGGCGGTGGTGGAGATCTGTCGCCGGCTGGACGGGCTGCCGCTGGCGATCGAGCTGGCCGCCGCGCGGCTGCGCTCCCTGACCGCGCCGCAGGTGGCCGAACGTCTCGGTGACCGGTTCCGGCTGCTGACCGGCGGCAGCCGTACGGCGCTGCCCCGGCACCGGACGTTGCGCGCGGTCGTCGCGTGGAGCTGGGACCTGCTCGATGAGGATGAGCGCCGGTCCGCCGAACGGCTCGCGGTGTTCCCCGGTGGGATCTCGGTGGAGGCGGCCGAGCAGGTGTGCTCCGCCCCGGGTGAGGCCCTGGACCTGCTCACCACGCTGGTGGACAGGTCGCTGCTCCAGGTGGTCGAGGCGCCGCAGCCGCGCTACCGGATGCTGGAGACGATCCGGGAGTACGGGCTGGAACGGCTGGCGGAGGCCGGGGAGATCGCTCAGGTCAGAGCCGCCCACGCGGCGTACTTCCGCGACCTCGCCGAGACGGCCGAGCTCTACCTGCGCGAGGAGCGGCAACTGGTCTGGATGGCCCGGCTGGACGCCGAGCGCGACAACCTGCTCGCCGCCCTCCATTTCGCCGCCGACGCGGGCGACGCCGGGACGGCCGTACGGCTGGCCTCGGCGCTGAGCGTCTTCTGGATGATCCGCGGCGACCACGCCGAGGCCGCGGGCTGGCTCCGTCTCACCCTTGACGTTCCCGGAGACGTGCCCCCGGAGCGACGGTTGGTCGCCACGGCACTCCACATGATCAACAATGTGTTCGCCGGTAACCACGAGAGCCTGGAGGACACCGTCGAACGGCTCTGGTCGCTGGCCGCCACCGCCGGTGCCGACACCGAGCATCCGTTCCTGGCCCTGCTCGAACCCATCCTCGCGATCTTCACCGACGACGCCGCCCTGGGTGTGTCCGCCGTCGGGCGGCGGCTGTCGCACCCCGACCCGTGGACCCGGGCGATGCTCCGCAGGATCAGGGCCGCGGTTCTGGAGAACGAGGGCGACCAGGTGGGCGCGCGCCGCGATCTGACCGACGCCGCCGTCGAGTTCCGGGACCTGGGGGACCGCTGGGGGCTCTCCGAGGTGCTGAGCTCGCTGGCGGAGACCCACCTGGTGTTCGGCGACTTCAACGAGGCCGTCGAGGCGCTGGAAGAGTCCATCCGGCTGCTGGGCGAGCTCAACTCCGACGACGACGCCGCCCATCAGCGGATCATGCTCGCCGGCGCGCGGGCGCAGCAGGGCGACGTGGAGAGGGCGCGCGCCGAGCTCCTGGCGATGACCGAACCCACGGAGCGGCAGTGGTCACACCGGAACGTCGCGTCCGCCCGGCTCGCCCTGGGAGATCTCGCCCGCCGGGAGGGCGACCTGGACGAGGCGGCGCGGCAGTACGGCGCGGCGATGACCGGCATCGAGAGGATCTCCTTCGTCGCCCCGCAGTTCCACGCGCTGATCCTGCAGGCGATGGTCCATCTGGCGGTGGAGCGGGACGACCCGGTCACCGCGGAGCGGCGGCTCGCCGAGGCGGTCGACTGGGCGCTCGCGGGGAAGGACATGCCGGTCCTGGCCCGTGTCGGCGTCGCCGCGGCGGCCCTGCGAGCCCACCGGGGTGATCTGACCGGGGCGGCGGAGACCCTCGGCGCCGCCGAGCGGCTCCGCGGCGCCCCCGACGGGTTCAACCCCGAGATCACCCGGCTGGCCCGGCGGCTCCGGGACGGGCTGGGCGACGCCGCCTACGCCACCGCCCACGCCCGGGGCCGGGCCCTCGACCGCGCCGCCGCGCTCGATCAGGTACGGCGGCGGTAGGCGCGGACCGCCAGCGGGGCGAACACCGCGAGGAACACCGCCGACCAGAGCAGCGTCCACATCACCGGGGTCGCCACCGGGCCGCCCAGCATCAGGCCGCGTGAGGCGTCCATCACGTGCGCGACCGGGTTGACCTCCACCCATGCCTGCAGCCAGCCGGGGAGGGTCTCCTTCGGCGCGATCATGCTGGTGCCGAACGTCAGCGGGAACAGCACCAGGAACGCCACCCCCTGCACCCCGCCCGGCTGGCGCATGAGCATCCCGACCATGACGAACGCCCAGCTCAGGCAGAACGAGAAGAGGATCGTGAGCAGGCACGCGGCCAGCGCCGACACCGGGTCGGTCTGGATCCGGAACCCCATCAGGGAGCCGAAGCCGAGCAGGGAGACGACGGCCACGAAATAGCGGATCAGGTCGCCGAGCACCGAGCCGATCAGCGGCGCGGAGCGGCCGATCGGCAGGCTGCGGAACCGGTCGAAGACCCCCTTGCCGATGTCGGTGTTGAGGTTCACGCCGGTGGCCATCCCGCCGAACATCACCGTCTGCACCATGATGGCGGGAAGGAGGACCTGCAGGTAGTCGTGGGTGGAGCCGGCCACCGCGCCCCCGAGGAGGTAGACGTACACCAGCAGGAAGACGATCGGCTGCAGTGTCACGTCGAGTAGCTGCTCGGGGGTGCGCAGGGTCTTGGTGAGGCTCCTCCTGCCGAGCGCGAGGCTGTGCCGTACCAGCCCGAAGGGCCGGGCCTGGGTGGGTGCCGGTGCCTGTGCGCGTTCCACGGTGAGCGTCATGCCGCGGCCTCCTCTTGGGCGGGGCGTCCGGTGAGCGTGAAGAAGACCTCGTCCAGGCTGGGCAGCCGGAGTGAGAGCTCGGTGACCGCGATCCGCTCCTGGTCGAGGCGCCGCACGATCTCGGTGAACGCGGCGTCGCCCTCGACGGGAACGGTGATCACACCGCGGCCGGGTGATTCGGGGGTACGGCCGGCCACCGCGCCGACGACGGCGGCGGCGTCCGCCAGCCGGGCCTGGTCCGCGGGCCGGACGAGGATCGTCTGCCCGCCCACGACGCGTTTGAGTTCGGCCGGCGTGCCGTGCGCGATGACCCGTCCGTGGTCGATGACCGAGATGTCGTCGGCCAGGGCATCGGCCTCCTCCAGGTACTGCGTGGTCAGCAGCACGGTGACCCCGTCGCCGACCAGCGAGCGGATGATGGTCCACACGTCGTCCCGCTTGGCCGGGTCCAGGCCGGTCGTCGGCTCATCGAGGTAGATGACGTGGGGCCGGCCGACGAGGCCGGCGGCCAGGTCGAGGCGGCGCCGCATGCCGCCCGAGTACGTCTTGGCCTGCCGCCCGCCGGCCTCGGCGAGCCCGAAGCTCTCCAGCAGTTCTGCCGCCCTGGCCTTCGCCTCACTCCGGCGCAGGTCGAGCAGCTCCCCGATCAGCACGAGGTTCTCCATGCCGGTGAGGTCGTCGTCGACCGACGCGTACTGCCCGGTCAGGCCGATCAGGCGGCGCACCCTGGCGGCATGCCGTACGACGTCGAGCCCGCCGACTGTGGCGCGTCCCCCGTCGGGCCGGAGCAGTGTGGCCAGGATGCGGACGGCGGTCGTCTTGCCCGCGCCGTTCGGCCCGAGCACCCCGAGAACCGTGCCCGGCCGGGCGGCCAGGTCGATCCCGGCGAGCGCGGTCGTCTTTCCGTAGCGTTTGACCAGTCCCTCTGCCTCGAAGGCAAGGTCCATGGTGTCCTCCTCAGTGGTGGTCTCTCCACCACGCACCCTGACCCGTCCGCGTGTCAGAGACGGCACAGATCCATGTCAGCCGTCTGCCTGGGACATGTCCAGGGAAGGACCGAGAAGGATGGAGAAGGACCGAGGAGGATGGAAAAGACTGCGGAGGCCGGTTGGCCCGGCCTCCGCTCAGTCACGAGGATGGATCTGTTCCGCCGGCGACGGGCCGGCGGAACGGGGGTCAGCGCGTCGGGTCGAAGTCGCGCAGGGCCGCGGGCTGCTTGCCGGTGACGATCTGCTCGGCGAGCATGCGCCCGGTGATCGGCCCGTGGGTGATTCCCCACATGCCGTGGCCGCCGGCGACGAACCTGCCAGGGGTGTGGGTGGCTCCGATGAGGGGCCGTCCGTCGGGGGTGACGGGACGGGGGCCGACCCAGGTGTCGGTGCGCTCCTCCCAGGAGACGCCGGTGAGCAGCGACTGGGCGGACGCGATGATCGCGTCGACACGCCGCTGGTACAGGGGGTCGTCGGGGCCACGGAACTCCATCGTTCCGGCGACGCGCAGCTTGCCCTGGTACGGCGTGCAGGCCACCCGCACGGCGGGCAGGTAGATCGGGCTGGGCACGGGTTCGTCGGTCGGCACGGTGAACGAGTAACCGCGGCCGGCGCGCACCGGCACGCGGACGCCCCACTCCTTGCCGAGGCCGTTCAGCCAGGCACCGGTGGCCAGTACGACGGCGTCGGCCCGGACGGAGTCCCCCTCGCTCGACAGGACGGTGTGCCCGTCGACGCCGGAGCGCACGTCGGTCACCCGGAAACCGGAGCGGATCGTGGCGCCGCGGGCGACGACGGCGCGAGCCAGCGACCGGGTGAACTCGCCGGGATCGATGTAGCGCTGCCCGTCCAGCCGGATTCCGGCCCTCGCGCGGGGGGAGAGCTGCGGTGCCTGCTTCCCGACGTCGTCGCCCTCGAACGCGGTGTACTTGATCTCCAGCCCCGACTGGTTGATGCGCTGGAGCTCGTGCAGGAGCCCCACGGCCTGGCGCTGGTTCTCGAACGCGGCCATGATCGGGGCTTCGACCGTGGGGGCCTCGACGCCGTTGGAGGTGAGCACGTCGAACGCTTCCAGGCACTCCTCGTTGAGCGGGAGGTTGGCCTTCACCGCACGGCCCCAGGACTTCCAGGTGCAGTTCATGGCGAACCGGGTGAGGAAGGACCACAGCCCCAGGTCAGGGGTGGTCGGCACGTGCAGCGGAGCGCTCGGGTTGAGCAGGGAGCTCAGGCCGTAGCGGAGGATGCCGGGCTCGTTCAGCGGGATGGCCAGTCCGGGGGAGAGCCAGCCGGCGTTGCCCCACGACGCGCCCGAGGCCACCCCGTCGCGGTCGACCACGGTGACGTCCACACCGCGTTCCTGCAGGAACCACGCGGTGGACAGCCCCACCACACCGGCGCCGATCACCACTGCCGTGCGCGGCCCACCGTCGATACCCATGACCATTTCTCCACTCTGAGACGTTCTGCCTGTCGCGGGCATCGCCCGCATGAAACGAGCATCGCCGCTGGAACGGGAGAACGGTCTGTGTGTGTTGGACAAGCGGGAGGGGAGGCTTTGTCCTGTCACGACAAAGGCCGGGAAATCAGGGCTGTCTGTCCTGGCCGGCGGCCAGTGCGATGATCATCGCCAGCCGTTTCTCCGGCAGTTCGAGCTGCAGGTTCGTGATCTCGGCCATCTTCCGGAGCCGGTAGCGGACGGTGTTCGGGTGGACGTCGAGGCGGCCGGCGGCGACGGCGAGATCTCCCTGCGCCTCCAGCCAGGCGCGTAACGTGGCGATGTAGCGGGTACCGTGCTCCGCGTCGTGCCGGGTCAGCTCGGCGACCGGCCCGCGGGCAGGGAGGCGCCCCGACGAGGCGGCCGCCCGCAGACGTTGCATCAGGATCTCGTCCCACGACTCGTCGTAGACGACCGCCGGGGCAGCGCCGGGCCGGGCCGCTCGCAGGGCGAGGCTCTCGTCGGCCTCCTGCCTGCTCGCGGGTAGCTGGGCGGGCTCCGCCGCTCCGCCGATGCCGGCGAACACGGTGACCTGCCGCGGCAGGACGGTCACGATCGTGGCGAGCCAGTCGCGGGCGGGTGTGACGTCGTTGTCGCAGGGCAGCAGCGTGTACAGGGTGTTGCCGAACAGTGCGCTCCGCCCCGGCCGCGACCAGCCGAAGCCCGTGGTGGCGCGTTCGAAGGCCAGCAGGACCGCGGCATGCCTCTCCTCGGCGATGTGCGCCTGGAGCGCGATCACCCGGAACCGGCCCCGGGGCAGGCCGAGTCTGCTGATCACGGCGGGTGCGTCGGTGGTGCCCTCCAGCAACCGGATCACGAGATCGGACTCCACCTGCCGTTCGAGGTCCGCGCTGACCCGGGACCGCAGCAGGTGCAGCGCCACCGCCCGCGCCCCGTCACCCAGGACGGTCCGGCGCTCGTCGGGCAGCGGCCGTTCGCACTCGACCCAGATCGATCCCAGCAGTTCGCGTCCGGCGCGGACGGCGACCACCATGCGGCCCCTGAGGCCGTGCGCCGGCGAGGGGTCGACGAACAGCGGCTCGTCGGAGGTGGCCAGGTGCGCGAAGACGCCCTTGCGTTCGAACAGCCGGCGCATGGTGTCCGGCACCCGTCTGCCCAGGATCGTCTCCAGCCGTGCCGGGTCGGCGGTCTGCTGTAGGCCTGAGTAGGCCAGGACGCGTGACATCTGGTCCTCGATCGTCACCGCGTAGCCGATCTCGGACGCGAGCGTGTCGGCGAAGGCGAACAGGTCGGTCGGCCCGCGTCCGGCCTCGGTCTCGCGGCCTTCGAGCACCAGGCCGTACACCACGCCGGAGAGCTGGCTCCAGGACACCTCCGGTTCCACGAGCAGCACGGCGATGCCGCCGTCACGGGCGTCCGCCAGGACGCTGTCGCCGAGTGGCGGGCTCCCGCGCACCAGCACCGCGGCGGCCCGCGCCGCCCGCGCCAGCCGTACGGCGTCGGCCGCCGAATCCACGCCGACCGCCAGGAACACGTCACCGACCGCCGGACGGGTCTCGGTCGGATCGTGCACCACCACACTGCGCAGTTCCACGTCCCGAGACGCCGGGGCACAGCACAGCCGGGCCCCGTAGCCACCGAGGACGTTCACCAGCCGGTCCAGCTTCAACATCTGCCGTGCCCTCTACGTGCCTTCTGCCGTGCCCGCCCGCATTGGTAACGCGCCGGCGAGCTTGTGGCGCAACCACCGTTCTAGCAGATCGGAGGTACGGCGACCCGCCGGGGTGAGGCGGCGGAGGGCCGCGGCCGGTCTCCCGGGCACAGCCGGCCGTGACCGTGGCTGTGGAAGCCGGGCTCGGAGCGGTCGCGCCCCTGGCCGATCGCCGCGCTGCGGCCGACCGGACCCGTCCGGTGTGAAATTTTCACCGGACAGGAGATGAGCCCGGGCGAGTCCGGCCTGGTGGCCCGGTGAATGTCACACCGGCAGGGTGGGGCGGGGCGGACGATCCTTTGCGCGTGGGGGATCGCCTCCTATGGTGCGGAGTGTGGGAACGGGGGCGGCCCTGACCCCCGTTCCCCGTACGTTCTCTCCGAAGGGGCCTGATGTGCGTATCTCCCCCCTGGCCGGTCGGCCGGCCCGCCGTCTCCGCGTCGGGCTCACCGCGCTGCTGCTGACGGCAGGGATGTCCGTCCCGGCGGCGGCGACGGCGGCTGCCGGGAATCCGTACCAGGACCCCGGCCTGCCGGTGGCGACCAGGGTCGCCGACCTGCTCTCCCGGATGACGCTGGATGAGAAGATCGGCCAGATGACCCAGGCGGAACGCGCCTCGGTCACCGCCTCCGACATCACCGGCTACCGGCTCGGCTCCCTGCTGTCCGGTGGCGGCTCGGCGCCCTCGCCCAACAACGCCACCTCCTGGGCGAACATGTACGACGGCTTCCAGAACGCCGCCCTCGCGACGCCGCTGGGCATCCCCGTCGTCTACGGCGTGGACGCGGTACACGGCCACAACAACGTGGCCGGTGCGACGATCTTCCCGCACAACATCGGGCTGGGCGCTACCCGGGATCCCGCCCTGGTGCAGCAGATCGGCAGGGCGGTCGCCGAGGAGGTCTCCGGGACGGGCATCGACTGGAACTTCGCCCCCTGCGTGTGCGTCGCACGCAATGACCGGTGGGGCCGCACCTACGAGTCCTTCGGCGAGCGGCCCGAGATCCCGTCCTCGATGACGACGATCATCACGGGCATGCAGGGTTCGGCCCTGAACGGGCCGGCCTCGGTAATGGCCACCGCCAAGCACTACCTCGGCGACGGCGGAACCACGGGCGGTGTCGACCAGGGCGACACGCAGCTGACCGAGAGCGAACTGCGGGCGATCCACCTGCCGCCGTTCAAGGCCGCGGTGGACCGCGGGGTGGGCTCGGTGATGGTCTCGTTCAGCAGCTGGAACGGCAGCAAGCTGCACGGGAACCAGTACCTGATCACCTCGGTGCTCAAGGGCGAGCTGGGCTTCACCGGGTTCGTCGTCTCCGACTGGAACGGCGTCGACCAGATCGACGGCGCCCCCGGACTGTCGGCCACCGACGTGCGCACCGCGATCAACGCCGGTATCGACATGGTGATGGCACCCGACGGCTGGCGGCAGTTCATCAGCCTGCTACGCACCGAGGTGCAGGGCGGCCGGGTCGCCCAGTCGCGTATCGACGACGCCGTCCGGCGCATCCTGACCAAGAAGTTCGAGCTGGGCCTCTTCGAGAGACCGCTGACCGACCGGACCTACACCTCGACCGTGGGCAGCACCGCGCATCGCGCCCTGGCCCGCCAGGCGGTGGCGGAGTCGCAGGTGGTGCTCAAGAACAGCGGGAACATCCTGCCGCTGGCCCCGGGCAACAACAAGATCTTCGTCGCGGGCAGGAGCGCCGACAACATCGGCTACCAGAGCGGCGGCTGGACGATCACCTGGCAGGGGTCGTCGGGGAACATCACCCCCGGCACCACCGTCCTGCAGGGGATCCGCAACACGGTCGGCCCCTCCACGACGGTGACCTACAGCCAGAGCGGCAGCGGCATCGACAGCTCCTACCGGGCGGCGATCGCCGTGGTGGGCGAGACCCCGTACGCCGAAGGCCAGGGAGACCGCCCGGGCGCCATGGGCCTGGACAGTACCGACCTGAACACCATCAACACGCTGCGGAACTCCGGCGTGCCGGTGATCGTGGTCCTGGTCTCCGGCCGCCCGCTGGACATCGCCTCCCAGCTCCCCGGCTGGAACGCCCTGGTGGCCTCCTGGCTGCCGGGCACCGAGGGACAGGGCGTCGCCGACGTGCTCTTCGGCGTCACCAAGCCCACCGGCAAGCTCCCGATGACCTGGATGAACAGCGCCGGCCAGCAGCCGATCAACGACGGGGACGGCAAGACCCCGCTCTTCCCCTACGGCTACGGGCTGACCTACGGGTCCTCCACGGACACCAGCCCGCCGACGACACCGGGCACGCCGGCGGTGTCGAACGTGACGTCGTCGTCGGTGAACCTGTCGTGGACGGCGTCGGCCGACAACGTCGGCGTTACGGGCTACGAGGTGGTGCGGGTGCAGGGCACGACCGAGACCACGGTGGCAACGCCGGCCACGAACGCGGCGGCCGTCACCGGCCTGTCCCCGAACACCGCCTACACGTTCGCGGTCTACGCGCGCGACGCGGCCGGCAACCGCTCGGCCCGCTCCGGCACGGTGAACGTGACCACGGCCGGTGACAGTGGGGGCGGCTGCCGGGTCACCTACACGGTCAACGACTGGGGCGGCGGCGGCTTCGGCGCCGACCTGACCATCACCAACACCGGTGCCTCGGCCGTCAACGGCTGGACGCTGGGATTCACCTTCCCCGGTAACCAGAAGGTCACCCCGCCCGGCTGGTCGGCCGTCTGGTCGCAGTCGGGCGCCCGCGTCACCGCGACGAACCTGTCGTGGAACGCCACCATCGCGCCCAACACCTCCACCGGCATCGGGTTCAACGGCACCTACAGCGGGGGCAACCCCAGGCCGGCCGCGTTCACCCTGAACGGCGCGCCCTGCACGGTGGGCTGAGCCGGGCACGCCCTGGCCGGTCGTCGTCTCGGCGGTGTGACGATCCGGCCGGGGCGGGAACATCTCAGCGCAGGACGAGCACGCTCCCGGCACGGGGGACGAGCTCGCCGATCACCGGGGCGCCGGGGATCTCCCCGGCGACGAGCAGGCCGCCCGAGGTCTGCGCGTCGGCGAGCAGCAGGCGGGTCTCCTCGCCGGCCCGGCCGAAGTCGGTGTGCGGCGCGACCCACTCCAGGTTCCGGCGCGACCCGCCGGGGACGTAGCCGTCGCGCACGGCCTCCCGCGCCCCCGCCAGGTACGGCACGGCCGCCGTGTCGACGACCGCCGTCACCCCGGAGGCCCGGGCCAGCTTGTAGAGGTGGCCGAGCAGCCCGAAGCCGGTCACGTCGGTGGCGCACGCGAGGCCCGCCTCGACGGCGGCCTGCCCGGCGGCGGCGTTCAGCGCGGTCATCGTCGCGACCGCCTCGGGGAAGCTCTCCCCGGTCGCCTTGTGCCGGTTGTTGAGCACGCCGAGACCGAGCGGCTTGGACAGGCTGAGCGGCAGGCCGGGGCGGCCGGCGTCGTTGCGGAGCAGCCGGGCGGGGTCGGCGACGCCGGTCACCGCCAGGCCGTACTTGGGCTCGGGGTCGGTGATGCTGTGCCCCCCGGCGAGGTGGCAGCCCGCCTCGGCGGCGACGACCGCGCCGCCGCGGAGCACCTCGCGGGCGAGGTCGTAGGGGAGGGTGCCGGTGGGCCAGCAGAGCAGGTTGAGCGCGACCAGCGGCCGCCCGCCCATCGCGTAGACGTCGGAGAGCGCGTTGGCGGCGGCGATCCTGCCCCAGTCGAAGGGGTCGTCGACGACGGGGGTGAAGAAGTCGACGGTGCTCACGACGGCCACGCCGTCCCGGATGCGGACCACGGCGGCGTCGTCCCCGGTCTCCAGGCCGACGAGCAGCTCGCCGGGGGCGTCGCGGGGCGGCGCGACACCGAGCCCGGCGAGCGTCTGCTCCAGCTCGCCAGCCGGAATCTTGCACGCGCATCCGCCGCCCTGGGCGTACTGCGTCAGTCGTCGCTCCATCGGTTCCCCACGGTGAAGAGTCGGTAGATTCAGATGAGTTCAGTGTCCGCGACGCCGGTGGTCCAGCCGCGACAGATCGTCCTTAGTATTGGTCCACCCGTTATGATCGTCAAGGGCATTTAAAGGCTGGAATTCAGATATGTTTGGAAATATAGTCCCCTTGGGAGTTTTTTATTAACACCGCGTGTAATGAGACCGCGCGATGGGGATCTGCTGCCGTCCCCGCTGGTCGCCCCGGCCCCGATGGGCGCGCCGGTGTCTTTCTTTGGGTAGTCCATGTCATCTGTTGGCGATCGAATACGTGTCATCAGTGACATATGCGGAGATCTCAGTAACGATCGGAAAATGCTGTCTGGTATTCGACGGCTCGGCGATCGCCGGGCGGGAGAAAGGTCACGTGACGCGCGGGGGCCTGGAGCCGGTGGCCCGCCCGTGAGCGGTCCTCGCCCCAGGGCGGTCCACGGAAAGGACGAGCCATATAGCTTCCAGAAGAGGGGCCTACATGGCGAACCTCAAAAAGCCTCCCGAGATCGTCGCTGAGCTGGCCGCCGAGTTCGCAGGCACGTTGATCATGATCCTGCTCGGCCTGGGAGTCGGGGCACAGGTCATCGCCGTCGGCATCGGCGGCCACGACAGCATCGCGTGGGCCTGGGGACTGGCTCTCACCCTCGGCATCTACACCGCGGGCCGGACCAGCGGCGCGCACCTCAACCCGGCGGTCACGGTGGCCCTCGCGGCCTTCAGAGGCTTCTCCTGGCGCAAGGTGCTGCCCTACTCCCTCGCGCAGGTCGCCGCCGCGTCCGTGGCCGCCCTGATCGTGCGGTGGAACTACTCCGAAGTGCTCGCCAGCGTCGACCCCGGCCGCACGGTCAAGACCCAGCTGGTCTTCTCCACGCTGCCGGGCAACGGGTTCCTGCCCGTCGGAACCTGGGGCGCGTTCCGCGACCAGATCATCGGCACCGCGATCCTGCTGTTCCTCATCCTGGCCGTCACGGACCTGAGCAACACCGCACCCGCGGCCAACCTCGCCCCTTTCGTCATCGGCCTCATCCTCGTGGCGCTCGGCATGGGCTGGGGCACCGACGCTGGCTATGCCATCAACCCGGCCCGCGACTTCGGACCCCGTCTCGTCTCGTTCCTCACCGGCTACCGGACGGCCTGGCGTGACCAGTACGGTCAGCTCTACTTCTGGGTGCCGATCGTGGGGCCACTGATCGGCGGGGTGCTGGGTGCCGCCCTCTACCGGCTGCTCATCGGCAGATTCCTACCGGACCTGGAGGAGGTCGAACCCGGCCTTCTCCCCACCGAGACCGAGCCCGAGACCGAACCCGAGCCCGAACCCGGATCCGACTGAACCGCCGGCACGGCACAGAGGAGACGACATCTCATGGCTGACTTCGTCGGAGCCATCGACCAGGGAACGACCAGCACCCGCTTCATGGTCTTCGATCACGGGGGCAACGAGATCGCCCGCCACCAGCTCGAACACGAGCAGATCCTGCCCCGGGCCGGCTGGGTCGAGCACAATCCGCTGGAGATCTGGGAGCGCGCACGCGCGGTGATCCAGACCACGCTGACCAGGGCCAACCTGTCCGCGTCCGACCTCGTCGCGCTCGGCGTCACCAACCAGCGCGAGACCACGGTGGTGTGGAACCGGATCACCGGCCGCCCCTACTACAACGCCATCGTCTGGCAGGACACCCGGACCGACCGCATCGCCGCGGCGCTGGACCGCGACGGCAGGGGCGACGTCATCCGCCACCGGGCGGGCCTGCCCCCGGCCACCTACTTCTCGGCCGGCAAGATCCAGTGGATCCTGGAGAACGTCGACGGGGTGCGGAAGGCGGCCGAGGCCGGGGAGGCGATCTTCGGCACCATCGACACGTGGCTGCTGTGGAACCTCACCGGCGGGACCGACGGCGGCGTGCACGTCACCGACCCCACCAACGCCAGCCGGACGATGCTGATGGATCTGGAGACGCTGGACTGGGACGACGAACTGCTGTCGTTCTTCGGCGTTCCCCGGCGGATGCTGCCGCGGATCCGGCCGTCGTCCTGCCCCGATCTCTACGGGGTGACCCGGGGCTACGGCCCGCTGAGGGGTGAGGTGCCCCTGTCGGGCGATCTGGGTGACCAGCAGGCGGCCACCGTCGGGCAGGTCTGCTTCGAGGCCGGGGAGGCCAAGAACACCTACGGCACCGGCAACTTCCTGCTGCTGAACACCGGCACCGAGCCGGTGCGGTCGAAGAACGGCCTGCTGACCACCGTGTGCTACCAGTTCGGCGCCGACCGGCCGGTGTACGCGCTGGAGGGTTCGATCGCGGTGACCGGCTCGGCCGTGCAGTGGCTGCGCGACCAGCTCGGCATCATCTCCGGTGCGGCGGAGAGCGAGGCGCTCGCCCGCCAGGTGAAGGACAACGGGGGCGTCTACTTCGTGCCCGCCTTCTCCGGCCTGTTCGCCCCGTACTGGCGTTCCGACGCCCGGGGGGCCATCGTCGGCCTGTCGCGCTTCAACACCAACGCCCATATCGCGCGGGCCACGCTGGAGGCGATCTGCTACCAGAGCCGGGACGTGGTGGAGGCGATGCGGCAGGACTCCGGCGTCATCCTCGACGTGCTCCGCGTGGACGGCGGGGTGACGGCGAACCGGCTGTGCATGCAGCTCCAGGCCGACATCCTCGGGGTGCCGGTGTCCAAGCCGGTCGTGGCCGAGACCACCGCGCTGGGCGCCGCCTACGCCGCCGGGCTGGCACTCGGCTTCTGGCGGTCGACCGACGAGCTCAGGCAGAACTGGAACGAGGCCGAGCGCTGGCAGCCGGAGTGGTCCGACGAGCAGCGCGCGGACGGGTACGCCGGCTGGAAGAAGGCCATCGACCGCACGCTCAACTGGGTCGACGTTGGCTGACCGGCCGCCGGTCCGGCGCCGCGGCCGGGCCCCGCCTCCCCCCCCGGAGACCACGCTCGCCACCGAACGAGAGGGAGTCATACCGTGAAAACTGCAGCACTGGGACCGCGATACCGGGTGACGGCGCTCCGGGAGATGAGCGAGAACGGATACGACGTTCTGGTCATCGGCGGGGGGATCGTCGGCGCGGGAGCCGCACTCGACGCGGCGTCACGCGGCCTCTCGGTCGCACTCGTCGAGGCCCGTGACTGGGCGTCCGGCAGTTCGAGCCGGTCCAGCAAACTGATCCACGGCGGGCTGCGCTATCTCGAACAGCTGGACTTCCGGCTCGTGCGGGAGGCGCTCAAGGAGCGCCGTCTGCTGCTGACCCGCCTGGCCCCCCATCTCGTCCACCCCGTTCCGTTCCTCTTCCCGCTCACGCACCGGATCTGGGAGCGGCTCTACATCGGCGCGGGCATGACCCTGTACGACGTCATGGGGGGCCTGCGGTCCGTCGTCCCCCGCCACAGGTATCTGAACCATCGCCGCGCCCTGGAGGAGGCTCCCGGTCTGCGCCCCGACGCGCTCGTCGGAGCCCTGCAGTACTTCGACGGGCGGACCGACGACGCGCGGATGACCCTGGCGGTCGTGCGGACGGCCGCGGAGTACGGCGCCACCGTCGTCAACAGGGCGCGCGCGGTCGAGCTGCTCCGCGACGGGCCGCGCGTCACCGGGGCGCGCGTACTGGACCTGGAGAGCGGTCAGGAGATGACCGTGCGGGCGCGCCAGGTGATCAGTGCCACCGGAGTGTGGACCGATCAGATCCTGGCGATGGCTGGCGCCGAGGGACCGCCCATCATGAAGCCGTCGAAGGGTGTCCACATCGTCGTGCCGCGTGAGGCGATCAGCCTCCGCACCGCCATGATCCTCCGGACCGAGGAGAGCGTGCTCTTCGTGATCCCGTGGGGGCAGTACTGGGTCATCGGGACCACGGACACGCGGTGGAGCCTCGACAACGACCACCCCGTGGCGAGCCGTGCCGACATCGACTACCTGCTCGACCACATCAACACGGTGCTGCTCCGGCCGCTGACCCACGACGACATCGAAGGCGTGTACGCGGGGCTCCGTCCCCTGCTCACCGGTAGCGCGGCGACCACCGCGAAGCTCTCACGCGAGCATCTGGTCGCGGCTCCCGTCCCGGGTCTCGTGATCATCGCCGGCGGCAAGTACACCACCTACCGCGTGATGGCCAAGGACGCCGTCGACATGGCGGTGCGGGAGCTCGGCGACGCCGTACCGGAGTCCGTCACCGAGCGGGTGCCGCTCTTCGGCGCGGCCGGGTACGAGGCACGGTGGAACGGCCGGCGCCGTCTCGCCGAGCGCTTCGGCCTGAGCGTCCTCACCGTGGAACGGCTCCTGCGCCGCTACGGGTCGGAGATCGGGGAGGTGCTGGACCTGGTCGCCGCCGACCCCGCGCTGGGACAGCCGCTCCACGGAGGCCCGGGCTACCTGCGGGTCGAGGCCGTCTACGCCGCCTCGCACGAGCAGGCGCTGCACGTGGAGGACGTGCTGACCCGCCGTACCCACATCTCCATCGAGGAGCGGGACCGAGGTCTCGCCGCCGCGTCCGAGGTGGCCGCTCTCATCGCCCCGGTTCTCGGCTGGGACGACGGCAGGCGACGGCGTGAGACGGAGAACTACCGGCTGCACGTCGAGGCGGAGCTCGCCGCGGAGAGGAGACCGGACGACGCCACGGCGGAAGTGGTCCTGCACAGTGTGCCGGAACTGTCCGCCTCCGCGATCAGTGAACGGGACACCGGCATACACCCGTAAGGTGGGGTCCCAATTGCCGGGCTCGGGATCTATGGCGGGAATCGTGGGTGATTGGGAACGGACACCGGTCGTGCTGGCTGACCGGTACCGGCTGGAAGAGCTGATCGGCCGGGGCGGCACGGGGGAGGTGTGGCGGGGGTACGACCCGCAGCCGGGCTGGCCGGTAGCGGTCAAGATCCTGTCGCCGGAGGTGACGGACATCTCGATGCGCGAGCGGTTCGCCCGGGAGGCGCGGACCGCCGCGCGGGTCGTCCACCTCAACGTGGTGACGGTGTTCGACGTGGGCGAGCACGAGGGCCGGCCGTTCCTGGTGATGGAGCTGCTGACCGGCCGCGACCTCGCCACCGAGCTGGCCGAGAACGGGCCGCTGAGCATCTCCGCGACGTGCCGCCTGGCAGGACAGGCCGCGGCCGGCCTGGACGCCGCGCACCGGGCCGGGGTCGTGCACCGCGACGTCAAGCCGGCCAACCTGCACCAGAGCGCGGACGGCGTGCTCAAGGTGGTCGACTTCGGGACGGCCCGGGTCGCGACCGAGGCCGCGATGCGGATGACCTCCGTTGGAACCGTCATCGGCACGGCCGCCTACCTGTCGCCCGAGCAGATCCTCGGCGAGCCGGGTGACGCGGCCTCCGACCTGTACGCGCTTGGCTGCGTCTGTTACGAGCTGCTGTGCGGGCGCCCCCCGTTCGTCGGCCCGGCGCCGCAACTGATCTCCCAGCACGTTCAGGACCTCCCGGATCCGCCGAGCCGATACCGCCCGGATATCCCGGGGGAGCTGGAGAGGCTGGTGCTGGCCCTGCTGGAGAAGGACCCCGCCGCGCGGCCCGCCAGTGGCGAGACCGTCCGACAGGCGCTGGCGGAGGTCGCCCGCCAGGTGGCGGCGCCCCCCCGGGACACCGCGGTGCTCCATCCACAGGCGTCCGTCTGGGCGACGCAGACACGGGCGACGCAGACACGGGCGACGCAGGCGCGGACGACGGGGCCCACACCGGTCCGCCTGCCGCGGCGCAACGCCGGGATCGCGCTGGGCGCGGCCGGCGCGGTCGGCGTGATCCTGGTGGCGGCCCTGTTGACCTCGGCCCCCTCGGACCCGGCGGGGCAGGCGGTCGCCGAGATCCCGTCCGCCACGCCGTCGCCCACCGCTCCGCAGAGCGTGCCGGCGGCCCCGTCTCCGACCCCCGTCCAGACCGCGACGCCGCGCTCGAACCCGGGAGGATGGCGGGCGTACCTGCTGGCCTTCAGCCAGGCCGTCAGTGACCAGGAGCGCCAGGGCGGCATCGACTCCAAACTGGCACGCAAGACCCGCGAGAAGATCGAAAAAGTCACCAAGAAGATCCAGGAAGGCAAGGGGAAGAGCGCCCACGACGAGCTGCGCAAGCTCGGCCGCGACCTGGTCAAGGCACGGGACAAGGGCGAGCTCGCCTCCGCGGGGCCGCTCATCACCTTCCTGCGCGGCCCCGGGCTCAGCCTCGTGCAGGGCTCGGGCGGTCAGCCCCGGTCCGACGATGACGACCAGGACGACTAGAACGCGTCCTCGGGAAAGGGGACACGAGTCCTCGCCGTCCCCTGGCCGCCGGGGTGCGCCCGGGCTGGTCAGCGTGTCGAGCCGCTCCGGCGTTTCGCCCACACGTCGAAGGCCACGGCGGCGAGCAGTACCAGGCCCTTGAAGAGCATCACCCGTTCGCTCGGCGCGCCGATGAGGGACATGCCGTTGTTGATCACGGCCATGATGAGACCGCCGGTGATGGCACCGACCACCTTGCCGACGCCGCCCTGGACAGCCGCACCGCCGATGAACGCGGCCGCGATGGCGTCCAGCTCGAAGCCGTTGCCCGACGAGCAGCGTGAACAGGTCCGCGCCGTCGAGCGGGCCGAGGCCGATGTTGCCGAGGTAGGAGGGGGTGAAGCCGTTGGACAGCGTGCGCACCTCGTCGGGGAAGGGACCGATGCCCTGGTTGCCGAGCACGGTCAGCGTCAGTGCCCTGAAGACCAGCATCCCGGCCAGGGTCACGATGAACGCCGGTATGCCGAAGTAGGCGACCCAGTAGCCCTGCCAGGCCCCGATCAGCGCGCCGGCGACGAGCGTGATGAGGATCGCCAGCGGCCAGGCGATGTCCATGTCGACCATCAGCACCGCGGAGATCGCCCCGGTGAGGCCCACCGCCGATCCCACCGACAGGTCGATGTGGCCGGCGATGATGATCAGGATCATGCCGATCGCCAGGATCAGGACGTAGGAGTTCTGCACGATGATGTTCGAGATGTTCTGCGGTTTGAGCAGCTCACCGTCTGTCACAATGGAGAACAGGACGATGATCAGCGCGAACGCGATGTAGATGCCGCTCTGCCGCAGGTTGACGGAGAACCGGCCTCCCGGCGCTTTCATGTGTTCTCCTTGGTCATCAACTGCATGAGCCGTTCCGGGGTGGCGTCCGCCCGCGAGACCTCACCGGTGACGCGCCCGGCAGACAGGGCGTAGATGCGGTCGCAGACGCCGAGCAGCTCGGGCAGCTCCGAGGAGATGACCAGGATGGCTCTGCCCTGGTCGGCGAGCTCGTTGATGATGGAGTAGATCTCGTACTTGGCGCCCACGTCGATGCCCCGGGTGGGCTCGTCGAGGATCAGCACGTCGGCGTCAGTGAAGATCCACTTCGACAGCACCACCTTCTGCTGGTTGCCGCCGCTGAGCTTGCCGGTGACCGACAGGACGCTGGGGGCCTTGATGTTCATGCTGTCGCGGAAGCCGTCGGCGACCCGGTACTCCTCGTTGTCGTCGACCCAGCCCCGCCTGGCCAGCTTCCCCAGCGCGGCGGCCGAGATGTTGCGCTTGATGTCCTCGATCAGGTTGAGCCCGTACCGTTTGCGGTCCTCGGTGGCGTAGGCGAGCCCGTGCCCGATCGCCTCGGCGACCGAGCGGAGCTGGATCTCCCGCCCGTTCTTGTAGACGCGGCCGGAGATGCCGACCCCGTAGCTGCGGCCGAACACGCTCATCGCCAGCTCGGTACGGCCGGCGCCCATGAGACCGGCCAGGCCGACGATCTCGCCGCGGCGCAGCGTCAGGCAGGCGTTGGACACGACGACGCGGCCGTGCCGGCTGGGGCTGTCCACGGTCCAGTCCTCAATCCGCAGCACCTCCTCGCCGATCCGCGGCTCGTGCGGCGGGAAGCGGTGTCCGAGGTCACGGCCGACCATGCCCGCGATGATCCGGTCCTCGCTGACCCCGTCGCCCTTCATGTCCAGGGTCTCGATCGTCCGCCCGTCCCGCAGGATCGTGGTGGAGTCGGCGACGGCCTCGATCTCGTTCAGCTTGTGCGAGATGATCACTGAGGTGATGCCCTCGTCGCGCAGTCCGCGCAGCAGGTCGAGCAGGTGCGCCGAGTCCTCGTCGTTGAGCGCCGCGGTGGGCTCGTCGAGGATCAGCAGCCGGACCCGCTTGGACAGCGCCTTGGCGATCTCGACCAGCTGCTGCTTGCCCACCCCGATGTCCATCGCGAGCGTCACCGGGTTCTCGCGGAGCCCGACCCGGTCGAGCAGCTCGGCGGCCTCGGCGTTCGTACGGTTCCAGTCGATCAGGCCGCGGCTCGCCCGCTCGTTGCCGAGAAAGATGTTCTCGGCGATCGACAGGTAGGGGATGAGCGCGAGCTCCTGATGGATGATCACGATGCCGCGCCGCTCGCTGTCCCTGATGTCGGCGAACCGGCACGGCTCGCCGTCGAAGGAGATCTCCCCCTCGTAGGAGCCGTGGGGGTGGACGCCGGACAGCACTTTCATCAGGGTCGACTTGCCGGCGCCGTTCTCCCCGCAGATCGCGTGTATCTCACCTCTCCGTACCGCCAGGTTGACGTCCTGCAGGGCCGTGACGCCCGGGAACGTCTTGGTTATCCCGCGCATCCGAAGTGTCGCCGGTCTTGGTGGTCGAACCGCAGGCGGTCACTCCCATGACGAGAGCCACGCCCACCGCTACGGTGGCCGACTTCGCGAACCTCATATTGTCTCCTTCGGATGGCGTGGTACGCGGACGCACGCGTCTGGGGCGTGGTCTCCCGATGTGCTCACGGTTCGGTTCCGTCCCTGGGGGCGGGTGGCGGGCGTGGAGGGGGTGATGCCGGAGAGGGTCGACGGCTGGGGGACATCGCCGAGCGGGCGGATGAGGTGAGCGGTGCCGGTGACGTCCCCGCACGCACCGATCCATCCGGTAGCCGCTTACGCGGTCCACCCGATGGTGTTAACGCTCACATCAACCGCTGCGGATCGTGCGACGGTCCGATTTGGCTGTGTGACGAGCTATCAAATGCCCGCGTCGGCCGACTGTCAAGCCCCTCGCAATCACCGCTGGTGAGGCCCGTTCCACCCGCCCCGCGACGCGCCCCCGGCCGTGTGGCCGGTCCCCGGGGGGCATGACCCGGTCCCCTGGGTAACTCCTGAGGTATGACTTCATCATCGAAGGATCCGCTGGCGGATCTCGACCCTTTCGACATCTTCGACACCGAGGCGGCCCGCCTGGACCGTCACTTCTCCCGGCTCGACGACGAGGGCTGGAACCGCCCCTCCAGGTGCGCCGGCTGGTCGGTGCGGGACGTCCTGGGACACCTGGCGGGGGAGGAGCTGTACAACCACGCCTGCCTGGACGGCGACCTCGAGGGTTTCTCCGCGACGCTCCGGCGCGAGGGCGTCGCCGACGGTTTCAACGGCTTCAACGACTGGTGCGTACGGCGCCGCCGCGACGTGCCCGTCCAGGAGGTGCTCCAGGAGTGGCGGCGCGCGAACGGGGAGACGCGTGAGCGCATGCGCGCGCTCGGCCGCGACGCGGAGCTGCAGACCATGGCCGGGCCGTACCCGGTGGGCCTGCAGACCTTCCACTACGGCTCGGAGTACGCCACCCACGCTGACGACGTGGGAGCTCCCGTGCCGGACGCCGAGGCCGACGAGCGGGCCTGGTGGCGGGCCGAGGTGGCGGCGTTCGTGCTGGAGGAGCAGGGCTCCGCGGTGCAGGTCGAGAGGACCGCCGAGCAGATCTGGGTGCACGCGTTCGGCGCGAGCGAGCAGATGCCCGTCTCCACGTTCGTCGAGGCGACGGTCGGCCGGCTGCCGGACGACACCCCGCTCGACCGCAGGCTGAGGGTCGTGCTGCGCTGCCTGGCCTGAGGGCCGTTGGACAAACCACTCGAAAAACTACAGAGAGTGATATGTAGTTATATTTAGATCTCTTACCGGGAATTTCCCCTTCCTCTCGTTTTATGAGCCGCTGCGTTCGGTAGTTAACCAGTTACACACGAGAGGCGAGTCCATGAGATTTCTCGGGATGAACGCGATCTTCCATGACCCGGCGGCGGTGCTCGTGATGGACCTGTCATGACCTCCGGCGGGCGGACGGCCGGAGAGGCGCCGGTCATGATGGTGCTGCGCGGGCGCGGCCTCGGTGGCCTGCTCGCGGCGGTCCCCGCCCTGCGCGCCCTGCGGCGGGCCCATCCCGACCACCGGATCGTGCTGGCCGCGCCGGCCTCGCTGTCCGATCTGGTGCCGCTGATCGGCGCGGTGGACGAGCTGCTCGACGTGCCGGGACCGGGGCCGATCCCGCTGGGTCCGCGCCCCGACATCGCGGTCAACCTGTACGGCGGGGGCCCGTGGAGCCTCGGCGCGCTGCGCCGCACCGGCCCGGGACTGCTGCTCACCCACGCGCATCCCGGCTTCCCGGACGTGCGGGGGCCGTCGTGGCGGGGCGGGGCGCACGTGGTCCAGCGCTGGTGCGACCTTCTCGGCTGGTACGGCATCGCGGCCGACCCGGCCGACCTAGGGCTGAAGATTCCCCTGTCCGGGCGGCCCGCGCCGATCGTCGTCCACCCCGGAGCGGCCGACCGGGCCAGGCGCTGGCCACCGGAGCGGTTCGCACTGCTGGCCGTCGCGCTGCGGCAGGCCGGTCACGAGGTGGCGATCACGGGGAGTGCGGAGGAGCGGGCGCTCGCCGAGCGGGTGGCCTCCCTTGCCTGCCTGCCGGAGGCGTGCGTGCTCGCCGGGCGCACCGGTCTGCGCGAGCTGGCCGCACTGGTCGCGCGGGCCCGGCTGGTCATCTGCGGCGACACTGGAGTGGCCCACCTCGCCACCGCGTTCGCCACCCCTTCCGTGGTGCTGTTCGGGCCCGTCTCGCCGGCTCTGCGGGGACCGTCCCACGGGCCGCACGTGACCCTGTGGGCCGGGCGGTCCGGCGACCCCCGGGGGAGTTCGCCCGATGAGGGCCTGCTGGAGATCGGCGTCCTGGAGGTCCTCGGCGCCGCCGTCGATCTGCTGGAGCTGAACGTCCGATGAACACGCGGCGGGTGAATGACCGCAGGCACGGTGTCTGTGGGCATCAACGTCAAGCTGGGTGACCCATCTGAGTGGTCCTGTCCGACGGGGCTGACGACCTCGGAGTAGCGCTCGCACATTCCGTTCCCACGGACGCGCCCACCTGTGGGATGAGCCTCGCCGTGAGTGAGTGGAATACGGTCGCTCAACGTGTTCAGATGAATGTCAGATGTGATACGGCTTCAGCTCATAGCATCAACGCTATGAGCTGGGGTATCGTAGAGCTGGAACCAGAGGTCCGGCAGTGGCTTGAAGATCTGCCTGCGGCGTCGTTCGCGAGGGTGGCCTTCTATGTCGATCTGCTCGGGGCGGAGGGCCCTCTGCTGGGGGAGCCCTACACCAAGCAGCTCGACGGCAAGCTGCGTGAGCTCCGGTTCCACCTCGACGAGTTCGCCATGCGCATCACCTATTGGATCGCACCTGGGCGTCGGATCGTGCTCTTGACGGTGTTCCACAAGACGCGGACGCGCGATGATCGGGAGATCGAGCGGGCTCGGCGGGCCATGCGTCGCTGTGTCGAGTTGGCGCACACCGTCGACGAGGAAGAAGAAGCGGTATGAGCGAGCGGGAGAGTTGGCGGGAGATCCGAGAGCGCCGGATGACCGAGCCTGGCGCAGCCGAGGCCTATGAAGCCGCACGCCTTGCCTACGAGCTGGGCAAGACGGTCCGGGCGATGCGTGAGGGGCGGGGTTGGAGTCAGAACGACTTGGCCCGTGAGGCCGGCATGACACAGTCGGCGGTGGCGCGATTCGAAGCGGGCGGGACCATTCCCACGTTGCCGGTGCTGGAACGCCTGGCACGGGCTCTGGACGCGGATGTCGAGGTTCGTCTGACGCCGCGGGCTCCGGCTGCTTGAAGCCCGTGCGCTGGGTCATGTCTGGTTACACTCGGTGTATGAGCGTGATGCGCGAAGAGCTGCACCACCTGGTGGACCGCCTGCCCGAGGAGAAGGTGGCGCCTCTGCTCCGTCTTGTGCGAGACCAGCTCGGCGAACAGCCCATCATTCGTGATCTGCCGTTCATCGGGATGCTGGAGGCTGAGCCGGATTTCGCGGAACGCTCTGAAGAGATCTTGCGCTCGGAGGGCAATCACTCTTTGTGATCGTCGTTGATTCAGGGCCCTTGGTCGCTGCGGTCAACATCCGGGACAAGTACCACGAATCCTGCGCCAAGCTCCTACGGAGCCAGCCGGGCCCGCTTCTCGTTCCCGCGACGGTCGTCACGGAAGTCTGCCAGCTCATCGAGAAACGGCAGGGAAGCAAGGCGGAGGCGGCGTTTCTGAGCTCTTTCCGGTCTGGGCTGACTCTGATCGATGTCACCAACGAGGATCAGGAGGGCAGCCTCAGGAGAGCGTTCTCCTGTCCGGCTCAGCCCGTGAGCATGCGGATGATGGGAGCTCCGAGCGCCCCCAGCCAGCCCGCCAGAGCCATCAGTGGCCCGCGCAAGGACTCTCCCGCCGCGGCGATCGCCCCCGCCGAGTTCAGGGCCTCGGCCAGCCGGGTCAGGCGGGTGGCGATGCTCTGGCGATCGGGTCGCGCGCGGTCCGGTTCGGTCTTTACGGCCTCTGCCTCGGCCGCCTCGGACGGCAGGCCGAGAGCCTGGAGCCGCGTCACCAGCGACGCGGCCCACTCACTGGGCTCTCCCGCCGCGAGGAACGTGCCCTGCTGGCCGCCCGTCTGGCTCAGCGCGGCGTGAAGGGAACTGAGATGAGGGTCGTCAAGTCGTAGATCGGCGGCGTGCCCTCGGCCGAGCGACCAACGTCCGGACCCACGGGAAGCACCGTCCCCGCAAGCTGTGACGGGTGGATGACGATTAACCGGGGATCATCTGATGACATCGCCACGCCGTCTCCTCTGGCACCCGCGGTGCTGTCCATGGTGCGCTGTCAGGACCCACTCCGCCAGTCTTTTCAGACTCGCTTTCGTGATGAGTCCGGCTTAGTTTGGCGTTACCGGAGAAAGGGTTCTTCGAAAAGAGGAGGGCCAGCTTGCCGTAATTTACCTCGACGACGAATCGGGGAACGATTTCGTGATCCTGTGAGGAGGCCGATCTGCGGGTTTTTGGTTCCTCGGGTGGTGCCCGCACAGGCCTGCCGACGTCCGGCCATGCCCTGTCATGAGGGACCGAAATGGCAAACGCCGGTGTTCGCTTCACGAAACACGGCCGATCTCCGGTGGCCGCCTACCTCTCCCACCCGGGCAGGTGGGCCGGGTGGTCAGCCAGAGCGGAGGCTGACCCCTCAGCGGCCCAGTAACTCGGCAACCCGCATGAGCGGAGTCACCAGCGTTGCGATCTGGTCCGGGTCTTTGATCCAGCCGGGCTGCCAGGCCAGGAGGTCCGGGCCGGCCAGGCTCCACGCCGGTATCCGGCCGGCGAGATGCTCGGCGATCAATGCTGGGCTGAGCAGGGCCCGGGCCAGCGCTGGGTTCCTGGTGTCCACCCGGAACTGCTGGTCGAAGACATTGTGGCCGGTAGAGGCAGCGTTGTTGCCGAACACCGTCCGGCCCAGCCGCGATAACGCACCCCGGGGCACGACTGTGATCGGCGGATACTGCGCGTCGAGTCGCACCGCAGTGACGATGTAGCGGTGCGTCATTGTGCTGCTCGACCCGTCGGAGTTGCTCGAACGCGTCTCGTATGAATACTCGGCCACGCCGACGAGCCGGCCGGAGACCACACCGGATACCAGTAGGGAGACGCCGCGACGGTTCCTCCCTGGCAGCCGCGCCGCCCAGTCGCTGGGCCCCGGCCGCTTTGCGGCGCCGTGGCCTATGCCCCAGTCGCCGGTCGGCCGCTGCGTGACGGTCCAGCCGTGGCCCGCGGCCCATTGCCGGATCCGTTCCTGGCGCTTCCGCTCGGCTCGCGCGCCCACGACAATCAGCGTGACGATCAGCGTAATTAGGGCGACGCCGCCGAGCGCGGCTAACACCTCCATTCCGCGAGCCTAGGGCATCCGGCGGTTAGGTGTCCTGTCTCGGATAAGTTCGACCCATGGAACTCTGCCTAACCTGCTCGGGCCTGTCGGTTAGACGGCACAGGGTTCCATAATTCAGACCGGCGCGAGGCCGTTCTACAAGCAAATAGCTTTGGGGAATCCTTGTTCTCTTCGGCTCCATGCGAATCCGGTGGAGGAGGCGATCTCAGAGATCAGCAGAGAGCGGCTTGAGCAGGTCTTCCCGGGCGACTGGGTCTCTCGCCTTCGAACGTCCCTTAGCGGCTGACTGCGGTTCCCGCGTACGCGGGCCTCGTTGCTGTACCGGTTGCTGTACGGGCAACAAAAAGGCCCTCCCGGGTGGTCCGAGAGGGCCTCTTTAGTGGAGCCGCCTAAGGGAATCGAACCCTTGACCCCTTCATTACGAGTGAGAACACAATTGTCCAGGGTCGTCCACTTGGGGTGACGATCCCCTGCTCAAGGCCCATCCTGGGGTGAGACACCGTCCACTTACGTCCATGATCGTCCAGGGCCGTTGTTAGCACTTCCGTTAGCAAGGGAGGACCTTAGCCATCATGCTCAGAGGCAAGCTGACCGGGCGGGACGTGACCACCCGACCGTCATTAGCACCGGAAGCAGCGCGGCAGCCTTGTTGCATGCCCGGCCCGACCTGGCCGCAGGGCATGACCGGTTAGGCCGTGACTCTCGTCATGTGAGGCCGCATCCAGCCTCCCCGGTTGGCCATCCTCTGCACAGAAGCAGGCCGATGAGCTGAAGGGCATGCTGAGCGGCTGGAATTGCGCTGGTGGAGCCGGTGTGCCAGGCGGTCCTCGCAGGTTTCCCCCATTACCTCGCATAACATCCTTCTCTTGGATAAATACATAGAGTGCCTATTTATATACGAGGAGTTGTGATGACATAGTGGCCGACCCGCCTAGCCCTGCGCCAGGCGCGCTAGGTGGACCCTGGCCGAGACAGCAAGCCGACCAGCGAAGTGCCCAGTCGTGGTGGACCTGAGCAGGAAGGGCGACATGAGCGCGGACGACCCGATGGTAGAGCAGGCATGGCCGGAGCACGCGGCGGCGGTGGTGGGCGTGGGATGCCGCCTGCCCGGTGGGATCGTGAACCTGGACGGGCTGTGGCAGGCGTTGAGGCAGGGCGCCGATCTGGTCGGCCAGATCCCGCCGAGCAGGTTCGAGGCCGATCGGTTCGTCGACGACACCATGCCGAGGCTGAACAGGAGTTACACCCGGGCCGGAGGCTTCCTCGACGAGGACCTCACCGCCTTCGACGCCGCCTACTTCGGCATCTCCCCCAAAGAGGCCGCTTCGATGGACCCGCAGCAGCGGTTACTCCTGGAGATGGCGGTCGAGGCCCTGGACGACGCGGGCATCGATCCGGCGGTGCTGGCAGGCACGGACACCGGAGTGTTCATCGGCATCTCAGATCCCGCCTACGGCACGATGCAGGCATTGGAGCCGGGTGCCATGGGCCCGTACTCGATGTCGGGGGCAACCCTGTCCATCGCGGCCAACCGGCTGTCGCACTTCTTCGACCTGCGCGGGCCGAGCATGAGCATCGACACCGCGTGTTCCTCGTCGTTGACGGCCGTGGAGCGGGCCTGGCGGTCCCTTGCGGAGGGATCCAGCCGGGTGGCGCTGGCCGGCGGGGTCAACCTGCTGCTCAGCCCGGGCCCCTTCATCGGTTTCAGCCAGGCGTCGATGTTGTCGCCGACCGGCCGGTGCCGGGCGTTCTCCGCCGACGCCGACGGGTTCGTACGCGCGGAGGGCGGCGGTGTGGTGGTGCTCAAGCGCCTGGCCGACGCGATCGCCGACGGGGACCGTATCCACGGCGTCATCGTCGGCGCCGCCGCCAACAACGACGGCCACACGATGGGGCTGGCGTTGCCGAACGCCGAAGCGCAGGAAGCCCTGTTACGGCAGGTGTACACCACGGCGGGCATCAGCCCCGACGAGATCGTGTACGTGGAGGCGCACGGCACCGGCACCCAGGCCGGTGATCCGGCCGAATGCCAGGCGCTGGGGCGGGCGCTGGGCAGCCAGCGCACGCGCGGAGTCCTGCCCATCGGCTCGGTGAAATCCAACCTGGGGCACCTGGAGCCCGCCTCCGGCATGCCGGGGCTGTTCAAGGCCCTGCTGATACTCCGGCACCGGATGATCCCGCCCTCGTTGCACGCCGCCACGCTCAACCCCCGTATCGACTTCGACGCCCTGGGGCTGAGCGTCACCGTCGAGCCGCGACCGCTGGACGAAGCAGGCGAGCGGCCCGTGGCCGGAGTCAACTCCTTCGGGTTCGGGGGCGCCAACGCCCATGTGGCGCTGGCCGCACCGCCCGCCCCCAGGGCGGCCGGGAACGGACCGACGGCACCCCCCGCAGGAGCGCTGCCCGTCGTCGTGTCCGCGCGCAGCCGGTCCGCGCTGCGGGAAGCCGTGGAACGGACCGCCGCGCACCTGACGTCACTCGATGAACGGGATTTCTACCACGTGGCCTACACCGCGACCCGGCGGCGCGGCGGCCACCGGCATCGCGCCGTGGTGCTGGCCGATACCGCCGCCGCGGCGGCGCGGGGGCTGGCGAGCCTGGCGGACGCCCCGGAGTCGACCGGCCCCGCCGGTGAGTCCGGTGCGGGCAGGCGGCTCGGAGCTGGGGACACGGCGGTGGCGGAATCGGAGACGGTGGAGCACGGGCGGGTGGCGTTCGTGTTCTCTGGCAACGGTTCGCAGTGGGCCGGGATGGGCGCCGATCTGCTGTCCGACGAGACCTTCCGCTCGGCCGTGGAAGCGGTCGACGCCGAACTGTCCGATCGGCTCGGCTGGTCGGTGCTCAAGGAACTGTCCCTGCCTGCCGACCAGTCACGGCTGTCGGCGACCGAAGTGGCGCAGCCGTTGCTGTTCGCCGTCCAGGTCGGCCTGGTGGAGATGCTCAAGGCGGCGGGCGTACGGCCAGGAGCGGTGCTCGGCCACAGCGTGGGCGAGGTCGCCGCCGCCTACACCGCCGGCGCCCTGTCACTGGCCCAGGCGGCGCAGGTGATCTCCGAGCGCGGCATGGCGCAGTCGGTCACCCGGGGGCAGGGCCGGATGGCCGCGCTCGGGCTGCCCGAGACCGCGGCCAGGCAGATCCTGGCCGGCTACCCGCAACTGGAGGTCGCGGCGGTCAACTCCGACCGCGACGTCACGATCGCCGGACCGGACGGATCGCTGAAGTCACTGGGTGAGGACCTCTCCTCGCGCGAGATCTTCTTCCGAGAGCTGGACCTGGACTACGCCTTCCACAGCGGCGCCATGGATCCGGTGCGGCAGCCCCTGGCCGAGGGACTCGCCGGGCTGCGGCCCTGCCCGGCGCGTATCCCCCTGGTGTCCACGGTGACAGGCGACCTGGTCCGGGGGCCGGAGCTGGACGCGGCGTACTGGTGGCGGAACGTCCGAGAGCGGGTGCGGTTCGCCGCGGCGGTCGAGCGGGTGCTCGGCGACGGCTTCGACGTGCTGCTGGAGATCGGCCCGCATCCGGTGCTGCGCTCGTACCTGCGCCGCATAAGCGGCACCGCGCGGGTACGCGCGGCCGTCGTGACCACCTTGCGCCGGGACGAGCCAGGCCCGGCGCGCGTCCGCTGCGCGGTCGCCGAACTCGTCGCGGCCGGTGCGCGGCTCGACTGGGATCGGTACTTCCCCCGCCCCGGCGCGGTGCGGTCGCTGCCGGCCTACCCCTGGCAGCGCGAACGGCACTGGATCGGAGGCCCGCACACCTGGGTGCAGACCAACATCGACACGACGATCCAGCATCCGCTGCTGGGACAGCGGATGCCGGTGCTGGACCCCACCTGGCAGGGGGAGATCGACCGGGTACGGGTGCCCTGGGTGGCCGACCACCGGGCCGGCGGCGCCGCCGTCATGCCGGCCACCGGATACGTAGAGATGGCCATCGCCGCAGCCCGGCTGGCCATGCCGGACGCCGCCGAGGCGGTGGAGGTGGACAGGGTCGACATCAGCCGGGCCATGGTGGTGCCGTCACAGGCCGCCGCCGATCCGGTATACGCGCAGACGTCGCTCTGCGCCGAGACCGGGGTGGTCACCGTGGCCAGTGCCGGCCGGCAGGCGGAGCAGCCCCGCGAGCACTTCCGGGCCCGGGTACGGCCGCTGCTGCGCCAGATCCCGCCGCCGCTGGACGTGGCCGCGCTGCGCGCTCGCATCGGCGCGCGCGTGGACGTGCCCGGCTACTACGCGCGGGCCGCCGAAGGACACATGGTGTGGGGGCCGGAGTTCCAGGTCCTGACCGAGCTGTGGATGGGCGAGCGGGAGGTGCTGGGCGCCTACTCGTGCCCGGAGCAGGGGCAGGGGCGCTACCAGATGCATCCGGTGGTGCTGGACAGCGCGCTGCAGGCCGGCGTGCTGTGGCTGGTGGAGTCGCTGCGATCGGGCCGCGGCTACATGCCCGCTGCGATCGGCTCCGTCCGCCTGTGGGGAACGCCCGCAGCACAGGGACTGGTGCACGTACGGGAACGTTCCAGCAGTGCCGAGGAGGTCTGCTGGGACATCGTGGTCGCAGACAACGACGGCCGGATCGCCGCCGAAGTGGAGGGCTGCCGGCTACGCCGGATGCCCGGCGTCCACATCACCCCGGTCACCCGTTACGAGATGGCGCTACGGGCCGCGCCCCGGGCCGGCACGCCCGCCGAGCCGTGGCCGGCCCCCCGCCCCGGGCAGATCCTGTCCGGCGCGGCCGAGCAGATCGACCGGCTGCGCTCGGCGTGGCACGAGCTGGACTACCCGCGGTACGCGGCACGGCTCGAAGAGGTTTTCGCCCGCACGCTGGCCGGCGCGCTCGGCGAGCTGACCGCCGAGCGGTCGATCGGCATCGAGGAACTGATCGAGGCGTGCCCAGGGGCGCACCACCGGCGGATGCTCCATGCGGCCCTGCCGCTGCTGGAACAGCACGGACTGCTGGAGCGGCCGGTCGAGGGCGGCCCTCGCCTGATGTTGATGGGTGCGGACCCGCGCGAGCTGCACCGGGACCTCCTCACCCGGGGAGCCGCCTTCGCCGCCCAGAGCGCCCTGTCCGTACGGGCCGGCCGGTGTCTGCCCGAACTGCTCGCAGGCCGGCGTGCCAGCTCCGACGTCCTGGGCTCCGGCGGCGGTCATGAGCTGATGGAGCAGTTCCACGACGTCGGGCCGGTCAACCTGTTCACCAACCGGATCGCCCGGGCGCTCGTCGAGCAGATCGTCCGGCGATGGCCGGCCGACCGGCCGCTGCGTGTCCTGGAAGCCGGTGCGGGGACGGGCGGCACCACCGCCATGCTGCTGCCCGTCCTGCCCGCCGACCGCACCCGCTACCTGGTCACCGACCTCGACGAGGCGGCGTTGACCCGGCTGCGGCAGCGCTTCGCCGGCTTCGACTTCGTCGATTACGCCGTCCTCGACCTGGACGCCGACCCGGTCGAGCAGGGACTGACCGCGGGCGGATTCGATCTCGTGGTCGCGGCGAACAGCCTGCACCTGGCCCGTGACCTGCCCGCCGTGCTGCACCACCTGTCCACCCTCCTGGTTCCCGGCGGCCAGTTGCTCATCGCCGAACCGCACCGGGTGGGGACCCTGCTGCCGTTCCTCGGCATGCAGGAGGAGTTCTGGGACTTCACCGACCAGCACCTGCGCCCGCGCTCGCCGCTGCTGTCCCGGGAAAGATGGCCGGAGGTGCTGGCGGAGGCCGGCTACACCGAGGTCGTCCAGACCGGCGACGACGACGAACTCGCGGCCGGCGACTTCTCGGTGATGCTGGCCACCGCCGGGGGCGCTCCGGCCCCCGCGCACCCCGTACCGGACGCCGCCGGCACGTGGATCCTCGCCGGTGAGGACGGCACCGACGCTCTGACCGCCGAGCTGCAGGCTCTGCTGCGAACCCGTGGCGGCGACGTGCTCCACTCGCCGCTCAGCGACGATCCCGACCACTGGACTGCTCACTTCCCACCCACCGCCCAGACGGTCACCATCGCGGTCATCCTGGGCGGAGCGGACGACACGGATCCGAAGGCGACCGTCGAGCAGATCACCCGGCGGGCCGCGGCGCTGCGGGCCATCGCGCTGGCCTGCGAGCAACTGCCCAAGCACGTCGCGACCACGGTGTGGCTGGTGGCCCGCCCCTGCGCCGCGCTGCCAGAACCCCGCCTCACCGACGTCCGGCTCCACCCCGAGGACGCGGCGACCTGGGGGACGATGCGCTCGCTGAGCAACGAGCAGCCGCGGCTGGCGATACGCCGGCTCTGCCTGCACCCCACCGGTGACGCCGCACAGGACGCCGGCCGCCTGGCGGCAGAACTGCTCGCCCCGGGTGAGGAGGACGAGATCCTGCTCACCCGCCGAGGACGTTTCGTGCCGCGGCTGCTGGAGTCAGGCGAGCACGCCCGCAGCCTGCCCGTCGGCTCGGGCAGCGCCTACCGGCTCAAGGTGTGCGATCCCGGGCTGTCGTACACGCTGGCCTGGGAGGAGATCCCGATGCCGCAGCCCGGGCCTGAAGAGGTCGTGGTCGAGGTACGGGCGATCGGGCTGAACTACCGCGACGTGATGCGCGCGGTGAACCTGCTGCCCACTGAGGCCGTCGAAGCGGTCTTCGGCGGGCACGAACTGGGCCTGGAATGCGCCGGGATCGTCACCGCCGTCGGTGCCGCCGTCACCGGGACGCAGCCCGGTGACCGGGTCATGGCCGCGGGACCCGTCGGATTCGCCAGTCACGCGAGGGTCAAGGCGTGGGCGGCCGTCACCCTCCCCGAGGGGATGACCTTCACCGAAGCCGCCACCATGCCGATGGCGTTCTCCACCGCGCACCATTCGCTGGGGTACTGCGCACGTGTCAAGGCGGGTGAGACGATCCTGGTCCACGGCGGCGCCGGTGGGGTCGGCCTGGCCGCGCTGCAGTACGCCCGGTACCACGGAGCCCACGTGATCGCGACCGCCGGCACCGCCGCCAAACGCGACCTGCTACTCGCGATGGGAGCCGACCACGTCCTGGACTCGCGCAGCCTGCATTTCGCCGAGCAGGTCAAGGAACTGACCGGGGGCCAGGGAGTGGACATCGTGCTCAACTCGCTGGCCGGTGAGGCCATCACCCGGGGCGTGGAATGTCTGCGGCACGGCGGCCGGTTCATCGAGCTCGGCAAACGGGACATCTACCAGAACAGGTCCCTGCTGCTGCGCCCGTTCTCCGACAACATCGCGTTCTACGGCGTGGACGTGGGCACTCTCATGTGGAAGGCGCCCGAGCTGATGGCGGACAGCACGTCGCAGGCCGCGCCCCTCTACCGCTCCCGGCGGTTCCGGCCGCTGCCGCACACGGTGTATCCGGCCGCCCGCGTCGCCGACGCCTTCGCCATGATGCGCCATTCCCGGCACATCGGAAAAGTCGTGGTGTCCTTCGACCCGCGCGACGAACCGGTCACCGTCCAGCCCCAGCAGATGGCGCCGCGCCTGGAACCGGAGGGGACCTACCTGGTCACGGGCGGCCTGGGCGGGTTCGGCGTGGCGACGGCTCGCCGCCTCGCCCGGCGGGGTGCCCGCCACCTGGCCCTGGTCGGCCGCCGGGGCGCCGAGGCGCCCGAAGCTCCCGCTCTGCTGGAGGAACTGGAGAGATCGGGGGTGGAGGTCCGCGCGTACGCGGCCGACGTGGCCGACCGCGACGCCATGCGGCGGATTCTGCACGACCTGGACGCCGGCGGCCACCCGCTGCGCGGCGTCGTACACGCGGCCATGCACCTCGACGACGGCCTGCTCGCCGACCTCGGCGACGACCGGATCCGAGCCGTCCTGCACCCCAAGGTCGCCGGCGCGATGGTGCTGGACGAACTGACCCGGGATCGCCCCCTCGACCTGTTCGTCATGTACTCCTCCCTCACCACCATAGGCAACATCGGTCAGACGTCGTACGTCGCCGCGAACCTGTTCCTGGAGGCGCTGGCCCGGCAGCGGAGCCGGCAGGGCCTGCCCGGACTGACGGCCTGCCTGGGCGCGCTCGCGGAAACCGGGGTGCTGACCCGAGGCAGGCAGGGAGAGGCACTGGCCAAGGCCGGGATCCCGCCGATGCCTCCCGCCCGGGCGCTGGACGCCGTGGAGGCCATGCTCGGCGAGCACGCCGACGTCGCCATGGTGGGCCGCTGCGACTGGGGCCGGTTGCGGCAGGTCCTGCCCAGCCTGCAGCGTCCGTGGCTGTCCCTGGTGCTGCCGCCCGGCACGGAGCAGCAGGGGCCCGACCTGCTGTCGCTGCTGGCGGAGATGAGCTACGAGCAGGAGTACGCGTACATCACCGAGCAGATCACCCGGTTGTTGTCCACCGTCCTGCTCATCCCGGCCGACCAGATCGCCGACGACCGGCGGCTGGACGAGTACGGACTGGACTCCCTGATGGCCACCGGACTGCTGACCTCCATCCGCAGCCAGTTCGGCATCGACATCCCGCCCATGGAGCTGATGCGCGGCGGCGGCACCGTCACCGACATCGCTCACAGCATGCTCATCCGCCTCGGGCTGCGCGGCGAACAGCAGCCCGCCGGTGCGAGCCCCCGTACCGGAGAGCCGACCTGAACCAGCGACGATGCGGCCCGCGCCCGCGGCACCGTCCGCGGTCACGGGCCCCTTCCGTCCCCCCTCCCGACCGCCGACCGTCCAGGCCCGGCGCAGAAGACCGGCACAGAAGAGAGGTCTGCATTGACCCAGCTGCACACCCGGATGGCCGGGGTGGCCGCCCACCTGCCAGAGACCACACTGAGCACGGCTGAGCTGGAAGACCGGCTCGCCGACCGCAACCCCACCCTGGACCTGCCCCGAGGGCTGATCCACGACCACAGCGGAGTCCGGCGCCGGCACATCGCCCTCCCCCACGAGAAACCGTCCGACCTGGCGGCGCACGCCGCCCGCCGGGTCCTGGAGGACAACGACCTACAGGCCGCCGACCTCGATCTGCTCATCTACGCAGGAGTGTCGTCCGACGCCGTGGAGCCGGCCACCGGACACGTCGTCGCCGCCAAGATCGGGGCCTGCTGCCCGGTGTTCGACGTACGCAACGCCTGCAACAGCGTGCTGAACGCCATCCAGGTGGCCGACGCGCTGATCTCCGGCGGACGTCATCGGCGGGTCCTCATCTGCTGCGGAGAATTGCCCACCGCCGGCACACCGTGGACCCTGGCCAGCGCCGAGGAGTACATCACCGTCGCCGCGTCCTACACCGTCTCCGACGTCGGCGCCGCGTTGCTGCTGGAGGCCGGCACCGAACCGGGGGTGCTCGCCCACCGGTTCTCCGCGTACTCCGCCGGATGGCAGGCGGCGGTCTCCGCGGTGGACAACCTCACCACCGACCCGTGGGCGGGCCGGCCCACCATCGGGCCGCTCATCGTCGACTCCGCCCAGTTGGTGCGCGGCATCGAGAACATCGACTACGCCGTCTTCCACAAACCCCTCGCCGATCTCGGGCTGACCTGGGACGACTTCGCGGCCATCTGCGTGCACCAGGCATCGCTGGCGACGCTGTGGTGGTTCTGCGACCAGGTGCGCATACCGCAGGGCAAGGTCGTCGTCACCATCGCCCAGCACGGCAACCTCGTCGCGGCAACGCTGCTCGTGCAACTGGCGCGGGTGGTCGGCTCGGGACGGGTACGGCGCGGCGACCTGGTCGCCCTGGTCGGCCTGGCCAGCGGGGCCAGTGCCGGAATCGTCGTCGTGCGGTGGTGATCCGGTGACCACACAGGCGACCCCTCCGAGCGACTCCGGCCCGGCCGAGCCGGCCAGCGAGCTGATCGTCCGCGCCGAGCGCTGGTTTCGCGAGCAGCCCGACGTGATCGCCTGCCAGGTCGGTGGCCGCACCCCGGCGGCCACCACCTACGGGCAGATGTCGCGGTCGGTGGACCGTACCGTTGCGGCCCTCGCCAGGGCCGGGATCCGCCCGGGCATGCGTACCGGCCTGCTGGTACCGCCGGGTCCGGAACTGGGCGCGCTGGCCGTCGCCCTGGTACGGCTCCGCGCGGTACCGGTGCTGGTCGATCCCGGGCTGCCGCTCGACGCGATCAAGCGCTGTCTGCGCCAGGCGGGGCCCGAGGCGTTCA
The DNA here is from genome assembly GCF_044741965.1 of Streptosporangium sp. NPDC087985. Classification (NCBI taxonomy): domain Bacteria; kingdom Bacillati; phylum Actinomycetota; class Actinomycetes; order Streptosporangiales; family Streptosporangiaceae; genus Streptosporangium; species Streptosporangium sp. NPDC087985. Next base: position 73,498 of record NZ_JBIUTQ010000002.1, read on the forward strand.
TCGCGATTCCCGCCGTGCAGCTGGCCAGGAGGCTGCTGGGCTGGAGCCCTGACGTCCGCGTGTCCATCACGGTCCCCTCGCGGCGACCCCGCAGCTCGACATGGCCGTCAGGCGGGCCTGGACGCGGACTTCGGCCCGGCGAGCCGGGACGCAGCCTTAGGCCCGGCGAGCCGGGGCGGTGGCCCCCCGCCGGCCCCGACGACCTGGCGCTGATCGCCTACACCTCCGGATCCACCGGCCCGCCCAAGGGCGTGCCGCTGCGTCACCGGCACCTGGCCGCGCAGCTCAACCTGCTGGGCGCGCTGGGCACGGTGGAACCGGGAACGCCGGTGTTGTCGACGTTCGCGCCGTTCGCCCTGGGAGCGGCGGCGTTCGGGGCGACCGTGGTGATCCCGGACATGGACCCGCGGCATCCGGTGCGGGCCGACCCGGCCGCCCTGGTCGCCGACATCCAGCGGTATCGCGTGGCCGGGATGTTCGCCGCTCCCGCGCTGCTGGACCGGCTCGCGCGTCACTGCGCCGCCCATGATCTGGTACTGGACACGCTTGGCGACGTGGTGTCCGCCGGGGCGCCGCTGCCGATGCCGGTGATGGACCGCCTGCGCGGCTGCCTGCGCGACGACGCGCGGGTGCTGTCGGTGTACGGCGCCACCGAATGCATGCCGGTGGCCGCGATCGAGAGCCGCCTGCTCGCCGAGCACGCCGCAGCCACCGCCGCCGGGGCGGGCACCTGCCTGGGTCCTCCACTCCCGGGCACCGAGGTACGCGTCATCGCCGTCAGCGATGACCCCATCGAACGGTGGAGTGAGGATCTGGTCGTGCCGCCCGGCACCATTGGGGAGATCACCGTGGCCGCCCCTACCGTCAGCGACCCCTACCTGGACGATCCGGAGGCTACCGCGCTGGCCCGGATCGGCGATGGGGACCGCATCTGGCACCGGATGGGTGACGTCGGCCGGTTCGACGAGCAGGGAAGGCTCTGGTTCGCCGGACGCAAATCAGAACGGGTCCGCACTGTCGGCGGCGACCTGTACACCGACCAGGTCGAACCCGTCTTCGCCGCCGTGCCGGGGGTCCGCCGCACCGCACTGGTCGGCGCCGGTCCCGCCGGCGCCCAGCGTGCGGTCCTGGTCGTGGAGTGCGAATCGGGATCCCGGGACAACGCTCGCGTGAAGGCCGACATCCTGGACGTGGCGGCCCGCCATCCGCACACCGCCGAGCTTCGGGAGGTGCTGTTCCACCCCGGGTTCCCGGTCGACGCCCGGCACAACAGCAAGATCCGCCGGCACGAGCTCGCCTTGTGGGCCTCGCGACGCGTCCGGGCGGGCCGATGATGAGGGTCCTGGTGACCGGGGGCGGCGGCTTCCTGGGAGAGGCCGTCTGCCGGCGGCTGGCCGCCCGCGGTGACACCGTGCACGCTCTTCAGCGTCACCACAGCCCCGCGCTGGCGGCTCTCGGGGTCACCCAGCACCTGGCCGACGTCCGCGACCGCGCGGCGGTGCTGGCCGCCGTCGCCGCATGCGAGGCGGTCGTGCACTGCGCCGCGAAGGCCGGCGTACATGGACGGGACCGGGACTACGAGGAGATCAACGTGTCAGGAACGCGGAACGTGCTGGACGCCTGCGCGCGCCACGGGGCACGCCTGGTCCACACGTCCTCACCGAGTGTCGTCCACGACGGGCGGGACCTGGAGGGAGTGGACGAGTCCGTGCCCTACGCCCGCCGTTTTCCCGCCGCCTATCCGCGGACCAAGGCCGAAGCCGAACGGCTCGTCCTCGCCGGTGCCGCGGCCGGGCGGGTGACGGCGGTCGCGTTGCGTCCGCATCTCATCTGGGGGCCAGGAGATCCGCACTTCCTGCCCAGGCTGGTGGCACACCGCCGCCTGCTGTGGCTGCTGGGCGAGACCGACAAGACCATCGACACCGTCTACATCGACAACGCCGCCGACGCCCACCTGCTCGCTCTCGACCGGTTACGTCCCGGCTCACCGCAGGCCGGCCGGGCCTACTTCATCACCCAGGGCCAGCCCTGCGGTTTCGGGGAATGGCTCAACCTGCTGCTGCGCGCCGCCGGGCTGCCTCCGGTGACACGCCGGGCACCGGTCGGACCGGTCCTGCGGGCGGCCCGGCTGCTGGAGCAGGGGCGCCGGCTACCGTGGACGCGGCACCTGCCACCGCTGATGTTCCTGGTGGAGCAAGCCTCGACGGCGCACTGGTTCGACATCTCCGCGGCCCGTCGCGATCTCGGCTACCAGCCCCAGGTGAGCATGGCGGAAGGACTGGCCCGGCTCACCGCCCACCTGTCCGCGGAGAACACCCGGTGACCGAATTCCCGGACTACCCGTTCACCTCCCGGTGGTTCGCCCACCCGCGTCGTGACGGCCTGCGCCAGCACTACCTGGACGAAGGGGCGGGACAGCCGGTGCTGTTCCTGCACGGGAACCCTTCCTGGAGTTACCTGTGGCGGCGGCCGATCCTCGCGCTGCGCGAGGAGTTCCGTTGCATCGCCCCCGACCACATCGGCATGGGCCTGTCGGACAAGCCGGGAGCCGACCGTTACCCCTACGACCTGGCCGCCCGCGTGGACGACCTGGACGCCTTGATCGAACACCTCATCACCGGCGGCGGTGCCCCCGAACACGGGTGGACACTCGTACTGCACGACTGGGGCGGGCCGATCGGCATGGCTTGGGCCTGCCGCCACCCCGGCCGGGTCGCCCGACTGGTCCTGCTGAACACCGCGGCCTTTCCCAACCCGCACGGCGAACACGTACGTCCTCTGCTGCGGCTGCCGTTCCGGGTGTTGCGCGACACCCGGCTGGGAACCCGCCTGTTCCTGCGCCACAACCTCTTCGCCCGCGGCGCCACCTGGCGTCCGCTGGGAGTCCGGCGCCGGATGCCCGCTCCGGTGCGCTCGGCGTTCCTGGCCCCCTACGACCGGCCCGAGCACCGCGTGGCCATCCAACGCTTCGTCCAGGATATTCCGTTGCGCCCCGGCGACCCTTCCTGGCCTGTTCTGCAGGGCACCGGCACGTCGCTGGCGCAGTTCGCCGACCGGCCCATGCTGATCGCCTGGGGACTGAGCGACCCGGTCTTCGACCGCGCCGTGCTGGGCGAATGGCGACGGCGTTTTCCCGCCGCCCGGACTCGCCTGTATCACGGCGCAGGCCACTACCTGCTGGAAGACGCCCACGCCGACCTCGTCCCCACTATCCGCTCGTTCCTGCGCACCCCGCCTCGTACCGATGGCTGACACGAGGTTCGTCAATGAAGGAGTTCCATGTCAGACGAGAAGACGGCCGCACCCGTGTCCGGCCGCACGGGCTGGAGGAGATTCGTACTCGCCCTCCTGCCGGCGGCTCTGGCGGCCGTGCTCCTGGTGGGCATGACCGGGCAAGGCGGCATCGCCGCCTCCTTTGCGGTCTCCGGACACCGCTTCAAGGTCTCCGCGGACTCGCTGCAAGGCAAGGGCTTCGCCCAGTACGGCGATGTCGCCGCCACCACCGACGGTGAGCGGCACCCGGTCGCGATGTCCGTGATCGACGACGCGACGCTCACCAACCTGTGCCAGTCGGTGGTCATGGACACGCCGGTCGGCGAGGTCACCCTCGTGGTCAGGGCCGGCCAGGGCGCGCAACCGGTCAAGGTGCGGAGCCTGGTGATCGATCTGACCCAGCTCACCGGCGATGCCGAGTTCACGAACATGCAGATCGGGCGTGACGCCGGCACCTTGGAGAACTCCACCGGTGAAACCGGCCGGTCCGGCGGCTTCGGCCAGCAGGCCGACACCGTGCGGATCACGCGTCTGGAGCAGACGGCCTACGCGGTCAACGCCGGCACGTTCACCCTCACCGGGCTCAAGATGAGTCTCCGGCGCGGCAAGCACGAGTGCTTCTAGCCCATGGCCGAGCACGGAAACCACGGACGTCGGCGGTCCCTCGCGCGCGGCTTCCTGCGGTGGCGCCGCAGCCGTCCTTTCTGGGGTGGTCTGTGGGTGATCCTCGGTGGGACCGTCCTGCTGCTGGCGCCGCTCGCATCGCTCCCTCTCATCGTCCAGCAGGGTGTCGCGGGAATCTCCGGTTCGCTGATCGGCCTGCTGCTGGTGGCCGTCGGCGTACTGGGCTGGCTGCAGCCGAAGCAACGGGTGTTCTTGGGCGTCGTGGCCATGCTGCTGTCGCTGGCATCCTTCGTCACCTCCAACTTCGGCGGTTTCGGCCTGGGCATGATCCTCGGCATCGTCGGCGGCGCACTGCTGTTCGCCTGGCTGCCCGGCGAGGTCTTGCGCACAGATCTCCGGCGTCAGGAGCGGGACCGGGCCGCTGGCGCCGGTCGGGACCGCGACGACGGCCTGGCCGCAGGAACAGGGCGGTTGCTGGCCTTCACTGCGTTGCCGCTGGCGGTCGTCGTGGCCGTGTACGGCGGCTCCGTACCCGCCGATCGGCTCTGGAGCCGGCTCGGCGCCGACGACGAGCCCTCCCGTAACGAACGAGGAGCACCCGATGACTCTCGCCCACACGCGATCAGCGACCCTCGCCAGCCCGATCCCCGACCGTCGTCCGCGTACCCACCCGGCCGCAGCGAGCGTGCTGACGCCGCCGTGACGATCACCAGTGCGCAGGACTTCCTCCGCGCCGTGCGCGATCACCGGACCGCCGGAGCGCGCGAACGAGCGCCTGTGATCCGTACCCAGGACGACGGCGACCTACGGCTCATCGCCGGCACCGCGCAGTCCGGGCTCAGCGCCGGCACGTTCACCATGAGCGGGGCCCGCTTCGGCGGCGTAGTCGACCGCCCCACCGCGAACGGCTCCCGGCGTTACCTGAAACTGCTCATGGACGAGGTCCGGATCAGCAAGGGCAAGCACCGCTTCCGCCACCCCGGGGGAACCACCTGGCAGGACCTGCCGAGCATGACCATGTCAGGGGACGTGATCTTGTACGTGACCAGAATGCAAGCACGGATCCTCGGCATCAAGCTCACCTTCACCCCCGCTCTCCCCCCGCCCCTGCTACCGCCTCGCCTGACAGTGACCGACCTGGACGTCTCCGACCCGCTCGTCCAGGCCAAGCGGGTGGGCATCAAAGACTTCGGCCAGCGATCGCCGGAAAACTGAGCTGTTGATCGGCCGGGAAACCGCACCCGCCAGCCGATGGAGGTCAGGTGCGGTGAAGAGCGCTAACTCAAGTAGGCCCATGATGGATGAGGTGCTCCCCGCGCACGCGGGGATGGCCCCGTGCGGTCAGCTCGTTCGCTGGATGGTCATCTTCTCGTCGGGCAGGCGTAGCCATGCCGGCCGGACGCCTTGGGTGGCACCAACGTCAAGCTAAGTGACCCGTCTGAGTGGGCCGCCTGCCAGACGGGTCTGGTTTCCACAGAGGAGTAACCACCCAGGTTTCGCCTGTACGGCTCGCGCCCGATTCCTGAGCGTGAGTCGTGTCGTCTGTGCGGTTCCGTCGTCACCTTCGCGTCGATCCGAGGAGTCGATGAAACCGATCCTCCCGGGCGGCAGGACCTGAACGCACCGTTCCGGGGCAAGCGTGCTGGTAGATCGGTGCTTTCCGGATCGGCTGGCGTAGACTCCGGCTATGACCGCTGCTCCTGAAGAGTACGAGGACATGCATCGGCTGGTCGATCGGCTGACGCCGGACCAGCTTCATGAGGTGCGCGCGCATACCCTGCGTCTCGTCCACTCCGGTGAGGGCGAGTCGGGTCAGGAGTGGCCGCCTGCCTGGTTCGGGTCAGTGACCGCTGAGCAGGACGACATCGCCGAACACGCTGAGGAGATCCTGCGCCAGGGGTATGGTCACGAAGTGTGATCGTCGTTGACACCGGCCCCATCGTTGCCGCTGCCATCCGAAATGACCGCAGGCACGGTGTCTGTGTCGAGGTGTTCAACCAGTTCCGCAGGGAACGACGTGAGCTTCTCGTTCTGGCTTTCGTGGCCGGTGAGGCCTCCTACATGCTCGGCAAGATCGGCGGGGCCAAGGTGGAGGCCGGATTCCTGCGCTCGCTGAAGTCCGGGGTCTTTGACCTGGTCGATCTCACAGACGATGATCTCGACCGCATCGCCGACCTGGTGGAGCGTTATTCAGACCTTCCGCTCGGATCGGCGGATGCCTCGGTGGTCCGTCGCCGAGCGTCTTCGAATCGCCGAGGTGTTCACTCTGGACACCAGGGACTTCTCCGTGGTCCGGCCCGCGCATGTCCCCGCATTCACGCTGGTACCCGGTTGATCTCCCTACGCCGACAGCTACGTCGCGTTGGTGGGCACCAACGTCAAGCTAAGTGACCCGTCCAGGTGAGACCTTGTCGGACGGGCTGGGATCTGATCGCGGTCAGCCTCCCAAGGCTTGCTGCACGATTCATAGCTGTTCTTCGCGCTGAGAGTCGTCTGACAGCTCGACGTGGCCTCCTTGCCGATATGTGATCGTATGGCGATCCTTCCCGCAGTTCATCAACTTCAGAATGTGTTCTGACTTACGATGGCAGGGTGAGCACCAGCAACGCCGACGCCGTCACCTTCTCGGACCTGTCGAGAAATCCCCGAGCCGTCGCCGAACGCGCCGCGCGCCTCGGTCGAGTACGCGTCACCCACCGCGATGCCCCGGACTTCTACCTGACCGCCGCCGACCGTGAGGATCAGCGCGGGCAGACACTGGCTACGGCATCCCGTCTGTTCCTCGCCCTCATCAAGCACGATCCGACCGCCCGCGCGCTGGTCATCGCCATGCCCGAAGTCTTCCCCTGGGTCCGCCACCTCACCTCCGCCGAACTGCGTGCTTTCACGCTTGAACTGGTGGAGGCACTCTCCGATGCCGCGGAACTTGATGTCGATGTCACCACACAGGAAGTCATCGCAGGCTGGCGGGCGACCGCTCGGATCAAGGCCGACCCCGCGCACTACGCCCAGGCTCGCAAGGCCACAAGCGGCGACTTCGGGCCGGTAGAGGTTTCAGCATGAGTCCGAAGCGCGGTGACCGGGTCACGGTCCCGCCTCCGGATGACGGATGGGATATCCGGTTCGGTACCAGTGATGCGGTCAGGGGATGGGAAGAACTGTGCCGTCACGCCCTGGGCAACACCCGCCGATGTTTCGAGGCGCTGCGCGCCGATCCGCGCTCACGGACGGATCATGAGCGTCAGCATCGCCTACGCGGCGACCTCGCGACTCACCGTCATAACGGTCAGGATCTGGAGCAGTGGGAATTCGAGGTCACCAGCGGCGGGCGTGTCCGCTATGCCATTGATGACGCCACTCGCACCGTCTGGGTCGTCTACGCCTCACCTCGTCACCCGAAAGACACCGACGCCTGAGACTGGAAGCGGGAATCCATCAAGTGATCTCTCGTCCGAACCGCGGTAGCCTCCCTGACCCCAGCGGATACCGCGGCCTTGGTGGCACCAACGTCAAGCTAGGTGACCCATCTGAGTGGAGCTCCTGCCAGACGGGCTTGGACCCGACCAAGGAGTAGATCTTCGGATCCTGCTGTACGGCTCGCGCTGGCCCTGTGAGCGTGAGCCGTTTTGCTGCCAAGCGCCGGTTGCTTGCACCCCTTCATTACGAGGGAACTGGAACAGGCGTTCACAGCCTCCCGTGTAGCTCCCCAAGCAGGGCATCTGCCTTCGAGAAGATCCGCTGACGTCCGTTGGTGTGCGCGGCGATTGTCACGCAGTTCGTCACTCAGTTCTGCGGTTGCCCGAGCGTCTTCGCCTGCCTCGGCAGCTGAGCTTGACGACTTCGGCCGCCCATCGAACGTATGGCCCGTTGCTGGGCTCAACCCGCCTCCCCGTTGACGTTGGCCCATCCCAGAAGGGACATGTACACCATCGTCATGAGGGGCGCCGCCGTCCGGCCTGCAGTCGAAACCCGGAGATCCTTCGTCTCCTCATCACGCACCACCTTGCCCTTCTTGTCTCGCCCCTGCTTGTGCTTGAAGTCGTACGAGATGAACGCCGGCGGCTGGAGACCGTGGCCTACTCTCGCACCAGCCCCTACCAGCAGGTGATCCGCGCGCGGATCGTGCTGGACGCCGCCCGCCGCCTGTCCAACGCCGAGACCGCCCGCCGCCACCGGATCACGGTGGACACGATGTGGACGCGGCCTGCGCGCATGACCGATCATGGGGCAATGTCGCTCCGCACGCACGAGGCCGATCTGTTCGAGAGCTCTAGGGGCCGCTTGGAGGCGATCGCCTACCGGCTGCTGGGATCGGCCGGTGATGCGGAGGACGCGGTGCAGGATACGTACCTGCGCTGGCATGCGGCGGACCGGGAACGGATCGAGACGCCCGAAGCGTGGCTGACGAAGGTGCTCACCAACCTCTGCCTCAACCAGCTCACCTCGGCGCGGGCCAGGCGGGAGACCTACGTGGGGCAGTGGCTCCCTGAGCCGGTGCTGGACGGAGATCGGATGCTCGGTCCCGCCGACACCTTCGAGCAGCGTGAGTCGGTCTCCATGGCGATGCTCACCCTGATGGAGCGACTGTCCCCCAATGAGCGCGTGGTGTATGTGCTGCGCGAGGCGTTCGGGTACGCGCACCGCGAGATCGCGGAGATTCTGGACATCACCGAGTCGAACTGCCAGCAGATCTACCGGCGTGCCAGGCAGCATCTGGCTGTCGAACGATCCCGCACGGAGATCGATGCGGTCGCCGCGCGGAAGATCGTCGAGGAGTTTCTCGCCGCGGCCCTCAGCGGCGACACCGAGCCACTGATCCGGCTGCTCGCCGACGACGCGGTCAGCATGGCCGACGGCGGCGGCAAGGTTCATGCCCGCAGGACCCCGGTCATCGGAGCGATGGGCATCGCGAAGTACCTGCGTGCTCTGTTCCAGCCGAGCGATGCCAAGCGAGCCCTCGTCGGTGGCAGTCCCGCCTTCTACGCCGTCGTCGTCAACGGCGGTCCTGCCGTGCTGGCCGAGGTCGACGAGCAGGTCATCGGCGTGTTCTGCCTCGATGCGACCCCCGACGGTCTGGCGTCGATCCACATCCAGGTCAACCCGGACAAACTTCAGCGCATCGCGCGCCAGTGGGCGGCCGCTGGACCCCATCGCCCGCTAGTGGTGAATTGGTGACTCAGATCACACTCGTTCGCTGTCAGGGATCGCGCGCCTGTCCGGTTCAGGAGGTGAAAGCAACCAGATAGGAGCGAGCCATGAAGCACCGCATCGTCGTCCTGGGAGCCGGGTACGCCGGAGCCAACACCGCCGGTCGCCTCGCCAAGCGGCTGCACCGCGACGACATCGAGATCACCCTGGTCAACGGCGACCCAGAGTTCGTCGAACGGGTGCGCATGCACCAGCTCGCGAGCGGGCAAGATCTGCGGCCTCGCCCACTGCGCGACCTCTACGCGGGCACCGGCGTACAGGTCCGGACCGCGCGGGTCACCGCTGTCGATGTGGAAGGCAAGACCGTCGATCTCGGCGGTGAGACCCTCGCCTATGACACCCTCGTGTACGCCCTGGGCAGCGCCATCGCCGATCACGGCGTCCCTGGTGTCGCAGAGCACGCCTACAACGTGGCCGGCAAGCAGGCCGCTCTCCGACTGCGGGCGCGCCTGAGCGAGGTGAAGCCCGGTGAGACCGTGCTGATCGTGGGCGGCGGCCTGACCAGCATCGAGGTAGCCACCGAGATCGCCGAAGCCCACCCGGACCTTAAGGTCGCGATCGCCGCCCGCGGCCGCGTCGGCGGCTGGCTCAGCGACAAGGCCCAGCGCCACTTGCGCGGCGCCTTGGACCGGCTCGGCATCACGGTCCACGACCATGCCGACATCACGCGCGTCGAAGCGAACGGCGTGGTCACCGGTGCAGGCAGAAAGATCCGGGCCCAGGTGACCGTGTGGACCGCGGGTTTCACCGTGCACCCGATCGCGGCCGCCACCACCCTTGAAGTGTCCGACACAGGCCGGATCGTCGTCGACGCCAGCATGCGATCGGTCTCGCACCCTGATGTGTACGCCGTCGGCGACGCCGCGCTCGCCGAAGGAGCGGGTGGCAAGCCGCTGCGGATGTCCTGCGCCTCGGGCAACCCGATGGCGTGGCTGGCAGCCGACGTCATCGCCGCGCGCTTGACCGGTCGCAAGGTTCCCGAGACCACGATCGGCTACTCCTTGCAGTGCATCAGCCTCGGACGCCGCGATGGAATCATCCAGCGCGTGACCCCCGACGATCAGGTCACGTCCACCGTCTTCACGGGCCGGACCGCCGCCCGCATCAAGGAGATGATCTGCGCTAGCGCGGCCTGGAGCATCTCCCACCCGACCATGATGATGCCGAGCCGCCGCCGCCACCTCGCGGTCACCGGCGCAGTGGAGACCCGACCCCTCACCCGGTCATGACGGAGAGCGTTGCCGGGCGAGCGTGGTTGCCCGTTCGCCCGCCCGCTGCATACGAGCGAACTGCTCGGGCGTCCCCTGTCGCTGATGCGGCTGCGCTACGGCGGATCCGCCCCCACTGGGGCACGGCCATCTACGTGGCCAGCACTGGTGAGTACGAAGATCAGGTCTGGTTCGACGGCACCACCGAGGACATCTGCGACCTTCACATCACCAATGCCTGATCGCATACCAGTGGCATATCGGCAGTCGAACCGTTAATCCCTGAAGAACTTACGATTGCGACCGCGAGAACTTTCACTACAGGGTTGAAAAGCGGAAGGTCGGCAGTTCGACCCTGCCCCTGACCACATCCTCTGAACAGCCCAAACGCCCCGAAGCTTGATCGCTCCGGGGCGCTTTGTGTTGGCCCTGACGGAGGGTCACGGGGCGGCAAGGGCCTCGGTGGGGGAGAGGCGGGCGGCGCGCCAGGCAGGGTAGATGCCGGCGAAACCGCCGATCACCAGCGTGGCGACCACGCCGCCGACGCCGGCCCACGCGGGCACCACCGCGGGCCAGTTCTGGTACGTCGCGTACGCCCCCGTCACGGCGATCCCCAGCAGTGCGCCGCCACCGCCAGTACGGCGTCGTCCCGCGTACGGGTGTAGACGGTGGTCGGATACCCGTCGAAGCGCAGGGTGGACTTCGCCGCATGCCAGCCGACCAGGGCGGCGAAGTCCAGTTCCGGCGCGAGGACGACCGGGCGTAGGACGCCGACGACGGTGAACCACTGGCCGCCCAGCCACACCTTCACGTCCGGGGTGGCCCTGACGACGCCGAGCCGCTTGGCCGCCGAGGCCCCGAGCACCACGGCGGGGTACCGCACGGTGGCCGCGTTGAGCCACGTCCCGTTGGCCACGCTCGCGCCCACTGTGCCGAGCAGGTCGGTCCGCGCGGCCATCACCGTCAGGTTGCCCGTCTCGCCCGGCGGGACACGGTCACTCCGGTACACGTTGGCGCTGGTCAGCGTCCCCGTGGCCGTCACCGAGAGCACCGGGCCGATCCGGCCTATCATCGCCACCGACTCCTCCGGCAGGTGCGACTGGTCGCCGTGGAGGGTGTGCCCGGGGGACACCCGCAGCAGGTTCGTGCCGAGTGCGGCGAGCTGCCGGTTGAGGCTCTCCCGGCTGGAGCTCGCGATGCCGACCACGCACACCATCGCGGCGATGCCGAGCGCGATGCCGAGCGCGGACAGGAACACCCGCAGTGGCCGGGCGCGCAGACCGGCGGCGCCGACGCGGAAGGCGTCCGCGAGCGAAAGATGCGACGGCGCGGTCATGCGACCACCTGCCCGTCGCGTACGTGCACCAGACGGTGCAGCCCTGCGGCGAGGTCCCGGTCATGGGTGATCACCACGACGGTGGTGCCGGTGGAGTGAAGGTCCCGCAGCAGCCGCATCACCTCCGCGCCCGAGGCGGAGTCGAGGTTGCCGGTCGGCTCGTCGGCGAGCAGCACGGGCGGATCGCCCACCACCGCGCGGGCGATGGCCACCCGTTGCTTCTCCCCGCCGGAGAGCTCGTGCGGGCGGTGGTCCAGCCGGTCGCCCAGTCCCAGCCGCTCCAGGGTGGCGGTCGCCCGGCGGCGTCGCTCGCGCAGCCGGACGCCGGCGTAGAGCAGGCCGTCGGCCACGTTGTCCACCGCCGGCACGCCCGCCGCGAGGTGGAACTGCTGGAACACGAAGCCGACGGTGCGCCCCCGCAGCGCCGAGAGCCTCCGGTCCGGCAGCCGGGACACGTCGGTTCCGGCGATCGTCACCGTCCCGTTGGTCGGCAGGTCCAGCGCCCCGATGAGATGGAGCATCGTCGACTTGCCCGATCCGGATGGGCCGACGACGCCGACCAGCTCGCCGGCGTCGATCGTCAGCGAGACGTCGCGCATCGCCTGGAAGCCGCCCGGGTAGGTCTTGCCCACTCCGCTGAGGACGATCATTCGGGCACCCCCACGCGGGTGCCCTCGGTGATGCCGTCACCGCTGACCTCCACCCGGCCGTCGCCGAACATGCCCAGACGCACGGGCACGTACCGGCTGGTGGAGCCGGTCACCACCTGCAGGCCGTAACCGCCCTCGGCGAGCACGGCCAGCGCCGCGACGGGGACCGTGAGCACGTCGCGCACGCTGTCCGACACCAGGCTGACGACGACCGGGGCCCGGTCCAGCCGGCCGATCTTCGACTGGTCCCGGAGGGTCACGGTCACGTCGATCGCCGCGGGGCGCTGCTCGTCCGGCCCGGGGGTGGCCACGGTGCCCACCTCGGCGATCCTGCCCTTGGCGGTCTTGCCGTCCGGGAGTTCGACCGTCGCGGGCAGCCCCCGCCTGACCAGGGTTTGCAGTGCCACGTCCAGGGCGATGCTGACCACCTTCGTGGTGCGGGTGTAGGCGAGGATCGGCCCGCTTCCGGGGGTGCCGAGCCGCCCGGTGAGTGACGCCACCCGTATCGCGGCGGGCGCGATCACCACGGACGCCGGGTCGAAGACACCTGTCTGGGTAAGCCCGAGATCCTTCTGCCACCGGCGTACGGCGACCGCCGTGGCCCAGGTGTACCGGCGGTCCACGGTCAGACCCGGGTAGCCGAGGGCGGCCAGGTTACGCTCCACCTCCTCGACGTCCCTGCCGGCGTCCCCGATGCGCAGCTGCCGGTAGAGCGGAAGCCTGCCGTAGAACAGCGGCACCGGGTCGTCGTCCGCCCGGTAGACCGACCGGCCGCGTTTGATCGTGGCGCCGAGGCGCGGTAGCCAGGTGAGGGTGCCGGAGCCGCGTCCGGCGACGGTCACCGACGCCCCGTAGCCCAGCACCCCGTTCACCTGCTGGCTCCGGGTCAAGGTGGTCCGGGTGACCGGAGCGGTGGCGGGTAGTGCCCTGGTGGTGCTCGACGAGGTGGACGGGCTCTTTCCGCCGAAGCCGATCGCGGCGGCCGTCACCACCGCGACCGCCAGCAGAGCCGACCCGCCCACCAGCGCAGTCCGGGTCGGCCGGTTCACTTCCCCTCCTTCTGTTCCTGGGGCAGCTTGTCCTTGCAGGCCTCGATGGCCGCCTTGTAGACCGGGTCGCTGTCGAGCTGGGCCCGGGTGACGTTCGCGAATCGGCCCTTGATCACCATGTTTCCGTCGGCTGGGTCGGGATCGGTCATCTCGACGTCGTGGGCGCGCATGCACACGGCGAAGGCCCGGAGCTGCTCCAGTTCCTCTGGCGGGGGGCCGTTCTCCCGCATCCCCTCCGGGAGGAAGCGCAGGCACGCCTGGTGGGCGGTTCGCCACGCGCGTGCTTGCTCGCCGCTCGGCGGGATGAGCCTGAGAGGTTCGTTCGGGCCGAGATCCGGCATGGTCTGGCCGTGCTCCCGCATGCACTTCACGTAGGCAGCCGGATCGCCGGCCGGGGATGCGGACGGGCGCGCGCTTGCGGTGCCGCGGTTCGCCGAGGCGATACCGGTGCCCTCGGGGGCCTTGGTGCAGGCGGTGACCGCCAGCCCGCACAGCAGGACGGGGATCACGAGAATTGGTCTCATGCTGTCGAGGTCTACGCCGCGGCCGGTGACAGCACCGCTACGTCCGATGTCGGACCGATGTCATGCCCGGCGACGCAGAATGACCTCATGCGAGTCCTGGTGGTCGAGGATCACGTCACGCTGGCCCATCGGATCGCCGAAGGGCTCCGAGACGCCGGGATGGCGGTCGACGTGGTCACCGACGGAGCGGCCGCCATGGTCGAGGCGGCCGCCACGGCGTACGACGTGATCGTGCTCGACCGGGACCTGCCCGGGGTCCACGGCGACCAGGTGTGCCGGTCGCTGGCCGGTGGCAGGGCCTGCATCCTGATGCTCACCGCGGCGGCCGGGGTCGACGATCGGGTCGACGGGCTGGAGCTGGGCGCCGATGACTACCTGGGCAAGCCGTTCGCGTTTCACGAGTTGGTCGCCCGGGTGCGTGCGCTCGGCCGCCGCGCGCCGTCCGCGCCGCCGATCGTCCGCCGCGGCGACCTGGTCGTGGACCGGGCCCGCCACCGGGCCAGCCGTGGCACCCGCGCGTTGTCGCTCACCCGTAAGGAGTTCGGGATCCTGGAGATGCTCATGGCCGCCGACGGCGGCGTGGTCAGCACCGAGGAGCTGCTGGAGCACGTCTGGGACGCCAACGCCGACCCGTTCAGCAACATCGTCTCGGTCACGATGACCCGGTTACGCCGCAAACTCGGTCCGCCGCCGGTGATCGAGACCGTCGTCGGACGGGGTTACCGGCTGTGACCCGGCCGCGCCTCACCATCCGGGTCCGCCTCACGCTGCTCTACACCGGCCTGTTCGCGGCGTGCGGGGCGATCGTTGTCGCCATCACCTACTTCCTCGTGGCCGGGCTTCCCGAGATCCAAGGCACGGGGACGCGCCCGGCGGACAATGCCGAGCAGTTCCTCACATACTGCAGGCAGGCCCTCCGCGTGGACGCCGACCCCGCGCTTCAGGCCAAGTGCGACCTGGCCTACCTGGAAGGCGTCGTGGCCGGCGCGGCGGGCCAGCGCGAGGCGACCCTGTCACACCTGCTGCGGTACTCGCTGATCACCCTCGTGGTGGTCATCCTCCTCGCCGCGCTCGCCGGGTGGATCGTCGCCGGGCGGGTGCTGCGCCCGGTCCACCGCATCACTGCGGCGGCGCGCGCCGCGTCCGAGCACAACCTGTCGGCGCGGGTGTCGCTGACCGGCCCGCGCGACGAGCTGCACGAGCTGGCCGACACCTTCGACGACATGCTCGGCCGCCTGCAGGCCGCGTTCGAGAGCCAGCGGCGGTTCATCGCCAACGCCAGCCACGAGCTGCGCACGCCACTGACCGTCATGCGCGCCACCGTCGACGTCGTCCTCGGCAAGCGGGCACCCACGGAGGCGGAGCTGCTGAGCATGGGCCGGGACGTCCGGGTCGCCGTCGACCAGGCCGAGGCGGTCGTGGGGGCCCTGCTCACCCTGGCGCGGAACGAGCGCGGGCTGAGCGTCCGGGAGAAGGTCGACCTGGCCACCGTGGCCGAGGACGTCCTCGACGACCTCCGGCTCGGCGACCGGAACCTGCACGCGACGCTGGAGCCGGTGGTGACGTGGGGTGACCCCGTGCTGCTGGAACGGCTCGTCGCCAACCTGGTCGACAACGCGATCCGCTACAACGTGCCCGGCGGCGACATCTGGCTCACCACCTCCGCGATGGACGAGCGGGTCACGCTTTCGGTGACCAACACAGGACCGGACGTTCCCGCGGATCGCGTCGACGCCCTGTTCGAGCCGTTCCAGCGCCTGCACGATCGCACCACGTCGGACGGGTTCGGGCTGGGACTGGCGATCGTCTCGTCGATCGCCGCCGTGCACGACGGTGCGATCACCGCCGCTCCCCGCCCGGATGGCGGCCTGCGCGTCACTCTGACGGTTCCAGCGGCCGGGCCTGCACCGCGCGAGCAGTCGTCAGATCGCGCCCATTGATTGGGCGCCCCAGATCTCGCCACATCCACGCGGGCGGATAGCCGCCCAAGCCTGAGACCGAAGCCGGTCGCAGCGTCTGATCAAAGCGAGGGATGGGAATGAGTACGGACCTTTAGGGCGCCGAGTTTGCGTTTCGCCTTGAGGGAATCTCCGAAAGTGCCTCGCGGATCAGTTCCGACAGCCACCAGGAGAAGGACGCGCCATCGGTCCAGACCACAAGATCCACCCAGACCGATACCAGCGCGATCCCGTAGCCCTCGTGAACGTCAGCCGCGATGCCGAGATCTTCCAGCGCCGTCAGTAATCGGTTGGCTGCCCGGAGTGGTAAGCGATGCATGACGCGATCATCACGAAGGACGGCACACGCGCTGAACAGCCCAGCACTGCCAGTAGTGGCTCTATCCGTGTCACGAATACGGCCGCGCCGAGGTGATCCGGCTTAACCTAACGTCATGGATCGAGCGAGCGGCAGCTTGCCGCCCCAGTTCTGGTCTTCCCCGGCTCTTGCGGCGCTCACCGTCGCCCCGACTCCGATACAAGAACCGCAACGGCTACTGCGGCATCGGCGGCACCAGCGTCAAGCCAGGTGACCCGTCCGAATGGTTCTGCCCGACAGGGCTGACGACATCGGAGAAGTAGCCGGTCTTGCTGAGACCTGGGCGGAGATCAAGCCTGCCCGGAGGTCTCGTCCGTCTTCTGGGCCACGAAGGAGTCCATGCCGGGAGGCGATGACGTCAACCAGAGTGTTCCAGGGCTTTGACGTCTGGCCGTGGCGCGGGACAGCCAGGCCAGTTGTTCGGTTCGCTTCTTTCGGTGGAAGCGAACAGCCCACGTGGATTTTGTCTTGTTCTGGTAGGTCTTGCTCACGGTCCACGTCTCCATACTCGGAGTGATGTGGTGGTTGTTCGAGACCTACCATCAGGTAGGCCGCGAGGCGGGGCCGCCACATCAAGTTCTACGAGCTACGGGACAACCTTTGCGCGCCGGTCGATCCAGCCTGTGACGGAGACCGGCCGCTCGATCTCTGCCATACGGCGACGAGGTGGTCACCAGTCGGCTGCCCCTTTAAGGCAGATGGCTGTTTTGAGCGGATCGGTGTCGGGCTTGCGAATCCCCTCGGTTTCCGAGAAGTCGAGGGGATCGTATATCCATCATTGTTCTCTGTGGGTACGTAACGTATGTTCCGGCTGTATACCGTCGATAGTCAGGGAGAAGTCGTGTCCGAACTCGTGGCTCCCCAGCTCGTCGTCAACAGCCGGATGATCTATTTTGGCTGGGTGCCGGCCGATCCCGAAGCCGTCGCGGCCCTGGTGCCTGATGGTCTGAAGCCCATGGCTAACCGCCAGGTCTTCATGAACCAGTACGTCGTCGACCGGCCTGAGCAGACTTCGGGCTTCGGTGCGTACTCGCTCACCTACATCGGGCCGGACCTGGAGGACGCCTACGCTCCCGACGGTGTGACCCCCGGCCGCTGGTGGACGCACTACTTCAACTCCAGCGTGGTGGTACGCGAGTACGCGGCCGCCCGAGGTGTGCCCGCCACCGCGGGCCGTACCACGATCGAGGTCGAGGGCAGGGAGCTGGTCGCGACGACCGAGTCGGACGGTGTGCCGGTGATCCGTACGACTGCGCGGGTCGGTGACACCGGTACGGCGGTCAACCGTGGCCAGTTGCGCTACATCACAGAGGTCGGCGGGCAGAAGCTCAGCGGGATCTATCCGTTCGTGGCGGAACCGGTCGACCCGTTCGAGATCGTGTCACTGGAGTTTCTGGAGCCGAGCCACTCCGTCTATGCTCTCCGCCCCGCCGAGCCGCTGCAGATCGCGTGGGGCTTCTACTCGCCTCGGTCGTCCTTTGCCTATCCCGGTGGGGAGTCGGTAATGGTCTGACGCCCGTCACCGGGTGAAAAGCAAAGCCAGGTCATGACAGATCTGTAGATGCCGCCGCGGGCGGCCTGGGGAGTGCTCGTCGCGCACAGACCTTGTGGTTACCGCGGTTTCGATGGCACCAACGTCAAGCTGGGTGACCCCTCCGAGTGGGCCGCCTGCCAGACGGGCCTGGTCCCGACCGAGGAGTAACTCCACAGCACTCCGTCGTACGGCTCGCGCTCAACTCCTGGACGCGAGCCGTCCTGCTGTCCGGACTTCAGCCACTGCCTACAGTTCGGTGAGGACGTACAGCAGCGTGGCCATGCCGGTGCCGCTCATGATGTCACCCTTGCCGACCAGCCTGGGGATGTCGTTCAGCGGTACCCATTCGACGCGCTCGGCTTCCCATCCCCCGGCGGGCAGGCCGATGTAGGCGGCGCTGTCGGCGCGGAAGATGAAGCGGTGCCACCAGGTCAGCAGCATCCGGTGCTGCTCATCGGTGACCACGGCACCGACTCCGGGCGCGGTGTGGATCAGCCGGCGATCCAGATGCCTGCCGTCATCGCTTGCGTTTATTTCGTTTGTTGCGGATACTGCGAGAAGGAGGTACGGCGATGACAGATGTGCAGGCCAAGCGAGTACAGCCCGGAAGCATCGATGCTGAGATGGCCGGCCGTGCTGTGCGCCGCATCAAGGACTACCTCATGCGGTCTCACGAGCAGTCCGCCATCCGTGTTGTCGGGGAACACGGTGCTGAAGACCCATTGATCTTGCCTCGGGAAGCTGTGAGCCTGTTGGCCTTCATCCTTGCCCAGGCGGCTGAAGGGCGAGGGGTGACGGTCATCCCCTCTCACGCCGAGCTGACGACCCAGCAGGCGGCGGACATGCTGAACGTTTCGCGCCCCCACCTGATCAAGCTTCTGGAGGGAGGAGAGATCCCCTTCCGCTTGGTTGGCAAGCACAGGCGTGTTACATACGAGGACCTTCAGGAGTACAAACGTCGCGATGATGCCAAGCGCCGTACGGCTGCCGATCAACTTGCTGCGCTAGGCCAGGAGTTGGGCATCTGAGCATGAGCTTTGTGGTGGTCTATGACGCGAACGTGCTCTATGGCAACACACTTCGCGACCTGCTCATCCGCCTGGCCATGACGGGACGGCTCCAGGCCAAGTGGACCAGCAGGATTCTCGACGAAATGCAGCGTAACCTTGCCGCCAATCGTCCAGACATTCCGGAGGAGAAACTGGGCAAACTTCGCCTGCTCATGAACTCCGCAGTCCGAGACTGCCTGGTCGAGGGGTACGAACCCCTTATCGAGGGACTGAAGCTACCCGACCCGGATGACCGGCATGTGCTTGCTGCGGCGATCAAAGTAGGAGCACAGGTCATCGTCACGTCAAATCTCAGGGACTTTCCTTCAGAACACTTGGCGCCCTGGGAGATTGAGGCCAAGGCTCCCGATGACTTCGTGCTGGACCAGATCGATCTCGACGGACGAGTGGTCTGGGCCTGTGTTCAGCAGATCGCGGACTCGCGAGTGAACCCGCCGGAGGCCGTAGACGATGTGCTCGACGCTTTGGAGAAAGCAGGTCTGGTCGAGTCGGTCGCCGCCCTCCGGGCTGGTTAGCGGGTCGCCGAGGCTGGGGGTGACAGTGAGAATGATTTGCTGGCTGAAGCGAACCGCTACCACCAGCAATACCTGTTCAAGGTACCGGACGGCTACTGCGGCATCGGTGGCACCGGCGTAGCCTGCCCGATCAGGTGGATATCCCGGGTGGGCGCCGATCTGCGCCGGTGCTCTGCGATGCCACAGGGGGCGGGCCAGCTCTCCTCTGAGCCGGTACGGCTGTCGCGTGGCCGGAACGGGCGTCCATCCAGGGGACATCTTGGGCTCCTATACGGATCGCCAGACGACTTCGCCGTCGACCCGGTCGTCGGTCGGGACGAGGCCGATACGGCGGGCCACGGCCGAGGAGGCCGCGTGGTCGGGGTGGACCGTCGCGATGAGGGCGTTCACCCCGTGTTCCCCGAGCCAGCCGGCGAGGGCGAGAGCCGCTTCGCCGGCGATGCCCCGGCCCTGCCAGGAGGTGCCGACCACCCAGGCCACCGCCGCCCGGCCGGGGGAGGTCACGGTGGCCTGAACGTAGCCGACCAGGCAGCCCGGGTCGTCCAGGTGGATCACCCAGTTGAGCCAGGACTCGTCACCGCCGGGCGGCGGCCCGGCGACCATGCGGGTGTAACGGTCGCGGAGCTGCTCGGCGGTCGCGGGGGAGCCTCCGATGAACGTGTGGAGGGCCGGATCGCCGAGCACCTCGGCCATCTCGGTGGCGTGTTCCACGGCCAGCGGTTCGAGCGTGAGCCGGGAGGTGCTGATCGGTTCGGCGTCCATGGCGGGTCAGCGTCCCACGGTGCCGGGTTCGGTATCCAGGGCGGGTCGGTATTCCACGGCGCTGATCGGGCCGGCGTCCAGGGCGGTTCGGCATTCCCCGGTCAGGTACGGGTGACGGACCGGTCGATGCTGCCGGGGGACAGGACGTGTTCGATGACCATGACGGCCGCGCCGATCACGCCCGCCCGGTCGCCGAGCTCGCTGGCGGTGATCGTCAGGTGCTGGGTGGCGAGGGGAAGAGAGCGGCTGTAGATGACCTCGCGGAGGCCGGCGAGGATCTGCTCGCCCGCCTCGGCGATATCGCCGCCGACCACGATCACCGAGGGATTGAAGAAGTTCACGATCGAGGCGAGGACGTCGCCGACCTCGCGGCCGGCCTGGCGGATGAGCTGGACGGCCTGGGTGTTGCCGCTGCGCACCAGGCGGACCACGTCGCGGCTGTCGGCGGCCTCCACGCCGTCGGCGGACAGGCGGGCGGACATGGCGGCGCCGCTGGCGACGGCCTCCAGACAGCCGAAGTTGCCGCAGTGGCAGACGATGTCGGAGGCCGACGCCACCTGGATGTGGCCGATGTCGCCGGCCGCGCCCTGGGCGCCGCGGTGCAGGTGGCGATCGCTGATGATGCCGCAGCCGATGCCGGTGCCGATCTTGATGAAGATGAGGTGGTCCGCCTCGGGGCGGGCGGCCCAGTGCTCGCCGAGGGCCATGATGTTCACGTCGTTGTCGACGAGCACGGGCACGCCGAAACGCTCACCGAGCCAGTCGGGGACGGGAAAACCGTCCCAGCCCGGCATTATCGGCGGATTGATCGGCCGGCCCGAGCTGTGCTCGACCGGACCTGGCAGGCCGACGCCGATGCCGCAGACCTTGTCCAGGGTGTGGCCGGTCTCGGCGAGCATCTCCTCGAAGGTGTGCTGGAGCCAGGTGAGCGTCTCCACGGGGCCGCGGTCTATCGGCATCTCGACCGTGCGCTCGGCGAGGACCTCGGTGCCCAGATCGGTGATCGCCACCCGGGCGTGGGTGGCGCCGAGGTCGGCGGCGAGGGCGACGCGGGCGGCGCGGTTGAAGGTGAAGGCGACGGCGGGACGGCCCCCCGAGGAGATGGCCTCCTCGGTCGGGACGATCCACTGCTGACTCAGCAGCGCGTCGAGCCGCTGCCCGAGGGTGGACCGGGCCAGTCCGGTCAGCTGCATCAATTCGGCCCGGGTCCGGGCCTGACCGTCACGCAGGATCTTCAGAAGCGCCCCCGCGCCGGCGATTGAACCGTTCGCTTCGCTCAGCATGCGCACAGTCAACACTCCTCATTTACGCCGCGTCAAAGCGACTTACGCTCTCCTGTTACCCCATTATGCTTTTATGTCCTTAACTTTTGATCAGTCATCGGCATAAACGGTCTGTGGTGTCCCGCAGTGCTGTGGGAGTCGGAAGGTTGTCGGCGGATGAGGTCCAGGGTTGAATGATCGGATCAGTCTCCTGGGGAGTTCCATGATCGACGCGCATCACCACGTCTGGGACCTGTCCGTGCGGGACCAGGAATGGATCGCCGGCCCCCGGATGGCTCCGCTGCGGAGGTCCTTCGGCGTCGGGGATCTGCCGGCGGACGCGGCGGGGATCACGGCCACGGTGCTCGTGCAGACGGTCACGGTGCCGGAGGAGACGCCGGAGCTCCTGACCCTGGCCGAGGAGCACGACCTGATCGCGGCGGTGGTCGGCTGGACCGATCTGACCGCGCCCTCGGTGGCCGACGACCTCGCCGCGCTGTCGGCCATGCCGGGGGGCCGGTACCTGCGCGGCCTCCGGCACCAGGTGCAGGGCGAGGCCGATCCGCGCTGGCTCTGCCGCGACGACGTGCGGCGCGGTCTGGCGGCCGTCGGGCGGGCCGGGCTCGTCTACGAGCTGCTCACCCTCCCACACCAGCTGCCCGCCGCGATCGAGACCGTGGCCGCGCTACCCGGCGTCGGCTTCGTGCTGGACCACTGCTCCAAGCCGCCGATCGTCTCCGGCGACCGGGAGCCGTGGGCCACGCTGCTCCGCGAGCTGGCCGCCTGCCCCAACGTCACCTGCAAGCTGTCCGGCCTGGTCACCGAGGCCGACTGGGACGGCTGGACGGTCGCCGACCTGCGGCCCTACGCCGACGCGGTGCTGGAGGCATTCGGGCCCGGGCGGGTCATGTTCGGCTCCGACTGGCCGGTCTGCCTGCTGGCCGCGCCGTACGAGACCGTGCTGGAGAGCGCCCGCACGCTCACCGCGCACCTGTCGGAGTCCGAGCGGGACGGGGTGTTCGGCGGGGTGGCCGCCCGCGTCTACGGCATCGTCTGAGGCCGTCCGGCCCGCCTGAAGAAGGCGGCCACCGCGTAGGGGTCGACGGGGTCGGTGAGCAGGGCGAGCATCTCCTCCCCGCGCGCCGGGTCCACCTTGAACGGATGGCCGAACACGTGCGGGCCCTCCCCGTCGCCCAGCAGCCTGGTCAGCATCAGATCCCCGGGCAGGGCCTGCCGGGCGAGCAGCCCGTCGGTCAGCGTCACCGGTTCCCTCCCGCCGTGCCCCATCTCGCGCAGGGTGATCCGGTCTCCGGCGACGTCAAGGACCTCCCAGAGCCGCAGCGGCGTCCTGCGCCAGGACTCCAGCAGCTCCACCTCGTCGTCGCGCAGCCAGTCGCCCCGCGCGTCCAGGAACTCGCCGACGACGTCGTTCTCGAACAGCGCCAGGTCGGCCAGGGCGGGCTCGGCCACCCTGACGCTCAGCGTCACCAGATCGTCTATCAGGCGGCGGCGGGCCGGGCGGTAGCCGTACGCCAGCAACTGCCGGAACAGGTGCGCGGCCCGCACGGGCAGCGGGTCGGCCGGGTCGGTACGGCAGGCGGCGTACTCGGCCGCGTCCTGTTCGGCAGGGGCCAGGCCCGGGGCGAGGGAGAGCACCTCGGTGATGAACCCGGCCGCCTCGAACGACCGCCCCTCACCCTCGGCCGACCGGGCGATCAGCAGCAGCGCGGCCGGTTCGGTGCGGGGGAGCGCCTCGATCAGGCCGGGGCCGAGCGGCTCGCGCTCCACCTCGTCGGCGATCCTCGCGAGCACCGTCTCCGACCGGGACAGGTAGGCGATCGCCTTGGACAGGTCGGCGCCCTCGTCGTAGGTGCGCAGCGCGCTGCGGGCCAGAGCCAGCCTGATGATGTCCAGCGGGGCCAGGTCGGCGACCGACCCGGTGTCCCAGGGCGCGCCCACGATGCCCACCCGGCCACCCCGCACCTCCAGCGAGGACTCGCGCAGCAGCGGGGCCAGCGGCGGGAGCGGGTCGGCGAAGGTCTCCGGGGCCTTCATCAGCAGCTCCAGGACCACGACGTCGATCGAGACGCCGGGGCTCGGCTCCAGCCCCTCGGCGAAGGCGCGCAACCCCTCCAGTGCCTGCGCCCCGAACTCCTCGACGACCCGGATCGCCCGTTCCGCGGGGAAGCCGGTCAGCGTCGTGGTGGACAGCTCCAGCGCGCCGTCGCGCAGGCGGAGCGCGACCATGTCCTCCGGCTCCACTCCGGCCAGCCAGCCTCCGGGCCCGGTCAGGGACGGCTCGCCCGCGTCGACCGCGGTGCGGACCACGCCGCCCCCCGCCAGCGGCACCCCCTCACCGTCGGCCAGCCGTGCCCACAGCCGCAGGTCGTCGACCGCCGTCAGCGCACCGGCCGCCAGCTCGGCACGGGTGACCAGATGGGTCAGCACCGCGCCCTCGCACAACCTCAGAAGCTCGCTCATCCCCCTATTCTTCTGGACGTCCGGCCACGACGGCGCCGCCGCCCCTCCCGGAGGAGAGCGGCGACGGCCGGTGACGGAGCGGGCCGATGAGGGAGCCGGCCGGACGTCATGGAGCGGTACCGAAGTGGGGGTTCCCGGCCAGCCAGGCGGCATACCGCGTGCTGCGCCGTACCGCGTCGGCGTGGGCGGCCTTCGCGTGTTCGGTGACCGACGCTGCGGCCCGCGCGCCGCTCCCCTCCGGGTGCCAGCCCAGCAGGTGCCGCCAGCGCAGCGGCGCGTCGGCGAGCGGTACCATCGCCACGCCCGGGGCGGGCTGGAAGCTCGCCTGGCACAGTACGGCGGCGCGGCCGACCGCGGCCAGGTGGAGGCAGGTGGCCACGTCGGTCTCGTAGATGGTCTGAGGTGTGAAGCCCGCGCGGGCGCAGGCCGTGGCGAAGCAGTCGCCGAAACAGCTGTCGCCGGGGGTGACCGCCCACCGCTCGCCGGACAGTTCGGCCAGCGCCACCTCCTTGCGGCCGACCAGGGGGTGGTTCTCGTTGAGCAGGACGAAGACCGGATCGACCCCCACGGTCAGCCACACCACCGGCCCCTCCACCGGGGGCGGGCTCTCCCCGCAGGCGCCGATGAGCGCGAAGTCGATCCGGCCGAGCATGACCATCGTGGTGAGCTCCCTGGCGGACCAGGAGGTGTAGGTGCTCACCGGGGCTGACGGCCAGGTCGTGGCGAGCCGGTCCACCAGGCCGCCCAGGATCGGCCCGTTGGTGGCGCCCAGCCGGTAGCTGGGAGCGTCTCCGCCCGTGTTGGCGAACCGGACCGCCTCCTCCTGGAGCTCCCGGGCGGCGGGCAGCAGCACCATCGCCCTGGACAGCACCAGTTCCCCGAGAGGCGTGGGCCGTGCGCCGTTGTGATCGCGTTCGAAAAGAGCTCCCCCGAGCACCCGCTCTATCCGTTTGAGCTGCGCGGTCAGCGCAGGCTGGGCCAGCCCGAGGTGGGTGGCCGCTTTGGTGACACTCCCGGCCTCGGCGACCGCGCGCACGATCTTGAGGTGTCGGAGCTCGAGATCCATACCGGGAAGGTAAGGCCATAACGGTATGGCCGCAATGTAAAGAAGTCATGAAATCTGACTCAATTTGGTGAAGCTGTCCCGGCAGTAGGGATTCAGGGGAAGTGAGGAAGGCCGGGACCGGGTAGGCGGTCCATATGACGATGGGAATCGACCCGAGGGATCTGATCGAGGACGATCTGCTCCGTGAGCTGCGGCACCTGCACGCGACCCGGACCGACACGCTCCTGCACGGTTCCGGTGACGCGCTCGCCAACCACACCACGCGGACCGAGGAGCTGGAGCAGGAGTACCTGCGCCGCCACCCCGAGCGGGACATCGATCCCGGTCGGCTCCGTGAGGGCGCGCGGCGGCGTTGAGGGGACGCGACTCAGACCTGCCAGGCTCTGGTCACGCTCTCCGCGAGGGCGGGTGCCTGGGCGAGACCGGCCTTGAAGGCGGGCCGCCACAGGCCCGGGTCGAGGAGGTTGGTGCCGAACACGGCCATGGACGCCTCGTCCGGAGCCAGGTGGGCCACCACGGCATCGCCCAGCCTGGCGATCTCGGCCTCGAAGTGCTGCCTGGGCGCGAGGTGAGCCATCGGCTCCAGGATGACCACGGTGGAGCTGCCCGCCGCCAGGTCGGCGTTCGTCACCGAGCGCACCCCGCCGTCCATGTAGCGGCGTCCGTTGATCTCCACTGGCGGGAACACACAGGGGACCGCGCAGCTGGAGGCGACGGCCGACACCAGTGACGCGCCGGAGTCACGCTCCCAGACCACGAACTCGCCGGTCCCGGCGTCGACCGCGGTGATCATCAGGCGGCGGTCAGGCCACTCCTTCACAGGCAGCCGGTCGCCGATCGTCTCGATCCTGGAACCGTTGTCCCTGACCGCCAGGGCCATCTCGCCCACCCGTCGCCGGGCCTCACGGGGCTGCAGGGACGGGTCGTACAGGATGCCGAAGGCGGCCATCACCGGTTCCATGTCGATCGCGGGAACCTTCCCGGTCTCCGTGTCCGCGTGGGTCGCGACCGAGCTCTCCAGGTCGGCTCCGGTGGCGACAAGCGTCCCCACCACCGACCCGGCCGAGGTACCGATCACCAGCTCGGCCTCTCCCAGGTCCAGGCCCGCCCCCCGCAGGCCGGTGATGATCCCCGCCTCCCAGGCGATCCCCGCGACGCCTCCGCCACCCAGCACCAGTGTTTTCGTCATGCGCCCATTCTTACTCGATCATCCCCTGAATCCCAGGGGGCCTCCCGGGCCGTTCAGGCGGCGGCTGCCTGCCGGGGAACGCGTTCCCCGGCAGGCAACCTCAACCTTGATTGAGGTAAAGCTAGGGTGAGGGCATGCCCAAGAATCTGGAGATCACCGTCGGCCAGCTCGCGTCGCGCAGCGGGGTCACCGTCTCGGCCCTGCACTTCTACGAGTCCAAGGGGCTGATCCGCAGCCGCCGTACGGCCGGTAACCAGCGCCGCTTCACCCGTGACACGCTGCGCAGGATCGCTTTCATCCGGGTGTCGCAGCGGGTCGGGATCCCGCTCAGGACGATCCAGGGCGCGCTGTCCGCGCTGCCCGACGAGCGCACCCCCACCCGCGAGGACTGGGCGAGGCTCTCCATGGCGTGGCGGAGCGAGCTGGACGACCGGATCAGGCAGCTCCAGCGGCTCCGCGACGGCCTGACCGAGTGCATCGGCTGCGGCTGCCTCTCCCTGGACCGCTGCGCGCTGGCCAACCCCGACGACGTGGCGGCGGCCATGGGACCCGGCTCACGCCTGATGGTCGCCCCGCGCCGCGACTGCGCCCCTCCGTGCGACGGCCCGGCTACTCCGTGAAGCTCAGCCAGCGGAGAGGGTTGTCGTGGGTGATCAGGCGGATGGTCTCCTCGCTGATCCCGGACTCGCGTAGCCGGGGCAGGAAGATGCGGAAGAGGTGGCTGTAGCCGGCTCCGCCGTACCGCTCGATCTCGGAGACCTTGGACAGGCCGCTGCTGAGCAGCAGGCGGTGCGCGTAGCCGGCCTCGATGAGGTCCAGTGCCTGCTGGAGCCGGTCGGCGCCGAGGGAGGTGAGGCAGACGTAGCCGCCCCTCTCGACGATCTCGCGGGGGGTCGTCGGCTCGGCTCCGGTGCCGGCGACGCTGACCCGGTGAGCGGGCAGGCCCTCGCGGAGCAGGATCTCCAGCAGTGCCGGACCGCCGCGATGGTGGGTGGCGACCGGCAGGCCCGAGGCCAGGGACGCCCTGGCGGCGGCGGCCACGCAGCGCTCCTCGGCGGGGGTCGGCTCCTGGCCCCAGATGCCGATCTCGCCGATCACGCCGGGGCGGACACCGGTGCCGTCCAGGCCGTTCTCGATCTCGGCCAGTAGATGCGCGGTGAGCGTGTCCACGTCGGCGTCCAACGCCCAGGAGGGGGTGAAGGGGCCGGAGAAGAAGCCGGTCCCGGCCACCACGGCCACCCGGCTGCCCGCCGCGACCCGGGCCAGCGTCGCGGCGTCGCGGCCCATGCCGATGCAGCTCAGCTCGACGACCAGGCCGAGCCTGTCGGACTGGCGCAGCCCGCACAGCTCCCGGACGACCTCCTGCTCCTCGTCCAGCCAGCGGTGCGGGTCGGAGCCGGCGTCGGCCGCCCTGCGCATGTCGCTGCGCAGGTGCTCGCGGGGGAGGACCGCTCCGTCGATGGCGGACGGGGGGCAGGAGCCGCTGACGGTCCTGACAAGGGGAGCCTCGGTTGCGGCGAGGGGGACCTCGGACATGAACGGACATTAGCCCATGTTTTGGGTAAACATCTCGGAAGCCCCAAGGGTTTTACCTTGGAGGCGTTAGTTGTCCGTCCAAACTATTGACTACCTGTGGTCCGGCATGTGAACCTCTGGGCGTTCATGCACGCGCATCATGGGCGGTCGAAGGTCAGGGTCCCGTCACCTGATCGTGCATGGCGGTTTGTCCGTTGCTTTGCGAAGGGAAGCCGTACATGCGAAGAAGGCTGTTCAGCATGCTCGCCGCCGCGGCGGTGACATGCGCGGCGATCGGCACGGCCGCCGGGAGCGGGACCGCGTCCGCGTCAACGTCCGCGTCAACGTCCGCCGCCGCTGCCGCCGCCGAGTCGTACACCTGGAAGAACGTCCGGATCGACGGCGGCGGGTTCGTGCCGGGGATCATCTTCAACCAGACCGAGAAGAACCTCGCCTACGCCCGCACCGACATCGGCGGCGCCTACCGCTGGGAGCAGGCGACCAAGACCTGGACCCCGCTCCTGGACTGGGTGGGCCAGAACAACTGGGGCTACAACGGCGTGGTCAGCCTCGCCACCGACCCGGTGGAGACCAACCGGGTCTACGTCGCCGCCGGGATGTACACCAACAGCTGGGATCCCAACAACGGCGCGATCCTGCGCTCGGCCGACAAGGGCAAGACCTGGCAGACGGCCCCCCTGCCGTTCAAGCTCGGCGGCAACATGCCGGGCCGGGGGATGGGCGAGCGGCTGGCCGTGGACCCCAACAACAACAGCGTCGTGTACCTGGGCGCGCCCGACGGCAACGGCCTGTGGCGCAGCACCGACAAGGGCGCGACCTGGGCCAAGGTCACCAGCTTCACCAACCCGGGCAACTACGCCCAGGACCCCTCCGACCCCAACGGCTACCTCACCCACCGGCCGGGCGTGGTCTGGGTGACCTTCGACCGGTCCTCGTCGACCGCGGGCAGCACGACGAAGAAGATCTACGTCGGTGTCGCGGACAAGGCGAACACGGTCTACAGCTCCGCCGACGCCGGCGTCACCTGGACCAGGGTCGCCGGGCAGCCGACCGGCTACATCGCGCACAAGGGCGTGCTGGACCACGTCAACCACATGCTCTACATCGCCACCAGTGACACCGGCGGCCCCTACGACGGGGGCAAGGGCGACGTGTGGAAGCTCAACACGGTCACCGGCGCGTGGACCCAGATCAGCCCCATCCCGTCCAGCTCGGCCGACGACTACTTCGGCTACAGCGGCCTCACGATCGACCGCCAGCGTCCCGGCACGCTGATGGTCGCCACCCAGGTCTCCTGGTGGCCCGACGTGATCTTCTTCCGCTCCACCGACAGCGGCGCGACCTGGACCCGGATCTGGGACTTCGCCTCGTACCCCAACCGCAGCTTCCGCTACAAGATGGACATCTCGTCCTCGCCGTGGCTGACCTTCGGGTCGAACCCGCAGCCACCGGAGACGACGCCCAAACTCGGCTGGATGACGGAGTCGCTGGAGATCGACCCGTTCGACTCCAACCGCATGATGTACGGCACGGGCGCCACGATCTACGGCACCGAGGATCTGCTGAAGTGGGACACCGGTGGCCAGTTCACCATCAAGCCCATGGTCAGGGGCCTGGAGGAGACCGCCGTCCTGGACCTGATCAGCCCGCCCTCCGGGGCCCCGCTGATCAGCGGCCTCGGTGACATCGGCGGCTTCCGGCACACCAACCTCGACGCCGTACCGCCCATGATGTTCACCTCGCCCGGCTTCACCTCGACGACCAGCCTCGACTACGCCGAGAACAACCCGGCCGTCATGGTCCGCGCGGGTAACTTCGCCCACTCCGACCGGCCGAACGACCGCCACGCCGCCTTCTCCACCGACGGCGGCGCCAACTGGTTCCAGGGCGCCGAGCCGAACGGGATCAACGAGGGCGGCACGATCGCGGCGGCGGCCGACGGATCGCGGTTCGTCTGGGCGCCCCAGGGCGTGGCCGTGCACTACTCGGTCGGCTACGGCAACTCGTGGACCGCCTCCACCGGCCTCCCGACCAACGCCGTGGTGGAGTCCGACCGGGTGAACTCCAGCAAGTTCTACGGCTTCAGCGCGGGAAGGTTCTACGCCAGCACCAACGGTGGCGCCTCGTTCACGGCCACCGCCGCGACCGGGCTGCCGTCCACGGGCAACGTCAAGTTCAAGGCCGTCCCCGGCCGCGAGGGAGACATCTGGCTCGCGGGAGGTGAGACCGGCCTCTGGCACTCCACCAACAGCGGCGCGTCGTTCACCAAGGTCTCCGGCGTCACGAGCGCGATCAACATCGGCTTCGGCAAGGCCGCGCCCGGCCGGAGCTACCAGGCGCTCTACGCGGCCGCCACGGTCGGCGGGACGCAGGGTGTGTTCCGCTCCGACGACACCGGTGCGACCTGGGTCAGGATCAACGACGACCAGCACCAGTACGGCAACATGGGCGAGGCCATCACCGGCGACCC
Source organism: Streptosporangium sp. NPDC087985 (assembly GCF_044741965.1). Classification (NCBI taxonomy): domain Bacteria; kingdom Bacillati; phylum Actinomycetota; class Actinomycetes; order Streptosporangiales; family Streptosporangiaceae; genus Streptosporangium; species Streptosporangium sp. NPDC087985. Next base: position 103,571 of record NZ_JBIUTQ010000002.1, read on the forward strand.
CCGGATCTACGGCCGGGTCTACCTCGGCACCAACGGCCGGGGCGTCCTCTACGCCGACAGCGGCGGCACCGTGCCGCCGCCCACCGACACCACCCCGCCGTCCAAGCCCGGCAGGCCGGTCGCCTCGGCGATCACCTCTTCGGGCGCCACGCTGACCTGGACGGCGTCCACCGACAACGTCGCGGTGACCGGCTACGACGTCTACCAGCAGGCCGGGACCACCGGCGTGAAGGTCGGCTCGCCGTCCTCGGCGTCGTTCGCGCTGACCGGGCTGGCCGCCGACACCTCCTACACCTACTACGTGGTCGCCCGTGACGCGGCGGGCAACAGCTCCGTCGCCTCCGACCCCGTCACGTTCAGGACCGCCGCGGGGTCGGGGGGCGGCAGCGGATGCACGGCCACCTACGCGGTGACCAACTCCTGGCCCGGCGGCTTCCAGGGCGAGGTGACGGTGAAGAACGCCGGCACCTCGGCGATCAGCGCCTGGACGGTCAAGTGGTCGTTCCCGAACGGCCAGACGATCACCCAGCTCTGGAGCGGCGTCTACACCCAGACCGGTGCCGCCGTCACCGTCAAGAACGAGAGCTGGAACGGGAACCTGGCGGCCGGGGCCTCCACGACGTTCGGCTTCGGCGCCGGCTGGACCGGCACCAACGGCGTCCCCGCCCCCGTCACCTGCACGACCGGCTGACCGGCCGTCCCGACCGTGGTCCCGCGCGGCACTCCGACAACGCGCGGGACCACCAATCCGAGGGTGACGACCCGGCACTCTGAGTAATGATGGGTGGCGGTTGCGATCGAATGGTTTCACCCATGGCAAGACGTGGGTTAATGTGGTAATGCGCATTACTTCAGGAGAAACCTCCGTACCTGATCTTTGCGGGAACTTGACGGCCTGGTCTCGGCTCCCCAAACGGGTGGCCGGCTCCCTGTAAGTACGTATCGCCAATCGATGGGACGCCACGGAACGTGACCGCTACCAGCCGTCGCCTCACTCAGCAGGACATCGCCCGGATGGCCGGGGTGAGCCAGACCACGGTGTCGTTGGTCCTCAACAGCCGGACGGACGCCGACACGCGAATCTCCCCGGAGACGCGTGAGCGCGTGCTGCGGGCGATCAGTGAGACCGGATACGTCGCCGATCCCGTCGCGCGGCGGCTCGCCGAGCGGCGCAACCGCATCCTGGGCGTGTTCACCTACGAGGTGGTCTTCCCGACCAGCAGCGCCGATTTCTACCACCCGTTCCTGCTCGGCATCGAGGAGTGCGCGGAGCAGATCGGCTGCGACCTGCTGCTGTTCACCGGCTCCAGGGCGCCGGGCGCGCGACGGAGGATCTTCAACGCGGAGAGCCGGGTACGGCTGGCCGACGGATGCGTGCTCCTGGGCCGCACGGTCGACCGCGACGACCTGGCCCGGCTGCTGTCGGAGGGCATCCCGTTCGTGTCCGTCGGCCGTCGTGACGACGCGGGTGCGCCGGTGCCGTACGTGGGCGCCGACTACCTCCCGGCGGTGCGGGCGCTCGTCGAGCGCGCGGTGAAACTCGGCCACCGGCGGACGGCCTACGTCGGCGCCGGAACGGGTGCCGAGTCCCGAGCCGACCGCCTGCGCGGGTTCCGCGAGGCGGTGGATCCCGTCGGCGTCGACGGGATCCACCTGCCGGTGACCGGCCGGACTCCGGACGACCTTCTCGGCGATCTGACCGGAGCCGGAGTGACGGCGGTCTTCGTCGAGGAGTGGGCGGACGGTGTCGCGATCGCGCGGGCGGCAGGGGAGCGGGGCGTCACGGTCCCCGGCGACCTGTCGATCCTCGCGCTCGGCACCCCCACCCGTCCCGTCCGCGACGACATTGATTTCACAGGATTCCGCATCCCCCGGCGCGAGATGGGCCGCAGAGCCGTCGAGCTGCTGACCGGGGTGCTGGAGAACGGCGGGGCCCCACAGGAACTACTGCCCTGCGAGCTGGTCGACGGCGCGACGCTGGCCCCGGCCGGAGACTGAACCGAGATGACAGGAGAGAACTCCCAAGTGGTTGATATATCTGCGGACGCGGTGGTCGTCGGAGGCGGGCTGGGCGGCGTCGCCGCCGCACTGGCCCTGCTGCGAGCCGGCCGTACGGTGATCCTGACCGAGGAGCACGACTGGCTGGGCGGCCAGCTGACCAGCCAGGCCGTGCCGCCGGACGAGCACCCCTGGGTGGAGCGGTTCGGCGTCACGGCGAGCTACCGGGCGCTGCGCGACGGCATCCGGCGGTACTACCGGGAGCACTACCCGCTGACCGAGCGGTCGCGAGCCTGGCGGCAGCTCAACCCGGGCGCGGGTCACGTGAGCCGGCTCTGTCACGAGCCCAGGGTCGCGGTCGCGGTGATCGAGGCGATGCTGGCGCCCTACCGGGGGTCGGGACGGTTGCGGGTCCTGCAGCCCTACCGCCCGGTGGGCGCCCAGGTCGACGGCGACACGGTGACCGCGGTGCGGTTCGAGCACCGGGACGGGGGCGGCGAGATCACGGTGTGCGCGCTGTACGTGCTGGACGCCACCGAGACCGGCGAGCTGCTGCCGCTGACCGGGACCGAATACGTCACGGGGTTCGAGTCGCAGGGCGAGACCGGTGAGCCGAGCGCGCCCGCGGAGGCGCAGCCGCTGAACATGCAGGCCGTCTCGGTGTGCTTCGCGATCGACCACGTCGACGGGGACCACACCATCGAGAAGCCGGGTACCTACGACTTCTGGCGGAAGTACCAGCCTTCTTTCTGGGGTGACCGGCTGCTGTCCTGGAGGTGCCCGAAGCCCCAGACGCTGGAGATCCTGGAACGTTCCTTCACTCCCAACCCCGACGACGATCCCCTGCGGATGGACGCGGACCAGCGGGACAACGGGGGCGACCTCAACCTGTGGACCTTCCGCCGGATCGCCGCCCGCCGTAACTTCGTCACCGGCGCCTACGCCAGCGACATCACGCTGGTCAACTGGCCGATGATCGACTACATGGAGGGGCCGGTCATCGACGTGCCGGATGCCGACCGGCACCTGGCGGCGGCGCGCGAGCTGTCCCGCTCGGCCCTGTACTGGATGCAGACCGAGGCCCCCCGCCCCGACGGCGGCACCGGATTCCCCGGCCTGCGACTGCGCGGCGACGTGACCGGCTCGGCCGACGGCCTGGCCCAGGCCCCCTACATCCGGGAATCGCGGCGGATCCGCGCCCTGTACACCGTGGTCGAGCAGGACCTGTCGCTGGCCGTGCGCGGCGACAAGGGCGCCGTCGACTACGCCGACTCGGTCGGCATCGGCATGTACCGCATCGACCTGCACCCCTCCACGGGGGGCGACAACTACATCGACGTGGGCTGCTCGCCGTTCCAGATTCCGCTCGGCGCACTGGTCCCGCAGCGGATGGTCAACCTCCTGCCCGCCGCCAAGAACATCGGCACCACCCACATCACCAACGGCGCGTACCGGCTGCACCCGGTCGAGTGGAATGTGGGTGAGGCCGCCGGCGCGCTGGCGGCGTTCTGCCTGGACAACGGCATCGCACCGCACTCCGTGCAGGAGAAGGAGGACCTGCTCGCGGACTTCCAGCAGAGGCTTACCTGCGAAGGCGTCGAGCTGCGCTGGCCTCAGGTGGCAGGCTACTGACGACGACTTGCCCGGCGGTTTCGCCGTACTCGTCGGGCGCACCTGGATATGCCGGTCAAACCGATCCGGTATAGGTGGGATCTCGGGTGATTTCCCAGCTTAAAATGCCGCCGTGTCTGTGACTCCTGGGATTTACCGACCGCTCGGATGCGCCGTCATCGTCGTCTCGATGGCCGCGCTGACCCCCACCACCGCATACGCCGCCGGATCCGCGGACGTCGCGCTCCCCGACACCCGGGTGACCGTGCGCGAGAACCCGGCGGACCCACTCAAGATCACCTCCTACACCCTCGGCAACGTGGCATACCTGCGCAGGAACAACGGGTTCGCCAAGCAGACCGGGTATCAGGAGATCACCGTCGGGCCCAAGGGGAACATGGCCCTCGCGGTGCCCACCTCCTACAGCGAGGGCCACGACTCGGTGCTCCTCGCCGACCTGGTGGCGAACAGGGGCAGCAGGATCCAGACCGTCGCCAAGCCGTTCATCGCCAAGTTCGCCCACTGGTCCCGCAACGGCGGCAAGGCGGTCCTGACCGTCCAGCAGAGGACCGGCACGGTCTGGGCGACGACGGGCTTCGTGATCGTCGACGCGACGGCGAAGACCGCCCGGACGGTGACCGTGCAGGGGGTGGACAGGGCCGCGAGGTTCCGCTGGAGTCCTGACGGCGTGGACGTGGTGGCCGACTACCAGGGCGGCACCCGTTTCTACGGTCAGGACGGCGCGGTCCGGCGCACCCTGGCCAAGACGGGGATCCCCGCCGGCGGCGAGGACGTCTTCTCGCCCTCCGGAAACGTCCTCATGACCTGGTGCCCGGCGACCTACATCGAGCACGTCTGCCTCTGGGACCGGACCTCGGGCAAGCTCGCCGCCAAGGTGAACGTCCAGCCGAAGGCCCTGCTGGGGTGGTGGGACGACAGGCACTTCATCGCCGTCGTGGCCGGTGGGAACGCCTACCGGGCCGCCGTGGTCGACCTCCAGGGCAAGGCCACGCGGGTGCTGGCCGACATCTCCGCCGAGGACTGGAACAACAAGGTCTACCTCAGCTACACCAGCCGGTAACGGTCCAGGTCCGGTACGGCGGGATGTCAGAGGTACAGGCCGGTGCCGTTGTCGGTCTGCGGGGTGGCGATGGCGTGCAGGTCGCGCTCGCGCATGATGAGGTAGACCCGGCTGTGGACCTCGACCTCGTACTGGTCCTCGGGGTTGAACAGGACCTTGTCGCCCACCTTCACCGCCCGGGCGTTCGGGCCCGCGCCGCAGACCTCACCCCAGACGAGCCGGTTGGCCATCTTCACCGTGGCGGGGATGACGATTCCCGCCGTGCTGCGTCGCTCCTCTGACTCCTGCTCGACCTTGACCATGACGCGGTCGTGGAGCATCTGGATCTCGAACTTCGGGTCACCCACAGAACAAAGCTTATGGGACCGGCGGGATCGCCCCGGCGGAGTAGGCTCACCGGGCATGACGGACCTCTCCCCTGACCTGGTCGGCGGCTTCGAGGACGTGGTCGACCGTGAGCTGATCATGTCCACGACACCCTGGCGGGCTCCGGCGGTCTCCCCCTGGGGCTGGCCCGCCGGGTGGCGCTGAAAGGATAGGCGCATGTCTGACGATGAGGCGAGGGTTCTCGCGGCCCTGGACGAGGCGGAGACGGTCCGGCTCCTGGCCGAGCTGGTGCGGGTGCCGAGTGTGACCGGCACCGCCGCCGAGTCGGATCTGCAGCATCGCTGCGCGAGGCTGCTCACCGAGGCGGGGCTGGACGTCGACGTCTGGAAACTCGACCTCGACGCGCTGCGGGCCGCTCCCGGATTCCCCGGCACGGAGGCACCCCGCACCGAGGGCTACGGCGTGGTCGGCGTCACCGAGGGAGAGGGCGACCCCGCGCTCGTCCTGCAGGGGCACGTGGACGTGGTGCCGATCGGCGACCTGGCCAAATGGGAGGGGAGCGATCCCTTCGGCGCCCGGATCAGCGGGAACGTCCTGCACGGCAGGGGCGCCTGCGACATGAAGGCGGGGCTCGCGGCGAACCTCGCCGTCGCCGCGGCCCTGCACCGGTCGAAAGTACGGCTGGCCCGGCCGCTGGCCGTGCACTGCGTGGCGGGGGAGGAGGACGGCGGCCTGGGCGCGTTCGCCACCCTGGCCCGGGGCCACCGGGGTGAGGCCGCGGTGATCACCGAGCCGACCGGCGGGGCGATCATCGTGGCGACGGCGGGTGCGCTGACGTTCCGGATCGAGGTCGCCGGGCGGGCGGCCCACGGCGCCACCCGCTACGAGGGCGTCAACGCCCTGGAGGCCTTCTGGCCGGTCTTCGAGGCGATCAGGCGGCTGGAGGCCGACCGTAACCGCGACCCGGACCCGGTCTTCGACGGCAATCCGCTGCCCTACCCGATCGAGGTCGGGACGGTCCGCGCGGGCGACTGGGCCAGCAGCGTGCCGGACCTGCTCGTCGCCGAGGGCCGTCTCGGCGTCCGCCTGGACGAGGATCCCGCCGAGGCGCGCCTCGCCCTGGAGACCGCCATCGCCGAGCTCGGTCATCCGTGGTTGCGCGCGCATCCTCCGGCCGTCACCTGGCCGGGCGGCCAGTTCGCCAGCGGCCGGCTGCCCGCCGGGCACGAGCTGCCGGCCCAGGTCGCCACGGCGGTGGCCGACGTGACCGGGACCCGTCCCGCCGAGACGGCCGCGCCGTACGGGAGCGACCTGCGCCTGTACGCCGCGGGCGGCATCCCGGCTCTGCACTACGGGCCGGGTGACGTGCGCTTCGCGCACGCCCCGCGCGAGCAGGTCGACCTGCGCGAGCTCCGCGACGTCACCCGGGCGCTGGCCCTGCTGGTCCTGCGCCGCTGCGGGGTCAGGAGCTGAGGGTCCGGACACGCCCGGCCCGTCCCCACCTGAGCGTGGCCTACGGGCGTGTCACGCGGGCGACCAGGTCCCTCCAGCCGGCCTCGAGGCGCTCGGCGGGCAGTCTGCGCTCATTGCGCAGGTAGTTGACGAGCGCCGTGTCCAGGTAGCCGAGCAGCGCTTCCGCGAGCAGCTCGACGTCGCCGGTGACGCCCGACTCGCGCAGGAGGACCGCGACATGGGTGAGGCGGACCGCGCGAGCCGGAGCGGTGTAACGGCGGGTGGGGCAGTCCTCAGCCGCGAGGTAGAGGTCGATGTATCTCGTCAGATGACGGAGGGTCGCGACACCAAACGCCTCAAGTCGCTCCACCGCCGGCGCACCGGGCCCGAGTGGAGCGGGGCCGGACAGAAACGCCTCCTGGTGCGCGCGCTCCGCGTGGTCCAGAAGGGCGAACATCAGGCCCACCCGGTCGCCGAAACGGCGGAAGACCGTGCCCTTGCCGACCGAGGCGGCGGCGGCGACGGCCTCCATCGTCACATGTTCCGCGCCCTGCTCGGCCACCAGCCGGGAGGCGGCCTCAAGCAGGCGGATCCGGTTGCGTGCCGCGTCGGCCCGCTCCTGCCGTCCGCTGTCGGCCATGGGCAGCGCCCGTGCCGGGGGTGTCGGAGGTGACGCGGCCATGGGAGGTAACGGCGGCGTGGTCATCTGCGCAGCATAGTGGTCTCACCCATAAGTAGACCATAGTCCGTTTTGTGCTATACCTGATAGCCGGACCCCGGTCCGCTTAACTCTCTCTCTATCTCCATCAGGAGTTCTCATGTCCGTGCGCATCCTCGCCCTCGTCGGCAGCCTCCGCTCCGGCTCGCACAACCGCCAGCTCGCCGAGGCAGCCGTCAAGCTCGCCCCCGAGGGTGTCGAGGTCGAGATCTACGACGGTCTCGCCGACCTGCCGTTCTACAACGAGGACATCGACGTCGAGGGCAGTGTCCCCGCGGACGCGCTGAAGCTCCGCGAGGCCGGCGAGCGGGCCGACGCCTTCCTGCTCTTCTCGCCCGAGTACAACGGCACGATGCCGGCCGTCCTGAAGAACGCGATCGACTGGTACTCCCGTCCCATGGGCTCCGGCGCCTTCGTGGGCAAGCACGTGGCGGTCGTCGGCACGGCGTACGGCCAGTACGGCGGCGTGTGGGCCCAGGACGAGGCGCGCAAGGCCGTCGGCATCGCGGGCGGCACCATCCTTGAGGACGTCAAGCTCTCGATCCCCGGCTCCGTCGTCCGCTTCGCGGAGGTTCACCCGGCCGATGACAGCGACGTCGCCGAGAAGCTGCCCACCGTCCTGGAGAAGGTGGCCGCCGCGGTCAAGCAGGCTGCGGCGGCCTGAGGGACCTCGGCCGATCAGGGCTCAGGGGATCAGACGTAGGTACCGCGGACCTCGACGATGTCGGCCAGCGGGAACTCCAGATAGTCTCCCGCCTCCTCGCACCACGCGTCGAGCACGCCGCTGCGCAGCTCGCCGTGGCTGATGGTGGCGGTCAGGCCGTCGGTCAGCGTGATCGCCGCCCGTACTCCCCGGTCCACCACGAAGCCGAGCAGTGACTGCTGGGCGGTCGGCAGCCGGGAGGCCATGCGGCCGATGACCGCCCACGTCCTGCCCTGCTGCTGGGTGGCGTCGCCCTCGGCGGCGAGTAGCCGCCGGGCGTGCTCGTGCGGGTCGGGAGACGGCTCCAGCAGCGGGTACGGCGGCTGTTCCAGCTCGGCCACCCGGCCGCCGGGCAGCAGGATCAGCCGCCCGTTCCGCGGCTCCTCGATCCGGGCACGGCGGATGGTGATCTCCCCGGTGTCATCGATCGGCACCGGGGCGTAGCCGTTCTCCCGGAGCGCGGCGAGGGTCTTGCCGGCGGGCATCGCGCTGGCCAGCACGGTCGGCGCGAGCAGCCGCAGGCCCAGCCGGCCCAGCCGCCGGTGCCCGGCGATCTCGGCCAGCAGCACCGGATCGGAGGCCTGCACGATGCAGGCGACCGTGGTCACGGTGACCTCGCCGTGCCGCCTGGCCACGTCGCGCACCAGATAGTCGAGGGGCTGCGGCACCGCGCCCACCTCGGCGAGGTCGGCCAGGAGGGTGTCGACGTCGTAGCCGGAGTCCATCGCCCGGCGCACGCTCGCCGGGGTGAACCGCCATACCGAGGCCGCGCCGCGTGACTCACGTTCGGCGGTCCGGTCCAGCAGCTCGGCCAGTTCGGTGGAGGGCGGCCCGGTCACCACGGCGGTGAGGTCGGCGCCGAACAGGGCGCTCCGCCGTACGCTGGCCAGCGCGCGGGTGGAACTCTCCACCAGCACCGGGTCGTGCTCCACGGCCGGGGTGGAGTCGTCGTTCTCGTCACCCGCCGAGGCGTCCAGGGCGGCCAGCGCGCGGCCCAGGTCGGTGATCGTGTCACAGGCGACGAGCCCGAGCATCCGGGCCTCCTCCAGTACGGCGGGGGCGCACTCGGCCAGGAGCGACTGCTCCAGCAGCGGTGCGTGCCAGTGCGCGGACCCGGCCAGCCCGGCCCGGTCGGTGCACGCCGTACTGGCGGGCAGGCGTGCCAGCACGCCGAGCACCGCCCGCCGGGCCCGGCCGACCGCGGCTCCGGCGGGGTCGTCGCCGAGCACCGTGCCGTATTTGCCGCCGATCCTGCGGAGCGACGAGCGCTCCATCCGCCACCACGCCGCCAGCAGCACCCGTAGTCTGGCGGCCGCGTCGTCCAGCCGCCAGCGGTCGAACTTCTCGGTGGGCACCAGCCCACCGGCCGACTCGTCCCAGGCCAGCAGCCGGGCCACCGCGCAGGTCTCCAGCAGGAGCCGGGTCTCGTCCTCGTCGCAGCCGGTGTCCTTGGCCAGCCGGCGGACCTCGCGCACGCCGACCCCGCCCGCCTTCAGCAGTGGCAGCGGGACCTTCGCGGTGTTCTCCAGCATCGCGGCGCAGCGTTCGACCACGTGCGGGGCGGCCAGTGTCATCAGGTGGTCCACGGTTTCGGGATCCACCGGAACGGTTGCGAGGTCGGGCGGGCGGGGGGTGAACGGCGGGTGGTAGTCGGGGCCGCGTAGCGCGAGCGCCACCTCCCGGGGCATCTCGGCCACGTTCCAGCCAGGCCGGAAGAGCAGCCCGTGATCGGCCACCCACTTCTCCGGTGTGCCGGGCATGACGAACCGGCCACCGTCGACGTCGCGGATCGGGCCGTCCCAGGCGAACTCCTCCAGCAGCCGCCCCGTGCCCTCCGGAGCCCGCTCGACCATGGCACTCACCCGGCTGGGATCGGAGAGCACCTCGGCGACCCTGGTGACCGTGCGCCTCCTGGGGCCGGGAGGCAGGCCCAGCGCCCTGGCGAGCGCGCGGAGGGCGTCGGCGCTGACCGTCCAGGAGTTCAGGTAGTGGGAGAGTGGCTCACCGAGCCCGCAGGGGGCCGTCCACCACCGGGAGACCCCGTCGGCGACGCGGATCCGCCCCTCGTCGTCCGGCCAGGCCAGGGCGTGGTCGAGCAGCCGGTCGACCCAGGGGGCCAGCTCGGCCTCCGGCACGCCCATGAAACGGGACAGCGCCTCCAGGTCGACCCGGTCGTCACCCAGGGCCAGTGAGGCCTGCGCGATCTCCAGGCACGGGAGTGGGAGCCCGCGCATGACGGCCATCACCGCGAACCCGTTGCCCAGCCGCTGCGCCAGGGTGTCCAGGCGGCGCGGCCACGGTGGGGCGATGGCGTCCGGCCGGTTCGCCAGCACTCGGGTGAGCCGTTCTTCGTCGAGGGTTTTCAACCAGCCGAGCAGGTGATCGTCCATCTCGCAGCTCTCTCAGGAATCTCGCGCGGGGACTCTCCGTGAGCCATAGGAATCCACGGTAATGCAGAGGGCATCCCCGACGGCATGTACCGCGCAGAATGCAACGCGTTCCGGAGGTGTTCTCTCGCATTCTTGACCGGTCCCGGGACCGCCGGCGGGGGGGACGCGGCGGTCCCGGAACCGATCGGCGCCAGGCGAGGGAGGAGACGGCGCCTTTCGGGAGGGTCTGGTGATGTCCGGAAAAGCCCTGAGGACCTTCCCGCAGGCCCTATCGGAGGATGGCCCAGACGATCTTGCCGTAGGGAGCCAGCGGCGCCCAGCCCCAGCGGAGGCTGAGCGACTCGACGATGTGCAGGCCGAGGCCGCCGATGTCCAGCGGTGACGGGTCGCGGAGCGTGGGGAGGCCGGCCCCGGGATCGTTGAGCGCGCAGGCGACGAGGCCGTCCCGGCGGAGCAGGGAGAGCCTGATCGGTTCCTTGGCCCGTGATTCGGCCAGCCTCAGGCCGTGTCTGAAGGCATTGGTGGCCAGCTCCGAGACGACCAGCTCCATGTTCTCGCTCAGCTCGGTGAGCCTCCAGCCGGCGAGGGTGCCCGTCGTGAAACTGCGGGCGGAATGGACGGACTCGGCCTGTGGGGGGAGCACGAAGGTGGCACTGGCCATGGCGGGGGAGCCGGACAGGAGGTCACGGGCCGTGTCTGGCCACCAGCCGACTGGGGGCCACCAGTCGAGCGCTGTCCAGGACGTTCGAGGGGGCGCGGTTTGGGCGGACTGCACATCGATCATCATGGTGCAAACTCATGTGCAGGTGCAAGAGCGAATGCACGTGCATAAGGGGTGTGCAACCGCTACGGTTACCCCAGATTCGGCAACCCGGAGGGAAAGGGGACCTTGTCCGCGGCTAAGGAATCTTGGGCCGCAAAGTGACAGACTGTCGGTGAGGGAAGCGAGCAAGGAGCACACACGTGTCCATGGACCCGCCCGGTACCGGTTCCACCGTTCGGCGCATCATGCTCGGCGCGAGCCTGCGTCGCCTGCGTGAGGAGAAGGGGCTCACCCGGGAGGTGGCCGGATTTCACATCCGCGCCTCGGAGTCCAAGATCAGCCGAATGGAACTCGGTCGTGTGGGTTTCAAGACACGGGACGTGGAAGACCTGCTCACCCTGTACGGCGTGCTCGACGACGCCGAACGACGTGGCCTGCTGGAGATGGTCCGCCAGGCGAACACCCCCGGCTGGTGGCACAAGTTCGGCGACCTGTTGCCGAACTGGTTCACCACCTATGTGGGACTGGAGGAGGCCGCGGACGTGATCCGCACCTATGAGGTGCAGTTCGTCCCCGGTCTGCTGCAGACGTCCGCCTACGCGCGCACGGTGATGCGGTTGGGTTACCCGGACGCGCCGGAGGTGGAGATCGAGCGCCGTGTGCATATGCGCATGCAGCGACAGGATCGCCTGACCAGAAGGAACGGTCCGCGTCTATGGGCGGTCATCGACGAGGCAGCCCTGAAGCGGCCCATCGGAGGCAAGGAGATCATGCGTGAACAGCTCCAGCACCTGCGGGAAGTGGCCACGTTGCCCAACATCACCATCCAGGTGATGCCTTTCCGGTTCGGTATGCACGCGGCCGAGGGTGGCGCGTTCAGTATCTTGCGGTTTCCTGAGTCCGACCTGTCGGACGTCGTTTATGTCGAGCAGCTCTGGGGTGCCCTCTACCTGGACAAGCGTGAGGATATCGATCCATACCTCACAGCCATGGAGCAGTTGTGCGTGGAAAGCACCACGCCTGGGGGCACCGCCGAGATCCTCGGCGACCTTCTCAGAGAGATTTAAATGGAGCAGACTTACAACGGCATGCCCGCCACGGACCTGGCTGGAGCCAGCTGGCGCAAGAGCCGTTACAGCAATTCACAGGGGAACTGCGTCGAGCTCGCCGAGCTGTCAGACGGCAGTATCGCAGTCCGGAACTCCCGTTTCCCCGAGGGTCCGGCCCTGATCTACACCCGCGACGAAATCCGCGCGCTGGTGCTCGGGGTGAAAGACGGCGAGTTTGACAGCCTGACGGTGTAACACTGTTTTTACGTCCGGCACATCTTTCAACCCGGGTGCGCCGAGGATGTAACCCGAGAAGTAGGCGGGTCAGGAAGAGTCTGAGTTCCCCGAGGGACAGGAAAGCGGAGAAATCGGGGACCAGACCATGCTTGACCAGACGACCTTGTATCCCGTGGCCGACGACATGCTGTCCGCGCCCGAGGTGGCCCGGGGGCGGCTCCCACAGTGAGAGCGGCAGTTGACGACCGGCGCCGGGTGCGGTCACCGACCGTACCCGGCACTCCGCGTGTCCCGGTCAGACGGGAGCGTTCCAGCTGAGGACGACAGGCTCGCCGTGCTCGGAGCCGAGCCGGGAGTAGGTACCGGTGTCCAGGCGGAAGAACCGGCCGTCCTGCGGGGACAGCCCGAGCCAGCGGGCGCACAGCACCCGCAGGAAGTGCCCGTGGGCGACCAGCACCACGTCGCCGTCGACCGCGCGGGCCCGGCCGATCACCCGGTCGGCGCGGGCGCCGACCTTCTCCGCGCTCTCGCCGGGGTGCTCGGCGTCGCCGGGGATGACTCCGTCGCGCCACAGGTACCAGCCGGGACGGGTCCGGCGGATGTCCGGGGTGGTGATGCCCTCGTAACCGCCGTAGTCCCACTCCCACAGGTCGGGATCGGTGTCGTAGGCCGTGAGCCCGGCGAGTTCGGCCGTCCGGTGGGCACGGAGCGCGGGGCTGACAAGAGCCAGGGCGAAGGTCCGGCCCCTGACCAGCGGGGCGAGCGCCCGCGCCTGATTCTCGCCCTTCCCCGTGAGTGACAGGTCGGTGCGCCCGGTATGGCGGCCGTCCCTGCTCCACTCGGTCTCGCCGTGCCTCAGCAGAATCATCTCGTTCATGGTGGAACCCATCATGCCGGTACGGTCTGCGGTGACCGGTCAGCGCCTCGCGCGCTCCGGTGACCGGGAAGTTAACCGGGAGTGAAGATGTCCAGGCCGCCGTCCATCATGTCGGAGGCACTGCCGTGGTCAGGGCACGGGAGCGTGAGAAGCTGAGCCAGTGACGATATCTGTGGGTTTGGTGGGCGCGGGACCCTGGGCGGAGAGGGTGCACGCGCCGATGCTGGCCGCCGGCCCGGACACGCGACTGGTGGGAGTGTGGGCGCGGCGACCCGAGTCGGCCGCGAGGTTCGGCGTCCCGGTCTTCGAGCGCGTCGAGGAGCTGTTCGACAACTGCGAGGCGGTCGCGTTCTCGGTGCCGCCCGCCGTACAGGCCGAGATCGGCGTGCTCGCGGCCAAGGCGGGCAAGGCGCTGCTGCTGGAGAAGCCGCTCGCCGCCGACCTGGCCGGGGCCCGGCGGCTGGCCGAGGCGGTCGGCGAGGCCGGCGTGGCCTCACAGATGGTCCTCACCTGGCGTTATTCGGCCGCCACCCGATCCTTCCTGGCCCGGGTCTCGGCCCTCGAACCATTCGGGGGATACGCGGCCAACATCTCCGGGGCCCTGCTCGGCGGCGACTTCGCCAGCCCATGGCGGCTGGAGCGCGGCGCGATCCTCGACGTCGGCCCGCACATGATCGACATGCTGGACGCCGCGCTCGGCCGCGTCACCGGGGTCCGCGCCCACGGCAACACGCTGGGCTGGGCCGGGCTGCTGCTGGAGCACGAGACCGGGGCGGTGAGCGAGGCCTCGCTCTGCATGAGCGTGCCGGGCGCGACACCGCCCTCCAGGGTGGAGGTCTACGGCCGGCTGGGCCGGCAGGCCATCGAGGGGGACCAGCTCGGCTCCGACGTCTTCGCCGTCATGCTCTCCGAGTTCGCCGAGACCGTGCGCCGGGGCGGGGGGCATCCCCTCGACGCCGCGCACGGCCTGCGCCTCCAGGAGATCATCTCCGCTGCGGAGCAGCAGCTGGGGTAGGGGACAGTGCTGCCGGTCTCCGGGGCGGAAAGGGCGGAACGGCAGCCCGCGGCGCCGGAGTGCCCGGCACACTTGGTAACGTTTGTCCCACGCGCAGCGCATAGCGAAGTCCGGTGTGAGTCCGGCGCTGTCCCGCAACTGTCATGGTCCTCACGGATCGAGCCAGGTCGCCTTCCGCTGCGTCGACGCCGTCAACCCTCGTGGAAAAGGGTGATCCGTCCCTCTGCGGGTCTCTCGGTTCCGGTAACTGAAAGGACCTCGCTTGAGGCCCGTACGTACCGCCTTCGCCGCCGCGCTCCTCGGGATGCTGACTCTGGCCGGATGTGGCCAGAGCACCGCCCCCGCCACCCCGGACGCGGCCACCACGTCTCCCGCCCCGGCGGGCTTCCCCGTCACCGTCGAGGCGGCCAACGGCTCGATCGCCATCGCCAAGAAGCCCGAGCGGATCATCTCGCTGTCGCCCACCGCCACCGAGACCCTGTTCGCCATCGGAGCCGGACCCCTGGTCGTCGCGGTGGACGACCAGTCGAACTACCCGGCCGAGGCACCGAAGAGTGACCTGTCGGGGTTCAAGCCGAACGCGGAGGCGATCATCGCCCAGAAACCCGACCTGGTGGTGCTCTCCAACGACATCGACGACATCGTGGCCAAGTTGACCAAGGTCAACGTCCCCGTGCTGCTGGAGCCCGCGGCAACCCAGCTTGACGAGGCCTATGACCAGATCACCGACCTCGGCGCGGCCACCGGTACCGGGGCCAAGGCCGACGAGGTCGTGACCGGGATGAAGAAGCAGATCGACGAGCTCGTGTCGGCCGCACCCAAGGACAAGAAGCTCACCTTCTACCACGAGCTGGACACCACGCCCTACTCGGTCACGTCCACCACCTTCCTCGGCCAGATCTACGGCCTGTTCGGGCTGACCAACATCGCGGACAAGGCCCCCGAAGCGGCCGGCGGTTACCCCAAGCTCTCCGCCGAGTTCGTCGCCCAGGCCGACCCGGACCTCGTCTTCCTGGCCGACACCAAGTGCTGCGCCCAGTCCAAGGACACCCTCGCCAAGCGCCCCGGCTGGTCCAAGCTCTCCGCCATCAAGAACGACAAGGTCATCGCCCTGGACGACGACATCGCCTCCCGCTGGGGACCGCGTGTCCTGGACCTCGCCCAGCAGGTCGGCGACGCCGTCCAGCAGGCCGCGACCGACTAAGTGGCCGACCTCCCCCACCTCTCCGGCACCGCCAAGGCAGCCGGCCCCCCCATCGGGACCCCCTCCCCGGGCTCCGATGGGGGCAGGGGCGTCCCAGCGCGGATCTTCTCCCCGGCCGCCGACGGGGACGAGGGTGTCCCCGCCTTCCCAAGCCCCGACGGGGACGAGGACGTCCCCGCGCGGACCGTCTCTCCGGGCTCCGGTACGGCGGGGCGTGACGCGGGGACGGCCGGTGTCCCGCCACGGCGGGCGACCGGACTCCGCCCGCGGGCGTCGCTGACAGCGTCGGCCCTCCTGCTGGCCGCCATGCTCGCCGGCCTGCTGGTCGGCGCGGCGGACATCGCGCCGGAGAAGGTGGCGCTGCAACTGCTCGACTGGCTGCCGTTCGTCTCGGCAGACTCCGGGCTGGCGCCGATCGAGCAGGGCCTGCTGCTGGAGCTCCGGCTGCCCAGAGTCCTGCTCGCCGCGATCGTCGGCGGCCTGCTGGCCGCCGCGGGCGCCGGCTACCAGGGCGTGTTCCGCAACCCGCTGGCCGACCCCTACCTGCTCGGGGCCGCCGCGGGTGCCGGGCTCACGACCACGGCGGCGATCGTGTTCATGAAGGGCGACGACAACGCCCTCCTCATCCCGGTCGCCGCGTTCGCCGGGGCCATCGGCGGCGTCCTGCTCGCCTACGCGCTGGGCAACGTCGCCGGCCGGGGCGGCGGCACCGCCACGCTGGTCCTCGCCGGGGTGGCGGTCTCGTCCTTCCTCACCGCCGTCCAGACCTTCCTGCAGCAGCTCAAGGTGGAGGAGCTCCGGCGCATCTACGCCTGGATCCTCGGCGACGTCGGCGGCGGCTGGGACCAGGTCAAGCTGGTCGCGCCGTACGCCGTGATCTCGGTGGTGATCCTGCTGCTCCACGGCAGACTGCTCGACGTGCTCTCGGTCGGCGACGACGAGGCGGTCAGCCTCGGCCTGAACGTCGCCCGCGTCAGGCTGGCCGTGCTGCTCGCCGCCTCCCTGGCCACCGCGGCGGCCGTCGCGGTCAGCGGGCTGATCGGCTTCGTCGGCATCGTCGTCCCGCACGTGGTCCGCCGCCTGGCCGGAGGGTCGTACCGGATCGTGCTCCCGCTCTCGCTGATCGGCGGCGCCGCCTTCCTGGTCCTCGCCGACCTGATCGCCCGGACCGTGCTGGCCCCGGCCGAACTGCCCATCGGCGTCGTCACCGCCTTCTTCGGCGCGCCGTTCTTCGTCGCCGTGCTGCGCATGACCCGGCGGGTGGAGACATGAGCGGACCGGCCGGCGGGGCGAGCCCCGGGAACCCAGAGCGGGGAGACCGGGTGAGCCACCTCAGGGTGCGGGACCTCACCGTCGCCCTGGAGACGCGGACCGTGCTGTCAGGCGTCGACTTCCAGGTGCGCGGCGGTGACTGGCTGGCGATCATCGGGGCCAACGGCGCAGGCAAGTCCACGCTGCTCAGGGCGGTCGCCGGGGTGCTGCCGTGCTCCGGCGAGGTGCTCATCGACGGCACCCCCGCCCGCAGGCTCAGGCCCAGGGACCGGGCCCGGCTGCTCGCCTACGCCCCGCAGGCCCCGGCGCTCCCCGTCGACATGACCGTGTTCGACTACGCCCTGCTGGGCCGCACGCCGTACATCTCCTATCTGGGCAGGGAGAGCCGCCATGACCGCGAGGTGACCGCGTCGGTGCTGGACCGGCTCGACCTGGCGTCGTTCGCCTCCCGCACGCTCGGCCACCTCTCCGGAGGCGAGCGCCAGCGCGTCGTGCTCGCCAGGGCGCTGGTCCAGCAGGCTCCCGTGCTCCTGCTCGACGAGCCCACCACCGCCCTGGACCTGGGGCACCAGCAGCAGGTCCTGGAACTCCTCGACCGGCTCCGCCTGGCCGACGGGCTGACCGTGGTCACGACCCTGCACGACCTGAGCCTCGCCGGCCAGTACGCCGACTCGATGATGCTGATCGCCGGAGGCCGGGTGGCGGCTTCGGGCGCCCCGGCCGAGGTGCTCACGGAGAGACTGATCGGTGAGCACTTCGACGCCCGCGTCCGCGTCGGGACCGGCTCCGGAGGCAGGCCCGAGGTCCATCTGGAACGCCCATGAGGCCGGGGCTCGCCGGCCCGGCCGACACCCGAGTGGAGTCCCCCGTGAAGCTGAGTCACCGTCAGGAGGACGGGGCCCGGCTGGCCTCGCTGCTGTGGGAGTTCGGCCCCGGCCGGCGGGCGATCTCCTCGGCGATGGTCGGCGGCGGCATCGGCCCGGCGGAGTGGGTGCTCAACGCCCAGGTGGCCGGCGGCTACTCGCGGATGGACCCGGTGGACCACCTGCTGGAGATGGCCCCGCCCGGTCCCGGGGTCGGCATGCTGACCGCGGCCTCGGTCGACCGGTTCACCCGGGCGGCAGACGGGGGAGTGGAGGCGGTGGCGACCGTCGGCCTGCGCGTCCCCACCTGGGCCGCGGCCCCCGACGGCGTCGCCGACCCCGAGCTCGCGCCGATGTACCTGCCCGGGACGATCAACATCGTCGTCGTCGTGCCGGTCGCGATGACCGACGCCGCCCTGGTCAACGCGGTCATGACGGTGACCGAGGCCAAGGCCCAGGCGTTACTGGAGGCCGGTTTCCCGTGCACGGGCACGGCCTCCGACGCGGTCTGCGTGGCCGTGCCCGACGACGGCCCCGAGGAACTCTTCGGCGGTCCCCGGTCGGTCTGGGGTGCCCGCATCGCCCGCGCCGTCCACGCCGCCGTACGCAGAGGCGCCCGTGACTGGGGAAATCGTGATGTATCGACTACCCTGAGTCAGGGAATTGCGGGAAGTAGCATGTGAGCGAGGGCCAGACTCCCGATACTGAGCAGGTGACCGCGATGGCGACGACGGAGCCGACGACCAGGCGGACGGTTCTCCAAGGGGAGCCGCCGTTCACCGTCGACGACCTGCTCACGTTCCCCGACGACGGGAACCGTTATGAGCTCTTCAACGGGAGCCTGCTGGTGAGTCCCTCTCCTACCCCCCTGCACCAACGTGCGATCGCCCGTCTTCTGAGAATTCTCGAAGACGCCGCGCCGCCGGAGTTCGAACCGCTGCCGGAGGCGAATCTCCGGGTGGGGCCCCGTGACTTCTTCATTCCCGATCTTGTCGTGGTGCGGGCGGAGGTCGTGGAGGACACGGAGTTGATGTTCGCGCCGGACGATATCCTGCTGGCCGTCGAATTAGTCAGCCCGACCAGTCAGATGCGCGACAGGCACATGAAGAGGTCGGCCTACGCGGCGGCGGGCATTCCGCTGTACTGGCGGATCGAGCTCGGCGACGGTCCCTCCCTCCATGTCCACGAGCTCGCCGGTGACGACTACAAGCCCGCGGCCAAGCACCCTGCGGGGCAGGTGGCGACGCTGTTCGCGCCGTTCGAGGTCTCCTTCGATCCCGCCGCGCTACTGCGCCCGCGCGGCTGACGGGGAGCCGTTGCCCGCATTCTCTGGACCGATCCGTCCTTTTCGTGCGTAAATTTCGTATTTGTGAATGCGGCGGTGCCGTCTGGCCGCCGGAGAATCGCAGGTTGTCTCTCCGGTAATCACTTGTCTGTCCATTGTTCTATTGACATCTGCACTACGGTTGCCACGCTGGTCCTTATCCCCCTTTGGAGTGGCGATGCGGCGATTCGGCTCTGCTCTGACGATCTTTGGCGGCCTCGTGCTGGCGGTCGCCGTGATGCCCCCCGCCATGGCGCACGAGCATCCCAGCGGGATCACCGATCTGGTGACCCCCGCCGTCGTCCGGATCGAGGCGAAGGCGCACGTCGACATCACCCTGCTGGACCACATCGGCGAGCTGGTCCACGTGGAGCGGAGCTACGAGGTGTCGATCGGCAGCGGCACCGGGACGGTGATCAACCCCGAGGGCGGCATCGTCACCCTCACCCGGGTGGTCAAGACCGACAGGAAAGTCGAGGTGTACGCCGCCAACAAGATCTTCGCCGAGCACTACAAGGTCAAGATCCCCGACGACTTCGAGCGGCACACGGTCAAGAACGACCTGCTCAACCATCACCTGCAGGAGTGCTACCCGCCCAAACAGCCCACGGCGACCTGCATCATCGACGTGACCACCGAGATCCACGTCTTCCCCAACATCTCCCCTCCCGACAAGGAAGGGTTCAAGGCCGAGATCGTCCGCGCCGACTCCCGGCCCGACGGCCCCGCGGTGCTGGTGCCCATCGGGCGCGCCGACGGCAGCGCGGGCCTGCCCACGGCGCCGCTCGCGGACACGGTGCCCGACAAGGACGGCTCGCCGGTGGCGGTCGCCGGGTTCACCGGACGGCCCGCCGCCAACCTGCCCGAGACCGTGGACATCGCGCACCTGCGCGCGGAAGTCGCCGGTGAGAACGGGCGGCAGTTCAAGGACCCCCAGGGCAAGGCCAACGAACCGGAGAAGCTCGGCGCCCTCGTCGACAGGGGGCTGCTCGGCGGCCCGGTGATCGAGGACAAGAAGGGCGAGGTCATTGGGCTGCTGACCGGCGGCGGCAAGGACGGCCGGATGATCGGCATTCAGGAGATCACCAGGGCGCTGGCCGAGGCGAAGGTCACGCCCAGGCGCGGCCCGATCGACGCGGCCTTCGAACAGGCGCTGACCCGATTCCACACCAAGTACTACGGCGACGCCGTACCCGCCTTCCAGCGGGTCCTGGACCTGTATCCCGGGCACACCGTGGCGGCGGCGCACCTGAAGACGTCCCAGCAGAAGCGCGGCACCGCCGAGGACGAGGGGGCCAGGAAGACGGACGCCGCCGCCGGTGCCACCGGGGGCGCCGGGCCGCCGCTGTGGACGTTCCTGGTAGCCGGCGGCGTGCTGGTGGTGGCCGTGGTGGCCGCCGCGCTGCTGCTCTGGAGGCGCAGGTCCTCGCCGGAGCCCGCGGGGGGGCCATCCATGAGCACCCGTCCCGGCGGCAGTCCCACCGAGGGCACCCGGCCGGGAGACACCCCCGTGCCGATCCCGGGCGTGGCGCCCACGCTGCGGCACACGCCGGCCGAGGAGGGGGCCGCCCCGACGGTCGTGGTCGGCCGGTCGTTCCCCGCCCTGCCCCGGACGTCCCCCACCTCGCCGGGACAGCCCCTGCTGGTCGCGCGAGATCCCGGCGCCAAGCCCGCGGATCCGCCCGCACAGGGGCATACCGGTGCCCGGCCCGCGGACCCGGCCGCCCAGAAGTACTGCACCGCCTGCGGGATGCGGCTGGGCCCCGCACACCGCTTCTGTGGTTTCTGCGGCCACCCCTCCGAGGGGTGACGGTCGTGAACGAGCGGGCCCTGATCGGGCAGGAGGTGGCCGGTTACCACGTCGAGGACATCATCGGTAAGGGCGGCATGGCCGTGGTCTACCTCGCGGTGGACCCCCGGCTCAACCGCAAGGTGGCGTTGAAGATCCTCAATCCGCTGCTGGGCGAGGACGACCGTTTCCGCCAGCGCTTCGTCCTGGAGTCGCGGACGGTCGCGAGCATGGACCACCCCAACATCATCCCGATCTACGAGGCCGACTCGGCGGCAGACGGAACGCTCTACATCGCGATGCGCTACGTCGACGGCCCCGACCTGCGCCGCCTCTTCTACGACCGGGGGCCGATGCCGATCAGCCAGGTCAACAGGATCTTCGCTCAGGTGGCCGCCGCGCTGGACACCGCGCACGCGCACGACCTGATCCACCGTGACGTCAAGCCCGCCAACATCCTGATCGCCGGTCACACCGAGGGCGACCACGCCTACCTCACCGACTTCGGCATCACCAAGCACCGCACCTCGATCTCCGGGCTGACCCAGACCGACCAGTTCATCGGCACCCCTCGCTACATGTCCCCCGAGCAGATCAACAAGGAGCGCATCGACGGCCGCTGCGACCAGTACGGCCTGGCCTGCGTGGTCTACGAGGCGCTGACCGGGCGGCTGCCGTTCCAGCGCGACAACGAGATCGCACTGCTCTGGGCCCACCTGGCCGAGGCGCCCACCCCGATCAGCACGCTCCGGCCCGAGCTCCCGCTGGAGGTCGACGGCGTCATGATGCGGGCGCTGGCCAAGTCGCCCGAGCAGCGTTACGACACCTGCACGCAGTTCATCGCCGAGCTCCGTGACGCGATCAGCGGCCAGCCCTACCAGCTCGCCCAGAACCCCCCGGCCGCACAGGCGGAGAAGAAGAGGAAGAAGGAGCCCAGGTCCGGCGGCAAGGGCATCCTCGTCGGCGCGGGAGTGGCGATCGCGGTGATCATCGCGTTGGTGGCGGTGCTCGCGATGGTCCTGCGGGGCGGCGACACCTGGGTGTCCTACGAGGGCTCGACCGCCGTGCCGATCGCCTTCGACCATCCCGGTGACTGGACCCTGCGCCCGCACGCGGACGTGTTCGTGGTGGCCTCGCCGAAGGTGGAAGAGTTCGACGCGCTGTTCGGCACACCGGTCACCGCTGACTGGGCGGCCGTCAACGAGATCATCAGGGACGCGCCGGAGAAGGCCACCGGTGTCTACGCGCAGACCCTGGCCACCCTCGATCCCCGTGGCGGCGCCCAGCAGCTCCAGGAGACCCTGCAGTCCTCGCTGCCCGGCGCGGTCAACGTCTACTCCGAGGTGGTCCAGGTGCGTGTGGGCGGCAAGCCCGCCGTACGGCTGGAGGGGTCGATCACGGACCCGCAGCGCGGGGGCCGGCTCGACTTCAGGGGATGGGCCGTGGAACGGCCGGGCGAGCCCGCTCTCATGATCTACTTCTGCGCGCCCAGCAGGTGTGACGACGCGCTCGCGAACCGGCTCGTGCGGAGCGTGTCGTTCCAGACGTCGTGACTTGCGGCCTACTTGCAACCGGCCTGCCCGGGGGGTCTGTCCTATAGGCAACGAGGGGTCGAAGGCTTACCCTCCCCGCATGACGGTTCCCTTCCTCCCCGCCCGGCGGCGTGTCCACGTCACCCCACCGGTGTCCGGTGAGGTGTCCGCGGACGGGCGGCTCGGATGAGCCGATGACAGGGCGACCCTGTGAACGGGCCGATCACCCGCTGGGCGAGGAGAAGAAGTGAGCATCCGCATCGTGATCGCCGACGACCAGGCGATGGTCCGTGCCGGGTTGAAGCTCGTCGTGGAGAGGGAGCCCGGCATGGAGGTGGTGGGGGAGGCGGCCGACGGGCTGGAAGCCGTCACCTTGGCCCGCCGTACCCGGCCGGACATCGTGCTGATGGACATCTCCATGCCGCGCATGGACGGTCTCGCCGCGGCCAGGCAACTGCTCGGCTGGCCGGACCCGCCGAAGGTCGTCATGCTCACCACCTTCGACACCGACGAGAACCTCTACGCCGCGCTCCGCGCCGGGATCAGCGGGTTCCTGCTCAAGGTGTCACCGCCCGAGCAGCTCGTGGAGGCCCTCCGCGTCGTCGTCGGCGGCGAGGCTCTGCTCGACCCGGCCGTCACCACCCGGGTCATCGCCTCCTTCGCCGGCCGTCACGACCCCGTGCCCTCGCCGCGGCTCGCCGACCTCACCCCGCGCGAGCTGGAGGTGTTGCGGTTCCTGGCCCGGGGCCTCACCAACGCCGAGATCGCGGGCGGGCTGTCCGTCGGCGAGGCCACGGTCAAGACCCATGTGGCGCGGGTGCTGATGAAGCTCCACCTGCGGGATCGGGCTCAGGCGGTGGTGTTCGCGTACGAGTCGGGCGTGGTCAGGCCCGGAGCGGGCCGATGCCGTTCATGACGGTGGTGACCAGGTCGTCGACGAAGCCGGACGGGACCTCCAGGGCGGCCGGGGCGGAACCGTGGAACAGGTAGGGCAGGACCAGTTCGTGGCAGGCGCCGATGATCATCGTCGCGGCGGCTTCGGCGTTGACCTCCGGGGCGAGGCGGCCGAGGTCCTTCTCGGTACGGAGGTATGCGGTCAGGTCCGCCTTCAGCCCGCGCCCCTTCCCGGCGGGGCTGGGCATGCCGGTCAGCAGGCTGAGGACCTCCGGCTGGGACAGCAGCCCCGCGAAGGCGGGCAGGATGGCGGTGTGCAGCGCCAGGCCGTAGGTGACGTAGGCGCGCAGGTTGTCCGCGACGGTGCCGCTACCCGCCTCTGCGGGCAGCTCGCCCAGCTCGCGCTCGACGGTTCTGACGTGGGCGTGCAGGGCGAGCGCGAGGAGTTCCTCCTTGCCCGCGAAGTGGTTGTAGAGCACCCCGTCGGCGACCTGGGCCTCCCGGGCGATGTCGCGCACGGTGAGCCCGGCGGTGCCACGCCGGGATATGAGGCGTTCGGCGGCGGCGACCAGGTGCTCGCGCAGACTCTGGCCGCCGCCGTCACGCAGGACGGCTGCTTTTCTCGGTGACATCACCTTGCATCGTAGGCGGTGGCCGGGAATCAGCGGCGGACGGTGGTGACCGGGCGGTCGGTCGGACGGATGGCGGTGACTGGGCGGTCAGGGACGGACGGCGGTGACCAGCAAGGCGGCGCCGCGCAGCCGTACGGCGTCGGGCTCCTCGTAGGGGCGCAGCGCCGCGGTGAGCGCGTCCCGCGCCCGGGTGGCGGCCGCCTGGTCCACCTGGTCGAGCAGGAAGCGCACGGGCCCCCATGCGCCGAGGAAATCCCCCGCGTCCTCGGCGTTGCGGCCCCATACCTGAGGGGCGTCGACGGCAGTCGAGGTCACCTTCTCGAATCCCGCGCCGGTGAGCACCTCCTGGATATGGGCCGGATCGGCCAGTGACTCCGGCCCGGGACCACCGGGCTCCGTGAAGACCAGCCGCTGCGGGAGGTGCTCGGCCATCGCCGCGAAGACGCCGCCCAGGTCGTGGTGGCTCATCTCCCGCATGGACAGGAAGGCCAGACGTCCCCCCGGCCGCAGCGCGCGGCCGATGTTGGCGAACGCGGCGACCGGATCGGCGAAGAACATGATCCCGAACCGGCTGACGGCCACGTCGAAGCCGGCGGCGGGGAAGGGATGGATCTGGGCGTCGCCCTGCTCGAAGGTCACGTTGGTGATCCCCTCGCCGGCCGCGGTGGCCCGCGCCCGCTGGAGCATCGGCGCCGACAGGTCGATCCCGGTGGCGTGTCCGAGCCGCGCCCGCCGGGCGGCCAGCCGCGTCACCTGTCCGTTGCCGCAGCCGACGTCCAGCAGCCGGTCCCGCTCGCCGACGACGGCGGCCTCCAGCAGGTAGTCGTTGAACCCGCTGTTCACGGCGTCGTAGCGGTCCTGGTGATCGGCCCAGTGGTTGCCCTCGTAGCCGTTCCACGCATCGGCCTGCTCGGTGTTGACGATGGAGTGCATCTGTTTCCTCCCGCACTCGTCCCCGGGCGCCGGACCATCTCGTCGGCCCCGGCGTCCATTCGATCTCTGTTATGAACGGCTGTTCATGAACGAGTATTCATAATGAGGCGACGGACCGAGGGGCGTCAACCCTGAGAGGTGTTGCGGACTCCCGCGCCCCGGCTACCGCGCTCGGTGACGGAGACGCGTGAACGTACGGGCGGCACGACGGGACGCCAGATGGGGAGTGGGCGGCCAGGGGCCTACATTGTGGGCATGGTCGCGATGGTCCCCTTCTTCTCCACTTCCTTCTCCACCGGTCCCGTGGCCAGTGCGCTGGACGGCGCCGACCCGTCCGTGGCACCGACGCAGGCGGGATGAGCCAGATGCCTCTGACCACAGTCGCCTGCTGCCAGCTCGCTCTCACCGTGGGGGACCCGGAGGGCAACCGCGCCGCCGCCCGGCAGGCCGTCGAACGCGCCGCGGCGGCCGGCGCCCGGGTCGTGGTCCTCCCCGAACTGGCCAACAGCGGATACATGTTCCGCGACGCGGAGGAGGCGGGAGAACTCGCCGAGCCGCTGGACGGTCCCACCGTCGAGGGCTGGGGCGCCGCCGCGCGGCGGCACGGCCTGATCCTGGTGGGCGGGCTGTGCGAGCGCGACGAGGACGGGCTCGTACGTAACTCCGCCGTCCTCGTCGACGAGAGCGGCGTGCGGGCCGTGTACCGCAAGGCCCACCTGTGGGACACGGAGAAGGCCGTCTTCGTCCCCGGTGACGAGCTGCCGCCGGTGATCGAAACGCCGGTCGGCCGGGTCGGCGTCCTGGTCTGCTACGACCTGAGGTTCCCCGAGTGGGTCCGCACCGTGGCGCTCCGCGGCGCCGATCTGCTCTGCGCTCCCACGAACTGGCCGCTGTCCCCGCGTCCCGCTGGGGAGCGCCCTGTCGAGGTGGTACGGGTGCAGGCGAACGCCTCGGTGAATCGCATGTTCGTCGCCGTCTGTGACCGGGCCGGACCCGAGCGCGGCGTCGCCTGGGTCGGCGGCTCGGTCGTCACCGACGCCGACGGCTTCCTCCTCGCCGGGCCTCGCCCCGCCTATGACGAGGGCCTGGTGATCGCCGAGTGCCGGCTCGGCGACGCCCGGAACAAGCGCATCAGCGAGAACAACGACGTACACGCCGATCGGCGGCCGGAGCTGTACCGGTCGATCGTGGAACCCGGGCAGGCCCTCCCTCGCTCCCCGCGCTGAGTCCCGGCACGCCCCCTTCTGGATCCCCAGGTGATTGCGGAGGCCGCCCGGATCCATCCTGGGGGAGGCGGTCACCACGCCCGGCCGGATCAACCGGCACCGCGGACGATCTCTCTGCCCCGGTCCGACTCCCAGGAAGATCCTCGGTCTTACCTCGATGATCCCGTAAGGGATGTGCCTATATTTGGACGGATTGTGTATATTTTCCGTCATTGGATCCCATCTGGGGGAGGATTTGTCGTGAGAGCTTTCCCGCGCGTGCTGTTCGACGAGGCACACAACGAGTCGTGGACCATCCGGCGGGACGTTGCCGAGACGATGAATCCCGGGCATCCCGACGACAACAGCTACGCGCGGGCCGCGGACCTCCTGCGCCGCCTCGGTCACACCGTGACCGCGCACACCGAGGGTCCGATCATTTCCACTCTGCTGAGCGCGGCCGACGTCTTCGTGATCGCGCACCCCTCGGCCGACCGCTGGGAGCGCACCACCGGCCTGGGCAGCCCCGTTCTCTCCGTCGAGGAGCTCGACGCGATCGAGGGCTACGTCAGCGGCGGCGGCGGCCTGGTCGTGCTGGCCGAGTGCGAGCAGGAGAAGTACGGCAGCAACCTCGACGAGCTGCTCGCCCGCTTCGGCGTCGGCGTCGAGCACACCACCGTCCAGGACCCCCGGAGCGCCCACAACGGCGTGGCCTCCTGGGTCCTGGGTTCCCCCGGCGACATCGGCGAGCAGGACCTTCTCTCCGGAGCCCGCCGCGCGTGCTTCTACCGCGCCGGAGTGCTCACCGCCCCCGAGGACGCGACCGTCCTGTTCCGGACGTCGCCCACCGCAGACCCGGCCGGCCGCCCGCTGGCGGTGGCCGTACAGCACGGCAGGGGCCGCGTCGTGGTCGTGGCCGACTCCGACCTGTTCGGCGACGACTCCATCGGCGACTACGACCACGCCGCGCTCTGGGGCAACCTGATCACCTGGGCCGCGCGCGTCCCCGCCCCGGCGGCGGCCGCCGGGGAGTCGGAGGCCCGCGAGGCCTTCCAGGGGCTCAAGGACGCCGTCGAGGCGCTCAAGCCGCTGCAGGCCAAGGACGGCTCGATCGAGGGCGACCGCGACGAGGCGGCCAGGCTGGTCTCCGAGATCGTCGGCCATGTCGTACGGCTCGCCCCCCGCTTCCCGCACGACGAGGCCTACCTCGACGCGGTGGTCGCCGACTTCCGCAGGTGGGTCGAGGACGGCCTGGGCATGCCCGACTTCCTGGACTCGCTCAACGCCTTCCACCCCGACACCCAGCGGATCGACGGCCTGGAGCACCTGGTCGTCTTCCCGATGTACACCCAGAACGGCACCACCTTCCGCTACATCGAGGCCGTCTGGATCCGCACCGTCTGGCCCGAGTGGCTGGCCGAGCTGGAGAACACCCGCTACGACAACCCGCTGTTCGTGCCGATCGCCTTCGAGGACTTCACCTCCGGCTACGACACCAACTCCGCGGTGCTCTTCCCCGAGACCGTCGCCGTCCGCCAGACCCCGTCCCGCTTCACCTGGGGCGGCATCTTCTGCGACCGCGAGGCGGCCCGGTTCCGCGCGGTGAGCAGGGCAGCCGCGGAGACGCTCAAGCTGGCGCTGCCGCCGGACGCCACCCGGCTGATCGAGTCGCAGGAGCTGGCCCAGGACACCTTCGTGCTCTGGGACCTGATCCACGACCGCACTCACAGCCACGGCGACCTGCCCTTCGACCCGTTCATGATCAAGCAGCGCATGCCGTACTGGCTGTACTCCCTGGAGGAGCTCCGCTGCGACCTCACCGCGTTCGGCGAGGCCGTGAAGCTGGAGAAGGAGGGCGTGCCGCACGCCCGCTACGTCCAGATCGCGGTCCTCTTCGACAGGATCTTCCGCTTCGCGATCACCGGTGACCGGGTCCGCAACTACGACGGGCTCGGCGGGCAGTTGCTCTTCGCCTACCTGCACCGCAACGACATTGTCCGGTGGACCGACAACCGGCTGAGCGTCGACTGGACCCGGCTCGCCGACGGTGTCGCCGACCTGCGGGTCGAGGTGGAGAAGCTCTACCGGGACGGCATCGACCGCTCCAAGCTCGCCCACTGGCTGGCCGCGCACCAGCTCGTCGCGGCCTACGTGGCGCCGCACCCCGCCTCGGTGTGGGCCCGCGGTGTGGACGCGCTGCCGGTGGAGGGGTTCCCGAAGGCCGTGGTGGACGCGGTGCTGCCCGACGAGTTCCCCCTGAGCATGTTCTACGAGGCCCTGCGCCGTAAGCTCGTCGATGTCGTTGACTCCACGAAGGGTATCCGAGCATGATCATCGTTGTTGCCGGTGCGGCAGGCCCCGCGGGCCAGGCCGTCGTCCGCCGCTTCACGGACAAGGGACACACGGTCATCGGTGTCGACAAGTCCGGTGCCGACGGCACGCTGGCGGTCGACCTGCTCGACTTCGACGCCGTGAAGCAGCTCGCCCGGGATGTCGAGGCCGAGCACGGCAGGGTGGACGGGCTCGTGCATCTGGTCGGCGGCTGGCGCGGCTCCGCGACCTTCGCCGAGACCAGGCTGGAAGACTGGGACCTGCTGCACGATCTTCTGGTCCGCACCCTCCAGCACGTCACGCTCGCCTTCGAGCCGCTGCTCAAGGCGTCCGAGCGGGGCCGGTTCGCCATCGTCTCCGCCAAGGCGGCCGAGCGCCCCACCCAGGGTAACGCGGCCTACGGCACCGCCAAGGCCGCCTCCGAGGCCTGGACCCTGGCCTTCGCCGACGCCCTGGAGGGCACCGGCTCGACGGCGAATATCCTGGTGGTCAAGGCGCTGGTGAACGAGGCCATGCGCGCGGCGAACCCGGAGCGGAAGTTCCCCGGCTTCACCGACGTCGACGACCTCGCCGAGGCGATCGACGGCCTCTGGGACACCGACGCCAACGGCACCAGGATCGACCTCACCCGCGGGTGAGGTGACAGGAACGACAGCTCACCCGCGGGTGAGGCGACCGCGCGACGGCTCGCCCGCGGGTGCGACGACAGGTACAACAGCGGCCGGCTACCCACACCGCCGGGCCGCCTCGCTGAGGGGAAAAAGTGACGGACGCGATCCGCAGGCACGACCCGCTGGTGAAGGGTTTCGCCAGCGACAACTACGCCGGGGTGCACCCGGAGATCCTCCAGGCGATCGCGCTCGCCAACGAAGGGCACCAGACCTCCTACGGCGACGACGTCTACACCCAGGCGCTGCAGGAGGTCTTCAGGGAGCACTTCGGCCCCGCGGCCGAGGCCTGGCCGATGTTCAACGGCACCGGCGCCAACGTGGTCGCGCTCCGCGCGATGACCGCGCACTGGGAGGCGGTGGTCTGCGCCGAGTCGGCGCACATCCACACAGACGAGGGCGGGGCGCCGGAGCGGTCGGCGGGGCTCAAGCTGCTGCCCGTGCCCACCCCGGACGGCAAGCTGACCCCCGAACTGATCGACAGGCAGGCGTGGGGCTTCGGTGACGAGCACCGGGCCCAGCCCAAGGTCGTCTCGATCACCCAGACCACCGAGCTGGGCACGCTCTACACCCCGGCCGAGATCAAGGTGATCTGCGACCACGCCCACGAGCTGGGCATGCTCGTCCACCTCGACGGTGCCCGCGTCACCAACGCGGCCGCCGCGCTGGACGTGCCGCTGCGCGCGTTCACCACGGACGCGGGCGTGGACGTGCTGTCCTTCGGCGGTACCAAGGCCGGGCTGATGTTCGGCGAGGCCGTCGTGGTGCTCAACCCCGACGCCGTGCGCGGCCTGCGTTACCTGCGTAAGAGCGCGATGCAGCTCGCCTCCAAGATGCGGTTCGTCTCGGTCCAGTTCGAGGCGCTGCTCGCGGGCGACCTGTGGCTGCGCAACGCCCGCAACGCCAACGCCATGGCCCAGCGGCTGGCCGCCGCCGTCCGG
Organism: Streptosporangium sp. NPDC087985; assembly: GCF_044741965.1. Lineage (NCBI taxonomy): Bacteria > Bacillati > Actinomycetota > Actinomycetes > Streptosporangiales > Streptosporangiaceae > Streptosporangium > Streptosporangium sp. NPDC087985. The sequence goes on from NZ_JBIUTQ010000002.1 coordinate 133,380, forward strand.
GAGATCCCCGGCGTCGAGGTCCCGCGTCCGGTGCAGGCCAACGCGGTCTTCGCGATCCTGCCGCGGGACGTGACCGAGCGCCTGCAGAAGCGCTTCCGCTTCTACACCTGGAACGAGGCCACCGGCGAGGTCCGCTGGATGACCGCCTTCGACACCACCGAGGCCGATGTGGACGCCTTTGCCGCCGCGGTGGCGGAGGAGCTAAGCTTCCGGGCATGAACAAGCACAGTCTGGGTCTGTGGCGGGCCGCCCATCGGCGGACCCGCTAGCCAGTCCAGACTGCGCAACCAGACGGCCGCCGTGAACCGGCGGCCGTTTCGCGTTGCGTACGGCCCGGCGCGCGGCGGTCCCTTCCCACCCAGGAGTGACCATGACCAAGCGCGTCTTCTCGGCGTTCAAACCCACCGGCCACCTCACGCTCGGCAACCTTCTCGGCGCGATCCTGCCCGCCGTGCAGCTCCAGGACGAGGCCGACTGCGTCTACGCGGTCGCCGACCTGCACGCCCTGACCGTCAGGCACGACCCGGAGCGGCTGCGCGCCCGCACCCGGGAGGCGGCGACCCTGCTGCTGGCCTGCGGCCTGGACCGGTCGCTGGTCTACGTCCAGTCCCAGGTGCCCGCGCACACCGAACTGGCCTACCTGCTGGAGAGCACCGCCTACTTCGGCGAGATGCGGCGGATGATCCAGTTCAAGGAGAAGTCCGCCGGGCAGGAGGAGGTGCGGCTCTCGCTGCTCACCTATCCCGCGCTGATGGCCGCCGACATCCTGCTGCACCGGGTGCAGTCCGTCCCCGTGGGGGAGGACCAGCGCCAGCACGTCGAGCTCACCCGTGACCTCGCCCTGCGGTTCAACCGTCTCTACGGCGAGACGTTCACGGTGCCCGAGGCCCTGCACCCGCAGGTCGCCGCCAGGGTCATGGACCTGACCGCGCCCACCTCGAAGATGGGCAAGTCCGACGGCTCGGCCGCCGGGACGCTCTATTTGCTCGACCCGCCCGCCGACGTCCGCCGCAAGATCATGCGCGCGGTGACGGACTCCGGCAGCGAGGTCCGTTACGACCCTCGGGAGAAGCCCGGCGTCTCCAACCTGCTCACCCTGCTCGCGGCCTGTTCCGGGCAGCCGGTCGGGTCGCTCGCCTACGAGAGCTACGGCGCGCTCAAGCGGGACACGGCCGAGGCGGTGGTGGAGAGGCTGCGGCCCATCCAGGAGCGTCACGCCGAGCTGTCGGCAGACCAGGCCGAGCTGTCGCGGCTGCTGGCCGCCGGGGCGGCGCAGGCAGCCGAGCGCAGCGCCGGCCTGGTGGCCGCCGCCCGTCAGGCGATCGGCCTGCCCTGAAGGAGGCCGTGTGACCCGGAGGACACGGCCTCCGGGTCAGTTCTTGCGACCCGTCTCGTTCTCGTAGGCGGTGAGCTGCTGCTCCAAGGCCTTCATCAGCTCGAACACCTGGTTCGGAGGGATGCGGATCCGGCTGACGATCCGGGTCGGCACGCTGACGAAGTGCTGTCCGGAGGAGGGGTCGTTGGCGAGCTGGGGTGGTCTGGTGATCACCGCGAAGTCCAGGACGAAGCCGTCCTCGGTGTGCCAGACAGAGGCGAAGTTGGCGTACTGGCCCGCTTCGACCTCGGCGGAGATGCTCACCTCCAGGCGGTTCTCGGGCTCGTCGTTCACCATTGTCCTTCTGTCTCCTCCGGCCAGGTTGGCTCCATGCTGCCCTGACCGGAGACCGGCCGTGCAGGGACGCGCCGACGCTATTACAGGATGGAAGGCAGCGGCTGGGCGCCGCGCTGTCTCAGCATGTCGGTCATCAGATTGATCTCCCCGGTCTGACCGTTGACCGTGTGCCTCGCCATCGTGGTCACCTCGTCGCGGTCCGACAGTTTCAGCAGACCCTCGGCCATCTGCACGCCGCCCTCGTGGTGGCGGATCATGAGCTGCAGGAAGAGGATCTCCTGGTCCTGGCCGGTGGCCTCGTGGAGCTTTCTGAGCTCGTCGTCGCTGGCCATGCCGGGCATCGGGCCAGGCGCTCCGGCCGTTCCACCGTGGCCGTGACCGGCCATCCATGCCATCGGCGGTCGCTCGGTCGACTGGTTGAGCCCCCACTGCTGGAGCCAGCCCATGAAGATCCCGCGCTGGGCGGACTGCGTGACGATGATGTCGTAGGCGAGCCGCCGCAGAGTCTCGTCCTTGCTGCCGTCTCTGACGGTGAAGGACATCTCGACGGCCTGGGCGTGGTGGACGGCCATGTCGCGGGCGAACCCCGCCTCCGCCGAGGCGTCGGTCGGGGCCGCAGCCCTGCCGACGATCAGGAACAGGACGGTCGCCACGGCCAGACAGCCGAGCAGCAGGCCGAGCACCATACGGCGCCTGGGATCCGGGACGTCACGGGGAAGCGTTTCCATCGCACGACCAGAGTACCCACTGTCAGGAATCATTGCTCTATCACCCGTTACGACTCGTTTATTCCTCACATACACCAGTAGGGCATAGTGTGACCCGAAATTGGTTCCCGGCTGGAGGGTCGATGACGGAGAAAAAGGCACAGGCGAGACGGGAACACCTCGCCCGGATGCGCCAGGAACAGAAGCGCAAGGAGCGCCGGACCGCGTTCCTGATGTGGGGCGCCGGAGGGGCCGTCATCGTTCTGCTCGTCGGGCTGGTCGGCTTCTACCTGGTCAACGAGCGGGCGACAAGCTCGCTGGACGCCGTCGCGAGTGCCAAGTACACCGGCGGCCAGCACGTCCAGACCACGGTGAGCTACAAGGAAAACCCGCCGATGGGCGGCGAGCACAACCCCGCCTGGCAGAGCTGCGGCATCTACGACCAGCCGATCAACAGCGAGAACGCCGTCCACGCGATGGAGCACGGCGCCGTGTGGATCACCTACCAGCCGGACCTGCCCAAGGACCAGGTGGACAGACTGAAGGAGCTGGCCTCCAAGGACTACATGCTCCTGAGCCCGTACCCGGGGCTGCCCGCAAAGGTGGTGGCCAGCTCCTGGAACAAGCAGCTCAAGCTGGACAGCGCCGACGACCCGCGCCTGCCCAAGTACATCGCCAAGTACAGGAACAACAGCGCGGAGACTCCCGAGTTCGGCGCCTCCTGTAGCGGTGGCGTGACCACCACCACCGCCGAGGCCCCGATCCCCACGGAGACCCCGACGGACGCTCCGACGGACGCGCCGGGCTCGTCCACGGCCCCGGACATGAAGCCGGACACGACTCCGTCGCCCGAGGTCACGCCGAGTTCCTGACGTCGCCGGTACGGCGTGTGCCGGACGCACGCCGTACCGGCCGGGTGACCACCTAGTCCAGCACCTGCTCCAGGGGCACCGCCTCCTGCCCGTGGGCCTCAGCCACGGGCAGGTTGGTCAGGCGCCCCTCGTGCGTGTTCAGGCCGAGGGCCAGCGCGGGGTCGCCTCTCAGCGCCTCGCGCCAGCCCAGATCGGCGATTGCCAGGGCATAGGGCAAGGTCACGTTGGTCAGCGCGTACGTCGAGGTGTGCGGGACCGCGCCCGGCATGTTGGCCACGCAGTAGAAGATCGAGTCGTGTACCCGGTAGGTCGGCTCGTCATGGGTGGTCGGCCGGGAGCTCTCGAAGCAGCCGCCCTGGTCGATGGAGATGTCGACCAGGACCGAGCCTGGCCGCATCCGTGAGACCAGCTCGTCGCTGACCAGCGTGGGCGTCTTGGCGCCGGGCACCAGCACCGCGCCGATGACCAGGTCCGCGGCCAGGACCGCGCGCTCGACCTCGTAGCTGTTCGACGCGACCGTCTGGCAGTGGCCCTGGTAGATGAGGTCGGCCTGGCGGAGCCGGTCGATGTTCCTGTCCAGCAGTACCACCTCGGCCTGCATGCCGAGCGCGATGGCCGCGGCGTTCATGCCGGACACTCCGGCGCCGATCACGACCACGTTGGCCGCGTGCACGCCCGACACCCCGCCCATGAGTACGCCTCGGCCGCCTTCGGGCCGCATCAGATGGTAGGCCCCCACCTGCGGGGCGAGCCGTCCGGCCACCTCCGACATCGGGGCCAGCAGCGGCAGCGAGCCGTTCGCGCTCTGCACGGTCTCGTAGGCGATGCCGGTGATGCCGGATTCGAGCATGGCCCGGGCGCACGCCTCGGACGCGGCCAGGTGCAGGTAGGTGAAGAGCACCTGTTCCTTGCGCATCCGGTGGTACTCCTCGGGGACCGGTTCCTTGACCTTCAGCACCAGCTCGCCCTCGGCCCACACCTCGTCCGCCGACTCCAGGACGGTGGCGCCCACACTCCGGAAGTCGGCGTCGGTGATCGAGGACCCGGCACCGGCGTCTTTCTCGATGTAGACCCGATGGCCGTGCCGGACGAACTCGTGGGCTCCGGCGGGAGTGAGAGCCACGCGGTACTCGTGGCTCATGACCTCGCGGGGAACTGCGATCTTCACGGCCCCTCCAGGATTGCGCCTGTATTTTCTTCACTCTGCGCCTCCTGGAAAGGGATCAAAATGAGCAAGGTGGAAGGAATGAACAGAGGTTGGCGACACCCTGTCAGCCGTGGTGAACCGCCGTGCCCGCAGAGACGGCCTGACCGGCCGGTTACCCGCTCCTTTCGGCGATCGGTAAGATCGCCGCGAGCAGATGTGAGGAATGTAGACATATGACGATGGAGACGCACGCGGGTCCGGGAGACCCACTCGGGCCTCAGGACCCCCCCTCCGGGCCGTCCGAGCCTCACGACTCCCCACCTCCCGTACCTCCCTCGGGGCCACGAGGTCCGCAGGGGCCGGGGCAGCCGGGAAGCCCGCAGGGACCGGGGCAGCCGGGAGCCGTTCCCGGTGGCGGCGTGCCGGACGGACCCAGGGCGAGCCGGGTCACCACCGTCGTACTGACCGTCGCACTGGTCGTCGTCGTACTGATCACCGGCGTGCTCGGCACCCTCGCGGTGCTCATGACCAGGAACCCCGACGTGCCGCTCGGCGCGCCCCCTCCCCAGCACCTGCCGGCCCCGATCCACTTCGCCCCGGTGACCGGTTCGCAGCCCGGTGCCTGCACGACCCCCGACGGTGTGCCCGACGACGAGGGACAGACCTGCTACACCCTCGCCGCGGGAGTCAGCGTGAACGCCGTGCGGAAGATCGAGACGGTCCAGGAGAAGAGCGGCGCCTACTCCGTCAGGATCGCGTTCGCGCCCGCCTTCCGTGACCAGATCAACGACCTGACCCAGGAGGCGGTCAGGCAGCAGATCGCGATTGTCGTGGGGGAGAGGGTGGTGGCGGCCCCCCGCGTCGCCCAAGTGATCACCGAGGACAGCCTCAGCATCGCTGGATCCTTCACCAGGGAACAGGCGGACGCCATGGTCGTCCGGCTGCGCGGAACCACGGGCGGGGCGACGCCACCCCCTGGCCAATCCACGACGCCACCCTCTGGTCAGTCCGCGACGACCGATCAGCCCGCGACCTCACCGGAGAAGACCGATCCGGCCGGGACCGCCGTCACCGGCAACGCGTCCGCTCCGGGCCGGGACGCGACCACCGTTCCGGCCGGGAATGACGCACCCTAGGCGAACAGCGCCTGGATGCCCTCGATGGCGAAGTACGCCGCGAAGACCAGCGTGACCACCCAGAGCAGCCACGGGATGCTCCGGATCCGGCCGGTCGCCGCCTGGATGACCGTGTAGGAGATCACGCCCGCGCCGACGCCGTTGGTGATGCTGTAGGTGAACGGCATCAGGGCGATCGTCAGGAACGCCGGGATGGCCAGCGTCAGATCCTCCCAGGGCACGTTCCTGGCCTGAGTCATCATCAGCGCGCCCACCAGCACCAGCGCGGGAGCCGCCGCGGCGGCCGGCACGACCGTCGCCAACGGTGTGATGAACAGGGTCAGCACGAACATGACACCGGTGACCACGGCGGCCAGGCCGGTCCTGGCACCCTCGCCGACACCGGCCGCAGACTCGACGAAGACGGTGTTGGCCGAGGCACTGGAGAACCCGCCGACCATCCCGGCCACGCCGTCGACGGTCAGGATGGTCCCCAGCCGGGGCACCCGGCCCTCGGCGTCCACCAGGCCTGCCTCGTCGCTCACCCCGATGATCGTGCCCATCGCGTCGAAGAATCCGGACAGCACCAGCGTGAACAGCACGACCGTCGCCGTCACCGCCCCCGCGCGGGTGAACCCGCCGAGAATGTCCACCTGGCCGATCAGCCCGGCGTCCGGCAGCGACACCACCGCCTCCGGTACCCGGGGCACCACGACGCCCCAGCTCGCCGGGGCGATCTCCGTGATCGAGTTGACCGTGATCGCCAGCACGGCGGTGACCACGATGCCGATCAGGATGGCCCCCTGGATCCTGCGCACGGACAGTACGATCACCAGCAGCAGACCGAAGCAGAACAGCGCCACCGGCCAGCCCTTCAGGTGCCCCGTGGCGCCGAGCTGTACCGGCGTCCCCGTCCCCTTGGCGACGAATCCCGCGTCCACCAGCCCGATGAGCGTGATGAACATCCCGATCCCCACGCTGATCGCGTGCTTCAGCGCGAGCGGGATGGAGTTCATGATGAGCCGGCGCACCCCGGAGACCGCCAGCAGCACGATCACCAGTCCCTCCAGCACGACCAGCCCCATCGCCTGCGCCCAGGTCATGTGCGGCGCGGCCTGGTAGGCGACCACCGCGTTCAGCCCCAGTCCCGCGGCGACGCCGAACGGGGCGTTGCCCACCAGCCCGATCAGGATCGTGCTCACCGCCGCGGCGGTGATGGTCGACGTGGTGAGCTGGGGGATCGACAGCTTCGCCCCGGTGACGTCGACCGCCCCGCCCAGGATGATCGGGTTCAGCAGGATGATGTAGGCCATGGCCATGAACGTGGTCAGACCGCCCCTGACCTCCCGGCCCATGGTCGAGCCGCGTGCCGACAGCTCGAAGAACCGATCCATGACTCCCCCTCGTGCGAGGGGGATGAGCGGTTCCTACCCGTTCAACGCGATGTCATGGGGACGGATGGGCACGCGGGACAGGGGCAGGCCGGTGGCGGCCCGTACGGCGGCGGCCACGGCCGGGGTGGACGACAGCGTGGGAGGTTCGCCCGCGCCGCGCAGGCCGTAGGGGGCGTGCGGATCGGGGTTCTCCAGGATCGACACCCGCATGGGTGGCATGTCGAGGATGGTGGGGATCAGGTAGTCGGTGAAGGAGGGGTTGAGCACCCGCCCGTCCGTGACCTGGATCTCCTCCATCAGCGCCAGCCCCAGTCCCTGCGCGGAGCCACCGTGGATCTGCCCCTCCAGCGCCTGCCGGTTCATGATCTTCCCCACGTCCTGTACGGCCGCCAGCTCCACCACCTTGACCAGGCCGAGCTCGGTGTCCACGTCGACCACGGCGCGGTGCACGCACAGTGCGAGCTGGGTGTGGGAGTCGCCCTGGCCGGTGACCGGGTCCAGCGGGAAGGTCGGCCGGTGCCGGTACTCCCGGGTCTCCTCGACCGCGCCGGCCCGCTCCAGTGCCTCCACCAGCGACGCCCCGCCGGCGCGCAGCTCCGCCAGCCGCTCCCGTACGGCCTCGCAGGCGGCTCTGACCGCGCCGCCGGTGACGTAGGACTGGCGGGAGGCGGACGAGGACCCGGCCGAGCCCACGGCCGTGTCGGCCTGGGCGACCGTGACCCTGTCGATGCCCAGCTCGGTGCGGGCGATCTGCTCCTGGAGCGTCACCAGGCCCTGGCCGACCTCCGCCGCCGCGGTGTGCACGAGGACGTGCGGCTCGCCGCCGAGCAGCTCGACCCTGACCCGGGCGGTGGAGTAGTCGTCGAAGCCCTCGGAGAAGCAGATGTTCTTGATGCCCACGCCGTAGCCGACGCCCCGCCGCACCCCCTCGCCGTGGGTGGTCTGCGACACGCCGCCGGGCATGTCCAGCAGGCCCCCGTCACCGGTCTCGGGCAGCGGCATGGCCGCCAGTTCGCGGAGCATGTCGGCCAGCGGCGCGGGGGTGTCGATCACCTGCCCGGTGGCCAGCGTGGAGCCCTGGGAGACCGCGTTGCGGATACGGACCTCGACCGGGGAGATACCGCACGCCTCGGCCAGCCGGTCCATCTGCGACTCGTAGGCGTAGCAGGCCTGCACGGCGCCGAAGCCGCGCATGGCGCCGCAGGGCGGGTTGTTGGTGTAGACGCCGTAGGCGTCGATCCGGACGTTGTCCACCTCGTACGGGCCCACTCCGAGCGAGGCGGCGTTGCCCACCACGGCGGGGGAGGAGGAGCAGTAGGCGCCGCCGTCGAGCAGGATCTCCGCTTTCACGTAGACCAGCCTGCCGTCGGAGGTCGCGCCGTGCTCGTAGCGCATCCGGGCCGGATGCCGGTGCACGTGACCGAAGAACGACTCCTCGCGGCCGTAGACGATCTTCACGGGGCGGCCCGTGCGCAGCGCCAGCATGCACGCGTGCACCTGCATGGACAGGTCCTCGCGGGCGCCGAACGCGCCGCCCACCCCGGCCAGCGACAGCCGTACCCGCTCCGGCTCCAGCCCGAGGCAGGGCGCGATCTGGTCACGGTCCACGTGCAGCCACTGGGTGGCGACGTACAGGTCCACCCCGCCGTCCTCGGCCGGTACAGCCAGGCCGGACTCCGGGCCGAGGAAGGCCTGGTCCTGCATGCCCACCTCGTACTCCCCGGTGACCACCACGGGGGCCTCGAAGTGGGAGCCGACCCGGACCGGCTGGTGACGCAGCACGTTGCCGTGCTCGTGGACCGTCGGGCAGGAGGGGTCGAAGGCGGCCCGGCGCGGATCGGTGACCGCCTCGCGCACCTCGTACTCCACGACGATCGCCGCGGCCGCCCGCCTGGCCCGCTCGGGATGGTCGGCGGCCACCAGCGCCACCGGCTCCCCCTGGTAGCGGACCTGGTCGACGGCCAGCACCGGCTGGTCCCTGTGCTCCAGGCCGTAGAACTTCTCGCCCGGCACGTCCTCGTGGGTGAGCACCGCCAGCACGCCCGGCATGGCCAGCGCGGGACCGACGTCGATGGAGCGGATCCAGGCGGACGGGTGCGGGCTGCGCAGCGTCACCCCCCAGATCATGCCCGCGAGGTACAGGTCGGAGGAGTAGGCGAACTCGCCCGTCACCTTCAGCGTCCCGTCGGGGCGCGGCACACTCTCGCCGACGCCCCGGCTCCGGCTCTGCCGCGTCTCTGTGCCGCTCATCACAGCAGTACATCAGCCCAGGTCAGAGGTGAACATAGTGGGCGCGACGAAACCTGGGACGGGGCTGTTGACGGCTCTTGTAGTTTTATCCAATCATGCGGATACGTGACCTGGTCGGGATAGCGGAGCTCGGGCTCACCCTGCTTGCCGGTGAGGAGCATCTGGACCGTGACTTCACCGGCGTGCAGGTCACCGACCTGCCCGATCCCGGGCGTTACCTGTCGGGCGGGGAGCTGGTCCTGTCCGGGCTCATGTGGCGCAACGGGCCCGAGGACTCCGAACGGTTCGTCGGACGCCTGGTCGAGGCGGGGGTGGCCGCGCTGGGCGCCGGCAGCGCCTGGTTCGGCGCGGTGCCCGAGGATCTGGTCCGGGCCTGCCGTGCGCGTGGCCTGCCGCTGCTGACGGTACCCGTCGAGGTCTCCTTCCGGACGGTCGCGGAGATGGTCACCCCCCGGCACACCGAGCTGCGCGACGCCCTCGGCCGCCACCGCAGGATCGTCGCGGCGGTCGCCGAGGGTGCCGGCCTGCCGGAGCTGTTCGCGCTGATGGACACCGAGCTCGCGATGGCGGGCGCGGTCATCTCGGCCACCGGCACGGTGATCGCCGGAACCCTCGACCGGGCCGACGCCGTACGGCTGGCGCACGAGTATCTGACCGCGCCCCGGCTGCCGCACGCGGTCCGCGATCCGTCGGGGAGTTTCACGATCTTCGGCGTGGGCCGCGAGCACCGCGCCGCGGGCTGGGCACTGGTCTGCGGCGGCGACCTGCTGGGCGAGGCCGACCTCGGTTTCGAGCTGGCGGCCTGCGTCGCCCTGGAGCGGACCAGGATGGAGGAGGGCAGGCGGGTCGAGCGCCGTCTCGCCGAGCAGCTGATCGCGCTGGCCCGCTCGGCCGGCAGCGATCCGGCCGAGCTCAACGCCGGGCTGCGGACCTGCGGGATCGGCCCGGCCGAGCCGTACTCGGTGGTGAACGTGACCGTCGCCCGGCCCGGGACGGCCGGGAGGCCGGACCCGGCGACGCTCGGCGGTCAGGTTCTGGAGGAGCTGCTGCGCCCCCGGGTGGTGGCCGCGGCGGGGGAGGACGGGGCGGTGGCACTGGTGCCGCTGTCCGGTACGGCGGGCGAGCTGGCCGAGACGTTGCGGGCCGACGCGCGGGCGCTCACGGCCGGGCTGCCCGGCCTCCGGGTGTCGATCGGGGTGAGCGCCGCGCTGACCGGCCCGTCGGCGATCCGGGGTGGCGCGGAGGAGGCGGGTCATGCCCGGCGGCTGGCCGAGGCGCGGGGCGGGGCGGTCGTGACCAGCGATGAGATCTACACGCACGCGCTGCTGCTGGCCACCGTCCCCGACGACGTGCGGCGGTCGTTCGCGGCGAGGATGCTCGACCCGCTGTTCGACTACGACCGGCGCCACCAGTCGGATCTGGTGCGGACGCTCGATACGTTCCTCGACTGCGTGGGTTCGTGGAACACCTGCGCCGAGCGGCTGCACGTGCATGTCAACACGGTCCGCTACCGCATCCGCCGGGTGGAGGAGCTCACCGGGCGGGACCTGTCCACGATGACCGACCGGGTCGACCTGTTCCTGGCCCTCAGGGGATCATGACCCCGCCCCGAGCCGCGCTTCCCCTGGCGTCCAGGAGAGCCTCGCCACGCCACAGGTCCAGAGCCTGTTCGAAGTGGTGGTGGGCGGTGCCCAGGTCGCCGTCCCAGGATGCGCGCCTGCCCCGCCGGACACGGTCCCGGAAGGTCAGCAGGTCAAGGTCTTCCGGATCAGGGGCAATGAGATATCCGTCCGCTTGCGTCTCCATGGGGGCCGAGCGCCGATCATCAGGGCAGAGCAGCTTGCGTAATGTGTGAACGTATGTCTTGAGGTTCCGCTCCGCCGACGGCGGGGGGTTGTCATTCCACAGCGCCTCCATCAGCTGGTGGTTGGAGACGGGGGTGTTGGCCCTGAGGAGAAGCGTCGCCAGAAGCTGGCGATGTTTAAGGCGCGGGATGGAGACGGTCGTGCCGCCGGTGTCGCGGACCTCCACCTTGCCGAGCATCAGAAAGGTCACGTGATGAGTTCCAACGTCAGTTCACCCAAACCGTCTCAAGTGCCTCCGACCAGGCTGCTCAGGTTAATGATATTTGGATTCCGGCTCAAGTGATGAGAGCCGGCTCTCCAGTAACCTGTAATGAATCGGCAGTGTATTTCTGCTCCTCCGCATTCGAGGCCCATAGTGGAGACACTGCTGAATGGGCTGGCCCTCCAGAGCGGGAAGCGGCGAGTCAGAGGGTCATCTGATGTGACCCCTCGCGTCTGGCCCGGAACAGGCGAAGGTATGGCCGCGATCATAGAGACAGCGGCGGCGACCTCAGTTGATACGGGTGTGACTGCCATGGCGGAAGGGGTGCCGATGGTGAGGTTGCAGAAGACGGGCCGTGTGTGCGACGGGCCGTCGCCGGGTGCTGGGGTGACACCTTCGTCAAAGGTGAGGCGCCTGGTGTCATGTGTTGCATGCTGGATGCTCCATGACATGACCGGGCGTCAATTATTCTTCTTCCGGGTCGGCTGACCCGGTTGACCGGATCTCACTCCGACCGCTTACTTGCATAAGTGTGTTTCGCTCAATTGGACAGGTGTTCTTTAATTGAGTGACACGTTGTGAACCCCGAAATGCCGTCAAATATTCGAATTTTTAAATTCTTGGGCCGATCCGAGTCTTTCTTTGCCGTGGCTGAGCGGTCCGTTCCGCGTTCGGCAAGAATGACTCGGGGAGGGCTATTCTCGAAGTGGACATGATTGACCGCGCGCGGGACGCGAATCTGGACATGTAAACGTTGGCGGCGGGGCCGCCGAGGATCCAGATCTGGCCGGGCCGGGCGCGGCGGTTCGAATATTTGACGGCCTTTCGGAGTTCACAACGTGCCGCACTGCTCTGAGAACGCCTGGAGAAAATTAGTCACGTGCGCGATCCCGATGAGGCGGACGCATACGTGCTGTTGCCGGTCGCCGTTCCCGTCAGTGTGTGGCGCTCGTCCGTGGCCAAGACGCTTGATGCGCTGCTCGGCTACGACCGGCGCCACCACTCCGACGCGGGGCGGGCGTTGGGCGCAGGCCTTCCTTTACCAGGGGTAGTTCCACCCAAGGGAGGAAGAAGATTGGGCGACAGTCTGCGCGGGGGCAGACGAATCGGCGCTGGCGGTCATAGCATTGCCTGTGGCGGCAATAGTGGCCGTAACGAGAACGGCGAGGGCGGACAGGGCAAGGCGTTGGCGCATGGGGAGACTCCTATCGTGGGTTCTGCTGCTCAAGAGTATCTTTCAAGGAGTAACGTGACCGGTCAAGTGTTAGTTGGACAGCGCATCAAGATGGTCCGCCGGCAACGTGGTCTTTCTCAGGCTCAGCTGGCCCATCCAGAATTATCGGACAGTTACGTATCTCTAATCGAGAGTGGCAAACGCACTCCGACACCCGCGGTTCTCGAACTCCTGGCTGAAAAGCTTGACTGCTCCCTCACCTACCTGATCAACGGGGTGACGGCCGAGCAGATGCAGGAGATCGAGCTCGCTCTGAGCTATGCGCGTATGGCGATGGAGAACGGTGAGGTCGCCGAGGCGCGCACTCGCTACATCGAACTGCTCGCCGACGACCGCTTGGCGGGTCTGCCCAAATTCCGTGGCGACGCCGAGTACGGCCTGGCCCTGGCGACCGAGTCCTGTGGTGATCTGGAGGAAGCGATCGCCCTGCTCAACAGGCTGCGCCAGGATGACTCGGCCAACATGTCGCCTGAGCGGCATGTCGCCCTGGCCGTCGCGCTCTCTCGCTGTTACCGCGAGCAGGGTGACCTGGTGCGGGCGGTGCAGGTCGCAGAGATGATCTTGGGGAACGCGGTGCGACCGGCCTGGACCAACGAGCTGATGGCACTGGGCACCCAGCTTCTCGCCGCCTATATCGAACGCGGAGACCTGCTCCGCAGCCGATACTTCGTGGCCGAACTGCTGGCCGCCGCCGAACTGCTCGGCACTCCATACGCCCTCACGCTGGCGCACTGGGGAGCCGCGATCGTCGGAGTGGAGACCGGGCACGGGGATGAGGCGGTCAAGCACGCGGAGCGGGCTGTCGCCATCCAGTCCGAGTTCGGCGAATCCAGCCGTCTGGGACGGCTACGCGGCGACTACGCCCAAGTCCTGCTGGCTGTACGGCCCATGGAAGCCGCCGCGTGGCGGGACATGCTGGTGAGGGTGGAGACCATGCTCTCGGAGAGCTCCGCCAACCCCATGGACAAGATGCGCTGCGCGGTGAACCTCGCGCGAGCCGAGTTGCTGCTCGCCCATCCCCAGCGGGCCGGAGAGCACCTCCAAACCGTCTGCGCCATGCTTGAGGGTATGCCGCAGGCCCTACAGGGCGAGGCCAAGCTCCTGTCTGGTCAGACCTTTGCCGAACTGGGCAGGCAGCAGGATGCCTCGCAGGAACTGCTGGAGGTGGCGGGCTGGCTGGAGGGCGCGCCAGCCACCAGGCAGACCGCTCACTGGTGGCTGACCGCCGCGCAGGTGCTGGAGCGGATCGACGAGCCGGAGCGGAGCGTGGAGGCCTACCAGCGGGCGCTGGCCTGTGTGGGACTGTAGACGGGACGGGGAGGTAAGGACCGCGTGAGGGCGTCGGTAGCCTTGGGAGTGCCATGAAGACTTCCCCAGTCGCGGTCGTTCTCGCGCTTCTCGCCACTCTCGTCCTCGGCACGGCCTTCGCCTCGCCCGCCCTCGCCCACGACTCGCTCAAGAGCAGTGATCCTGCCAAGGGCGCCAAGGTCGAGAGCCTGAAGCAGGTGAAGCTGACGTTCAGCGCCACGGTGCGCTTCCCGAACGTCGTCGTGCACAGCGAGGACAACGTCGCCCACCAGGACGGCAAGCCCGTCGTCGACGGCCCGGTAGTCACCCAGAAGCTCAAGGGTGACCTGCCGCCCGGCAAATACGTCATCGCCTACCGGGTGGTGTCCTCCGACGGTCACCCGATCGAGGGGGAGATCCCCTTCACCCTCGTCGGCACGGCGTCCCCGTCCCCGTCGGTGTCCCCGTCCGAGAGTGATTCCGCGGCCCCGGCGCCCACCGAGAGCCCGGTCACGGCCCCGCTCGCACCCGCACCTGTGACGCAGCCGCAGGCGCAGGACGAGCCGGAGCCCTCCGGCGGCGTGCCCGGCTGGATGTGGCTCATCGTCGGCGGCGTGAGCGGTGTCGGCATCGGCCTGTTCTTCAGCTTGAGGAAAAAGAAGCAGCCGTGAGCAACCAGGAGCAGGTCGCCCAGGCTGAGCGGGCGGGCAACGGCCGGACGGCGAAGCTCGCACTGGCCGGTGCGGGCGCGGCCGTGGCCGCCCTGGTGATCGCCATGATCGCCGGAGGCGCCGCGACCCCGCGCATCATCCCCGGCCTGCCCGACGAGGGCACGATCACCCGCTGGGGAATGCCGCTGTCCAAAATGGCGATGGACGTGGCGGGCGTGCTCACCGTGGGCGTGCTGCTGGCCGCCGCGGCCCTCCTCCCCAGCGACAAGGGCCTGCTCGGCAAGCCCGCCCTGGCCTACGTCAAGGCCGCTTCGTGGCTCGCACTCGCCTGGGCGGGCGCGGCGGCTGCGACGATGGTGTTCAGCCTGTCGGAGATGCTCGGCCTCCCCCTCGTCGACGTGCTCGGCGGCAACGAGCTCACCAGTTTCGCCAGTCAGGTGACCCAGGGCATCGCGCTCACCCTGGTCGTGCTGTTCGGGGTGGCGATCGCGCTGTTCGCCCGGGGGGCGATCACCGTCGGCGCGGCCGGCGGCCTGCTCGTGCTCTCCCTGGCCGCCCTGCTGCCTCCCGCGCTGACCGGGCACTCCTCCTCCTCGCCCAACCATGACCTGGCCATCACCGGCGTCGCCATCCACATGATGGTCCTGGCGCTCTGGGTGGGCGGGCTCGCCGTGCTCTGCGCCCACGCGCTGCGTCGGCAGCCGCATCTGGAGACGGTCGCCACCAGGTTCTCCTCGATGGCGCTGTGGTGCTTCATCGCCGTGGGCCTGTCGGGGCTGTTCAGCATCGTGGCCCGGCTGACCTCGGTCTCCGAACTCTTCACCTCCGCCTACGGGCTGCTGCTGCTGGCCAAGACCGCCGCGTTCGCGGGTCTCGGCGCCATCGGCTGGTGGCACAGGAAGCGGACCCTGCCCCAGCTCGCCGCCGGCGGACCGGGCGCCTTCATCCGGTTCGCCTCCTGCGAGATCCTCGTCATGTTGGCGACCGTCGGACTGGCCGTCGCTCTCTCACGCACCGCTCCGCCCCCCGCGGTCCTCCCCGTCGACCGGGCCTTCGAGGTGCTCGGTTACCCCATGCCGCCGGAGGTCTCACCGGCCAACCTGGTCTCGCTGTGGTGGTTCGACCTGTTCTCCGGCACGCTTATCGTCCTGCTCGGCGGGCTCTACCTGGCCGGAGTCGTACGGCTCGTCCGGCGCGGCGACTCCTGGCCCGCGGGCCGTACCGCCGCGTGGTTCGTCGGCATGCTGATTCTGACCATCGCCACCCAGAGCGGCGTCGCCCGCTACGCCAAGGTGCTCTTCAGCGTGCACATGGCCGAGCACATGACGCTGTCCATGCTGGTGCCGATCTTCCTGGTGCTCGGCGGCCCCGTGACGCTCGCGCTGCGCGCGCTCAAACCCGCCGCCCGCCGGGGGGACCGGGGGCCGCGCGAGTGGCTGACCACGATCCTGCACAGCAGGTTCGTCGGCTTCGTCGCCCATCCGGCGATCGCCACCTCGATCTTCATCGTCTCCACCTACGCGCTGTACTTCACCCCGCTGTTCGCCGCCGCGATGGAGGAACACCTCGGCCACATCGCCATGACGGTGCACTTCCTGCTCAGCGGCTCCCTGTTCTTCTGGGTGATCATCGGTGTGGACCCGGCGCCCCACAAGCTGCCCCACGTGGCCCGGTTGATGGTCCTGTTCGTCACGATGCCCTTCCACGCGTTCTTCGGCATCGCGCTGATGAGCATGGGCACCCTGCTGGCCAGCGAGTGGTACGACCAGCTCGGCCGCACCTGGGGCGTCTCCTCGATCGTCGACCAGCAGGCCGGCGGGGCCATCGCGTGGGGTTTCGGTGAGATTCCGACGCTGCTGGTGCTGATCGCGCTGGCCTTCCAGTGGTGGCAGGACGACAACCGTAAAGCCAGCCGGGCCGACCGCCGTGCCGACGCCGCCGCGGCCCGCACCGGTGGCACCGGCGACGTGCAGCTCGACGCCTACAACGACTATCTGGCCAAGCTCAGCAAACGGGACCGCGCCCAGTAAGAGGAAGTGCGCATGCGTGGGAGGCGGAGCCACGGTCTCGCCCAGACCCTTGAGGAGCATCTCTCCCAGTGGGCCGAGCGCACCGGAACCGTCGTCGAGATCTGGGCGCTGCCCGGCGATGACGTTCCTCCCCGGGTCGCCCGGGCCGTTCTGGCCACGCTGGGTGAGGCACTCGCCAACGTCGAGCGTCACAGCCGCGCCACCACCGTCTCCGTCGCCGTGACGCTGGGGAGCAGCGGCCTGCGCATGACGGTCAGCGACGACGGCGCCGGCCTCTCCGGGCCGGCCGCCGGCCCGGGTGTCACCGCCATGCGGGCCCACTTCGCCGAGCTCGGAGGGACACTCACCGTCAGCGGCGTCGAGGGCGTGGGCACCACCGTCACAGCGGTGGCGCCCAGACGAGGTGGCCGGACCTAGGGGAGCGTCAGAATCTCGTGGCCGGTGTCGGTGACCAGGATGGTGTGCTCGAACTGGGCGGTCCGCCTGCGGTCCTTGGTCACCGCGGTCCAGTGGTCGGGCCAGATGTCGTAGTCGATGGTGCCGAGGGTCAGCATGGGCTCGATGGTGAACGTCATGCCGGGCTCCAGCGTGACGGCCAGCGCCGGATCGTCGTAGTGCGGGACGATCAGGCCGGAGTGGAACGTGGTGCCGATGCCGTGGCCGGTGAAGTCGCGGACCACGCCGTAGCCGAACCGTTTGGCGTAGGCCTCGATGACGCGGCCGACCACGTTGAGCCGGCGGCCGGGGGCGACGGCCTTGATGGCCCGGTTGGTGGCCTCGCGGGTGCGCTCGACCAGCAGGCGTGACTCCTCGTCCACGTTGCCGACCAGGAAGGTGGCGTCGGTGTCGCCATGCACGCCGCCGATGAAGGCGGTGATGTCCACGTTGACGATGTCGCCGTCACGCAGCACCGTGTCGTCCGGGATTCCGTGGCAGATCACCTCGTTGATCGAGGTGCACAGCGACTTGGGGTAGCCCCGGTAGCCGAGCGTGCTGGGGTAGGCCCCGTGGTCACAGAGGAACTCGTGGCCGATCCGGTCGAGCTCGTCGGTGGTGACGCCGGGCGCCACGTGCCTGCCGACCTCCTCGAGCGCCTGACCCGCCAGCTTGCCCGCGACCCGCATCCGCTCGATGATCTCGGGCGTCTTGACGTCGGGCTCACCGGTCTTCGGGGATTTCTTCCCGACATACTCCGGCCGCTCGATGCCGGCGGGGACCTTGCGGAGGGGCGAGATCCGCCCGGGCTGGAGCAGTGTCGTCATGGTCCCCCAGTCTAGTTGCGGTTCCCAGTGGGCAGTATTGCCATCATGAGTGATCGATGGTGGTTCTGCCTCACGCATATGGCGGTCGAGCCCGACGAGGGCTGCCCCAACAAGGACCGGATGGGGCCCTACGAGACCAGGGAGGCCGCGGCCAACGCGCTGAAGACCGCGGCCGAGCGCAACGAGGCATGGAGGGAAGAGGACAAGGCCTGGGAAGGGGACGACTGACCCGTCAGTCGGTGACGTGGGGGCCGCTGACCCGTTCCAGTAGCCTGGCCAGCCGGTCGCGCAGGCCGGGGCGCCGGTCCGCCTCGCCCGCCGCCATGCTGACCAGATGCTGGGCCCCGTCGAAAGTGATCGGGGCCTGGCCGGGGACCGTCAGCGCGTCGTGGGCCAGCCCCTCCAGCTCGGGGTCGCCGCCGTCCAGGGCCAGGATCGTGGCCCCGGAGCGCCGGGCGTCGCCCACCCGTTCCAGCAGGGACTCGGGTGCCTGCTGTTCGGTCACCACGAACAGCGTCTCGCCCCGGCGGGCCCGTTCGAGCCGCTCCATCCCGACCCGCAGGTGCGCGGGCGCGTCCGCGGCGGGCGCCCAGCGGACCAGCGTCGGGGCGAGCTGGGGCAGCCCGGCCAGTCTGGCCTCGTCGCCGAGGTGCGCGGTCAGGTGCCAGGGCTCGTCCGCGGGGGAGCCCACCATCAGCAGACCCCCCGCGGACCGGGTCGCGCGTAGCGCGAGACCGAGCTCGCGGGTGCGCTCCACCCAGCCGGTGGAGTCCAGAACCTCACGCAGAAGTGCCACTGACCGAGCGTCCATGCGCTCCATGGTGCCCCAGCCACCCTGGATGATCCTGGGAACGCGCGTCCTGGCATGATCTGACCATGCGCTGTGGCCGGGTGAGTCCCGCGCCGATCGGCCGGGAACGACGAGGAGCAACGAGTGAGCACTGACAGTCCGGACGTGAGCGGAGTCTCGATCGGGATCCTGGGCGGCACCGGTGATCAGGGTAAGGGCCTGGCCCGGCGATTCGCCATGGCGGGACACCCCGTGCTCATCGGTTCGCGCAGTGCGGAACGGGCCCGGGAGGCGGCGGAGAGCATCGGGCTGTCGGCGCGCGGCGCCGAGAACGCGACCGTGGCCGCCGAGGCCGACGTGGTGATCGTGGCGGTCCCGTGGGAGGGTCACAGGTCCACCCTGGAGTCCCTGCGGGCCGAGCTGGCCGGCAAGATCGTCATTGACTGCGTCAACCCGCTGGGCTTCGACAGGCAGGGCGCCTACGCGCTGGCCGTCGAGGAGGGCAGCGCCGCCCAGCAGGCCGCCGCGGTCCTCCCGGACAGCCGTGTGGTCGCCGCCTTCCACCACGTCTCGGCTGTCCTGCTGCTGGACCCCGAGATCGCCGAAGTCACCCTGGACGTGCTCGTCCTGGGTGACGACCGCGAGGCCACCGACACGGTCCAGGCGCTCGCGGGCCGGATCGCGGGCGTCCGCGGTGTATACGGCGGCCGCCTGCGCAATGCCCACCAGGTCGAGGCGCTGACCGCCAACCTCATCTCCGTCAACCGCCGCTACAAGGCCCACGCGGGTTTCCGCATCACCGACATCTAGAGCGGGCGATTCCCGAGGGTCGCCATCTCTGCCCGAATAATTCCTGTATGCCTCTCGTTACCCAGGTAACGCTGGTGTAGAAATAAATCATGATCCTTAGGGGTGCGCTCAGGGGCCTGTCCTGGCCGGTGTTGATGGCTGTCGTGCTGCCGCTGGCGGGTTGCGGCTCGGCGGAGGCCGATCCACTCCCTCAGGCGGGGACCGCACAGGGCGTCGGCCTGCCGGGGAGCCTGGGCAATCCGCGGGTGCTCAACTGTCAGAACCGCAACGGTGACGTGCCGGAGGAGAAAACCAGGGTCCTGATCACGGGACCGGATGACCTGGTGGCGGGACCGCTGGTCGTTCCGGGGCTGCTGGCCTGGGGACGTGCCCGCTCCCAGGAGTACGGGGCCAACCACAGGTTCAAGGTCGGAACGGTGGTCAGGAAGGGCGGGACGGTCACCCTCTCCATCCCGGCCGAGTTCCACGACAGCGCCGGATTGCTCTACTCCGAGCCCTCCAGAACCGCACGCACCCCCGCCGAGGCCGATCACGCGGTGACGTTCACCGCCTGCGCCGAACACGACACCGTCTTCGTCGGTGGCTTCTACGTGCTCGAACCCCGGTGCGTCGTGTTGGAGATCCGCCCGCAGGGCCAGGCCGCGATCCGCCGCGAGATCTCCTTTTTCGACGGCGACTGCTGAGCCGGCCCGGAAAAGCCCACCGGGCCGGGCCTGTCAGGCCCGACCCGGAACCAAGCTCGTGGGCTCAGCCCGCGAACAGCGTCGCGACCACTCCGGCGAACACCAGCGTCAGCAGGCCCAGAGCCAGCCGGCGGAACGGCTTCTCCCGGTCCATGAGCCAGTTCATCAGCCAGACCGGCTCCTGCGGGCCCTCCGGATCCCTCTTCGGCGGCACGGCCGTGACCAGCACGATCCCGGGAATCGTGAAGCCGAGCGCGTAGGCGAGGCCGGCCCACCAGGGCACCAGACCGAACAGGGTGACACCGAGCGCCGCCCAGCTCAGGGAGGTCACCCGGAAGGTGGTCATCACCAGGCCGGTGTCCAGTCCCCACGCGAGCGCGCCCCAGGCGGGGCCGAACTGGGCGAAGTGCTGCTGCGGGGTCTGCCGCCGCCACATCGGCGTGCGCAGTCCGAACAGGCCGGAGTCGACGGCCATGCACCAGAGCATGATCAGCGCGGCGGCGACCTTCGCGACCGTGCCGGGCATCCAACCGACCAGGCCGTAGCCGAGCAGGTGGACCAGCCCGTACGTGGCGACCGCCGAGATGGTGAAGCCGAGCGTGAGCATGAGGATCGGCCGGTACATGGCCTTCTCCTCAGGAACTCTCCCCTGAACCAGGGGGCGGAGATATCCGACGAAAGAAAGGCCTCAAAAGCTGAACACCTGCGCGAAGCCCGCACAGGCGATGAGCAGCAGCAGCGCGGTGACCACCCAGACATCAAAAGACAACGCATCCTCCACCCTGAGTGGCCGCCCACGCGCTCGGGCGTCAGGCGGCCACTCGGTTCCCTGTCAGCAGCCGTTGGCGTTGACGGTCCATCCCGCGGAGCAGATGAACGGCCCCGTACTGCAGTTCGAGCCCTTCGTGCACTCTCCGCAGGCGTATCGCCGCTGGAACGGCGCGGAGCCGCTGCAGCAGGTCCAGGTCTTCATGGTGTAGCCCGTCGGGCAGATGTACTGCGCGCTGCTGTTGGTCTTACAGAAGGTGTTCGGCAGGGCGAGGCTGCAGCACGCCCAGTTGGCGGCCTCGGCCGTCTTGCTCGTCGCCGCCAGGCTCGCGACCACGCCGATCGTGGTGACGCCGACCTTGCCCATCCAGCCGAGGAACCTCCGCCGGTCCGCTCTCTGATAACCGGGTTCGTCAAGCCCCGGGGCCGACGCCTTGTTCATGTGCCCCATCTGTTGCCTTTGCCTCTCTGTCCGTGCGCTGGAATCGGATCAGTGCCGTGCGGGCGACTTCTTGGCCAGGGTGTGCTTGTAGGCGATGGGAGCGGCCGCGTACATCTGTCGGACCGTCGGCACAGTGTGGGCCCGTGTTAGCTGTCCCTCGGCGATGTGGAGGGCGACGGGCGTGAGGTCGAGCCCGAGGCTGCCGACGATGCGCTCGCCCTCGTCGAGGATGACCCGCTCGTTGTACAGCTGGAACTCGGCGATGAACTCGTTGCCGTCTCCGGACACCGGGACGACCACGACCCACATCGAGGGGGGCACCGCGCCACCGCGCAGCGCCGAGGCCAGGTTGCGGCACGTCTCGCACTTGTTGGAGACGAACAGCACCACGGCCCGGTCGGACTCGTCGAGGGAGGCGGGCAGACCGAAGTCGCTTGGCCGTTGGCCCTCCAGGGTTCCCAGCTCCACCGGGGTGGGCTTGTCCTCCATGTCGAGGTATCCGCGGATCTGCTTGACCTGTTCGAACAGCTCCACCTGCGCGCCGATCTGGATGAACAGGACCACTGCCATGAGGCAGATCACGATGAGCAGTACCGTCGTCATGTGGCGGGCACCTCCGGGTTGGGTTTGGTCGGTTCCGGGATCACCATGCGGTCCTCACGTAGCGGCCGCCAGACGCGCAGCTCGGCGAAGAGCTTCCAGGCGACTAGGGCGAGCAGGAGCGCGGACAGGCCGGCCAATCCCTGCTCCCCGTTCCAGCCCGGCGCGCCGGCCTCGGCCAGCGCCGCAAGCGCCAGCCAGAGCGGGAGATACAGCACCTGCCGCCAGCCGAGTACGGCACCGCCGTTCCCGAAGCAGCCACATTTGATCTTCTCTTTGATGCCCAGGGCGCGGATCCCGGCTCCGGCGAACGCCGCGGCCAGCAGCGTGATGAGCACCCTCGGCCAGGTGGCCGCCGGCAGGACCGCGAGCCCGGTCACGGCGAGCAGCTCCGCCATGATCACTGCGATCGCCGCGTTCCCGGCCACCGCTGTCAGCCCGAGCCGTCCGATGGTCCGGCCGAGGTCACGGAAAGTGAGGATTTTCGAGAGTGCGGCGACCATGAAGATCGCGATGAGTGCGATCTGTGCCGCACCTCCAAGCACGTCTGCCAGATTATGGTTCACCCGCTACTCCCGTTAGGGTCGGAATGATCGAAAAATATGCCAATATCCGGAATTGATCAATGCTCTGACACGATCAATTTTTACGAGTTGTAAGCACTGTCAGTTGTCTGGCAGACAGACCCGCGACTCGTTGTCGACCCGGCGAGTGAGGCCCCGGGCATCGAGATGCTCCAGGAGTGGTACGACGACGCGGCGGCTGGAGTCCAGGGCCGCACGTGCCTGGCTGACGGTGAACGGCGAGGGTAGTTTCCTCAGCAGGGTCGCCGCCAGAACGGGTGCGTCCGGCAGCAGGACGACGTTTCCGGCGACGGCCAGTAGCGCCCCTGCCCGTACGGCCGCCGCCAGGGACTTGCCCGTCAGTTCGAGTGCGGCGAGACGCCTGGCGGTGGGAGCGTCGAAGGGCCGCTCGGCGAGTTCGGCCCCGAGCGCGGCGACCGCCTTCGCGATCCGGGAAGGAAGCGGCGCCCGATCCCGGTCACCCTGCTGGATCACCCCTGACCTGATCGTCAACGGCGGCGCGACCAGCGCCTCCACCAGCCGGCGCCCAGGCAGGCCGAGCAGGTGGGCGGCGGCCTCCACGGTGATCCCCTGAGCGTGCCGGGACACCTGCTCGGCCAGGTCGCGGCCGAGTGCGGACCAGTGGCCGGGATCGGCGAACCAGTCACCCGCCACGGGCCGTCCAGCGGATGGGTCGCCGGAGCCCGGCCGTCCGGCGGGCGGGTCGCCCGGCACGGGCCACACGGTGGATCCGGTGGGTGGGACATCAGGCCCGGGGTGCACCGCGGGCGGGCACCCCATCGCGGTCAGATCCGTCCGGTTCAGCAGCCCGTGCCAGCGGAGCAGGTCCGCGGCGGTGGGCACGCTCACCCCGGCGAGCGCCGCCGCCCTCGCCGCCGAGGCTCCACGGCGTCGCAACGGCGTCGGCCGTACGTCCAGGACGCGCACGCCGGCGACGATCGCCCGGCGGCCGGGGGCGCGGAGCAACCCCCGCTCTCCCGACCGGAGCGGCAGGGGCCGGGCGAGGGTGAGCCGTGCAGTACCCTCGCCCAGCGGGCGCAGCCGGGCCGGGACGGCGGCCGAGCCCAGATGGAAGACCAAGTCGCCCTTGGGAGTCTCGCCGGGGTCCAGCCGTACGTCGATCACCTCCGTGGTGATCCAGGCACCAGGGGTCAGCAGCGCCGTGCCCCGGGATAGGACGGCGCGGCCGGTCCCTCTGAGATTGACGGCGACGCGAGCGGTGGCCGACACCAGATCGGTCCGCTGGTTGAGAGCCTGCAGACCCCGGATCTGAACCCGTTCGCCACCGGCGACCAGTTCGTCGCCTACGTGCAGCGTGCCGTGGGCGAGGGTGCCGGTGACAACGGTCCCGGCGCCGGTGACGGTGAACACGCGGTCGATCCACAACCGGACCGGGGACTCCCGATCGGGCTCGGGAAGCTCGGCCGCGAGCCGCCCGAGCGAGGCCTCAAGCTCGGGGATCCCCTGCCTGGTCAGCCCGCTGACGGCGATGGCGGCCATCCCGGCCAGGCTCGTCCCCTCAAGGTGGAGGCGGGCCTCCTCGGTCGCGAGCTCCGGGTCGGCGAGGTCGGAGCGGGTGACCACCAGCAGGCCGTGCCGTATCCCGAGGGCGTTCAGCGCGGCCAGATGCTCGGCTGACTGGGGCCGCCAGCCTTCGTCCGCCGCGACCACGAACATGACCGCGGGGGACGGGCCGACCCCCGCGAGCATGTTGGTGACGAACCGCTCATGTCCGGGGACGTCGACGAACGCCAGCCGCTCGCCCGAGCGGAGCGTGGTCCAGGCGAACCCGAGATCGATCGTCATTCCCCGGCGGCGTTCCTCGGCCCAGCGGTCGGGCTCCATTCCGGTGAGCGCCCGCACCAGCGTCGACTTGCCATGATCCACGTGCCCGGCGGTCGCGATCACCCTCATGTGTGCTCCTCGGCCGCGGTGGTCAGCGGAGGCGGACGGGAATCGAACCCGCCGCGCCGAGATACTCGGCGCCTCTGGTTTTGAAGACTAGGAGGGCCACCAGGCACCCAGACGCCTCCAAGAGGAGAATCCTAGCGAAGGATGATCATATAAATGACATCGCGCGCACGCGGTACGGCGACGGATCGAAGATCCGGGACAATTCTTAGATCCAGCCCGCGTCCTCGGCGATCCGGATGGCGTCGATCTTGTTGCGGGCGCCGGTCTTGGTGATGGCGCCGGTGAGGTAGTTGCGCACCGTTCCGGTGGAGAGATGCAGCCGTCCGGCGATCTCCTCCGCCGGGGCGCCGTTCGCGGCCTCCCTGAGCACGGTGGCCTCGCGGGGGGTCAGCGGGCTCGCGCCGTAGGCGATGGCCGTGGCGACCAGTTCGGGATCCAGCACCCGCAGGCCCTGGGCGGTGCGCCGGATCGCGTCCGCCAGGTGGTCGCCGGGGGCGTCCTTGACCAGGAACGCCTGAATGCCCTCGGCCAGCGCCCTGCGCACCTGTCCGGGCCGGCCCATCGCGGTGAGGATCAGGACCCGGCAGCCGGGCAGCCTCTCCCGCAGTTCCGCCGAGGCGGTGATGCCGTCGATCCCGGGCAGGTCGATGTCCAGCACCGCCACATCCGGCAGGGTCCGCAGGGCCTCGGGGACGATCTGGTCACCGCGGACGACCTCGGCGACCACCTCGATGTCGGACTCCAACCTCAGCAGCGCGCCGAGCGCCGCCCTGATCATGTGCATGTCCTCGGCAAGCAGCACCCGGATCACGCGGCCACCCCCATCCTGAGCCGGAGCCCGCCGATCACACCGGCACCTCCATCGCGAGCCGGAACCCGCCGCTCCCAGTCCGCTCCGCGCTGACCGAGCCGCCCAGGCCGCCGACGCGCTCCCTCAGGCCCGCCAGGCCGTTGCCGTCCGCCGAGCCCTTGCGGGCGCGGTCGTTGACCAGCTCCAGCCGTACGGTGCCCGTCCCGGCCGAGGTGCTGATCGAGCAGGTCGTCGCGTGGCTGTGCCGTACCACGTTGGTGGTCCCCTCGCGCACCGCCCAGGCCAGCGCCTCGTCGACCGGCTGGGAGACCCGGAGCTCGGCGAGGTTGGTCTGGCAGCTCACCCCTGATGCCTCCAGCAACGCGACCGCCCGGTGCACCTCCTCCGTCAATGACATCTCCCGATAGCCCCGCGCGACCTGCCGTACGTCCTGGGCGGCGTCCCTGGCCACGTGGACCAGCTCCGACAGCTCCGCCCGCGCGGCCTCCGGCTCGCGCTCGACCAGCCTGCGGGCGAGGTCGCCCTTCAGGGCGATGGCGGTCAGGCTGCTGCCCAGGCCGTCGTGCAGGTCGCGGGAGATCCGCAACCGTTCCCGCAGCACCGCCGCCTCCGCCAGTTCCGTCCTGGCCTGCTCCAGCTCCCTGCTGACGATGACCAGCCGCACCGCCCCGTAGGTCACCCCGCCCGTCACCACGACCGTGATCAGTTGGTACAACCCCGCCGTCAGACTTCCGTACGGCGAGCCGATGCCCAGCCAGAAGGAGACCGCGCCGATCACGACCACGGCCGGGACCGCGGACCTCGGCCGCAGCCTGACGAGCACCGCCCCCGACAGGATCGTCGGCATGGTCGTCGCCCAGTTGTAGCCGATGACGATCCACAGGGACGCCAGGTAGGGGATCGGCGCGTAGGTGGCCACCGTCTGGACGATCAGGAGGGCCGGGACGCCCCGCTGCTCCCCGCCCCGCAACGCCGCCCGGATCAGCAGGTGGTGCGGGATCAGGAAGGCGACCGCGGCGACGGTCAGCACCGTGGCCTCCAGCGGGGACCTGACGATGGTGAGCATGGTGGCGGTGAAACCGATCGAGATGGTGTAGATGATGCCCACGGTCAGGCGCTGGGGGTTTATCCGCATGTCAATGAATTTATGACTTCCGCGTTTCCCAGCGGAACCACCGCATGAGCGCGACGAGCCCGATCGCCGCCCAGACGGCCAGCCGCAGCGCCGGTACGGCCGCCGCACGCAGGTCACCGGCGAGGGTGCCGTCAGCCGCGTAGGCCACCTTGGCGGCCTCGACGATCGAGCCGGTGGGCAGCAGGCCGAGCACCGTGCCGACCCAGCCGGGAAGCACGTCCAGGACCGGGCCGAAGCCGCCGGCGCCGATACCGGCCAGAAGGAAGAACGGCATGGTCATGACGGGCGCGATCTCGGTGCGGGGGACGATCGCGGTCAACGCCGCTCCGAGCAGGCACAGGACGGTGGCGCCCGCGACCACGGCCACCAGGAACAGCAGCGGGTCGCGGGGGACCGGCAGGCTGGTCAGCGCGTACAGCGCCACCGAGATCACGACGGTCAGCAGCGTGCTCTGCAGGACGAGGTTGCCGATCTCCCCGCCGAGGATGGCGCGGTCGCTCAGCCCGGTTGTCCGCAGCCGCTTGAGGACGAGCTGGTCGCGACGGGCGCTGAGCGTGATCGCGATCTGGCTGAACGTCGCGATGAGGAGCACCATCGCGAGCACCCCCAGGTGCTGGTCCAGCACGAACTGCGGGTTACCCGGGCGCAGCCTGTCCATCATGAACGGCAGACCGATACCCAGGCCCAGGAACAGCGCCACGGACGTGGTCAACGTCGTGCGGTCCCGCCAGAACAGGCGGCCGTTGAAGCGGGTGACGACCGCCAGATCGCGTGCCGACATGGTCACGCCACCTCCTTCTCGTACTTCTTGTCCTTCTCGCCGGTGGCGAGGTCCAGGAACAGGTCTTCGAGCGTCGCCGTACGGACCTCCAGGCCGCGCAGGCGCAGGCCGCGCTCGCCCGCCCAGCCCAGCAGGGTCTGCGCGGCGAGATCGGGGTCGGTGACGCGGCAGACCGCGGTGCGGCCCTCCACCGTGGCGACGGGCACCGGCAGCTCCTCCGGGGTGACGGCGGGGGGCAGTTCGAAGGCGACCCGGCCCGTCTGGGCGGCCAGCGTCTCGGCCATGCCACCGCTCGCGACGATCAGCCCCTGATCCAGGATCGCCATGCCGGCGGCCAGCCGCTGGGCCTCCTCCAGGTAGTGCGTGGTGAGCATGATCGTGGTGCCCTGTCCGGCGAGGCCCCGGATGACCTCCCAGGTGCTCCTGCGCGCCTCCGGGTCCATCCCGGTGGTGGGCTCGTCGAGGAACAGCACGTCGGGCCGGCTCAGCACGGCCAGGGCCAGATCCAGGCGGCGTTTCTCCCCGCCGGAGAGCTGCCGGACCTTCGTGGCGGCCTTGGCGTCCAGCCCGGTGAGTTCCAGGGCCTCGGCGCGCGGCCGGGGGGCGGCGACGAAGTCCCGCCAGGCGTCCACGGTCTGCGCCACGGTCAGGTCCGGGAAGAACCCCGCCTCCTGGAGCATGATCCCGGTGCGCGCCCGCACCCTGGCCCGGTCCCTGACCGGATCGAGCCCCAGCACGCGCACCGTGCCCTCATCCGGAGCCTGGAAGCCCGCCAGCGTCTCCATCGTCGTGGTCTTCCCGGCGCCGTTCCTCCCGAGGAGGGCGAAGATCTCCCCCGGGGAGACGTCGAACGAGACGCCCTTGAGGGCCGCGAAGTCTCCGTAGCTCTTTGCGAGCCCCTCCACCTGAATCGCTGTCATGCCTTTGATCCTGGAGATCGGCGGTGTCCGGCGACAGTGAGGAATTCACGACTTCGACCGGATGATCCATCCGCGACGGCGGGAGCGGTCAGCGGCCCTGTCTCACCTTGTCTTCCGCGTGACCCGGCGTTGACCGCTCCGTCCTCCGCCGTCGCGGAGGCGGTGGCTAAACTCGGCTTCCATGCCCGGCGAGCCCGACCAGCCCCGTCTGGAGACCCGCATCGACCGCCTGCCGGGGGCCGCGGAGACGGCCCGCCACGGGATCGGTGAGGGCACGGTCCGGGGCGCGGAGGGCATCGGGTACATCGAGGATCTCCGGCCCGATTCCCCTCAGGTGCTTCCCTGATTTTTCGTGGAATGCGACTGTGTAGTCCGGAAAATCAGTTTCGGAAGGTGGATCAATGCCGCTGAAGAGCTACGGGGTTCTCGCGGGGTGGGCCGTGGACAGCCGGCGCGAGGGCGGCGCCGGCACCCCGCACTACCAGATCCACCTCGTCGACCAGGCGGGGACCTCCTACCGGGTCGCGGTCAACGTCAAGTCCCAGGAGGCCCCGTCCGAGCTGCTCCAGCTCGTCGACGACGACTTCCGGCACCCGGTGACCCAGGGACTTTCCCAGGCCGCCGCAGGCTGGACGGCGCTGCCGTCCCGCCCCGGCGACACGGCCCTCGACTACATCCGGGGCAACCTGTTCAACCCCGCGGCCCTGAGTCCGCTCCCGCCCGACCTGCCGGGAGTGGACAACGACCTGGCCGACAGGCTCGACCACTACGTCCGGCGGGCGATCGCCGATCCCGGCGCGGTCGTCTACGCCTTCGGCGAGCGCTGGGGCCCCGAACCGGCGACTCCCGACAAGGTCTTCGGGTTCCGGCCGGGCAACGGCGTGCACGACATCCACATGAACCAGGGGAACTCCGGGCGTTTCCGCGGTGACGACGGCGTATGGCAGGACGGCGGCCTTCTCCTGCACTTCCCCGCCGAACCACGCTGGGTCGCGATCTTCCTGGCCTTCCAGTCCCAGGCCTGGCACACCGACGACAGCACGGGCCACACCCTGGACGGCGCTCCCGTACGGCAGGGCGCCGGCGAGGAACCCGTCCGCGTCCTGGCCGCGCTGGTCAACCCCGTCGGCCCCGCGCCCGAACACGAGGTCGTCACCCTGCTGAACGCCTCTCCGGCGCCGGTCGACCTCACCGGCTGGCACCTCGCCGACCAGCAGAAGAACACCTTCCCGCTGCCGGCCGGCCCGCTGGCCCCCGGCGCCGTGCTCACGCTCGCCGTCGCGGCCCCGTTCGCGCTCGGCAACGGCGGGGGCGCGATCACGTTGCTCGACGCGGCCGGGCTCAAGGTCCACGGAGTCTCCTACACTTCGGCGCAGGGCCGCAGGGAAGGCTGGACGGTCACCTTCTGAGAGGGGAGCGGGCGTGCGCGTGTCGGTTGAGGATGTGCGGGAGGCCGCCGAACGGATCGCCGGGTACGCCCGCCGGACCCCGGTGCTGGAGGTGTCGCCTGGGCTGGTGCTGAAGCTGGAGGGGACGCAGCACTCCGGGTCGTTCAAGGTCCGGGGTGGCTTCAACCGCGCCCTGGCCGTGGCGGAACTGCCCGAGGCGGGGGTGATCGCGGCGAGCGGCGGCAACCACGGCCTGGCGGTGGCGTACGTGGCGCGGGTGCTCGGCGTCAGGGCCGAGATCTTCGTGCCGGAGGTGTCCAGCCCCGTCAAGGTCGCGGGGCTGCGGGCGCTGGGCGCGCACGTGACCCAGACCGGGGCCATCTACGCCGAGGCGTACGAGGCGTCGGCCAAACGGGCGGCCGAGAGCGGCGCCCTGGAGATCCACGCCTATGACCAGGCCGAGGTGGTCGCCGGGCAGGGCACGGTCGGGCTGGAGGTGCTGGAGCAGACCGGGGGAGTGGACACGGTCCTGGTCGCGGTCGGCGGCGGCGGCCTCGTCGCCGGGATCACCGCCGCCGTCGACGGCAGGGCGCACGTGGTCGCCGTCGAGCCCGAGCTCATCCCGACCCTGAATCGGGCGCTGGAGGCCGGAGGTCCGGTGCGGGTGGAGGTCGGGGGCGTGGGAGCCGACGCCCTGGGCGCCAGCCGGGTCGGTGCGATCGCCTACGAGGTCACCGCCGCAGCGGGAGTCCAGAGCGTCCTCGTCTCCGACGAGGCCATCGTCGAGGCCCGGCGGGAGATGTGGCGGTCCTACCGGATCGCCGCCGAGCACGCGGGAGCCACGGCCTTCGCGGCCCTCCGCTCGGGCGCCTACACCCCGGCCCCAGGAGAGCGGGTGGCCGTGGTCGTGTGCGGCGCCAACACCGACCCGGTGACCCTGGTCTGAGCGGTCCCGGGGCGGTGGCAGGCCGTGCGGCGGCAGTGCGTCAGTGGTAGCTGTGCTCGGGGGCGGGGAAGACTCCGCCGGTCACCTCGTCGGCGAAGGCGCGGATGGCCCTGTCCATCTCCCCGGCCAGGTCGGAGTACTTCTTGACGAACTTGGCGGGGCGGGCGGTCAGGCCCATGAGGTCCTGCCAGACCAGGACCTGGGCGTCGGTGGCGGGACCGGCGCCGATGCCGATGGTGGGGATCGACAGGGAGGAGGTGACCCGCTCGGCGAGGTCGGAGGGGACGCACTCCAGGACCACGGAGAAGGCCCCGGCGTACTCCAGATCCTTGGCGTCGGACATCAGCTCGTCCCCGGACTGGCCGCGGCCCTGCACCCGGTAGCCGCCGAGGGCGTTGACCGACTGGGGGGTCAGGCCGAGGTGGGCCATGACGGGGATGCCGGCCGAGACCAGGGCCTCGACCTGGGGGAGCACGCGCCGGCCACCCTCCAGCTTGACCGCGTGGGCGCCGGCCTCCTTCATGAAGCGGACGGCCGTCTCCAGCGCCTGCTGCGGTGAGGACTGGTAGGAGCCGAACGGCAGGTCGGCGACCACCAGCGCGCGCGACGAGCCGCGTACCACGGCGGCCGTCAGCGGCATGAGGTCGTCCACCGAGACCGGCAGCGTCGAGTCGTAGCCGTACACGACCATGGCGGCCGAGTCGCCGACGAGCAGCACCGGGATGCCGGCTCCGTCGAAGACCCGGGCGGTCATCGCGTCATACGCGGTGACCATCGGCCACTTCTCGCCGCGCTCCTTGGCTGCGGCGATGTCGCGGACCGTGATCCTTCGTCCAGCCTGGCCGCCGTAGAGAGCAGTCGGACGGCCGGTGACGGAAGAGGACATGAGTACCCTCCAGAAGAGTCTCGAGGCGCCCCAGCGGCGTCCCCGGACGTTTCCGATGATTGCATGCGTACGGCTCGTTAAACACCCCCGGCCCCGGTGGTAATCCAGTGGCGGAACTGTCAGGGCCGTACGACACAATGCATGCGGAGGTAAGCAATCACAATGGCTATAGAACCTTACCGTCGCCTGCTCACCCTTCCGGGAGTGCGGACGTTGCTGCTGGTGGGCCTGCTCGCCCGGATCCCGGCCACGGCGACGGGTATCACGCTGACGCTGCACATCCGCAGCCTCGGTCTGGGCTGGCTGGCGGCGGGGGTGGTCGGCACCGCCACCACGGTGGGGATGGCGGTCGGGGCGCCGCTGGCGGGCCGGTTCGTCGACAGGCACGGCCTCCGCCCGGTGCTGCTGGTGACCACCGTCGCACAGCTTGCCTTCTGGTCCTCCGCCTGGGCGCTGCCGTACCCCGTGCTGCTGGTCGCCTCGGTGACGGCCGGACTGCTGGGCCTGCCGGTGTTCAGCGTGATCAGGCAGTGCCTGACCGCTCTGGTCCCGGTGGAACAGCGCAGGATCGGTTTCTCCCTCGACTCGATAATGGTCGAGCTGTCCTACATGACCGGCCCCGCCCTCGGCGTCCTCGGGATCACCCTGCTCGGCAGCGCGTGGACGATGTCCATCGTCGCGGCCGGTCTCACCTGTTCCGGCGCGGCGCTCATCCTGCTGAACCCGCCGACCCGCTCGGCCGAGGAGATGGAGGCGCCGGCGGAGAAACTCCGGAGACGGCAGTGGCTGACCCCGGGTCTCCTCACGCTGCTCGGCACCGCCTCCGCGGCCACCTTCGTGCTGACCGCGACCGAGCTCTCGCTGGTGGCGACGATGGAACACAGCGGCGACACGGCGTGGACCGGTCTGGCCATCGGTCTGTGGTGCTCCTACTCGCTGATCGGCGGCTTCGTGTACGGCGGGCTGCCCAGAGGTTTCTCCCCCCTGATCCTGATCGGCGTGATGAGCCTGCTCACCATCCCGGTGGGGCTGGTGGGCGGTGACTGGCGGTGGGTGATCGTGGCGCTCATCCCGGCGGGGGTGCTGTGCGCTCCCGGGCTGTCGTCCACGGTGGAGACCCTCAGCCGCTGGGTTCCGGCGGGAGCCCGGGGCGAGGCGATGGGCCTGCACGGCACGGCGCTGCTCATCGGCGGTGCCTCCTCCGCGCCGATCGCCGGAGCGGTCATCGACGGTGCCGGTCCCGGCTGGGCCTTCGCCCTCGCGGGGCTGGTCGGTGTGCTGATGGTGCTGGTCGCGCTGCCGTTCTGGCGGCGGATCCCGGCACCGGCCGAGCAGCCCGTGCCGGTCGCCGCCTGACTCCCGGGTGAACGTCGTGTTAATACGAAACGAAACAGTTGCGTATCGAAACCATGGGAACTACGGTAGGGCTTCGAAACTTTGACGTATCGAAAACGGGGTTCCATGGAACAGCAGCTGGGCCATCCGAGACGGTGGCAGATCCTGGGAGTGCTGGTCTTCAGCCTCCTGGCGGTCGTACTCGACAATACGATCCTCAACGTCGCACTCAAGACGATCGCCGACCCCGTGGAGGGCCTGGGCGCGACCCAGAGCCAGATGGAATGGGCGATCAACTCCTACACCCTCGTCTTCGCCGGGCTGCTGTTCACCTTCGGCGTCATCGGAGACCGGACCGGGCGCAAGCGCATGCTGTTGGTCGGCATGGTGCTCTTCGGCCTCGCCTCGCTGGCCAGCGCCTACTCCCAGGATCCCGGGCAGCTGATCGTGGCCCGGGCGTTCATGGGGATCGGCGGCGCCGCGATCATGCCGGCCACACTCGCGATCATCTCCAACGTCTTCCCGCCCCAGGAGCGCGGCAAGGCGATCGGCGTCTGGGCCGGCGGCGTCGGCATCGCCGTGGCGATCGGCCCGATCACCGGCGGTCTGCTCATCGAGCACTTCTGGTGGGGCTCGGTCTTCCTGATCAACCTGCCGATCGTGCTGGTCAGCATGGTGCTCATCACCCTGGTCGTGCCCGAGTCGCGTGACCCCAAGCCGTCCAAGCTCGACCCGGTCGGCGTGCTCCTGTCCATCGTGGGCCTGGTCGCCATCACCTACGGCATCATCCGCGGCGGGGAACTGGCCACCGTCGCCAGCGCCGAGGTGCTGGTCCCGACGCTGTTCGGCGTGGCCGTACTGGCAGCCTTCGTCTGGTACGAGCGCCGTATCGACCACCCGGCCTTCGACGTCACCTACTTCCGCGACGCCCGCTTCTCCACCGCGGTCGGCATGGTCGGCATCGTGTTCTTCGCGATGATGGGGGCGATGTTCTTCCTGGTCTTCTACCTGCAGATCGTGCTGGGCTTCAGCCCGATGCAGGCGGGCGCGCTGATGATCCCGTTCGCCGCCGCGCAGATCATCTTCGCCCCGCTCAGCCAGCAGATGGCCAAGCGCTTCGGCGGCAGGCTGACCGCCACCGTGAGCATGGTCATCGTGGCCGCCGCGCTGGGCAGCTACGCGCTGATGGACCAGAACACCCCGGTCCTGGTGATCGAGATCGTCTTCTTCGTCCAGGGCGCGGCGATGGCCAACATCATGCCGCCCGCGACCACCGCCATCATGGAGTCGTTGCCCCGTGAGAAGGCCGGCGTCGGCTCGGCCATGAGCAACACCGTCCGCCAGCTCGCGGGCGCGCTCGGCGTGGCCCTGCTGGGCTCGCTGCTCTCGGCGACCTACCGCGACGAGATCGCCCCCGCGCTGACCGGCCTGCCCGACCAGCTCAGGCACATCGCGGGCGAGTCCCTGACCGGCACGCTCGGGGTGGCCCAGGGGCTCGGCGCGCCCGGCGCGGTGCTGATCGAGCCCGCCAAGCGGGCCTTCATCGACGGCATGCACGTCACAGCCCTGGTCTCGGCCGTGATCGCCCTGCTCGGAGCCCTGGTGGCACTGAAGTGGCTGCCGGGGAAGAACGCCACGGTTCCCCCTGCCCCGCAGATGGATCACGACAGGGAACCGGCAGTAGTGTAGACACGCTATGACCACGACGGATGAGACGCGGCCAGCCCGCCCGGCGGGCCGTCCCCGCAGCGCCAGGGCAGAGAAGGCGATCATTGACGCCACTCTCGACCTGATAGGCGAGGGCATGAGCCTCGCCGAGCTGTCGATCGAGGCGATCGCCGCGCGAGCGGGGGTGGGCAAGACCACGATCTACCGGCGCTGGTCCAACAAGGAGGACCTGTTCGTCGACGCGCTGGCCACGCTCAAATCGCCCCTTCCGCAGGTGAGGGGCAGGTCGGTCCGCGAGGATCTGATCGCCTGCCTTGAGGCCGTCCGCCGTGACGCGTGCGACGCGCGCAGCCGGTGCGTGATGAGCATCGTGATGAACGACGCCGAGCGGCACCCGCGCCTCGCGGAGCGGGTCCGCCAGGCCTCGATCGAGCCGCGCAGGGCGGCGATGGCAGCCCTGCTGCGGCGGGGAATCGCGACAGGTGAGCTCCGTGCCGACCTCGACGTGCCCATCGCGATGTCGACGCTGGTCGGCACCATGATGTGGTACGCGCGGAGTATGGGATCCGGCGAGGACGCCGAGTTCCCGGACGGCATCGCCGAGCGGATCGTCGACGAGCTCCTCACCGGCCTCGCCCCGTAAGCCGCGTCCGGGGCGGGCCGTCAGGAGGGCCTGGTGTTTGGAAACGCTCCGAACCTCAGACGGTCGTCTCGCGCCAGCGGTTGGTGATGGGGAGGCGGCGGTCGCGGCCGAAGTTCTTGGGGGTGATCTTGGGACCCGGGGGATACTGGCGGCGCTTGTACTCGGCGAGGTCGACCAGGCGGATGATGCGGGCGACCAGAGCCGGGTCGTGGCCGGTGGCGATCAGCTCGGCGGAGCCCATGTCCTTCTCGACGTAGTCGTCCAGCAGACGGTCCAGCACGTCGTACTCCGGCAGGGAGTCGGTGTCGCGCTGGTCGGGACGGAGCTCGGCGCTGGGTTCCTTCTCGATGGAGTTCTCCGGGATCGGCGGCACGGTGAAGCCGTGCAGGAACTCGCTCGAGGTGCCCGCCTGCTCGTTGCGCCAGCGTGACAGTTTCCACACCTGGGTCTTGAGCACGTCCTTGATGGGCGCGAAGCCGCCCGCGGAGTCGCCGTAGAGGGTGGAGTAGCCGACGGCCAGCTCGCTCTTGTTGCCGGTGGTGAGCACCAGGTGCCCGTGCTGGTTGGACAGGCCCATCAGGATCATGCCGCGCACCCGGGCCTGGAGGTTCTCCGCGGCCAGGCCGGACAGCTCGATCTCCTTCTCGAAGCCGTCCACGATGTCGGCGATCGGCACGACCTGGGCGTTGATCCCCTGCCGGCTCACCAGTTCCCAGGCGTCCTCCAGCGAGTGCTCCGAGGAGTAACGCGAGGGCATCATGACCCCGTGCACCCGGTCGGGGCCGATCGCGTCGGCGGCGATCGTCGCGGTCAGCGCCGAGTCGATCCCGCCGGACAGGCCCAGGATGACCGACCCGAAGCCGTTCTTGGCCACGTAGTCGCGGACCGCGAGGACCAGCGCCGAGTAGACCTCGGCGCTGTCGTCGAGATGCGGGGCGGCCGAGGGGGGCTCCGGCGTGTACGGCTCGACGGGGAAGGCGGACAGCTCGATCCGCTCCACCGTGATGACGGTCCCGTCCCCGGCGTCCACCTGGAAGGTGCCGAGACCGCCGAACCTGGCCTCGGGCAGCTCCAGGTCGGTGACCAGCAGTTGCTCGGTGAACTGCGCGGCCCGCGCGACCAGCTCGCCGGAGGCGGAGACGATGATCGAGTCGCCGTCGAAGACCAGCTCGTCCTGGCCGCCCACCTGGTTGGCGTAGGCGAGGGCGCAGCCCGCCTCCCGCGCCCGGCGGGAGACGAGCGCGAGCCGTACGTCGTCCTTCTCCCTCTCGTACGGCGAGGCGTTCGGCACCACCAGCAGTCCGGCTCCCGCCTCGGCCACCGCCGCGACCGGCCCGCCCTCCTGCCACAGGTCCTCGCAGACCGCGATCGCCACGTCGACCCCGTGCAGCCGGAAGATCGGCAGCCGGTCTCCCCGCACGAAGTAGCGGTATTCGTCGAAGACGCCGTAGTTCGGCAGGTGGTGCTTGGCGGTCTTGGTGACCACTCGGCCCCGGTGGAGCAGCGCGACGGCGTCGAGCGGGGAGCCCTTGGGCTGTCCTACGCGCGGTGCCAGATCCGCCCGATCCACGTAGCCCACGACCACCGGGATCTCGCTGAGTCCCTCGTCGGCCAGCCGCCGGGCGAGGGCCCCGACCGAGGCGATGGAGGCCTCCACGAATGAACTGCGCAGCACCAGGTCCTCGACCGGATACCCGGTCAGGAACATCTCGGTGAACACCACCAGGTGCGCGCCGCGGTCGGCGGCGCGCCGGGTCCACTCGACGAGCTTGTCGGCATTGGCCGCCAGGTCGCCGACCACGGGATCGGTCTGGGCCAGGGCGATACGGAGTTGAGCCACGTGCTCCACCTTATTCCCGCCGACGTAGAGCGCCGCTCCTTGGTGATCGAAGCCCGGGACCGAGGCCCCGGTCCCACCGGTGGAGAACCCTGCTCCTTCGGACCGGCGGAGAGTAGAGACCTGAGAGACCGAAAAGGGTTACATTTGGCCGGCTGGAATCGGCAGGACGGCCTCTACCAGCGTGCCGCCGCCGGGGGCCTTGCCGATCACGCACGTCCCGCCGAGCTCGGCGGCGCGCTCGCGCATCGACAGCAGGCCGACGCCGGAGCGTGGCCCCGAGGGCAGTCCGTTCCCGTCGTCCTGGACGCGGACCACCAGCGAATCGCCGCGCCGCAGCGAGACCACCGCGGAGCGGGCCCGCGCGTGCTTGCGGATGTTGGTGAGCCCCTCCTGCGCGATCCGGTAGGCGGCGACCTCGGTGGCCGCGGGCAGGTCGGACAGGTCACCCTCGGTCTCCACGGCCACCTGCGGCTCGCCCTCGACGGCCAGTGCCCTTACGGCTCCGGCCAGGCCGAGCTCGTCCAGGGTCGGAGGGCGCAGGCCGTACACCAGCTCCTTGATCTCCTGGCCGACGGCGTCCATGCCGCTGCGCAGTTCGGTCAGGAGCCGGTCGGCGGAGGCGGGCGCGCTCCGCAGGCTGACCCTGGCCATGTTGATCGACATCGCCATGTCGGTCAGCGCGTGGCCGAGTCCGTCGTGCAGGTCCCGCCGGAGACGGCGGCGTTCCTCCTCGCGGGCGGTGAGGATGCGTTCGCGGGAGTGCTGCAGGTCGGCGGTCATCCGTACGGCGTGCGCCACGTCCGCCACGTACGGTGTGACCGCGGTGATCAGCCGGTCGTTGTAGGCCGCGGCGAACCTGCGGGGACCGGGGGAGCCGAGCAGCAGCCTCCCGCACGGTTCTCCGTGCCAGACCAGCGGAACCGTGCGCGGGGCCGGCCCCAGCAGGCCGACCTCCACCCGCCTGGCCCCCGGACCGTCCACCTCGACCGCGACCCCGGTGACGCTCAGGCCGTCGCGGATCGCGGCGGCCACGGCGGCGAGCGCGTTGGCGGGCTCGGTCTCGCCGACCTCCCGGGCCAGTCGGGCGGCCAGGGCGCGCGGATCGCCGTACGTGCCGTACATGAGCCGGTCCACCCACCGCCGCAGCAGGCGGCGGAGCGGGTGGAAGACGGCCCCGGCGAACAGCGCCGCCGCCAGGCCGCCGATCCTGTCGTACCCGGACACGACCAGCCCGGCGATCGCGCCGACCCCGAAGTAGACCGCGCTGACCGCGGAGATCAGCCCGGCGGCCACGAAGGCGCGGCTGATCACGGTGTCGATGCCGTACAGCCGGTAGCGCAGCACGGAGAAGGCGATGGCGACGGGGATCAGCCCGGTCGCGATCGTGGCCGGCAGCCACCAGCTCTCCCCGGCCAGCAGGAAGACGATGTAGAGGGCGAACGCGCTCATCGGCCAGGCGATCTGGCGGCGTGTGGTGGGGTCGGCCCGGCGGGCGCGCAGGGCCAGGGAGATCAGGGACAGGACCACGAGGATGTTGATCAGGTATGACAGGGCGCCATAGATCGCGGTGTTGTAGGGGCCGAGCGCCTCGACCGCGAGGGGGTTGGGGATGATCCGGGGCAGCGGGTAGCTCTCGACGGGCGGTGTCGGGCGCACGACGAGGCGGACCGCCTCGACCACCATCGCCAGGGCCGCCACGACCACTATCGGCCGCCAGCGCCGGGAGGGCAGCCGCCCGTCGGGGGAGTACAGCGGGAGCATGATCGCCAGCAGAATGCCGCCCATGACCCAGCCGATCCCCCCGACGTAGCGGTAGTAGGCGGCGGCCGTCAGCGCGCCGTTGGCGCCGGAGCGGAGCATCATGACGGAGCCGAAGACGTTGAGCGCGCAGCCGACCCCGCCGACGCACATCAGCCAGGCGGCGGCCGAGCGTGAGCGGTGGGCCAGCAGGAAGGCGCCCACCAGCGGGAAGGTCAGGCCGCCGGCGAGATCGGGGGTGGCGGGCGGGTGGGGAGCCCAGCCGGGCGGCAGGCTCCCGGTGATGACGATCCCGGCCACCGTGAGCGCGAACGCACCGGCGGACAGGGCGACGACCGCCAGGCGCAGCGGGGAGGTCACCAGGTCACGTGCGACGGTCGTGACCGGGCGGAGGGGGATCACCGTGCCGGTGTCTTCCGCTGGGGTGGGCTGCGCCCGCTCGGACATCGCTATCCGCCCATGCCGCCCGGGTTGACCAGCCCCGACTCGTAGGCCGAGACGACGAGCTGGGCCCGGTCGAACAGCCCCAGGTGGTCCAGGAGCTTGGACACCGACTGCGCCACCGCCCGCTCGGGGACCGACAGGGTCGCGGCGATCTGCCGGTTGGTGAGCCCTCGGGCGATCAGTTTCATCAGGTCCAGCTCGGTGTCGTCGAGGCCGGCGAGGCCGAGCGGCGCCGAGGGGTCGGCGCGTCCGGCGAAGGAGGCGATCAGCCGGGTGGTGACGGCCGGGTCGATCAGCGCGTCACCGGCCCGCGCGGCGCGCATCGCGGTGAGGAGCTGCTCGGGAGCCGAGGTCTTGAGCACGAAGCCGCTCACTCCGGCCCGCAGCGCCGCGTAGAGGTTGTCGTCCGTGCCGAACGTGGTCATCATGATCACTTTGGGCGGGGACGGGTCGGCGAGGATCCGCCGCGCGGCGGTGAGGCCGTCCAGCCGGGGCATCTGGATGTCCATCAGCACCAGGTCGGGTGAGGTCTCCCGGACGGCCGCGATCGCCTGCTCGCCGTTCTCGGCCTCGGCCACGAGGTGGAAGCCTGGTTCGCTGTCCAGCACGACCCGCAGGCCGGTGCGGACCAGGGCCTGGTCGTCGGCCACCACGACACGCAACTCCGCCGGCTCCGTCACCCGCGCGACCGTCCGTCCGGCCGTCCGCGTGGAGACCGCCTCCCTGGGGGCCGTGGGCAGGTCCAGGTGGGAGGACTGCGACAGCATGTCGGACTCCAGGCGCTGGAGGGTGGCGCCGAGGTCGAGGCCGAGCTCGTCGCGGAGCACCATCCTGGCCCGCCGGAGCGCGCCCAGCGCGTCGCCCTGCCTGCCGCTGCGGTAGAGCGCCAGCGCGAGCAGCCGCCAGGCCTCCTCCCGCAGGGGATGGGCCGAGGCGTGTGCCTCCAGGTCGGCCACCAGGGCGCCGGACTGGCCGAGCAGCAGTCCCGCGTCGGCGCGGCGCTCGACCGCGATCAGCCGCAGCTCCTCCAGCCGGGCCGCCTCGGTCACCGCCCAGGGCAGGTCGGAGAACTCGGCCAGCGCGGGGCCCCACCACAGGGCGAGGGCGTCGTTCAGGCGCTCCCACACGGCGGCAGGTCCGCCCTCTGCCTTGACCGCGCTCTCGAACGTCCAGCAGTCCACCTGGTCTGGGGTGGCGCGCAGCGCGTATCCCGGTGGGGCGGAGACCAGCACCTCCGCCTCCTCCCTGGGCGCACGGCCGGGTTCCAGGGCGCGCCGCAGCCGCGAGACGTACCCCTGGATGGTCGACAGCGCCTGGGCGGGGGGTTCGCCCGGCCAGAGTTCGTCGATGAGCATGCTTACGGGGACGGCGCGGCCGCCCGCTACGAGGAGCCGGGCCAGCACCGCCATCTGGCGTTGGCCGCCGAGGTCGAGCACCACGTCGCCGTGACGCGCCTGGAACGGTCCTAAGGCACGAAATGTCAGCATTTCAGGGGCAAGCGTAGAGCCACCTGGTCCCATGTCATACGGCAATACCCACCATCGTTCGCAGGCTGTAAGAGATCATCGGTAGTCAGATTTCCACATTCACGTTGAACGGCGGCACGGTCTCCGTGGATCAGGCGGTCGACGCCGCGCCGGAGCACCCGCCGGAGCAGGCACGCGGCGGCTACGCCATTTCGTATCTGCTGGACTCCAGGAGCCACTCCAGCTGCGCCTTGGGGGCGGAGAGAAACGCGCACGCCACCTTGCTGAGATCCCTGGCCTGCGCCGCCCGCAGCCCGAACCGGTCGAACATCTCCGGCAGCCGCATGGCGGCGGTCCGCAGGTCCTCGGCACGCTCGGCGATCCGGTCGTTCACCCACCCGACGGCGTCGGCGTCCGAGAGCCCGAACGCGACGGCGGCGACCGTCACGTAGTTGTGTACATCCCCGTTCGCGCGCTCCTTGGGATACGACGCCACGTCGTTGCACCACGCGGTCACGTCGTTACAGGCGTCCACCAGCGTCTGCCAGGTCGGGCTCTCCCGCAGCGCCGGCGGCACCTCCACTCCCAGGCACGGTTCCACGAGGTCGAACAGATAGGGGCCGGCCGTTCCGCGCCGGAGCGCCGGATACTCCCCGGCCGAGGGCACCCGTCCGTTCCGTCTGTTGTCCGCCTCCGCACGGCAGGCCGCCCCCTGCTCCCGCAGCCCCCGGGCGAACCGCTCCCGCCAATGCGTGCTCATCCGTCCGGCGGTGAGCCGCCAGAGATCCTGGAAGGCCGCCTCGACCGGCGTGCCGCCGGCCGCCCGGACAGGCGGGATGTCCTTCTCCCGGAGGGGTATGACGCCTCTCGCCAGGGGTGGTACGGCGCACGCCAGGCGCCCGAGGCGGGCGAAGGTGGCCTCCACGATCTCGGCCGCGTGTCCGGCCGGCTTCTCGTCCCACTCGTCGTCGAAGTGGAACAGCCACGTCAGCCACTTGGCGAACAGGAGCGCCGAGTCCACACCGAACCCCGCGAAGGCGCGTCCGGCCATCCGCTCGAACCCCGCTCCCTCGGGTGGCTCCAGCCCGGCCTCGCGGGCCCACTCGGCGAGGGCGACCTCGATCCGATCGATGGAGGGATGCATGCGACACGGTGCGGCCATGGCGGGGATCCGGTCGACGAGAGGCAGCAGCAACATCGCGGCCACCGTGGGAGTCCGCTCCCGCAGTGGCCGCGACCCCGTCCTGTCCGCCGTCCTGGTGGCCGTCTCGATGAGCATCACCTGAACCTCCCGAGGATGCCCCGGCCTTCGGGCCGGGGAGGAATCGGGAGCGGGAGGGCCGTCAAGGCCCGAGCGTGCCCTGACCGGTCAGTCATTTCGATCGGCTTCTTTCTGAGTCGTGTAGCCGTAGCCGTCCGCGCGCTGAAGATGACGGACATGCCGGTGGTTGATCCCGGCGACGCGACCGTGCCGGGTGGTGATGTCGAACGAACCGGAGGAGCGGACCAGGACTCGCCCGAGGTGAACCCCGGCCTTCTTGCCTGCCGGGACGTTCGCCCGGACCAGGTCGCCGGTCTGGAAGCCGTGGTGCAGTTTGATCCGTGGCCGGACAAGACGGGGGAACCCGTAGCGGTCGGGGGTGGTGCGGGCGTAGGCGCCGCGCCCGGTCGCCGTGACCACCAGGACCACCGGCGGCCAGACGGTCACGGTCTCCAGTTCACCGACGTGCAACGCGTCCAACGTGTGCGACTTGGCGGCGCCGGTGCGGGAGCGGTTCCACTTCGTACGGCCACCGGACGCGGGGTGAACGGGCAGGCCGGTCGCACCGCAGTACGCGCACGCCCGGCCCCACGTGGCCAGCAGGTATTCGCGCACCTCGTACCCGGCGAGGGTGCCCTGCCGGTATTCCGCCCCTTGGAGCGGCCGGCCCGCCGACAGGCTGTGGGTGTCGAAGGAGACCCGCTCCACGTGCACGGCGGCCACGGGCGCCCAGCGGGTCAGCCGCGCCACCTGCGACAGGGTCGTGTCGACGCGGTGTTGCAGGGACGGCGCGAGCCACCCCTTCGGCTTGGTCCGGTTGGAGAACCGGGGCGCGCGGTAACGCAGGTTCGCGCTACGGCGCCGCCGTCGATACTGCGAGCGGGCGGTGAGCTTGTCTCGTATCGCTGCGCCCCGGTGGTCGAGCTGGATCGCGTACGTTCCCCTCCGGTCTGCGCCGCGCGGGGTGAACACGGCCAGGCCGGTGTGCTTGCTGCCGGGGTCGATGCCGACGTGCACGCCTTCGACGGTCGAGATCGCCGCGTCGCGGTCCTTGAGGCGGATGACGAACGGGGTGTGGCGGTGAACCACGGCCCGGCCGGCTGCCAGCAGGCGGCGGGCACGGGCGGGATGGCAGGGGTCGAGCGGGTGGCCGTGTTTGTCCAGGACGAACACGACGGGGTGAACCTCACGGTTGGCTCCCTCAGACGTCGAAGCGTCCTCGGGGTGACGCCGAGCAGACCGGGTGCCGGTCCGCTCGATCTCCCCTCGCCCAGGTTGAACACCAGGTACCGCCGGGCGGCGGTGTCCGTGAGCCGTTCCGTGCCCACCCTCGGGCGTGTCTGCTCCCACGGATTCCAGAGCGGCAGGCTGAGGAAGCACCTGCCGGTGGGTCTGCGATCTTGTGTTCAACGTAGCCATCAAAATGCACCTCCTTGAGCTGACGGCCAGGGCTGGTCAACGCGGGGCTTCAAAGCGCATTACCGCGCCTCAAGCCCCCTCCTTCAGGAGGGGGTCGTTGACTACAGCGGACCGAACAGCCAGTTGCCGGTCGCGTTCGGGTCGGTGCTCGTGTAGTACTGCCGGACCGCCTCGATCAGCTCGCCGACCGGAATGCTCCCGTCGTGATCCCGGTCAAGCCGGTCGAACGCGGCGTCCACGTCGTCGTGCGCCGTGCCGAAAGCGGTCAGCATGACCCGGAACTCGGCAGGCCCGACGGCCCCGTCCCCGTCGGCGTCACACAGCGCTCCGATCGCCTCCGCCACCGATCGGAGCACCGGGTCGGACCGGTCGCCGTCGCCGAACGCCGAGATCATGCCCGCCTGGAACTCCTGCGGGGAGATCGAGCCGTCGCCGTCGGCGCCGATCTCGGCCGACAGGGTCTGCCAGAGCGACTCGAACCCGTGAACGAGCCTGCTGCCGGTGGGAGAGGTCGGTGATTCGCCGAAACCGATCAGGATCCGTGCCCCGAGCCCGAGCAGGTCGTCGCGTTTGATCTTCCCTTTGCCGTCCACGTCCATCTGCGCGAAGGCGCGCCCCAGTTTGTGATGGAGAAGCTCAGTGCCCATCGTGACCCCCGTGTTACGTCAAGCTCCCCTGCGGTTACCGCAAGTGACGATAGCGGGATGATTCCAGAAGCCACTCCAAGTAAGCCCTGGGAATGGTCAAGAAAGCACAGGCCACTTGGATCACCTCGCGGGAGGCGGCGAGGCCGAGGCCATGCCGTTCCACGACCGTGGGGACCGCGCGGGCGGCGGTCCACAGCTCCTCCATCCGGGCCACCACCCGGTCGATCACCCACTGCTCGGCCGCCTCACCGGACAGGCCCAGCGAGACCGAGGCCGACGCCACGTAGCCGCGCCCGGTGACCAGGTCGTGGCACCAGGCGGCCACGTCGCCGCTCGCCTCGGCGACCGCCCGCCACTGCGTGCTCTCCCGGATCGGGGCGGGCACCTCCACCCCCGTGCAGGGCTCCACCAGGTCGAACAGGTACGGCCCGAAACCGGCCCTGCCCCGTGCCGGATAGTCCTCGACCGGGGGCGTCCCGGTGTCGAGCAGCGCCACGTGCTGGGCGGCCAGCCCGGCCAGGAAGCGCTCACGCCACCCGTCGCTCATCGCGGGCGCGCAGACCCGCCACAGGTCGGCGAAGGCCCGCTCCAGTGGCGGTCCCGGCGGGCCGCCCCCGGCCACGGCGAACACCCCGGTG
The DNA here is from genome assembly GCF_044741965.1 of Streptosporangium sp. NPDC087985. Classification (NCBI taxonomy): domain Bacteria; kingdom Bacillati; phylum Actinomycetota; class Actinomycetes; order Streptosporangiales; family Streptosporangiaceae; genus Streptosporangium; species Streptosporangium sp. NPDC087985. The sequence goes on from NZ_JBIUTQ010000002.1 coordinate 177,665, forward strand.
AACGCCGGCGGCTTCTCGCGGAGGCAGAACGCCCAGGTCAGCCAGCGCGCGAACAGCGTGGCCGTGGCCGTGCCGTACCGGGCGAACGCCCGCCCGGCCAGCAGGTGGACGCCCGCTCCGGGGACGGCGTCCAGGCCGACCTCGCGCGACCAGTCGATGACCGCGGCCTCGATCTGGTACAGCGACGGGTGCACCGGGCACGGGGCCGCCATCGCCGCCAGCCGTTCGCTGAGCGGGATCGGCGGTGTCGCCTCGCCCGATGGTCTTTCACGTTCGGTGCGCATCGTCTCTTCCCCCGAATAGGACGTCGGCCGCTCCGGCGCACACTGTAAGAGGGGATGGGGTGAGGGACGCGGAGGCGCGGCGAGGGACAGGTAACGGGCAGGTGGGAGCGGGCGATGCGGCATCTCGCCGCTCCCCCTCGTAACGTGTGCGAAACACGGAGCGGGCAGACTGGGAGAAGACCAGGCGTGTCGCACCACGTCGGCGTCGGCAGTGAAGGAGATGGCCTTGGACCGTCAGCAGGAGTTCGTTCTCCGCACCCTTGAGGAGCGCGACATCCGGTTCATCCGGCTGTGGTTCACCGACGTGCTCGGATTCCTCAAGTCGGTGGCGATCGCCCCTGCGGAGCTGGAGGGGGCCTTCGCCGAGGGCATCGGCTTCGACGGCTCGGCGATCCAGGGCTTCGCCCGGGTCTACGAGTCGGACATGCTGGCCAAGCCGGACCCGTCGACGTTCCAGATCCTGCCGTGGCGCAGCGAGACGCCGGGCGCGGCCAGGATGTTCTGCGACATCCTCATGCCAGACGGTTCGCCCTCGCACGCCGACCCGCGCTGGGTGCTCAAGCGCACCCTGGCCAAGGCCTCCGACATGGGCTTCAGCTTCTACACCCACCCCGAGGTCGAGTTCTTCCTGCTGAAGGACCGGCCCGGGCGCGGCAGGCGTCCCGAGCCGATCGACGACGGCGGCTACTTCGACCACACCCCGCACAGCTCCGGCCACGACTTCCGGCGCAACGCGATCATGATGCTGGAGTCGATGGGCATCTCGGTCGAATACAGCCATCACGAGGGCGGCCCCGGCCAGCAGGAGATCGACCTGCGCTACGCCGACGCGCTCACCACCGCCGACAACATCATGACCTTCCGCCTGGTCATGAAGGAGGTCGCGCTGGAGCAGGGCATCTGGGCGACCTTCATGCCCAAGCCCTTCACCGAGCACCCCGGCTCCGGAATGCACACCCACATGTCGCTGTTCGAAGGTGACCGCAACGCCTTCTACGAGCCCGGCGCCGACTACCAGCTCTCCAAGGTCGGCCGCTCCTTCATCGCCGGCCTGCTCACGCACGCCGCCGAGATCACCGCGGTCTGCAACCAGTGGATCAACTCCTACAAGCGCCTGTGGGGTGGCGCGGAGGCGATCGCCGGAGCCGGCGGCGAGGCCCCGAGCTACATCTGCTGGGGCCACAACAACCGCTCGGCCCTGGTCCGGGTGCCGATGTACAAGCCGCACAAGAGCGGCTCCACCCGCATCGAGTTCCGCTCGCTCGACTCGGCCTGTAACCCCTACCTGGCCTTCGCGGTGATCCTGGCCGCGGGCCTGAAGGGCATCGAGGAGGGTTACGAGATGCCCCCGGGCGCCGAGGACGACGTCTGGGCGCTGACCTCCGCCGAGCGCCGCGCGCTGGGCATCCAGCCGCTGCCCCAGTCGCTGGACGAGGCCATCGCGGTCATGGAGCGCAGCGAGCTGGTCGCCGAGAGCCTCGGCGAGCACGTCTTCGACTACTTCCTGCGCAACAAGCGCACCGAGTGGAACGAATACCGCCGCCAGGTCACCGAGTTCGAGATCGGCCGGTATCTTCCTGTGCTGTAGAGGGCTCCGCCCCGGGAACGGGGAGCGGGGCCATCGGCCGTTACGACATGCCGTACGCTGCCTGCACCCTGGGTGCATCGACCCCGGGTTCGTTGTACACGCAACGACTCCGGTAAAATCGGTTGGTCCCTTTAGGGTGATTTTTGACGATCAATAGCCATACAAAACGATAGGGGGGTGCGGCATGACGACGGCTGCCGAGCTGCAGACCGTGTTGACCGTTCCGGCGCGTTTCCGCGGGCCCGAGGGCACCGCGAACGGCGGATGGATCGCGGGCACGATCACCGAGGCGTTGCACGGCGCCCGGCACGACTCGGCTGTCGAGGTCACGCTGCACGCCCCCACCCCGCTGGAGACCGAGCTGGCCCTGCGCCACCTCGCCAACACCGCCACCCTCACCGACGGCGACACCCTCCTCGTCGAGGCCATCCCGGTCGCCGAGGATCTCGACGCCCCGGCGTTCGTGCCTTTCAACGAGGCGGCCCTGGCCGAGGGCGGCTTCGCCGGGCTCACCGGCCACGCCTTCCCCGGCTGCTTCTCCTGCGGAATGCGCGACCCCGGTGATGGCCTGCGCATCTTCCCCGGCCCGGTGCCCGGCACCGACCTCCTCGCCGCCGGCTGGCGGGTGCCGATGACCGTCACCGACGAGGACGGGGCCGTCCCTGAGTCGATCATCTGGGCCGCACTCGACTGCGTCACCGGCTGGACCCACTTCAAGCCCGGCGAGTCCGCCCTGCTCGGCCGGATGACCGCGCAGGTCCACCGCCGGGTCTACCCCGGCGGCACCTACTCCGTGGTCGGCCGCGCCACCGGTCGCGAGGGCCGCAAGCTCTTCGGCGAGAGCGCCGTCTACGAGGTGGACGGCACCCTGGTCGCCGCCGCCAAGACCGTCTGGATCGCTCCCGCCTGAACCGTCGGGGCCGCTCCGGGCCGACCCCTTCCCTGAAGGACGCGGCCTGCGTCCTTCAGGGATCCAGGTCAACGGGACAGACGGTCGGCGACCAGCGAGGCGCAGCGGTCCTGCATCAGGATCGTGTAGTGGTTGCAGTCGTCGACCAGCTCGTCCTCCAGCGCGGGCAACCGCTCGGTCCAGACGGTGGCCAGCTCACTGGGGATCATGCCGACCGGCTGGTCGAGCAGCCCGCGCGGGGCCCGCAGCAGCGACAGCGGCGACTTCACCGCGTGTAGCGCGGCCCCGATCGCCTCGCTCTCGGTGAGCAGCCACCGGCCGTCCTGGCGCACCGCGTCCTCCTGTGCCCGCGAGCGCACCGCGCCCTCCGGGCCGGTCGCGTCGTAGCGGACGTACTCCTCCACCTGGTCGCTCCAGTTCCCGGCGAAGGCCGGGTGCGCTTTGAAGAAGTCGACGTAGGCGTCGGTGCTGGGGAAGGTCTGGCTGAGCCGGGCGATGGCCGGGCCGAGCGTGGCGGAGAGGACGGCGTCGGGGTCCAGGCCGGGCGGCAGGGGCAGCGGGAGACCGCCGTCGATCAGCACGACCTTGGCGTAGTCGTGCTCGGCCGCGGCGAGGGCCGCTACGTAGGCGCCCATGGAGTGGCCGGTGAGCACGATCTCGGACTCCGCTCCCACGGACCGGGCGACCAGGCCGACATCCTCGGCGTGCCGCCGCAGGCCGAACGGGCCGGGAATCCCGGCGCTGTGGCCACGGCCCCGCAGGTCCATCGCGACCAGCGACCACTCGGCGGGCAGCCGCTGTGCGACTCCGCTCCAGGCCATGAGCGAGGCGGTGATGCCGTGCACGGCCACGATCAGTCGCGGTCCGGTGCCGAACCGGGCGACGCGCAACCGGCCGCCGGGGACGTCGACGTCGCCGAAAACAGGGCTCACGGGATTCTCCTCAAATCGGGGGGCACGGCTCAACGGTCCATAATTACCCCATGAGAGTCACCGTTGTTGAGCACGAAGCCACCGCCGGTCCGGGTTTCCTCGCCGGCTGGCTGGACACCGCCGGGATCGGGTGCGAGGTGGTCAGGCCCTACCTGGGCGAGGCGGTGCCGGAGCGCGCCGAGGACGGGCTGATCGTGCTCGGAGGCGAGGCGGCGGCCTGGGAGGACGAGCGGTACCCCTGGCTGCCCGCCACCCGTGACCTGATCCGGAGCTCAGTCGAGGGTGGCGTGCCGACCCTGGGGATCTGCCTGGGCGCCCAGCTCATGACGCTCGCCTGCGGCGGCGCCGTCGAACGGGGTGAGCACGGGCTGGAGGTGGGCGCACTGGAGATCGTCCCGCTCCCGGAGGCCGACGCCGACCCGCTGTTCGCCGGGCTCGGCCCCGCCCTGGCCGTCCAGTACCACGGGGACGCGATGACCAGGCTCCCCGAGGGCGCGGTACGGCTGGCCACCGGGGACCCCTACCCCAACCAGGCCTACCGGCTGGGGGAGAGGGCGTGGGCCGTGCAGTTTCACCCCGAGACCACCCCGGAGATCTTCACGGAGTGGATCAGCGGCTCGGCCGACCACCTGACCGGCCTGGGCTACTCGGTCGAGGATCTCGGCACTCAGGTGAAGGAGGCCGAGCAGCGCCTCATCGACACCTGGCGGCCGCTCGCCGAACGGTTCGCCGCCGTCGTCCGATCCGCGTGACCGTGTGATTACGTTGCGGATCCACTGGCGACGCTGCACACTTTCAGAATCAGCGTGTGCGGCGGTACCCCCGGTTGCCTGAGACGCGGACCGGGTCCCGGAGAGCGGGCACAGACGGAGGAGCCGAGCCGCCCGCGCGGTAGACGGGGACCGGGGCACGGGCTCCGTCTGCCCACCGAGGGTATGGATGTCGGTGCAGGGGGAGGGAAGGCCACCTGCGTCGGCGATCGAGGACGAGGGAGGGCCGGTGAACACCGCATCCCGGATGCAGACGACCGCCGGGAGACTGGCCATGATCGGTTTTGCCGACGGGGCCAGGGCCGAGAGGCTGCTCGACGAGCTGGGACCCGAGGCGGCCGGCGACTTCGACCTGCTGGACTCCCTGGTCGCCACGGCCGATCCCGATCTGGCGCTCACCTCGCTGAACCGGCTGACCCGGCAGGACCCGAGTGTCATTGGAGAGCTCCGCTCCGATCCCGGCCTGCGGGCCCGGCTGCTCGGGGTCTTCGGTGTCAGTGCCGCTCTCGGTGACCACGTGGTCAGGCATCCCGAGCACCGCCGTCTCCTCGAGGGCACGCAGGCCGTACGGCGCCCGACCTCGCAGCAGCTCCGCGTGGACCTGCTGCTCGCGGTCGGCGCCGAGCCCGACGACCCCGAGCCGCGGGCCACGGACGCGAGCACCGCCACCCTGGCCGCGCTGCGGGTCGCCTACCGGGGACGCCTGCTCCAGCTGGCCGCGCGGGACGTCACCGGTGCGGCCTCGCTCACCGAGGTCACCGCGGAGCTGTCCGACCTGGCCGGCGCCGCACTGGAGGCGGGGCTCGCCATCGCACGGTCCGAGCACACCGACTCCGGTTCGGTACGGCTGGCCGTCATCGGCATGGGCAAGTGCGGGGCCCGCGAGCTCAACTACATCAGCGACGTCGACGTCATCTTCGTGGCCGAGCCGCGCGAGGACGCCGCTGGGACCATGGACGAGACCACAGCCCTCCACCTCGCCACCCGGCTGGCCCAGGGCATGATGCGCGCCTGCTCGGCCAGCACCCCCGAGGGTTCGCTCTGGGAGGTCGACGCGGCCCTGCGCCCCGAGGGCAGGACCGGTCCGCTGGTCCGCACTCTCGCCAGCCACCAGGCCTACTACCGGCGCTGGGCCAAGACGTGGGAGTTCCAGGCACTCCTGAAGGCCCGGCCGGTGGCGGGCGACTCCGCGCTCGGCGAACGATATGTCTCCGCGATGAACGAGATGGTCTGGCAAGCCGCCACCCGTGAAAGGTTCGTCGAGGACGTGCAGGCCATGCGCCGCCGGGTCGAGGATCACATCCGCAAGACCGAGGTGGAACGCCAGCTCAAGCTCGGGCCCGGCGGTCTGCGCGACATCGAGTTCGCGGTCCAGCTGCTCCAGCTCGTCCACGGCCGCCTGGATCCCCTGCTGCGCCGCCGTGGCACCCTCTCCGCGCTCGCCGCCCTGTCCCGGGGCGGCTATGTCGGCAGGGAGGACGCCAAGGCGCTCGCCGAGGCGTACACGTTCCTGCGCCAGGTCGAGCACCTGATCCAATTGCACCGGCTCCGCCGTACCCACGTGGTGCCCGAGGGCGTCGCCGACCTGCGCCGGATCGGCCGGGGACTGGGCATGATCAGCGATCCGGTGGGAGAGTTCACCACCCGCTGGAGACGGCACGCGATGGAGGCCAGGCGCCTGCACGAGAAGCTGTTCTACCGGCCGCTGCTGCAGGCCGTCGCCCGGCTTCCGGAATCCGAGACCCGGCTCTCCGCCGCCGCCGCGCAGGCCCGGCTGGAGGCGCTCGGCTACACCGATCCGGCCGGAGCGCTCCGCCACATCAGCGCGCTGACCAGTGGCGTCTCGCGCCGCGCGGCGATCCAGCGGACCCTGCTGCCCGTCATGCTCGGCTGGTTCGCCGACGCCCCCGACCCCGACGCCGGTCTGCTCGGCTTCCGCCAGATCTCCGACAAACTCGGCACCACGCCGTGGTACCTGCGGCTGCTGCGTGACGAGACCGTGGTGGCCGCGCGGCTGGCCCGGCTCCTCGGAACCAGCCGTTACGCGACGGGACTGCTGCTGCACGCCCCCGGCGCGGTGGCGATGCTCGGCTCGGACGCCGAGCTGGATCCGCGGCCGCCCGAGGCGCTGCTGTCGGAGGCGCGGGCCACGGTGAGCCGCTACCCGACCCAGGCCGAGAACGCGGTGGCCGCCGTGCGCGGGCTGCGGCGCAGGGAACTGTTCCGCACGGCGGTCGCCGACCTCGACGGGCACATCGACATCGAACAGGTCGGCCAGGCGCTGTCGGCGCTCAACGACACCACGATCCAGGCAGCGCTGGACGCCGCGATCGGCAAGGTCGAGATGGAGCGGCGCGCCCCGCTGGGCACGAGGTTCGCGGTGATCGCGCTGGGGCGTCTCGGCGGCCTCGAATGCTCCTACGGCAGCGACGCCGACGTCATGTTCGTGCACGCGCCGCTTGAGGGGATCCCGGAGCGGGAGGCCACCGACATGGCCTTCGCGGTGGCCAACGAGCTGCACCGGCTGCTGGCGCTGCCCGCCCCCGACCCGCCGCTGCTCATCGACCCCCACCTGCGCCCGGAGGGCCGTCAGGGGCCGCTGGTCCGCACGCTGGCCTCCTACGCCGCCTACTACGAGCGCTGGTCGTCGCCATGGGAGTCCCAGGCGCTGCTGCGGGCCCGGTTCTCGGCCGGGGACGCCCAGCTCGGCGCGGACCTCCTCGCACTGGCCGATCCGCTGCGCTACCCGTCCGGCGGCATCTCCGACGCGGCCGTGCTGCAGATCAGGAAACTGAAGGCGCGCATGGAGGCAGAACGGCTGCCTCGCGGGGCCGACCCGGCCCTGCACACCAAGCTCGGCAGGGGAGGGCTGTCGGACGTGGAGTGGGTTGCCCAGCTCCTCCAGCTCCGCCACGCCGGGCGCCTGCCGTCGCTGCGGACCACCCGGACCCTGGAGACGCTGCGCGCGGCGGTCGTCGAGGGCCTGCTGCCGGCCGATGACGAGGCCTCACTCGCCCAGGCCTGGAGGTTCGCCTCGCGCATCCGCGACGCCATCGTCCTGATCCGGGGCCGCGCCGCCGACTCGATCCCAGCGGACCTGCGCGAACGCGCGCTCATCTCCCGCACCCTGGGCTACCCGCCGGACAGCAGCGAGGACCTCGTAGAGGATTACCGCCGCATCACACGCCGTGCCCGCCGGGTAATGGAACACACCTTCTACGGAGATTGATCTGTTTTTCCGGTGGGCATTGCGCCTGCCGGGGCAGGCGTGTATCAACGTTGCGGGTGATCTGTTTTGATATCCGTTTACATTGATCTGGCCATCGGGCTGGTCCTGGCCTTCCTGCTCCTGTCACTCCTGGTGAGCGGGATCAACGAGGCCTTCGTCCGGCTGTTCGGGATCCGCAGCAAGTTCCTGTGGGCCTACATCCGCGACACCATGGACGGCGGCCCGCAGGAGGGCCGGTCATGGATCCCGGTGAAGGTCACCGACGTCTTCGCCAAACTGCCCTTCTCCAAGGACGACCCGCGTCCCCGGCACGATCCGGACCCCGCGTCGCCGGTGGTCGAGCCGGTGCCGGTCGACCCCACCGAGGTGCTCGACACCGAGGCGTCCACCCCACCGGTCGACATGACCGGCCGCCTGTACGGACGGCTCCAGGAGATCGACCATCCCACGGACGCGCGGACCAGCATCGCGAACATCCCGCCCGAACGGTTCTCCGGGGCGGTGATGGAACTGGTCTCCGCCGAGGAGGGCGGGGTCGACGGCCTGCTCATCAAGCTGGAGGCCATCGGCAGCCCGCTGGCCGGGCACCTGCGCGGGGTCTGGGAAGGCGCGCAGCGGGACATGAGAAAGTTCCGCAAGGGGGTGGAGGCCTGGTTCGACGGCGAGATGCAGCGGCTGTCCACCCTGTATCGCCGCTACGTCACCTGGGTGGTCTTCGCGCTCGGCCTGGTGCTGACGTTGCTGTTCAGCATGGACGCGCTGGAGTACGGCAAGACCCTGCTGCGCGACAACGCCTACCGCGCCGGGGTCGCGGCCATCGCCGGCGGCAGCGAGGACGGCCTGAGCGCGCTGAAGGCCAAGTGCGCGGTGGACGGCGCCGTCGAGCCCTACGCCTGCGTGACCGAGTCCTTCAGCTCCCCGGCCCTGGTCAAGATATTCGACCACGCCATCGTGAGCCTGACGATCCCCCCCGACGGCTCGGGGGACCCGTCCTTCAAGTGGAACGGCGGCGCCTGGTGGGATCGCCTGATCTCCCCGGGCCACTGGCCCGGTTACCTGATCAGCGTGGTCGCCCTGCGGTTCGGAGCCTCCTTCTGGTGGGACGTCCTGCGCCGGCTGACCGGCATCCGGAGCAACCGCTCATAGTCTTCCGGACCGCGCCGCTGCCCGGGCCCCGGACGGTCCTGTGCGGGCTTCTGAACGGGCCCCGGCTTAGCGCAGCTCCGCCAGAACCAGATCGATCTGGGGGAGGGGGTCCGGCCCGAACGGACGGAGCACCACCGTGTCGGCTCCCGCCTCCCACAGCAACCTGACCTGGTCGGCGGCAGCCTCGGGAGAGCCCACCGCCATGACGACCTCGTCCGGCTCGACATGCAGAAACTCCGCCGAACCGGCCGCCAGGCGCGTGCCCACCGTGGCGTCGTCGCCGACGTACAGATGGGTGAACACCACCAGCTCGTGATCGCCTCCGCCGGTCAGCTTCCGCGCGTCCTCGATCTGGGCGGAGCCGACCCCCTCGGGCAGGATCGTGCCCTGCGCCACCCGTCCGGACAGTTCCAGCGAGCGGGGCCGTACGACCCCGGCGAGAACCGGCGGCACGGTCGCAGGCGGATGCACCAGGCTCACCCCGTCGATCCGTACGGCGCGGCCCCGGAGGGTGACCGTCTCGCCGCGCAGCAGCGCGCGCACGGCCACGATGGTCTCCTCCAGCAACGCCAGCGGCGATGGGGCCAGCGCGCCCACCTGGCGCATCCAGTCCTGTACGCCGTGGCCGATGCCGGCCGCGAGACGGTGCGGGTGCATGCGGGCCAGGTTGCCGAGCTCCATGGCCAGCAGGGCCGGATTACGCAACGGGGCCGGGGTGATCCCGATGCCCACGCGGAGCCGTTCGGTGACGGCGAGCGCGGTGGCCGCCGACGAGATCGAGCCGGTCCAGCCCAGGTCCTCCACCACCCAGACGTCGTCCACCTCAGCCGCGTCCAGATGACGGCAGAAGGGGATGAATGACTCCGGAGGAAGGTCGCGGTCGAACATCACGCCCAGACGCATGTCTCTCCTATGGGCCTACGGGTAGCGGAAGTAGCCGACGAAATCCTTGACGGCCGTCAGCCGGTCGATCCGGACCTCGGTACGTTGATCATTCTGCCTGACGTGCCGCCGTTCCGCGATGCGCGTTCTCAACCGCCTCCGCTCCGTCGCGGGCGATCACCGAGGGCGGGACGGAGCAGCGACACGCCCCGGGCTGCTTACCGTGACCGGTCCGCGGGGAACCGCCCGGCGCGATGTTACTTTCGGTGACGTGATCAATCCGGTGGGCCATCCGCCGGAGCGGACCGGGAGCGTCGCCCGCGAAGAGCGGCAGTGTGGGGAGCCGAAGGTGACCGTCTGGCAGAGACGTGGGAGCGTCGCCGCTCTGGTCGGCGCGTGTCTGCTGTGGATGGTGGGTCCGGCCGTGGCGGGATCGATCACTCCCACGCCCGAAACGGACTTCTCGTTGACGGTGAGCCCGTCCCGGCTCGCCGTCCCACCCGAGGACATCGGCAAGGAACAGGAGTTCCAGGTCATCAACCGGGGTCGGCTGCCGGTCGACGTCGAGGTCCGCAGAGTCGGCTTCACGGCGAGTCTGGACGGCACGCTGCTCTTCCAGGACGGAGCCCCCTACTCCGCCGCCGGCTGGGTCACCGTCACCCCTGCCCGTTTCCGCCTGGCGGCGGGCACGACCAAACCGGTGTCCGTCCGGATCAACGCGCCGTCCGATCCGGAACCGGGTGATCATCAGCTTGCCCTGGTCTTCCTGGTGGCCGCCGTGGCCGGCGACGGCAACATCCGCGTCAACCGGGGGATCGGCACTCCGGTCTACATCACCGTTCCCGGCCCCATCGACGACTCGGCGGAGGTCACAGACCTGCGCGCGCCGAGATTCGCGCTCAGCGGCCCCCTCACCTTCACCGCGACGGTGCACGACACCGGGACCGTGCACCGGGACTTCCGCGGCAACGACCGCCTGCGCCTTCAGGTGAACGGGGAGAGCGTCCCGTTCCCCGACTTCACGGTGGGCCGGGGCTCCACCCGCGAGATCACCACGACCTTCGACCCGACCCTGTGGTGCCTGTGCCGTGCCACCGTGTCCGTCCCCGGTCCCGACGGGACGTCCACGACCGCGACGGCGACCGTCATCGTCTTCCCGCTCCACTGGCTGGCAGGCGTGGTCATGGCCGGAGGTCTCCTCCTCCCGATGACGGTCCTCCGCCGCCAAACGGGCGGCCGCGCGTGACTACCGGTGCTGCCCGGCCGGGGTGCGGACGGTGACCGCGTCATGCAGGGTCACGTTCTCCGACGAATTGCCGACGTACACCTGGTACTTTCCACCGACGGTCTTCCACTGCCCGCCGGCGGTGTCCCAGACCGACAACGGGTGGTTGGAGGCGGTGGGATCGATCGTGACCGCAACCCGCTTCTTCTGGCCCGGGTTCAACCAGACCTTGTCGAACCCGACCAGACGCTTGGGAGGCTCCCCGGCCGACGCCGGCAGCCCAAGATAGACCTGAGGCACTTCGGAGCCGGCCCTGGTCCCGGTGTTCTGGACGAAGAACGACACCCTGATCGGCTCCGTGCCATCTGTGGTCTGCGGTGTCACCACAAGCTTGGAGATCGAGAAGTCCGTGTACGACAGGCCGAAGCCGAAGGGGAACTCCGGCCGGGTTCCGGTCGCGTCGTACCAGCGGTAGCCCATCTGCAGGCCCTCGCTGTAGGTCGCCGTGAGAACGCCGTCGACGGGAACGCCCGGCCACTGCTCGGTTGTGCTCGTGGCCGCGGCCCGCTCCACCTTCGGGAACGTGATGGGGAGTTTGCCCGAGGGGTTGGTGACGCCGAACAGGACGTTGGCGACGGCGTTGCCGTCCTCCTGGCCCGGGTACCAGGCCTCCAGCACGGCCGGTACGTCGTTCAGCCACGGCATGAGCACCGGGCCGCCGTTCTTCAGTACGACGATCGTACGCGGGTTGGCCTTGGCGACCGCGGAGATCAGGGCATTCTGGTCGACGCCATCGCTCGTGGGGAGTGAGAGGTTCGGCCGGTCGGCGCCTTCCAGGGAGATGTCGCCCACCATCACGACGGCGATGTCAGACTGTTTCGCCAATGCTGTCGCCGCGGCGAGGTCGGTCCCGTCGTTGTAGGTGACCGATGCGTTCGACCTCAGAGCGCTCAGGGTGTTCTTCAGCCCCTGCTCCGGCGTCACCGTGTACGGAGCGTTGACGGTGATGCTCCCACCTGGGCCTGTGGCGGGGAACTTGGCCTTGCCCGCGAAGGTCTGCGGCCCGATGAGCGCCACCGACTTCAGCGACGGAGCGTTAAGGGGGAGCGTCCGTTTCTGGTTCTTCAGCAGGACACTGCCCTCCTCGGCGAGTTGCCGGGAATGCTGACCGTGCCTGGCGAAGTCGATCGGGGTGAACCCGTTCACCGGCCTGTCGAACTGGCCGAGCTGGAACATCGTGAAGTAACGCCGCTGGAGCATCGCGTCGAGGTCAGATGTGGAGATCTCCGCGGCGGCCAGCGCGGACTTGATGGTGGCCGGCGTGAACCACCTGGGGCTGGCGAACTCCAGGTCGAGTCCTGCCTTGATGGACGGGACGGTGCTCTTCGTCGCGCCGCGGTCGGACATGACGTAACCCTTGAATCCCCACTCGTTCCGCAGCACATCGGTGAGCAGGTTGCTGTTCTCGCAGGCGAAGTGCCCGTTGATCCGCGGGTACGAGCACATGACCGCCGCGAGATCGGCATCCTTGATCGACATCTCGAACGGCAGCGCATAGAGCTCGTGCATCGTACGGTCGTCCACCACGGTGTTCATCGTCTGCCGCTGCGTCTCCTGCTCGTTCGCGGCGAAATGCTTGGCCGAGGCCTGCACGCCGTTGGCCTGGATCGCGCGTGTCTCCTGCACGGACATCGTTCCGGCCAGGTAGGGGTCCTCGCCGAAGTACTCGAAGTTCCGCCCGTTGTTCGGCACGCGCCCAAGGTTGATCCCCGGCGCGAGGAAGACGTTGTGGGCATTGCTACGGGTCTCGATGCCGGCGATGTCCCCCCATCGATAGGCGGCGCTCCGGTCCCAGGTCGCGGCCACCGATAGCGCGGTCGGCACACCGGTGGCCTGCGGGTCCGGACTGCAGTCGCCTCCGCCGACTCCGATGGGACCGTTGGTCATCCGGATCGTCGGAATCTGCAGACGGGGGATGCCCTCGATATGGCGGGCGCCGGAGTAGAAGCCGCAGCCCGGCAGATCGGTGTTCGCGACGGGGTTCATGGCGATCTGCTGGATCTTCTCGTCCAGTGTCATCTCCTGGACGAGGAGTGCCGCGCGTTCGGTCGGTGACAGCGCCTGGTCCATCCAGGGCAGGACGCCGGTGCCGGCTACGGAGGGCAGCGCGGTTCCCGTGACAGTGGCAGTCCCCAAGCTCAGGAACACCGCGGTGGCTAGCCATCTGGAACGTCTCTTCATCCCCTTCCTCATGGATCGACCGGTTATGCCTGCTACCGGTAGGAGTGAGTGGGATCGGAGGGTGGCGGTCACGCGAAGGTGCCTGGCACAACACGCGGTTCGCTCATTCGCCTCGCAGTCGGAGCCGACTGCTGATGAGGAGACTGACCCATCCTCGGGGCCTGGACAAGATGGTTGAACGATGAATCTTGTTTCATGGCGTTGGAGGACGCCGGCCGATTACGGGACCTGCGTGCCGTACGCGAACTCGCCTGGCGTAACGGCCGATCGTGCCCCGCCGGCGGGCAGACGGGAGCGTGGATCGGTGCAAACGATTGCACGCCCTATGTCCGCCGGCAAGAGCGAGTCGCAGGTTGAGAATCCCCAACGTTCCAGGCGTATTCCGCCGCGGAACCGTGAATTCAGCACGATCACAAGAAGTCACATCGAACCGTTGACTTTCCCTGCAAACGGTTTCAGACTCACCACACCAACGTTAGGAGCGGAGTGAGCGAAGCGACCGGAGAAAGGAGTGCGGACTGTGGCGGTGACCATCCGTGATGTCGCGAAGGCGGCAGGTGTCTCTCCGTCGACCGTCTCCCGGGCGATGTCTCTGCCCGACATGGTCGACCCGGCCACGCGTGACAGGGTCCTGCGGATGGCCGAGCATCTCGGTTACCGTCCCAACCGCGCCGCCCGCGGTCTGATCACCGGACGCACGGGCAATATCGGTCTGATCCTTCCGGACCTGGCCAACCCGTTCTTCCCTTCGGTCGTCAAGGGCATTCAGAAACAGGCGCACGAGGCCGACTATGCCGTGTTCGTCGCCGACACCGACGAGAACCCCGGGGCCGAGATCGGCATGGTCCGTGCGTTGGCCAAGCAGGTCGACGGCATCATTCTGTGCTGCCCGCGGATGAGCGCCGCCGATCTGCGTGAGGCGGCCACCTGCGCCCCCGTCGTGCTGGTGAACCGCAGGGCCGGCAACATCCCGGGAGTGACCGTCGCCAACGGGGACGGCATGCACCAGATCATCGAGCACCTGGTCGCGCTGGGGCACCGCCGGGTGGGTTTCGTGGCCGGACCACGGACCAGTTGGTCGAGCGGAGAGCGACTACGCAGCCTGCGGGAGGCGACCGCCGCCGCCGGGGTGGAGCTTGTCGAGATCGGCAACTTCGCACCTCAGTTCGAGGGTGGGGCGGCCGCTATGGAGGCGACTCTGCTGGCCGACGTCACGGCGGTGATCACATATAACGACCTTGTCGGTCTCGGCCTGTGCAGTGCGCTGGCGAGCCGGGGGGTCGACGTGCCCGGACAGATCAGCGTCGTCGGTATCGACGACATCCCCCTGTCGGCGATGGTCCAGCCGGCTCTGACCACCTTGCGCATTCCCAAGGAGCAGGCCGGCCGAGCCGCCGTCGAGCTCCTGCTGCAGCTGTTGGCGAACCCCGCGGCGCGTACGCCTCCCAGGTGCGAGCTCCCCACCGAACTGCTCGTCCGGCATACCACCGCAGCGGCCCACACTAAGCCCTCCGTCCGTCGCGGGACGACGGCTCGGCCTTGAAGAAGGGACAACCCCCATGCGTGCGAACCGCCGCACCGTCATGCTCGTCTCGGGAACGCTCGTCCTCGGACTCCTCACCGCGTGCGGAGCTCCCAGTGGGCCCGGCCAGAGCCAGGGTCCGGCCGCCGCCAACGGCGTGGTCCCGGACTCGCCCTCACAGCCGGTGACCCTCAACGTCCTGGACGTGGCGGGTAACCTTCAGCTGACCCAGGGGATGATCGACGAGTTCGTGCAGCAGAATCCCAACGTCATCTCCAAGGTCACGTACTCCAAGGCCGGGGCGCCGGAGCTGGTCGGCAAGATCAAGGCTCAGCAAGGTGCCGGACGCGTGGACATCGGCCTGGTCCTCACCGGCGTCGACGGGCTCGCCGCCGGCGTGGAGCAGGGTCTGTGGGAGCAGCTCCTGCCCACGTTCTCCGATCGCCTGTCGAACATGAACAACTACCAGGACGCCGCGGCCAAGATGCAGGACCTGGCGGGCGACTACGGGGTGACCGTGACGTACTACCCGTCCGGTCCGCTGATCGAATACCTGCCCGGCAAGGTGGCCGACCCGCCCAGGACGGCGGAGGAGCTGCTCGCCTACGCCAAGGCGCATCCGGGCAAGGTCGAGTACGCGCGTCCGGCGAACTCCGGGCCGGGCCGTACCTTCCTGATGGGACTCCCGTACATCCTGGGGGACACCGGCCCCAAAGACCCGGTCAGCGGCTGGGCCAAGACGTGGGAGTACCTGACCGAGCTCAACAAGTACATCACCACCTATCCGAGCGGCACGACCCAGACCATGAAGGACCTGGCCAACGGTACGGCGGACATCATCCTCACCACGACCGGCTGGGACATCAACCCGCGCGTCCTCGGCACCGTTCCGGAGGACGCCAAGACTGGTACGCTCGAAGGTTTCCACTGGGTCACCGACGCCCACTACGCCGTGGTTCCCAAGGGTGCTTCGGCTGACCAGCAGGCGGCCGTGCTCAAGCTGGTCCAGTTCATGCTCACCAAGGAGCAGCAGGCCAAGGCCTACGACGACGGTTACTTCTACCCCGGCCCGGCGGTCAAAGACGTTGACATCTCGATGGCGCCGCAGAAGAGCCAGGACGCCATCAAGAAGTTCGGCCGCGCCGAGTACGACGCGCTCATCGCCGACAACCCCAAGGAGACCCCGCTGGACGCCAAGGCTGTCGTGACGGCCTTCGACAAGTGGGACCGCGAGATCGGCGGGGCGAAGGTTCAGAAATGACGATCGAGAAGCACCGCTTCCGGGAACTGCGGCTGGACGGCGTCGGCCGGCGTTTCGGCGGACAGGACGCCCTGGTCGGACTGGACCTGAGTATCAGGTCCGGTGAGTTCATCGCCCTGCTGGGCCCCTCGGGCTGCGGCAAGTCGACCGCGTTGAACTGCCTGGCCGGGCTCCTGCCGCTGACCTCCGGTGGCATCTGGCAGGACGAGCGACGCATCGATGTGCTGCCGCCGGAGAAGCGCGGCTTCGGGATGGTGTTCCAGAACTACGCGCTGTTCCCGCACATGTCGGTCCGCGGCAACATCGCGTTCGGCCTGCAGATGCGGCACCTGCCCAAGGCTGAGGTAAGGCGCAGGACCGATGAGGCGATCCGCCTGGTCCAACTGGAGGAGCATGCCGGGAAGCTGCCGGGACAGCTCTCCGGCGGCCAGCAGCAACGGGTGGCCATCGCCCGGGCGGTCGTGCTCGAGCCGAGTCTGGTCCTGATGGATGAGCCGCTGAGCAACCTGGACGCCAAGCTCCGGTTGGAGATGCGTACGGAGATCCGCCGGCTGCACCAGAGCCTGGGCCTGACGACGGTCTACGTCACCCATGACCAGGAGGAGGCCCTGTCCATGGCGGACCGCCTCGTCGTCCTGCGCAAGGGCCGGGTGCAGCAGATCGGCACTCCCGAGGAACTGCACACCAGGCCGGCCAACTGGCACGTCGCGGACTTCATGGGCTTCCGGAACCTGCTGCAGGTCACGGCCGGCACCGCATCCGCGGACGGCCTGACGGTCGAAGGACTCGGTCTGCGACTGGTCGCCTCGCCGGTCGGCCGGATCGACCCAGGCACCCCCGTCGTGGCCGGCGTACGCCCCGAGGACCTCACCGTCGTGTCCGGCTCCCCTTCCGGAGAGCCGGACACGCAGGAGACGGCACCGGTCAACCTGGTCCCGGCGATCGTCGAGGTGGTGGAATACCAGGGGCGCGAGCTCGCCGTGGAGGCACGCACAGCCGCCGGGGTGCGGCTGCACCTGCGCAGCGCCGAGCGGCTCGCGCCCGGGGACTCCCTCCTGCTCAGCGTCAGACCGGAGCGCCTGCTGGCCTTCCCAGCCGAGAGCGACGGCGAGCCGCCCCCACGCCACCTTGCCCCGGGTGAGGCCAGGGGCGATGATGACCGGCCCAGAGCCCTGTCCGGGCACGGTGCGGAATGAGCGCCGTCCTGCCGGCGAACCCCCCGGCCGAGGCATCAGGACGGGGCCGGGACCCCGGGCTGCGTCACCGGCTGGCCGAACGAGGGATCGACAGTCAGCTGCTGCTGCTGGTCCCGGCGATCATCTTTGTGGCCGGGCTGTTCATCTACCCGTTCCTCTACGGCCTGGGTCTGTCGTTCCAGCCGGCCAAGGGCGGCGGTCCCTTCGCCGACTACCAGCGGTTCTTCAGTGACGCCTACCAGCGCGACACGATCGGGAAGACGCTGGGTCTGGCCCTGCCCGCAGCCTTCCTGAACGTCGTCGCGTCCGTGCCGATCGCGTACCGGATGCGTGGACGGTTCCGCGGAAAACGGACCGTGACGACTCTGCTGGTCGTCCCCATCACCCTGGGGACCGTCCTGACCGCTGAGGGCCTGCTGAACTACCTCGGCCCCACCGGGTGGCTCAACCGGATCCTCATGGGCATCGGGCTGGTCGACGGGCCCATCCGGCTGATCAACAACTACTGGGGCGTCTTCTTCTCCCTGGTGATCACCGGGTTCCCCTTCGCGTTCCTGCTGGTCCTGTCTTATCTGTCCGGAATCGACCCCACATTGGAACGGGCGGCCTCCACCTTGGGGGCCAACTGGGTGCAGCGGTTCCGCCGGATCACTCTGCCGCTGCTCGCGCCAGGCCTCGCGACGACGTTCTGCCTGACATTCGTGCTGGCGTTCAGCGTGTTCCCGTCGGCCATCCTCGTCGGTGACCCGACCGGCGAGACCAGGGTCATCTCCATCGCCGCCTACCAGGCGGCCTATGAACAGTACGACTACCCGTTCGCGTCCACCATCGCCATGATCATGGGCATTGTCGAGCTTCTCGTGATCGCGGTCGTGCTCATGTGGCGCTCGCGCCTTTACACCGGTTCGACGGGAGGCAAGGGGTGATGGCAGCCACACCCGGCGCAGAAGCACGCACCGCCAAGCGCACGTTGGTCGCCAGTCCGGCCGGCTGGCTGGTGTGGGGTGCCGTGATCTTCTTCATGGTCAACCTCCTCGGGGTGGTCGGCTCCGTGCTGGTCAACTCGGTGGGCACCCGCTGGTTCGACACCTGGCTACCGCAGGGGGTGACGGCCCAGTGGTACTCCGAGGCGTGGCAGGAGTTCGGGCTCCTCCAGGTCGTCATCGTCACCCTCGAGGTCTCCCTCGCGGTGGTCGCGCTGTCCATCCTGGTCGGTGTCCCGGCGTCGTACGTCCTCGCACGGCGTGACTTCCCCGGCAAGCGCATCATGTACCTGACCTTCCTGCTGCCCATCATGATGCCGCCGATCACCTACGGCATCCCGCTGGCCACGGTCCTGTACAAGTTCGGGCTGGCCGGCAACATCAGCGGCGTCATCCTGGCCAACCTCGTGCCGTCCGTACCGTTCGTGATCCTGACGATGACCCCGTTCATCGAACAGATCGACCCCTCCATCGAGCGTGCCGCCCGCATGTCCGGCGCCCGGCTGCTGTCGGTGTTCACCCGGATCCTCGCGCCGTTGCTCATCCCCGGGATCCTCGCCTCGGCGATCCTGGTGCTCGTGCGCACCGTCGGCATGTTCGAGCTGACGTTTCTCACGGCGGGAGCGGACTCCCAGACGCTGGTCGTCGCGCTGTTCTCCTCGATGAACGCAGCCGGCATCCGCGCCCAGCAGTCCGTGGACGCCATGGCCGTGATGTACACGGGCATGATGCTGGTGCTGCTTGTCGTGGCCCTCCGGTCCGTCAACCCGACCCAACTCGTGGCCAGGATAAAGGAAGAGCCCGAGCCGTGAGCCCCGGTGTTCCGCAGGCGCTCTCGGAGGGTCTGATCTCCGTCGGCTCCATATCGACGTGAGGCATACGGGCATCGGGCCTTACGGTAGGGCGATGGCATCTACGGGTCCAACCGCGAGACACGCCTGGATCGACGCGACGGCCGGTGTGGCGGGCGACATGCTGCTCGGCGCGCTTGTGGATGCGGGAGCTCGCCTTGAGGCGATCCAGTCCGCAGCCGACGCGGTCATGCCTGACACGGTCCGGTTCTCCGCGACCACCGTACGGCGGGCGGGGATGAGGGCTACGAAGGTCGACGTCCGCGCCCTTACGGAGGATCACCCGCATCGCGCCTGGCGGGACATCCGCCGGATGCTCGATGCGGCGGACCTGCCCGCAGGGGTCGGAGATCGCGCTCGGCAGGTCTTCCTGCGTCTGGCTGAGGCCGAGGGACGCGTGCATGGTGTCCTCGCCGAGGATGTGCACTTCCACGAGGTCGGGGCCTGGGACTCCATCGCCGATGTCGTGGGCGTGTGCGCAGCGCTGGACGCCCTGGGGGTGGCCTCCGTGACGACCAGCGCCATCGCTCTCGGCACGGGGCGCACCCGGGCGGCCCACGGCGAGATCCCCGTACCGGTTCCAGCCGTGCTCGAGCTCGCCCGGGGATGGCGAGTGATGGGCGGCGGTGACGGCGAGCTGGCCACGCCGACCGGCGTCGCCCTGCTCACGACGCTGTCGCAGGAATCCGGCGACCTGCCTGCCATGGCCGTGACCTCGGTCGGCGTGGGGGCCGGCACCAAGGACTTCCCCGGCCGGCCCAATGTCGTACGGGTGATGCTCGGCATCCGCGCAGACGGGGCCGGGAGCCGGCCGGATCCGGCCGGGATGACGGTGTTGGAGACCAACGTGGACGACATGGACCCCCGCCTGTGGCCGACGGTCCTGACGGCGCTGCTTGAGGCCGGCGCGGCGGACGCCTGGCTGGTCCCGATCCTGATGAAGAAGGGGCGTCCGGCGCACACGCTGAAGGTGCTCACCTCGGGTGAGCGCCGGGACGGGCTGCGGCGCCTGGTGTTCGATCTGACCAGCACCATCGGGATCCGCGAGGTGGGGGTGGGACGCACCGCGTTGGACCGGACATGGGTCCAGGTCCCCGTTGCCGGTTCCCAGGTGCGGATCAAGGTGGCCCACGCCGGCGGCCGGATCGTCCGGGCAACACCTGAGTTCGACGATGTGGCCGCGCTGGCGGCTGACCGGTCGCTGCCGGTACGGCAGGTTCTCGAGGAGGCCGTAGCTCAGGCGGTGGCCGTGGGCCTGGTCCCTGGGGCCGTGGCCCCACAGGTCTAGGCCGGAGCGGCGATCTGTGCCGCCAGGTGCCCGCCGCCGTAACCGTTGTCGATGTTGACCACTGCCACACCGGGGGCGCAGGAGTTGAGCATCGTCAGAAGGGGGGCGATGCCCTGGAATGCCGCACCGTAGCCGACCGAGGTGGGTACGGCGATGACGGGCGCGGACACCAGCCCCGCGACGACCCCGGGCAGGGCGCCGTCCATGCCGGCCACGACCACGATGGCCCGGGCCCGGCGGAGCAGCTCCAGCTTGCCCAGCATCCGGTGCAGGCCGGCGATCCCGACGTCCATCACCAGCTCGCAGTCACGTCCGAGATAGGTCGCGGTGAGCAGGGCCTCGCGAGCTACGGCGAGATCGGAGGTGCCGGCCGCGACGACGACGACCGGACCGCCCGTCGGCGCCGGCGGTTGGGGCGGCCACGCGACCAACCGCGCGTCCTCGTCGTACAGCGCGTCGGGCAGCTCGGTCTGGATGGCCTTGGCGTGGGCGGGAGTCGCCCGGGTGAACAGCGTGACGTCGCCGCGCTGCCCGACGGCTGCGGCGATCGCGGCTACCTGGTCGTGGGTCTTCCCCTCGCAGTAGATCCCTTCCGGATAACCACGACGCGCCACCCGGTCGTGATCCAGCTCCGCGAAGGCGGCCAGAGCCTCCGGTGCCTGCCAGTCCTCAGCCATGCGTGACGGCCACCAGCGGGAGGGTGAACGCTCCTGACTGGATGCCCGCGACGTCAAGGGTCACGAAGCGGAACCCGGCCGCCTTCACCGCGGAGTGGACCCGCTCGCGGATCCCGGGGGACACGGCCCTCACGAGGTCCGCGGCCGGCAGCTCGATCCGGGCCACGTCACCGTGGTGACGCACACGTGAGTCGGCGAAACCAAAGGATCTCAGAGCCTTTTCGGCCTCCTCCACCTGTGCGAGCTTCTCCGGAGAGACCTCCTCGAAGTGGGGAATGCGGGAGGCCAGGCAGGGGGCTGCGGGCTTGTCTGCGCTGGGCAGCCCCAACGCCCTGGCGATGGCGCGGACCGTGGACTTGCCCAGTCCGGCGTCGGCGAGGGGGCACAGTACCCTGTGGCTGGCCGCTGCCCGTGAACCGGGCCGATCAGGGCGGACCGCATCATCGGCGTTCTCGCCGTAGGCGACCGCCGAGAGTCCATGTGTGGCAACGACCCGATCGGAGATGCGGGTGAACAGCTCGTCCTTGCAGTGGAAGCAGCGGTCAGGTCCGTTGGCCCGGTATGCCGGGCGGTCACCTTCGTAGGTCTCCACCTCGACGATTCGGGCACCGATGAACGCGGCTACCTCGTGGGCGGCGGTCCGCTCGTCAGCCGCCAAACTGGGGGAGACGCCGAGGACGGCGACGACTCGGTCGGCGCCGAGGGTCCGCACGGCCAGGGCCAGGAGCACCGAGGAGTCGACGCCGCCGGAGAAGGCCACACCGAGTGGTGCCGCGCCGGCCAACAGGGAGGCGACCCTGTCGGCCGCCTCCTCCAGTTCGGCGGCCAGGGAACGGTTGAGCATGCGTGACATGTCGGTCACCTCAGCGGGGTTTCGGTTCGGTCCAGGGGATGGTTCCTCGGTCATGCCGGGGCTCCGGCTGGTCAACTGGGTCGTGAGGTCCCAGCTGGTCCGGCCCTCTTTTTCTGCCTCAACTCACCATTGAGCCATCAGTCGTCATGAATAGGCAATCGGTTGCCATGTGTTGTCTCGTGTCAGTGGATGATTCAGGTCCGATGGCAAGCGGTTGCCATGGGATGCCCCACGGTCCTAGCGTGAGGCATGACCCAGCCGACGATCTATGATGTGGCCCGCGCCGCAGGGGTGGCGCCGTCCACGGTCTCGCGTGCGTTCTCCCGGCCGGGGC
This sequence comes from Streptosporangium sp. NPDC087985, assembly GCF_044741965.1. NCBI lineage: Bacteria > Bacillati > Actinomycetota > Actinomycetes > Streptosporangiales > Streptosporangiaceae > Streptosporangium > Streptosporangium sp. NPDC087985. The sequence continues at coordinate 199,837 of NZ_JBIUTQ010000002.1, forward strand.
GAGTGAACGCCAATACAGCGGAACGCATCCGGCAGGTCGCGGCCGAACTCGGTTATCGCACCAACCCGATGGCGCGGGCACTGTCCACGTCACGCACGTCGATGATCGCGCTGATCATCTCCGACATCACCAACCCGTTCTTCTTCGAGATCATCCGTGGTGCCCAGAACGCGGCTGCCGAGGCGGGCTACACGATGCTGCTGACCGACACACAGGAGTCGGACCGGCTTGAGCGGGAGGCTCTGGAAAGGTCGCTGCCGACGATCGAGGGCATCGTGCTCGCGGGCTCACGCATGCCCGACTCGGCGATCCGGATGACGGCCAAGCAGAAGCCGGTGATCGTCCTGAACCGTGCGGTCGCCGATGTGCCCAGTGTGGTGACGGATATTCCGCGCGGGGTCAGGCGGGCGGCCGAGCACCTGGGCGGGCTCCTGCACGAGACCGTCACCTATGTCGCCGGACCGGAGGCGAGCTGGACGGACGGCATGCGCTGGCGGTCGCTGCGCGAGGCGTCGACGGAGCTGAACCTGAAGGTCCGCCGGATCGGACCGTTCCCGCCGACGGTGGAGGGCGGGGTGCGTGCCGCGACCGAACTCGCGGCTCATCCCACATCAGCGGTGCTCGCCTACAACGACCAGCTCGCGATCGGTCTCATCCGCGGGCTGCGGGCCATGGGCGCCGCGGTTCCGGGTGACATCAGCGTGATCGGCTTCGACAACATCTTCGCGGCCGACCTGGTCACTCCCGGACTCACCACGGTCTCCGCGCCGTTACGCGCGATGGGGGCGACCGCGGTGAAGCACCTGCTCGCGATCATCGCCGGCGCGCGTGCCGGTAGTGGCCGGCCGGTGGTGCTGCCGACGCGACTGGTGGTCCGCGATTCGACCGCTCAGCGCAGCCGGAAGAGGACCTCGCCCGCCTGGGGCACCACGAAGGTCTCGGGGTCCGCCTGGAAGGCCGCGACGTCCACGTCCCCCGGGTCGAGATAGTTCAGGTTCGCTGTGCGGACCACATCTTCCGGTATGCCGGTCGCGAGCGTCACGGTGAGCCGGCAGCACTCGCCGTTCTCCTCGTCGTACGTGCCCGCCCCGCGCAGGTGGGTGGAGTGGGCCAGGACACCCCAGGGGACGTGCTTGAAACGGTCCCACTGCTTCACGAAGTAGTCGCGGCAGTGGTAGCCGATCTCATTGATCTCCGGGTGCATCGCGGCGATCTGGGTGATGTGCGGGGCGTAGAGGATGACCTCGCCGCCGTCCGCCACCACCGGCTCAAGCTTGTAGAAGCCCTTGGCCGCGGTCCAGAGGTCCTCGTACTTGGTCGGTATGACCGCCAGCGCACGCTTCACCGGGGCGTTGAGGTAGCGCACATGCGTCTCGGCCGATACCTCGGCGGCCGAGGCCCACGCTGAAGCGGTGTTTCCGAAGGAGACCGAGTGCAATGCCCCCGTGCCCGACTGTGCCACCACGCACAGGCCAAGTGTGTCAGAGGTGATCAGGGCAGCCGCCTCGTTGATCAACGCCCGCACGGGCGTGATGCCCCGCGTGCCGATGATGTCGGCGCTGGTGATCAGCGCGCCGAGCCAGTGTGACAGGTCGATGACCTCCTCACCGGCGACACCGGGGAAGAAGTACTTGTTGCCGCCGGAGAAGCCCACGACCTCATGGGGGAAGACCGGACCGACGACCAGCGCGACATCGTGCTCCACCACGGCACGGTTGAGCCGCACGTCGACGCTCTCACGGAGCCGGCCGCCGGACAGTTCCTCGATACGGGCCGCGGAGATCGTACCCAGTGACACGAACGTCCGCGGGTCCCACCACTCGTGGTTGAGTACGGTCAGACCCGGGTACGTCGCGTCGAGGTTCCCCGCCGGATAGCCCAGGTGCTCAGCCAGATGGTCCTCGTCCATGGCGGCGTGTGTCCCCAAGGCCACCAGGGCGGTCATCCGGCTGACACGGCCGGCGAGCGCGCCGTGGACCGCCTTGAGCAGCAGAGGAAGCGGGCAGCTGCGGGTGCCATCGGGAATGACCAGGCAGACGCTGCGGCTGTCGAGATCGACACCGGCCAGCCGTTCCTGGATGAAGGCGATGACCTGATCCTCACTCAGCATCTGGTCGGGTCCGCCGATGCGCGCCGCCTGACGGGCGAGGTCCGCTGTGGCTTCGAGAGTGTCGGTCATGACTGCACCATTTCCCCTTTCCACGGCTACGACAAGCACGCGTGGCAACAGATGGCAACCGATTGCCGTCACGGCCTGACCTCGACCATGATGACGGACATGCCGCAGATCGCCTCGCTCCAGCCGCACCCCGACCGGCTGCTGCCGGCCGATCCGGAGACTCGCGCCATCGCCCGTCGGCTCTACGACGCGGTGCGGGAATCGCCGATCATCTCTCCCCACGGTCACGTCGATCCGCGGCTCCTGGCTGAGAACCTGTCCTTCTCCGACCCCGCGTCGCTGCTGGTGACTCCGGACCACTACGTGACCCGGATGCTGCACGCCAATGGTGTGCCCCTTCAGGAGCTCGGCGTGGGTCAGGACCGGCTGACCGAGGCGCAGTCGCGACGGGCCTGGCGCCACCTTTGCTCGCACTGGCCGGCCTTCCGCGGCACGCCGGTGCGCTACTGGTTCGACTCCGAGCTCTCCGACATCTTCGGGGTCACGCGGCGGCCGTCGGAAGACAACGCGGATTTCATCTACGACCAGATCGCGGCCTGCCTCACCAAGGACGAGTTCCGGCCGCGGGCGCTGTTCGAGCAATTCGGCATCGAGGTGCTCGCCACGACGGATGACCCGGCCGATGACCTGTCCGCCCACGAGGCGCTTGCCGCCGACCCCACCTGGAACGCCCGCGTCATCCCCACCTTCCGGCCCGACCGCTACCTGGAGCCGGCCCAGGCCGGATGGAACGACAACGTCACCCTCCTCGGCGAGGTGTCGGGCATCGACGTCACCGACTACACCGGATATATCGCGGCGTTGGAGGGCCGGCGCAGGTACTTCATCGACCACGGCGCCACCTCGGCCGACCACAGTCACCTCGACTTCCGTGCCGAGCCGTTGCCGGACAACGAAGCCGCGCGCATCTACCGCGCCGCCCGCTCCGGGCGGGCACGCGAGGCCGAGGCCACGGCCTTCCGCCGGCACATGCTGCTGGAGATGGCCCGCATGTCCGCCGAGGACGGACTGGTCATGACGCTGCACCCCGGCGTCCACCGCAACCATCACACCCCGACGTTCGAGAGGTTCGGAGTCGACACCGGTCACGATATCCCGGTGCAGGTCGAGCTCACCCGTGCCCTGCAGCCGCTGCTTGAGCGGTACGGCACCCATCCCGGATTCCATCTGGTCCTGTTCACTCTCGACGAGACGGTCTTCTCCCGAGAGATCGCCCCACTGTCCGGCTTCTACCCGTCGGTCTACGCGGGGGCGCCGTGGTGGTTCCTGGACGCACCCGAGGCCATTCGCCGTTACCGTTCCGCGGTAACGGAAACCGCCGGCTTCGGCCGGACCTCCGGTTTCATTGACGACACCCGCGCGTTCTGTTCGATCCCGGCCCGGCATGACATGTCACGCCGGCTGGACAGCGGCTATCTCGCCCACCTTGTCGCCGAGCACCGGATCGACGAGGACGAAGCGACGGAGACGGCAATTCAGCTCGTCGCCGACAACCCCCGAAACGTCTTCAAGCTGTGATCGCACGTAAGCTGCCCGGCTCCACGGCCCCGCGGCTGTCCCGTGCCACTGTGGCGGATCAGGGCGCGGCGCCCGTACGCATCGTTCACCTGGGGCTGGGCAACTTCTTCCGGGCGCACCAGGCGTGGTACACCGCCCGCGCATCCGACGCGAAGGAGTGGGGCATCGCCGCTTTCACCGGCCGATCCGCTTCGCTGGCCGACGCGCTCGCTCCGCAGGACGGGCTCTACACGTTGGTGACGCGGGGGAGTGACGGCGATCAGTTCGAGGTCATCGGCAGTGTCTCCGCGGTACACCCGGCCGGAGACCACGCGGCGTGGCTGGACTACCTGCGCTCCACCGAAATCTCGATCATCACTCTGACTGTCACCGAGGCGGGATACTGGCGCGGCCCCGACGGTCACCTCGCCAGTGACCGGCCTGAGGTTCAGCAGGATGTCACAGCACTTGTGTCGGATCCGACCGCTCCGGTCATGACCGCGCCCGGCCGCCTTGTGGCGGGATTCCTCGCACGTCGAGCCGCCGGCGGTGGAGCGCTCACGGTCATGTCGTGCGACAACCTACCCGGGAACGGCACAATGATCGCCGGAGTCGTGGGCGAGCTGGCCATCCTGGTGGATCCCACACTCGCGACGTGGATCGCGGACAGTGTCTCCTGGGCCACGAGCATGGTGGATCGGATCACCCCCAGGACCGTCGACGCCGATCGCGGAACCGTTGTTGCCGTGACAGGGCTGGCGGATGCGGAGCCAGTGGTCACCGAGCCGTTCAGCGAGTGGGTCATCAGCGGGGACTTCCCAGGCGGCCGTCCGGCCTGGGAGAGTGCCGACGCCATATTCGTGGACGAGGTCGCGCCCTTCGAGCAGCGCAAGCTGTGGCTGCTCAACGGCGGGCACTCGCTGCTCGCCTACGGTGCCGGCATCCGCGGCCACGAGACGGTGGCTGACGCCGTCGCAGACCCGATCTGCCGAGTGTGGCTGGAGCAGTGGTGGGACGAGGCGGGACGGCACCTGACCGTGTCCATGGACGAGGTCGCGTCCTACCGGGTCGCTCTGCTGGAACGGTTCGCCAATCCGAACATCCGGCACCTCCTCGCCCAGATCGCAGCGGACGGCTCGCAGAAGCTGCCCGTCCGCGTCGTGCCCGCACTGCGGGCCGAGCGCGCAGAGGGGCGCGTACCGCAGGGCGCGACCCGGATCCTGGCCGCGTGGGTGTGCCATCTGCGGGGGAAAGGGACGCCTGTGAAGGACCCCGCGCAGGCGCAGCTGGCCGGCTTCGCGTCCGAGCCGTTGCCGGTCGCGATCCGCGACGTCCTTGGTTTCCTGGATACCGAGCTCGCTTCGGATCAGCCGGTGCTCGATGCCGTGCTCGGTCATGCCGAAGAGTTGCTCGCGGCATGACCGAGCAGACGACCGCTCAGCTCACCCACCGACCGAGATCCTCACCGGCTTGGACGTTGGCTCCCCGCTGAGGCTGCGACCCGCACCGCCGAGGTGCCCAGCCCCGTGGGCAGGAACGAGAAACCCGTCTCCGCCGACGCGCCCATGATCCGGTTACGCCGGAGTTCGGCCTCGGTGTACCGCACGCACCTGCGGTGCCATTCCAGGATTCCCGACATCCACTCCTTGAGGTCGTCGGCGTGGCGGGTGAGAATCCTGCGGACCGGCTCGTCGAGAGCGAAGTCGTCGAAAAGGGCCGGCAGGTCGTTGGCGAGGATGTGCTCGAACTGCCGCATCCGTGTCGTCATCAGGTCGGCCACGACGTCTCGGGCCTTCCAGCGGTCCACGTTCAGGAAGTTCTCCACGACCAGGACGAGATTGTGGACCTCACCCTCGAACTCGATCTCCTTCTGGTAGGAGAACAGGTCGTTGGTGAAACAGGCGTAGTCCTGCGCCGCGGTGTCCAGCTCGCGCATGACCCGTGTCTGGTAGATCTCCGGGGGGACCACGTCGGAGTGCGCGAGCCGGGCCAGGCTCATTGTCATGTCCGATCCGAACGTCTTGCGGCGCATCTCGATGTAGTCGACCGGATCGGGGACACGGTGCTGGGCCTGGTTGGCCAGCTCCCACAGCCAGCTGGAGGTCATGTCCTCGACCGCCGTGCGGAACTGCCGCCGGGCGGGCGGGCTCATCGGCCCCGCGGTGCGCCGCCACAGGTCGGCGAGGCCCCGCTCGATGGCGTTGGTCGGCTCCGGGATGGGGGTCCCGGTGTCCAGCGGCATGAACGCCGACAGCCGGTCGTTGCAGAGCTTCGCCGCCAAGAGATCACGGGTCGCCCCGAACACCACGGGGAAGTAGTCGTCGCCGTACGTTCCCCAGGCCAGCCAGTCCGAGGACAGGTTGAGCTGCTCGGGGCTCGCGTCGGCGTGGATCATCGCGGCGCAGTGAGCGAAGTCGAAGCCGACGAAGCGTCGCTCGTCCCACATCCCGCCGATCTCCACCCCGGGCACCGAGTCGAACATGCCCATCTGCCGAGCCCAGCCGGCCGCGTAGCGTCGCGCGGCGTCCAGGTGCGGGCTGGTACGGATCGGGTAGGGCATGTAGAGCTCCGGCAGCGGCAGATGCCCCACCTGCTGGAACGGCAGGTGCGACTGCTGCTGGACCCTGCGCCGCAGACCCAGTCTTCCCGGAGAGAACACCGGCCGGGCGGCGGAGGTGCCCAGACCGGTCGGGCTCCCCAGCGCACCGCCGGGACCCGAGACGGCGCCCTCGTTCATGTAGCGGCTGGAGCGCGCATGCCACTCGTGGCCACCGGACTGCCAGTCCTGCAGGCCCTTGACATAGGCGGCCACCCCGGCCTGCTCGTGCACCGGCACGACGTTCTCGGCCAGCAGGGCCGGGACCTCGGTCAGCGCCGTGTTCTCGAACTGCTGCAGCCGGGAGGTCAGCAGGTCGTTGACGAGTTCGGCGGCCTCCTGCGTGGAACAGCCGAAGAACCGCTCGAAGACCAGCACCGCGTTGGAGTTCTCTCCCTCCTCCCGGACCTCGCGCTGGTAGGAGAACAGGTCGTTGCGCAGATGCACGGCGTCGGAGAAGGTGTCCGACAGGACCCGCATCGGCCTCGTCCCGGCAAGGCCGTCGGGGATCTCCGCGCCGACGGCGTACTCGACGAGGTTCGCCGACCACGGTGCCCCGCCGACCCTGCGCCGCATCTGCACGTACTCGATCGGGTTGGCGATCCGGCCACGGTCGATGTTGTCCAGCTCCCACATCGACTCCACCATCAGGTTGTGCGTGCTGGTGATGAAGCGCCGCCGCCACCCGAGGGACATCGCAGGCACCGTGCGCTCCCACAGGTCCTTCAACCCCGCCTCGGCCGGGTTCGCCGGCTCCGGCGGCGTCTCCCCCTCCGCGGTCATGAACAGTTCGAGGCGGTCGAGATGGGCCTTCGCCCCGGCAAGGTCACGGGAGTACTTGAACTGCTCAAGGAAGTGGTCGTCGAAGAAGAACACCCAGACGTACCAGTCGGTGATCAGGTCCAGGGTGGGGCCGTCGCAGTCCGGATGGGTGTAGGCGCACATCAGCGCGTAGTCCATCCTGGCCAGTGCCGCCTCATCCCAGACGACGCCGCCGCCCGGCTTGGGCGAGTCGAGCATGCCCATCCGCCGGGCCCAGGCCGCGCTGTGTTCGCGGGAGCGTTCCAGATGGGGGTTGATCCTGGCCGGATACGACATGTAGAAGTCGGGCAGTGTGAAAGCCTGCATGAGCGTGCCTACTCTCTTGGACCGACTGGCAAACTTTACCTAAAGTGACGTCAATCGCACCCACAGTACTGTGCCAGGTCGTTCGGCCAAGTGATATCCCCAAACATCTGTCCGCTACCGGCCGGATCCCCCCGGGGGGAGCGACCCTCCCTGTCCTCGTCCTCCGGCACACCGCAGACGACTCCTTCCGCTCGCGGGCCGTGACGCACTCCAAGTGCCGGGGGAAGGCATGCGAAAGGCCGTCGAACGTGCCCTGCTTCGCAGATCGGGATGATCTCCGGTTCTCGGCCGGATGCCTGGCTTGGGAACCCACCATGGCCGTACGGCCGGCGCTCGTGACGGCGACCATCAGGATCTCGTTGGCCCGGCGTTCTCCCGCCGCAGCCGCTTCGGTTCCGCCGACTCATCGCCGGTCGTTCCCGGTCGTGTTCCTTCGTCGATCTGGGCTTGGCGGACCCACTTGCGCGAGGTCTCGGCGGTGCCGATGCCCAGCTTCGCGGCGACCGCGTCGCGTGGAGGCGATCCACAGACATGGCGGCTCGCCGCATTGCAGCGGAGGTCAGCTGCCGTTCACCTTAGGCGCCCACTCGCACGCCTTCACCGCCGCCTCCAGCACGGCCCGTTCGGTGGCCGTGAGGGAGTACGTGTCCGCCGTGCCGGACGACGGTTTCAGGTGCCGGCGGACGCGGTCCGCATCGGCCGCGTTGAGGGTGGAGACCGGTTTCGCCAGGATATTGAGCGGGTGCTCCAGGTCCTGGACGACGGTCGAGTAGAAGTCCGTCACCGAGTTGCGGGTGTGGGTCGCCAGGCCCCCCTCGTACACCGCCAGCCGACCGTACGCCGACGCCGTGAATCTCCCGATGGCGCGTGGGATCCGCAGGTCGTCGTCGTTCCCGTCGGGACCCGCCTGCACCAGGAAGTCCGGGGCTGGGCAACGGTCGAGGGTGGCGATATCGTAGTAATAGTTGACGTTGCCGCCCTCCGCCACCAGAAGGTTCCACGGCGCCACCGGGTTGAGCCTGAAGAACGTACGCGGTGAGGAGTGCAGGCTCGAGTGCAGGCCGCGGAGGCGGTCACCGATGACCTGCCAGCGATACAGACCCAGGCCGCGGCCGTAGGTGACGATGGAGTCCTCGGTAAAGGTGATCGCGTTGAAGCTGAACTCGCTATGCAGCCGGGACTCCACCACAAGGTCGTGCAGCGGCTGCAACCTGCTGTCGGTGATCAGCATCCGGGTGCCTTCCGCGAAGGCGATCCGGGTCCCGGTGGCATCGACGGCGAACAGATCGGCGCGACGGATCCCGAACTCCGCCAGATCGAGCGTCTCCTGCTCGCCCTCGGCGAGGGCGAATGCGACCCTGCTCAGCTTCGTACCGACCACGAAACCCGTCGCGGTCGCCTCTACCACCGCGTCCAGCAGGCCACCGCCGTGGAACAGGACGGTCTCCCGGCCCGGGGTGTACTCGACGATCTCCGTGTCGCCGCGGTAGCCTCCGCTGTCGAATTCCCGGCGGGCGATGACCGTTTCGCTGTCGAGCGCGCACAGCGACCAGTGCTGCGCGGGCCCTTCGTACAGCGTCGACCGCACGCCCGTCCGGTCGACGGTGACGACGCGCGAGGTGTGCAGGTCGTGACCCCTCATGTCGAGCGCCACGATCGGGTGACGTACGGAAAAGCCCACCGGGTTGGCGAAGCCCAGGTGGCCGGGCAGCTTCTGGGTCGTACGGTTGAACAGCTCCTTGCCGAGCCGGATCGTCTCCTTGGGATCGATGCCGGTGAGGATGTCGGCGAGGCGGGCGTCGGCGTCCGACCGAGGAGTCCACTTGCGGAGTTTCAGGTGTGCCGCCGCACCCGCGGCCTGCGGCAGCGGCTGTGAAAGGATCAGCCACCACAGACCCTGCCAGTCGCCCTTGCGCGCCATCTTCCGCGCCTGACCAACCGGATCCGGACCACCACCGATGCGGGGGATCACCGCATGTCGCCTTTCTGTCGGTGAGCTTGCGCCGCTTGGTCACCGTCCACACAGACCCCGATACGGGTGTTATATCTTGAACCAGCCCCCCGGTGCGATATCAACCCCGATCTTTCGCAATGTCACGTCTTTCAGCTGCGGGTCGAAGTCGCCTATGGCGTCGGCCGCGTGGACCCGCACGGAGCGGCTCGCGTCCGGCGATTCGGCCAGCTCCCGCAACAGTCGCAGCCCCTCCTCCCGATCCACATCCGCGAGTGCGTGCGCGGCGGTCACGCGGGCTTCACCGCTCAGTTCGGCGGCGTACGAGCGCAGCAGGGGGAGACCCGCTTCCCGGTTGCGTCGGGCGAGCAGAGCGGCGGCTTGGATGCGCGGGCCGTTCTCCCAGCCGGGTTCCCCGGCCAGGGCGGCCAATCGGGCTTCTCCTTCGGCCGGTTCCCAGTGGGCGAGCTCGGCTGCCGCGCGCAGTCGGTGCTGGGGTTTCCCGCCAACCGCGCGGGCGGTCTCGTCCAGAGCCCGCACCCCTGCCGCATGGTCGTGCTGCACGAGCAGCACCGCGGCGTCGCACCTGTAGCGGCCGTGCAAGACGCCGTCGGCGAAGCCGCGCAGGAGGAGGGTGCCGGCGTCGGTGTCGTAGCGGGCGAGCCGATGTGCCGCCTCGACGCGGTAGCCGGCGTCGACGCCTTTGTCGCGGGCGATGCGCTCAAGCAGCAGCGTCGCCTCGGTACGCGCCTGGTCGCTCGCATCGGTGAACGCGGCGAGGGTGTCGGCCGCGTAGACCCGACAGTCCCCGAAGAAGCGCCCGTCGGCGGCGAACCGGCGCAGCCAGTCGGTCCCGGTCGCACGATCATAGGCGCACAGCCCGACGGCCGCTTCGACCCTGGCCAGGTCAGGGTAGCGCGAGTCCGCGGCCAGGGTGCGCAGCCGGGAGGTGCCCGCGGGGATGTCGTGTTCGGCGAGCCGGGCGGCGGCCCGGGCACAGTGGCGGGACGTGGCGTCGTCCGCGAACCTGGTGAGCAGTTCCGTGCCCGTCGGCCGGTCGATGTGAGCCAGGTGCGCCGCCGCGGCGATCCGCAGCTGCATGGCGAACGAGGTGTCGTGGGCGAAGTCGTGCAGCAGGTCCGTACCGCGCGGGTCGTGACCGGCCAGTGCTGCGGCGGCGTTGATCCGGTCGACGGGGACGGAGTCGGGGTGAGTCGCCATGTCGTGCAGTCGGCGCTGCTGCTGGGGGAGATGGGCGAGCGCGGCATTGGTCTGCTGCCAGTTCCGGATGACCGGGACCATGCCGCGCTCCTGCTTGTTGGGGCGCTGCCACAGCTGCTCGAGGATCCGGTCGCGGGTCTCGTCGTCGCACATGCCCTCCGCCAGCAGCCACGCGGCCTGCTCCACCCGCTGCGGATCGGCGGCCAGTCGGCCGACGATCTCGCGTTGCAGGTCGGCCGGATGACGGTCGAAGGCGAACAGCGCGGCGATGCGGGTGTCGGCGTCGGAAAGGGCGTCGCCCCAGACGGCGGGATCGGTGCCGTAGCGGTCCCTGAGGTGCGCTGCGGCCAGGTACTCGGCGAACGTGCGGTGCAGGAAGCGAGGATGGGCCGCATGGACGTCGACGACCAAGCCGGTGGCCTCCAGCAGCGAGGTCACCGCCCGGCGCTGGTACGGGTCGTCGTGCGCCGAATCGGTCAGCAGACCTGTGGCGGCACGGATGAGCGGTGCGCCATGCCGCAGATGCGCGTCGGCCAGGTCGCCGAGGAAGCTGTGCAGGGCGGCAGTGACGGCAACGTGGCGCGGAGCGTACTGGGCGTACCGCTCGCGCAGCTGGCCGAGCAGCTCCTCGATGCGGTCCCGCAGCTGTGGCTCGTATGGGCCCTGCCACTCTGGGAATCGGCCGAGGAACTCCGCCACGGCGCGGGCGTACAGGTCGACCCTGCGGGTCTGCACGTGCGACTCGTCACCCGTGTCGAAGTACTGGCTGACCGCGAGATGCGCCAGCAGCGGCAGTCGCACCAGGTCGAGCATGCCGTTCGCTCGCACGTACGCCAGGAACTCCGCAGCCCGTGCCGTGGCCTGCTTGTGGACCTCGGGATCCGTCAGCCGCTCGGCACCGCCCGTCTGATGCGCCATCACGAACCGGCGTAACTGCTCGGCGGTGAACGGCTGCAGGCGGAACTCGGTGGCCCCGACGTCGGCGAGGCCGCGCCAGGTGCTGTCGTGCAGGCTGCGCGCGGAAAGCATCAGTCGGCGCTCCATGCCGGGCCCGCTTGTGCTCTCTCGAGCCGTGACGAGCAGGACCTCCATCATCTGCCGCCAGTCCGCGGGCTGGATCACCTCGTCCAGCGCATCGACCAACACCAGCACCTGCGCACCCGGCACCGGCGGGTCGGCATCCAGCAGCGCCCGCGCCTGCGGCCCGACGGCCGAGGCGATGGAGTCCTTCCCTACCAGCTCGCGCGCGGCGATCCGCAGGGGAAGCAGCGGCCCGAACGGTGCTCCGCCTCGCCTCTCGGCGCGGGTCGCAGCCCGCCACCACCGCCAGGCGATGACCTCCACGTACTCCAGCAGGCTGGATTTGCCCACCCCCGCCTCGCCGGTGACGACGATATGGCGGACGGCCGGGTCGGTGAGGAGGCGCTCGACGGACACCGGCTGTCCAGTGACGCGAAAAGGCTCTATCGGCGCTTTGGCGTCCCGCTCAGCGGTGGCGCCAAGGTGCTGCTGGGTGTAGACGCGGGCGAGCTCGCCAGGCTCGGCGGCGCGGTAGGTGAGGCCTCCGCGGTCGTGCACGGCGTCGGCCGCAGGAGCGACGGCGAGCAGCTCAGGCGGTAACAGCGGGCTGTTTCGCCGCAGGTGCCATGCGCGTACCGCGGTGGCTGCGCATCCGGTGGTGGCCACGGCGGCTGCGGGCGCTGCTCCCAAGGGGAGGGCGGCGCCCGTGGCGGCTGCCGTGCCCAGTAGCAGCGAAGGCGGGCTCGTCAAGAGACTGGCCGTACGCCGTTTCCGCCGGAGGTCACCGGGTGCCCTCCGGCTCGGCTCCGGCTGCTCGATGTGCCCGTACGCCCACATGCCCGCGCCACCGGCCCACCGGATCCACGCCACGAGCAGCGGATCGTCTGCGAACGTCCGCGCGGGCACGGCCCGCAGTTCGGCGACCGATCCGGACGCGCCACCGGCGGAGGCGGTGATGATGCCCACCAGCCGGTCCCCGGCGAACAGCGCCGCCCCGGACATTCCCGCCCATCCGTTGCCGAGTGTCGGCCGCGCCAGCGCGCCGGTCGTGATGACCCAGTGCCCGGCCCGTACCCCCGACAATGGATGCACGATCCCGCTGAGCTGCCGCGACTCGCGTATCCTGCCCACCACGTCGTGGTCGGGGAAGCCAACGGCGGTTACCTCGACGGGGTCGGCGGAGGTGAGATCGGCCCAGTACGTCGTTGACCACCCGACCGACGGTGCCGGACCGTGGGCGTCCTCGGTGACCAGCAGCAGCGCCACATCGGCCTCGGGCCGCCACCACACGGTCACCGCGTCCCGGAACGGCCGTTCCTTATAGGCGTCCGCCAACGCCCGTACCCGGCACCGCTCGCGGCCGCGGCTCAGCTCGCCCAGTGCCGCCGGAGACAGGGCACGACGCGGCGGCGCGCCGGGCGCGGGCTCGCCGTCCCGCGCGCTGCCTTCAGCTGCATGCCACACCGTGAGCACGAGCTGCGGAGTGACGAACCATCCCGAGCCCACCACGCGGGCCTGCGGGTTGTACACCTCCGCAACGCGCCGCGCGGTCAGCAGCACGCTCCGGTCCTCCTCAGCGTGGCTCGCCGTCGACGTCCGCGGTCACGCGCACGGGACCGTCGCCACGCGCCGTCACCGGGCTGAGGGTGAGCGACAGCCGGTGCGTCGTCTCCGACGCTGCCTTCCCCGCTGCTCCAAACGAGACCACCCCGAACCGCAGCCCACCGTCCCCCGAACCCTCGCGACTGATGGCGAGCGTCAACTCGACGTCCACCTGCCCCAGTTCGAACTGCAGCGGTTTCCCGCTGCCCCGCACCATCGCCGCCGTCAGCTCGGCCCGCAGCGCCTCAATCGTCTCAGCCAGCCCACCGGCGACATCCCCGTTCCCACTGCCCATTAGACGACCCCATGGCTCAACTACGGCTCCAAGAACACCGTACATAATGACATTCGTATCCCCTTATACAGGCAACGAATTGATACCGGCGGGAGTAGTACGCATCCCCGCCGAGAGCGATCATTGGTGGCACACCAGGCTGGCCGCCCACCCCGTGGTTTCAACCGGCTTCCGTTCCGGATGCCGCTTCCGGACCTGAAGTTGCCCCGGTTGTGTGGACAGTTCGGGGTTTGCGTGGGTCAGACGTCGTAGATGTGATCCGCCATGGTGGCTGATCTGCGCTGATCGCCCAGCTTATGTACTGAGCTGGGCTTTCGGCGTTCGTCGGTTCTCATCGTTTCGCACTGCTTCTCGTGCCCATGTGCCCTGAGTGTGCCCTGCCCTCGCAGATCTGGGTGATCTCCGATGCGTGATCAGGCCACCTGCGAAAACAGCTCGATCATGGGGATGAGCAGCGGTTACGCTTGCGGGCGTCTCGCGTCACTTCTCGCTGCTTTTGGTACTCCCACGGAACAGCGACGGAACAGAGCAGAAGCTTGGAGGCGCCCGTGGCGATGCCCAGGAAGGGCTCACGGCTCATCAGCGTCGACGGCACCGCCTTTCGCTGGCGGATCCGGCACAGGCCCACCTACTGCCAGGGCAACGGCTGGAGTCCCCTCACCGTCACCGTTGAGCGGACCGAGGAGCCGGGGCACGTCCTCGTGGTGTCATTTCCCTGCGCTCGGCCGGACAACCGGCTCGGAGAACGGACGATCGCGGTCCGCCCCGCCCTCGTCGTCGGATGCATCCGGCGAGCCATCGAACAGGGATGGAACCCCGGGCAACCGGGCGCGGCATTCACCCTCACCGTCACCGAGGACGAACTAGCCGTGCTCCTGGGCGAACCGCCTCAGTACCTGATCCCCTTCCTCTGGGGCATGATCCCTGAAGGCGGAAGCATCAAAGACCTCCCTCGATGCACCGAAATCTGGAGCCGGGACAAGCAGAACACCAGCCAGGCACCTTCTGATCTGTAGGGAAGGGCAGGTTCCTCGTTGATGGCTCGCCGCTCTGCTCTGCTGGTAGATGCGCGCCGGTGGGGTGTGATCGTGTCAGGCGGGCTGAGAGAGCTGTCCGAGGAGGTGCGGGTCGTCCGGTTCCGGTTGCAAGGGCTTGGTGGCCCCGGCAATGAGAAGGGCCACCCCTTGCAGCGCGACAACGACCAGGAGGGCGCGTAGCACCGTGGCGTGGTCACCGAGCCAGCCGATCAAGGGCGGGCCGGTGAATGCGGCCAGCTTGCCGACAGTGGAGATGACGGTGACACGGGCGGCGGCGTGCCTGGGGTCGTCGGCGCCGGCGCTCATGCCGACGGGGTAGCCGAAAGCGGTTCCCGCGCCCCACAGCAGGGCACCGATCAAAGCGATCGGAAGGTTCGGGCCGAAGATGAACAGCAGCAGGCCGACGATGGTGATCACGCCGAGGACGCGGAGGACGAGTACCCGTCCGTAGCGGTCGAGCAGACTTGCCCCGAACCATCGGACCACGGTGACGGCCGCCAGGAAGATCGCAAAACCAAGAGCACCCACGGCTTCGGCAGCGCCGTGATCGTCGATGAGGGCAACCGCGATCCAGTCGTTGGCGGCGCCCTCGCCGAAGGCGAATGCGAGAACGAACAGGCCGATGAGGAGGGTTCTCGGTTCCCTCCAGGCGCGCAACGTGCCACGGGTCGGGCCGTTGACCGAATCAGAGTGGTCGTCGACCTGGCGATAGTCAGGGAGGTAGTCGCGGGCGGCGAGCGGGACGGCAAGGGCCACGATGAGAGCGACGCCCGCGAGATGACCCGCCACGGGTATCTGCAATGCGACCATGGCGGCGCCGAGCGCCGCACCGGCGACGGTGCCCGCGGCGAATGCGGCGTGGAACCTGGGCATGATCGACCGGCCTAGAGCGCGCTCGACCTCGGTTCCCTGGACGTTCATCGCCACATCCCAGGCAGCGGTGGCGAAGCCGATGACAAGCAGTCCTGCGACGAGCACCGTGAGACCGGTGACATCGCCGAGACCGATGACGACAAGCCCTATACTCCCGAGGATCCCAGTGATGGTGACTGTTCGTCGCTGACCGAGGCGGACGACGATCGGACCCGACAATGGCCGGGACACCA
Organism: Streptosporangium sp. NPDC087985; assembly: GCF_044741965.1. NCBI lineage: Bacteria > Bacillati > Actinomycetota > Actinomycetes > Streptosporangiales > Streptosporangiaceae > Streptosporangium > Streptosporangium sp. NPDC087985. The sequence continues at coordinate 215,469 of NZ_JBIUTQ010000002.1, forward strand.
CCGCACCGGCGGCGGCGCCGAGCAGCACCCACCCGAGCTGTGCGGGCTCCAGGGCCAGGTGGTCGCGCAATTGCGGAATCCGAGCGACCCAGCTCGCGAAGAGGAATCCGCAGCCGGCGAACACGATGTAGGTCGCTCGGATCGCTGCACGGAGCGGGATCGATGGCGCCGGCTGCGGGGGGATCGCGGGCATGACGGCCTTTCGGTGGGAACCTCAACGGACCGCTCGGCGGGTAGGAGCACCGAGCGGATCGCGGACATTGATGGGTGTCAGGTGGTGGCCGCAGCCCAAGACGTCAGGTAATCCGCGGTCGGGTCAGTGCTCTGCCGTGTGACGAGCTGGACCGGAAAACTCTTCTGCCACTGGGAGGGAAGGTCCCCGTCCAAGAGTGCTTTGGTAGCCGCGGCGGCCATCTCCTCGACCGGTAGCCGGATCGTGCTCAGCGGAGGATTCGCGCATGTCGCGGCGATGCTGTCGTCAAAACCGACCACAGCGATGTCGTCCGGGATCCGACGGCCCGTGGCCGTGATCGCCTGCACCGCGCCTGCGGCCATCAGGTCACTGGACACGAACAGACCATCCACCTCGGGATGCCGGGCCAGCAATTCGGCCGCCGCGCGGTAGCCGCCCTCCCGCAGAAACCCGCCGCCCGCAGCGATATCAGGTATACCGGCATCTCCGATCAAGCCGAGGTGACCAGCTCTTCTGCTGCTTGCACACGCGTTGATCGCAGGGCCGTGAATCGCTGCGATCCGGCGGCAGCCGATTTGGTGAAGGTGGCCGACAGCGGCGTAGGCCCCGGCGGTGTTCTCCGACTCCACGATGGGGACCGATGGGGCAGGGGTGTTGAGCGATACCACCTGCGGGCAGCGGCGGTGGAAACGCATCGCCAGGTCCGGGGGGACGTTGACCAGAACGGCGCCGACCGTCGCCTGCCGTGCGACCGTGTCGATGAGCTCTACCGCTCCTGCCATAAGACTCACATGGATCTGCAGATGTACGGCGCTGCCGTCGAGCGCGGACATCATTCCCGCGATGACTCGGCTGAAGTAGGGATGACCGCCGATCCAGGACAGATCGGGGTCGTAGTTGATCACGACGAGGTCAACGATCATCCGGCGACCGGAGGCCAGCGCCCGTGCCGCCTCGTTGGGCCGATACCCGAGAGCTGCCGCTACTTCGGCGATGCGAGCGCGAGTGGGACCCGAGGCACCCGGCATGTTGTTCATCACCCGAGAGGCCGTGGCCCGCGACACGCCGGCTTCGCGTGCCACGTCCTCGAGCGTCGGCTTCTGATATGACATATCGGGCTCGCAATCATCATCAACAGCCAGCGTCACCGGGCGGTCATCAAGACGATATGAGCGAGAGCGCTCTCTTTTCTAGCCGTAATCCGTGACCACCGAACTACCTTGCGCCACATTTCCGCTGCGCAACATGATCTCCTGCTGGAGAAGATGCGCCGCCCGGAGCCGCGAACGGGTCGTGCTCATGCGCTCGCTCCCGCCGTCCTGGTGACGCTGCTGCGAAAGGCCGTCGAGCGCGCCCTGAACGGACGGTCACTCGACGGCCTCACACGGGATGCCTGAATGCCCTGTATGTGCCCTGGCGGATCACCCATCAGGGTTTCCGCAGGTCACGGCCTTAACCGATCAGACGTCGTAGTAGAGCTCGAACTCGTGCGGGTGCGGGCGCAGGCGGATCGGGTCGATCTCGTTCTCGCGCTTGTAGGCGATCCAGGTCTCGATCAGGTCCGGCGTGAACACGCCGCCCTCCAGCAGGTACTCGTGGTCGGCCTCGAGGGCGGCCAGCACCTCCGGCAGCGAGCCCGGGACCTGCGGGATGTTGTGGGCCTCCTCCGGAGGAAGCTCGTAGAGGTCCTTGTCGACCGGCTCGGCCGGCTCGATCTTGTTGCGGATGCCGTCGATGCCGGCCATGAGCTGGGCGGCGAAGGCGAAGTACGGGTTGCAGGACGGGTCCGGCACGCGGAACTCGATGCGCTTGGCCTTCGGGTTGGAACCCGTGAGCGGGATGCGGATGCACGCCGAGCGGTTGCGCTGGGAGTAGACCAGGTTGACCGGGGCCTCGTAGCCCGGGACCAGGCGGTGGTAGGAGTTCACCGTCGGGTTGGTGAAGGCCAGCAGCGACGGGGCGTGCCTGAGCAGGCCGCCGATGTAGTGGCGGGCGGTGTCGGACAGGCCCGCGTAGCCGACCTCGTCGTAGAAGAGCGGCGCGCCGTCCTTCCAGAGCGACTGGTGGCAGTGCATGCCGGAGCCGTTGTCGCCGAAGAGCGGCTTGGGCATGAAGGTGACCGTGTGGCCGTACTCCAGGGCCGTGTTCTTGACGATGTACTTGTACAGCATCATGGTGTCGGCGGCCTTGAGCAGCGTGTTGAACCGGAAGTCGATCTCGGCCTGGCCGGCCGTGCCGACCTCGTGGTGCTGCATCTCCACTTCGACGCCTGCGTCGATCAGCCGGCGGACCATCGCCGAACGCAGGTCGGTGAAGTGGTCCATCGGCGGCACTGGGAAGTAGCCGCCCTTGTAGCGCGGCTTGTAGCCGAGGTTGCCCCCCTCCTGGGCCTTGCCGGTGTTCCAGGCGCCCTCGACCGAGTCGATGTGGTAGTAGCTCTCGTGGGCGCTGGTCTCGAACCGCACGTCGTCGAAGATGTAGAACTCGGCCTCGGGGCCGAAGCAGATCGTGTCGGCGATGCCGGTGCCCTTGAGATACTCCTCGGCCTTGCGGGCGACGTTGCGAGGGTCGCGGCTGTAGGGCTCACCCGTCAGCGGATCGTGCACGAAGAAGTTGATGTTGAGCGTCTTGTGCTGCCGGAAGGGGTCCAGTACGGCCGTGGACGGGTCGGGCAGCAGGAGCATGTCCGACTCGTGGATGGCCTGGAAGCCACGGATCGACGAGCCGTCGAACATGAGACCGTCGGTGAAGACGTTCGCACCGAAGTTCTCCGTGGGGAAAGTGAAGTGGTGCGTCGTCCCCGGCAGGTCGGTGAACCTGACATCGACGAACTGCACCCTTTCGTCCTTGATGAACTTCAGGACGTCGTCGGCGGAGTTGAACACGCGAACCTCCCAAGGGGCACGGGCTATCAGAGCCGAAGGTAGGCCTGCGCCGTTACCGCCCCGTGTCTCAACTGTTTCGCTCGTGTTAAGGAAAAGCCGTCTTCACGCTAGTCGCCCCACCTGGGGAAACGGGTCGCGGAAAGCGTTCTTTTGCCCGAGTCTTACGTCCGGGGCCGCCTGGGTCGTATGTCGGTAACGGCCCGAGTCTCACCTCCGGGACCCCGGTCCGCAGTCCTCGCGGCACGGGTTCTCCTTACATACGGCCTCCGTGTGATCCGCGCTGTCGGCATCGGAGATGCGGGAGCGGCCTCCGGGGCGGATACCGTTGAGCTATGAGCAGCAGGCAGCAGCCCCGTTGGACCCAGACCTGGCTTGGCGGCGTCCGCTCGGCCGGAGTCGACCTGGGCTACCCCGGAGAGCGGCTCGGGCTGCCCCGGCAGGGCAGTGGCGCGGTGGCGGGGTTCGGCCGCAGGATCGGCGCCCTCGTGATCGACTGGATGATCTGCACCTGGGCCATCGCCCAGGGACTCCTGCGGGTGAACCCCGCCGAGCAGGGATGGGTCCCGCTTGCGATCTTCGCCCTGGCCAACATCCTGCTGGTGGGCACCACGGGTATGACCTTCGGCATGCGGCTGCTCGGCATCCGGGTCGCCACGCTCGACGGCGGCCGTCCACGGTTCGTTCCGGTGCTGGCGCGGACCCTGCTGCTCTGCCTGGCCGTACCGGCGCTCATCTGGGACCGCGACCAGCGCGGCCTGCACGACCGCGCGGCGAACACCGTGGTCGTGCGGCTCTGACGCGCCTCCCCTCGCGGGCGGGGGAGAGACTCTCCTCGTGCTGCTCTCCTACCTGCCCGGAGTGGACCGGACAGGCCGGAGGCGCGTGGAACGCGGTGGGCGCTACGCCCGCTTCAGGCAGGTGAAGATCGCGGTGCCGGGCAGGTGGCGGCCGCGCAGCGGGCTCCAGCCGCCCCACTCGCGGTCGTGGCCGCCGGGCCACTCCGGCTCGACCAGCGCCGTGACGGCGAGACCCGACGCGACGATGTGCCCGATCCAGTCGGCCATCGTGCGGTGGTGCTCGACGTAGGACGGCTGCCCGTCGTCACCGATCTCCACATACGGCGAGCGATCGAAGTAGGACCGATCGGCGGTCAGTCCGCGGGGGCCCGGATCGTCGGGGAAGGCCCAGCGGACCGGGTGGCTGACCGAGAAGACCAGGCGTCCGCCGGGGCGTAGCACCCGGTGGGTCTCGGTGAGGACGGCTCCCGCGTCGGCCACGAACGGCAGCGCGCCGAAGGCCGAGCAGGCCAGGTCGAACGACCCGTCGGCGAAGGGCAGGACCTCGGCGTCGGCCTGGACCACCGGGAGCGGTGAGGTGCTGCCCAGGTCGATCCGGCGGGAGTGCTGGAGCTGGCGGAAGGACAGGTCGAAGGCCGCGACCCTGGCCCCCTGCCCGGTCAGCCACCGCCCGCACTGCCCCGCGCCGCAACCGATCTCCAGGACGTCCTTGCCCGCGACGTCACCCAGCAGACGGGCGTCGGCCTCGTCGAGGCCCTCCGGGCACCAGACGAAGCCGGAGTCACGGAGGAACTCCCCGTGCTCGGCCTGGTATTCGTCTGCGGCACCGTCCCACCAGCCGCGGTTGGCCCGCGAGGTGCGGGCGGCGTCCACCCGGCGCCGGTCGACTCCCGCGAGATCCATCAGCGCATCTTCGGCCGGGGCATCCGTGCCCCGCGCGGCAGCGGGCCCTTGGGCATCTGGACCGTCTGGGGGAGGGCCTTGAGCCGGTTGTTGATCTCGTAGACCGCGGGCTTCTTGAGGTTGCGAGGCAGCTTCATCAGGTGGCGCTGCAGCTTGGCCAGGGGGATCTGACCCTCACCGTCACCGGACTGGATGTCGTAGACCGGGACGTCGAGCGCGACCCGCTGGACGCGCTTCTTCTCGGCGACCAGCATCTTCTGCACGCGACTGCCCGGCCCCTCGGAGACCAGGATGATGCCGGGATAGCCGACCACCCGGTGCACGAGGTCCTGGTCGCGGTTGAGCGCGACAGCCGGGGTGACCTCCCAGTTGCCGCGCATCCCCTGCAGGATCGAGGCGGCGGCGCCGAGCTGGCCGTGCAGCATCGAGTACTGCGATCTCTGAGCGATCTGTCCGAAAACGACCAGCCCCGCGGTGAGAGCCAGCATGATCCCGATCAACAGCAGGTACCAGAACAAGCCGGTGACCAGGCCGATAACGATGCACAGCACGAGCGTGCCAAGCGCCGACGCATAGACGATCGGCATCCCCTTGGGGTTAACCTCCTTGATGATCTGCGCGACCATACGGAGTTGCTTGATGCGCCCCGGGCGCTCTGGGTCTTCGGGCTTCTTGGCCATGTTCTGAAGGATACAAATTCAGGGGTCAAGAAATGAAAACGTGACCTGCCGTGCAGCCGGTGGCCGGTGGGTGATGTGACGGTTCACACAGCGCCGGTCACCGTACGGCGGCGGCCGGAGACACCTGACCCGCCGGTGCGAAACGCAAAGGCCCCGCGCTCGTGCGCGGGGCCCTGGGCCGAGGGAGAGGTCAGGCGCGCTGACGGGCCTCGATGGCCTGCTTGTAGAGGCGGCCGGCCCGGTAGGAGGAACGGACCAGCGGGCCGGACAGGACTCCGGCGAAACCGATGGCCTCGGCCTCCTTCTGGAGCTCCACGAACTCCTCGGGCTTCACCCAGCGGTCCACCGGGTGGTGGCGGGGGGTGGGCCGCAGATACTGCGTCACGGTCAACAGGTCGCAGCCGGCCTCGTGGAGGTCGCGCATGGCCTGGACGACCTCCTCGCGCTCCTCCCCCATGCCGAGGATCAGGTTGGACTTGGTCACCAGCCCGGCCTCGCGGGCCTTGGTGATCACTCCCAGGGACCGCTCGTAACGGAACGCGGGGCGGATGCGCTTGAAGATCCGCGGCACGGTCTCGACGTTGTGCGCGAACACCTCAGGCTTGGCGGAGAAGACCTCTTCGAGCTGGTCCTGGTCGCCGTTGAAGTCGGGCACCAGCAGCTCGACGCCGCAGCCGGGCAGCAGCGCGTGGATCTGCCTGGCGGTCTCGGCATACAGCCAGGCGCCGCCGTCGGGCAGGTCGTCACGGGCGACCCCGGTCACGGTCGCGTAGTTGAGGCCCATCTGCTGAACCGACTCGGCCACCCGCCGTGGCTCGTCGGTGTCGTATTCCTTGGGCTTGCCGGTGTCGATCTGGCAGAAGTCACATCGTCTGGTGCACTGGTCGCCGCCGATGAGGAAGGTGGCCTCGCGGTCCTCCCAGCACTCCGAGATGTTGGGACATCCGGCTTCCTGGCAGACGGTGTGCAGACCTTCACGTTTGACCAGCGCGCGGAGCTCGGTGTGGTTGGGACCGGTCCTGAACTTGGTCTTGATCCACTCGGGCTTCTTCTCGATGGGGGTCTCGGCGTTGCGGACCTCCAGGCGGAGGAGCTTTCGGCCTTCCGGAGCCACGGTCATGCGACCTCCTTCGTCGGTCGCGGGACCGAGGTACCTTGTCTATTCGCTCGCTCGCTACGCTCGCTCACCGCCCCAGCTTATGTCCCGCCGGAGAATGGCCATACACAAGGGGGTGGCGCTTCGAACACTCCCGCCCTCCGCGCTCCAGGATCGGGAAATGCCAGGAACATCCCTCCCGGGCGCTGCTCAGCGCCGGAAGAGATCCTCCTCCGGAAGTTCGAAGGCCCGCGCGCCGAGTGCCTCGGCCAGGTGCTTCTCGGCGTACGGCATGACCTCGTCGACCACGATCCTGCGGCCGGTCTCGGCCGACAGCGAGGAGACCCCGGCGTCGCTGATCCCGCACGGGACGATCCGGTTGTACCAGCTCGGGTCGTTGGAGCAGTTGAGCGCGAACCCGTGCATCGTGACGCCCCCCGCGACCCGGATGCCGATCGCGCCGACCTTCCGGTCGGGCAGGCCGTGCGAGGGATCCCCGGCCACCCAGACACCGCTCCGCCCCTCCACCCGGCCGGCCTGCACCCCGAAGTCGGCGCAGACGTGGATGAGCGTGTTCTCCAGGAGCCGGACGTAGGAGATCACATCCAGCCGCTCCCCGAGCCTGACGATCGGATAGCCCACGAGCTGGCCGGGACCGTGCCAGGTGATCCGGCCACCCCGGTCCACGTCGATGACCGGGGTGCCGTCGGTGGGCCGTTCGTTCGGGGCGGTGCGCTTGCCGGCCGTGTAGACCGGCGCGTGTTCGAGCAGCAGGCAGGTGTCGGGAATCTCGCCGGCCACCCGGCGGGCGTGGATCCGCCGCTGGAGATCCCAAGCCTGCTCGTAGGGGAAGTCAACGCCAAGACGGACGATTGCCAGGTCACTCACGGATCAAGAGTAGTTGACCTGTTCTTGGTCATGCAGGGAACCCGGCCTGTGAGGGTGGAAATCTCCGGCCTCGGTGGTGGGAAAGGACGTCAGGACGTGAGAAGGCGAGGCTCGATACGGAACTCCTTCACCCCGTTCGCTCCGTCGTGTTCGATCCGGTAGGCGTAGCCCTCCGGATCCACGGTTACGGCCTGGATGAACTCGGTGCCCACGTAGTGCAGCGCGACGCCCTCGTCGGCTGCGTAGCCGTCGGGCAGCTCACCCGAGGCCACCGCCTCGTGCAGCAGTGCGCGGCGCTGCGGGTCGGAGTTGTAGTGAACGCCGCAGGAGTGGGGCAGCAGCCCGAGACCGTCGGCCCAGGTCCGCAGCGTCGGCCCGAAGGAGTCGGTGTTGCCGCCCACGTGCCAGCAGAGCGCCCCCGCGCTCTGCCCGGACAGCACCACGCCCGCCCGCCACGCCTCCTCGAAGGCCTCGTCCAGGCCGTGCAGCCGCCACAGGGCCGCCAGGTTGGCCACGCTGCCGCCGCTGACGTAGATGACGTCCTGGCTCAGGATCCACTCACGCGGATCCTCGACGTTGGGCATGGGGAACACCGTCAGGTGGCTGACCTCCACGTCCCAGTCGCGGAACGCGCCGTACATCTTCAGCAGCCAGTCGGAGTCGTCGCCCAGAGCGGTCGCGAGCAGGCCCAGCCGGGGCCGGTCCTGGCCGGTCAGGTCAAGGGCGTACCGCAGTAGCGCGCTCGCCTCTATGAACCCGTGGCGCTCGGACGGACGGAACGAACCGCCCCCGATGGCAAGGACGTGAGACTGCCCGGAACTGCTCATATGTGATCTCTCCAACGGGTTCGGCGGAAACAGGGACCCTAGAGTACGGCGGCCAGCGCCTCACTGAGGCGCGTATGCCGGAACGTGTAACCAGACTCCAGGAGGCGTCGGGGCATCACCCGCTGCCCGGTCAGCACCCCCTCCTCCGCGAACCCCCCGATGGCCGTGCGCAGCGCGAACCCGGGTACGGCGAGCGGCATCGTGGGCCGGTGCACGGCCTCCCCGAGCGCCTTGGTGAACTCCGCGTTGGTGGCCGGTTCTGGCGCGGTGAGGTTGACCGGGCCCGAGATCTCCTGGTTGTTCAGAATATGTAGCACGGCGCCCACCCAGTCATCGATCGAGATCCACGACCAGTACTGCCCTCCCGAGCCCAGAGGCGCTCCCAGTCCCAGTTTGAAGATCGGCAGGAGCTTCGGCAGCATGCCGCCCTCGCCGCTCAGCACCAGACCGGTGCGGAGCAGGGCCACCCGGATGCCGGCCTCCTCGGCGGGGACCGTCTCGGCCTCCCAGGGCACCACCACGTCCTGTGCGAGGAATCCGGCACCCGGCGGGGCCGTCTCGTCCACCTCGCGGTCTCCGGTGTCCCCGTAGAAACCGATCGCGGAGGCGGACAGCAGTGCCCGCGGCTTGACCGGCAGCTCTGTCAGCGCCTTCACCAGCGTCCTGGTCCCCTCGACCCGGCTGCGGACCACCTCGCGCTTGAAGTCGTCGTTCCAGCGCCGGTCGTTGATCCCCGCTCCGGCGAGATGGACCACGGCCTGCGCGCCCTGCAGGGCCGCCGGATCGATGAGCCCTTTGCCGGGGTTCCAGAACGACTCGTCGGCGCCCTGCGGTGCCCGCCGTACCAGACGGACCACCCGGGTGCCGTCGGCCCGTAGAGCCCTGACCAGAGCCGATCCAAGCAGGCCCGAGGACCCGGTCACGATGATCGCCATGTCGCCCAATCTAGTCGACCTCCCCTGTGATCTTCGGGAGCCCGGCGGTCACCGGATGCGCCGCGTGCCGAAAGAGGCACGTGGAAGGACCCGCGGTGAGAACAGGCCGGGCCGGCCCGCGGAACGCGGACCGGCCCGGCAGAACGGTGACTAGGCGTTGAGGCCCAGCTGGTTCTCGAAGCGGCCCTCCTCCAGACGACGCTTGATCGTCGTCAGGAAGCGGGCTGCGTCGGCGCCGTCGACCAGGCGGTGGTCGTAGCTGAGCGCGAGGTACACCATCGAGCGGACGGCGATGACCTCGCCCTCGGCGGTGTCCAGGACGACCGGGCGCTTGACGACCGCGCCGGTGCCCAGCATGCCGACCTGCGGCTGGTTGAGGATCGGCGTGTCGAACAGCGCGCCACGGCTGCCGGTGTTGGTCAGCGTGAACGTGCCGCCGCCGAGCTCGTCCGGGCTCACCTTGTTGGTGCGGGTGCGCTCGGCCAGGTCGGCGATCTTACGGGCGAGACCGGCGATGTTGAGGTCGCCCGCGTCCTTGATCACCGGGACGAGCAGGCCGCGCTCGGTGTCCGTCGCGAAGCCGAGGTGCTCGGCGTCGAAGTAGGTGACCTCGTTGGTCTCGCTGTTGATCGTGGCGTTCACCTTCGGGTGCTGCTTGAGCGCCTCGATCGCGGCGAGGGCGAAGAACGGCATGAACGAGAGCTTGACGCCCTCGCGCCGCTGGAACTCGGCCTTCGCGCGCTCGCGCAGCTGCGCGACCTTGGTGACGTCGACCTCGACCACGGAGGTGAGCTGGGCCGAGACCTGCAGCGACTCGACCATGCGCTTGGCGATGGTCTGACGCAGCCGCGACATCTTCTCGGTACGGCCACGCAGCGTGGTGTCCACCGCGACCGGCTCGGGAGCCTGGGCGGGGGCGGCGGCCTGGGCGGGAGCCTGCGGGGCGGCCTGGGGGGCCGGAGCCTGGGCGGCGGCCCGCTCGCGAAGACTGCGGGCGGCCTCCAGCACGTCCTGCTTGCGGATGCGGCCACCGACGCCGGTGCCGGTCAGCGCGTCCAGGTCGACGTTGTGCTCGCCGGCGAGCTTGCGGACCAGCGGGGTGACGTACGGGCTGTCACCGGAGGGCGGCGTCGCGACGGGAGCCGGGGTGGCCTGGGGGGCCGGAGCGGCGACCTGGGGAGCCGGAGCCTGCGGGGCCGGCGCGGGTGCCGGAGCCGGAGCCGGAGCCGGAGCCGGAGCCGGCGCAGGTGCCGGAGCCGGGGCCGGAGCGGCGACCTGGGGAGCGGGCTGGGGGATCGAGGAGATCGGCGGGGCCGGGGCGGCCTCCGGCTGGGGAGCGGCCTCCTGGGCCGGAGCCGCGCCCTCGGTGCCGTTCTCGTCGATGATGGCCAGCTCGGCGCCGACCTCGACGGTCTCGTCCTCGGCAACGACAATCTTGGTGAGGATGCCCGCCGCCGGGGACGGGATCTCGGTGTCGACCTTGTCGGTGGAGACCTCGAGGAGCGGCTCGTCGGCCTCGACGCGCTCGCCTTCCTTCTTCAACCAGCGGGTGACGGTGCCCTCGGTGACGCTCTCGCCGAGCTGGGGCATCTGTACGGACTTCGGCATTGGGTGTCTTCTCTCGTGTTCCGAGTGAGGGCTCGTGTTAGTTGTGGACGTGCAGGGGCTTGCCGGCGAGGGCCAGCATCGCCTCGCCGAGGGCCTCGGACTGGGTGGGGTGCGCGTGGATGAGCTGCGCGACCTCGGAAGGCAGCGCCTCCCAGTTGTAGATCAGCTGCCCCTCGGTCACGAGCTCACCGACGCGGCGGCCGACCATGTGCACGCCGAGCACCGGGCCGTTCTTCTCGCTGATGACCTTGACCGCGCCCTGCGTCTGCAGGATCTGGCTCTTGGGGTTGCCGGCGAGGTCGTAGGTGAACTCGACGATCTCGTGACCACGCTCGCGGGCCTGGGCGGAGGTGATGCCCACCGACGCGACCTCGGGGTCGGAGTAGGTGATCCGCGGCACGCCGTCGTAGTCGATCGGCGCCGGGTTGAGGCCGGCGATGTGCTCGGCCACCAGGATGCCCTCGGCGAAGCCCGCGTGGGCGAGCTGCAGGGTCGGGATCAGGTCACCGACCGCGTACACGCCCGGCACGCTGGTCTGGCAGAACTCGTTGACGGTGACGGTGCCGCGTTCGATCGCGATGCCCGCCTCCTCGAAGCCCATGCCCGCGGAGACGGCGCCACGGCCGACGGCGACGAGCAGCAGCTCGGCGTCGAGGGTCTTGCCGTTGGCGAGCGTGACGACCACGCCGGTGTCGGTGGTCTTGACGCTCTCGAAGAAGACGCCGAGCTCCTGCTTGATGCCGCGGCGGCGGAAGGCGCGCTCCAGCAGCTTGGAGCTGGACTCCTCCTCCAGGGGGAGCAGGTGCGGCAGGGCCTCGACGATCGTCACCTCGGCACCGAAGGAACGCCACACGCTGGCGAACTCCACGCCGATGACGCCGCCGCCCAGCACGATGACAGAGGTCGGCACCCGGTCGAGCTTGAGCGCGTGCTCGCTGGTGATGACCTGCTCGCCGTCGATGTCCAGGCCGGGCAGCGACCGGGGCGCCGAGCCCGTCGCCAGCACGACGTTGCGGCCCTCGTAGACGTCGGAGCCGACGGCGACCCGGCCCGGGCCGACGAGGCGGCCCTCACCCTCGATGATCGTGATGCCCTTGCTCTTGAGCAGGCCCTGGACGCCCTTCCAGGCGCGGGTGACGATCTTGTCCTTGAACGCGTGGACACCGTCCATGTCGATGCCCTCGAAGCGGGCCTTGACGCCGAACGCCGCGCTCTCCCGGGTCTCGTCGGCCACTTCCGCCGAGTGCAGAAGGGTCTTGGTGGGGATGCATCCCCGGTGCAGGCATGTGCCGCCGATCTTGTCCTTCTCGATCAGCGCGACCGTCTTGCCCAGCTCGGCCGCCCGGAGGGCGCAGGCATACCCACCGCTGCCGCCCCCCAGGACGACGATGTCGAAAGGGCCGCTGCCATCAGCCACAGGAAAGCTCCTTGTTGGATCGGAATACCGTCTTCACGGTCGCGCCCGCTCCGTGCCCGGGCTGGTCCGTGGAGACGGTTCCGTCTCCACGCCTTCCCTCCGGGACGGCTCGCCGCACAGCCGGGGCCTGGCCTGTGGCCTGGCCCCGGCAACCGCATCTTCTCATCTGACCGTGTTGTTCATGACCCGCTTGCGCGGCGTCGGCTAGCTCGCGTAACGCTCGGCGAGGCCGACGAGGGTCCGGGTGATCGCACCCGTGCCGCCCTTCGGCGTGTAACCGTGCGGCTCGCCCTTGTTGAAGGCGGGACCGGCCATGTCGATGTGTGCCCAACGGATCCCGTCCGGCACGAATTCCCGCAGGAAGACGGCTGCCGTCAGCATCCCGCCGAAGCGCTCCGGGTGGAGGTTGGCGATGTCGGCGATGGGGGAGTCGAGCCCCTTGCGGAGCTCCTCCGGCAGGGGCATGCCCCAGGCGGCCTCACCCTGCTCGCCGGCGGCCTGGACGACCTCTTCGCGGAGCTCGTCGTCGTTGGCCATGACGCCGGCCGTACGCCAGCCGAGCGCCACGATCTGCGCCCCGGTGAGCGTGGCGATGTCCACGATCACGTCGGGGTTGTCCTGGCCGGCGCGGGCGATGCCGTCGATCAGGACCAGGCGGCCCTCCGCGTCGGTGTCGAGCACCTCCACGGTCTTGCCCGCGTAACTGGTGAAGACGTCGGAGGGGCGCTGGGCGGTGCCGCTCGGCATGTTCTCCGCCAGGCAGAGGTAGCCGACCGCGTTGACCTTGAGACCCAGTCTGGCGATCGCGACGAGTGCGCCGAAGACCGCGCCCGCGCCTCCCATGTCCGACTTCATCCAGTCCATCGCGGCCGCCGGCTTGAGCGACAGGCCGCCCGAGTCGAAGGTGATGCCCTTGCCGACGAAAGCGATCGTCTTGGCGGCCTCGGGGTGGCTGTAGGCGAGACGGACCAGGCGCGGCGGGTTGACCGAGCCTTGGCCGACCGCGACGATGCCGCCGAAGCCCTGCTCCTTGAGGGCCTTCTCGTCCAGGACCTCCACCGACAGGCCCGCCTTTGAGCCGGTCTGCTCGGCGATCTCGGCGAAGCGGGCCGGCCACAGGTCCGAGGGCGGGGTGTTGACCAGGTCGCGGACCAGGGAGACCGACTCGGCCACGGTGGTGGCGCGCTCGATCGCGGCCTGGGCGCCGTCGGCCCCGCTCAGCACGGTCAGCTCGGCCACCGGGGCGGCCTGCTCGCCGGTGGTCCGGTAAGGGGTGAAGGAGTAGGCGCCGAGCAGACCGCCCAGGGCGACGGCGCCGACGCGCTCCGCGTCGGTTGCGGGCAGCGCGAGCGCGACGCGGGCGGTCCCCGCGAGGGCGCGGGTGGCATTGCCGGCGGCGCGGCGCAGGGTTTCGGGGTCGTAGTCGCCCTCGGGGGCGTCACCGAGGCCGACGACCGCCAGAAGCGGGGCGGTCAGCGCGCCGAAGGTCGGAAGCTTGGCGATCTCGCCGGGCTTGCCCTTGACGCCCATGGCGTCGAGTGTCGCGGCGAGCCTGCCGCCGAGCGCCTCGTCCACGCTCTCGGCCCCTGGAGCGGGACGTGGGCCGTCCGGGCCGGTATGGACGCCGACGACCAGGGCATCGGTATCAAACGAGACAGCGTTGTCAGTTGAGTTCAGCCGCACAGTGGTCACGTCGCCCGATGCTAGTCGGGCTTTGGCCGTACGCATAAACGAGGGTTCGTCCTACGAATCCCCAAGCGCTGGATGAAGCTAATGCGATTGGCTTCATTCGGTTAATGGTGCTACTTTCACTAGCATCATGTTGCTTACTCTGGACCTGAACGACCCCCGGCCGCTGCACGAACAGGTGGCCGGGACGGTCCGTCGCGCCATCGCCGACGGCTCCTACGCGCCGGGTGACCGGCTGCCCCCCGCCAGGGAGTTGGCGGACGCGCTGGGGATCAACGCCAACACCGTGCTGCGCGCGCTGCGCGAGCTGCGCGACGAGGGCCTGCTGGAGTTCCGCCGCGGGCGCGGCGTCAGCGTGCTCGGCCGGCCCGACGCCCGTGCTGTGCTGGCGGAGGCCGCGCGCGACCTGCTCGCCGAGGCCGACCGTTACGGCTACGGCCCGGAGGAAGTCATCCACATCATCCGGGAGCTGTCGTGACCGGGCCCGCCCACCTGCCGCAGACCCCCTCCGAACAAGGAGATGCCGTGCTCCCCCGAGGCCGAACCCTCACCGTCGCCATTGTCTGGGGCGCGCTCGTCGCCGCCCTCCTGATCGCCGTCCCCCTCGCGCTGCGCGACCGGCTTCCCGATCCGCTCGCGACCCACTGGAGCGGGTCCACCCCCGACGGCCATATGTCCTTCGCCGGCAACCTCGTGTTCGACCTGGGCCTCTGGGCGGTCGCCTGGATCTTCCTGCTCGGCACCGCGCTGCGGCGCAGGACGTCGGGTGCCCGGCTGTGGCGCGTGTACTGGTGGGGCTTCCTCTTCGGCTGGGCGGTGCTCGCCCTGGGGGTGATGGGCTCCATCCTCTACGCCAACCTCGACGTCGCCGACTGGCACCAGGCCACGATGCCTGTCTGGCTGATCGTGGCAGTGGTGGGCGCCGCCGCCGGAGCCGGTGTGCTCGCGGGCTGGCTCGGCAGGGGCGGCCCCGACCCGGTGCGGGACCGCTCGGCGGAGCTGCCGAGGCTGCGGCTGCGGCCGGGACAGCGTGCGGTCTGGGTGAGCCGCGTCTCCAACCCCTGGCTGACGGGCCTCTCCACTGTGCTCCTGGTGGTGGCGGCGATCGCCGGTGGGCTCGCCACGACGGGAGTCCTGTCCGTTCAGGGCTTCTGGAGCATCCTGCCCGCCCTCGTCCTGGTGATGTTCCTGCTGCGCGCCATGGGCTCGGCCAGCGCCCGTGTCGACGCGGACGGTCTGCGCGTCGGCTTCGGCCCGTTCGGCCGGCCCGCCCGCCACACCCCGATCAGCAAGATCGAGTCGGCCTGGGTGGAGAAGTACGGCCCCGGCGACGTCGGGGGCTGGGGCCTGCGGGGCCTGCCGGGTACGGGCAGGGTCACGCTCATGCTGCGCGGAGGTGACTGCCTGGTCATCCGCCGCACCACGGGAGGCGAGTTCGCCGTCTCCGTCGATGACGCCGAGCGCGGCGCGGCCCTTCTGAACGCCTACATCGCCGAGGCCGTCAGCTCATGATCCGCCGCCCCGAGCCGCCCCGCCCGGCTCGCGCTCCCGGTTCTCTCCCCGCCCGGCCCGGGCCGGGGAGACGCGCCGTTGTCCACCCCCTCTCCCCGGAAGTGATGTCATGTCACGTCGCCCCACTGACCTGTGGCTCTTCCTGCTCGCCGCGTTCGGCCTGTCCTGGCTGGCCACTCTCCCCATCTGGCTGACGGGCGCACCCCTCGACTCCCCGATGATCACGCTGCTCGGCATCGTGATGATGTTCACCCCCACGCTCGGCGTCCTCGCCGTCCGGCTGTACGGCAGGCGGCGAGGAGAACCCGGGACCACCTGGCGTGAATGGGCCGGGAGGACGGGGCTGACCCTGGGCGGGCGCCGGGGACGTACGTTCGCGCTCATCGCGCTGGCCTGGTTCGGCGTCCCGCTGCTGGTCGTGGCGGCCATCGCGCTCAGCGCCGCCCTCGGGCTGCTCGCCCTCGACCTCGGCGGCCTCAGCCTGTTCCGCGAGGGCCTGGCCGCGGCCACCGGGGGACAGGGACCCGCGATGGATCCCAAGGTGCTGGCCATCGTGCTGCTCGCGGCGGCGGTCCTGATCGCCCCGCTGATCAACTCGATCGCGGCGTTCGGCGAGGAGTGGGGCTGGCGAGGCTGGCTGCTGCCGCGCCTGATGCCGCTGGGCACCTGGCGGGCACTGCTGGTATCCGGAGTGATCTGGGGCGCCTGGCACGCCCCGCTCACCCTGCGCGGCTACAACTATCCCGGGCTCGGCGCCTGGGCGGCGCCCATGTTCGTCATCTTCTGCGTGGTCTTCGGATGCCTGCTCGGCTGGCTCCGTCTCTACTCGGGCAGCATCTGGCCCGCGGTCGTCGGCCACGGCGCGCTGAACGCCTCGGCGGGCCTCATCCTGTTCGTCGGTGACGCGGCCGCTCCGCCCGATCCCGCCATCGCCGGGATCACCGGCCTCGTCGGATCGGTGCTGCTGGCCGTGGTCGCCGCCGTGCTGTTCAAGCTCTGGCCGGCCCGTCAGGCCGTCCCGGCCGCCGCCTGACCGAGGTCAGCCCACGGCCACCGCGCACACCACCAGCGCGGTGGCCGTGGCGATCTCGACGAGTGCGCCGAGCACGTCTCCGGTGATCCCGCCCAGCCGCCGCACGGCCCTGTGCCGCAGGGTCCAGGCGGCCAGCAGTCCCACGAGGACGGCCACGGGCGGACCCCAGGCGGCCATGGACAGCCCTCCACCCCACCGCAGGAACGCGGAGCCTGCCGGGGGGGCCCAGCCGAGGGAGGAGAAGAACGTCAGGGCGGCCGCCCCGGCGAGCATGAGTGCCGTCACGGCCAGCGCGGGGCCTCGCCGTACGGTGCCCGCGACCAGCGCGCCGAGCCCGTCGGGACGGGCGGAGGGGACACCGGCGCGGCAGGCCCAGGTGAGTGCCAGCCTTCCCGTCACGCAGGCGGTGACCAGCGCAGCCGGTCCCATCCCCGCCGCGGAGACCTCCGCCAGCGCCGTCACCTGGACCAGCAGGGTGAAGACCAGCGTCACGACGCCGAACGGGCCGATGTCGGATCTCTTCATGACGTCCAGCGCCTGGTCGGCGGGCTTGCCGCTGCCCAGCCCGTCGGCCAGGTCGGCCAGCCCGTCCAGATGCAGTCCCCGGGTGAGCAGCGCCAGCGACGCCACGGCCAGCACCGACGCCGGAAGCGGGGTGATCCCCAGCCAGAGCGCCACCGCGAGCACGGCCCCGCCGGCGGCCCCGAGCAGCACTCCCACGGGCGGGGCGACCGTCATCGCGATCCTCGCGGCCCGGCGGTCGATCACCCCTGGGCGGACCGGGAACACGCTCAGCGTGCCGATCGCGAGGCGCACCCCGTCGGCGAACGGGGACGGGCTCTGCGGAGGCGGCGTTCCAGACACGGTCGACGATCGTAGCCCGCGCAGCCGTCCGCCGGCCGCGCCCCCGCTCGGGCAGGCAGCCGCTCAGACGGGCAGAGGGAGGACGCGGCCGGCCACGACCAGGGCGACGTCCTCGGATTCGAGCGCCAGCCGCTGGTTCAGGCGGCCCAGGGCGTCGCGGAACATCCGGCCGCTGGAGGTGGCGGGTACCACGCCGAGCCCGACCTCGTCGGAGACCGCCACGACAGGGACCCGGGTCTGCCGCCAAGCGGCGACCAGCTCGTCGCAGCGGGCCGTGACCTCCCTGTGGCCGCCCCCGCTCCAGGCGTCGCATCCGTCGAAGACCGCGGCGATCCAGGTGCCGAGCCCGTCGATCAGCAGCGGGACCTCGGCGCTCCGCAGGAGCCCGGCCAGATCGACGGTCTCGGCCGTGTCCCAGTGGGCTGGCCGGCGCTCCCGGTGCGCCCGGACCCGGCGGACCCACTCGGTGTCGTCGTCGCCGGAGGGTCCGGTCGCGACGTAGAGGACCTCGGGTTCGGCCGCCAGCCGGAGTTCGGCCTCGGCCGACTTGCCCGAGCGCGTTCCGCCCAGGAGCAGGGTGCGC
This sequence comes from Streptosporangium sp. NPDC087985, assembly GCF_044741965.1. NCBI lineage: Bacteria > Bacillati > Actinomycetota > Actinomycetes > Streptosporangiales > Streptosporangiaceae > Streptosporangium > Streptosporangium sp. NPDC087985. Next base: position 233,379 of record NZ_JBIUTQ010000002.1, read on the forward strand.
CGCGGCCGCGCGGTCCGGGCGGGCGCGGACTCGCCGGTGTCGAGGACCGTCCCGTCCGGTACGGCCCGCACCCCCCACAGCGCGGCCCGCCGTGTCAGCTCCGCCTCCGTCGCCACCCGGTGATCGATGTCCACGGCCACGACGTGGGTCCGCTCGCCGATCACACCCCGGCGGCGCAGATTCCCCAGCCGCTCCGGCCGGTCCAGCACGTCCATCAGCACCAGGTCGAAGGCGGTCCGCTCGGCCTCCGCGCGCTCCGGGTCTCGGGAGCCTTCCGCGCGTGCCGGGGTCCACGGCTGCCCGTCCCGCGCGCCGGACCGGCTCGGGAGCGGGGCCGCGTAGAGGATCCGCTCCCCGCCGGGAGCGGTGAGGATGAGGCCGTCGGGGCCCGTCGAGACCTGGTAGCCGGGAGGGAGGGGGCCGGTGGGCGGGAGCCGTACGGGATCGGCGGGGACGGCCACGGCGCACGGGACCCGTGCGGGATCAAGGACGACGTCGGTGGGGCGGCGATGACCGGGGGCGAGCCGTGCGCAGGAGGCGCACCCGCAGTCCGGGACGGGCCAGCCGCCGGCCGCCGCCGTACCGGAGATCAGGACCTTCACCGCCCCAGCGTACGGGCGCGGGGCCGGTCGTCCGGCGGGGACCGCGTTCAGGGGCGCGGGAACACGTCTGCCCCGGGACCGGAGATGTAGGGTTCGCTGAGCCGTCGGAGGCACCGGAAAACGCGTGAAAGGACCCATGACATGACGTGGCACTGGCGTTATGAGAACGCGAATGGCGGCATCGTGACTGAGGGGGTTATACCGTCCGACACGTTTCCGAGTCAGGCGGACGCGGAGTCATGGCTTGGTGAGAGCTGGCGTGAGCTGCTGGAATCCGGTGTCGAAAAGGTCACTCTGCTTGAGGGCGACCGGATCGAATACGAGAAGATGTCGTTGCGTGCGGAATAGGTGAAACCCCCTTGGGTCTCCACCGCGGAGTGAGGACCCAAGGGGTTCTGTCGGTTCCGGTGGTTACGGGCGCGTCGCGGGGCTGACGGTCTTGGCCGGGTCACGCTCGACGATCGGGCCGAGAACATCGTCGATCTTCTTCAGCACCTCGGCGTCCAGCTTCACGCCGGCGGCCTTGACGTTGTCGCGGACCTGTTCCGGCTTCGTCGCCCCGATGATGGCGGAGGCCACGTTCGGGTTCTGCAGCACCCACGCCACCGCGAGCTGGGCCATGCTCAGCCCGAGGTCGCCGGCGATCGGCTTCAGGTCCTGGACGCGGGTCAGCACGTCGTCGGTCAGCATCCGGGAGATGAAGTTGCCCCCGGTCGAGTCGGTGGCCCGGGAGCCCGCGGGCGGCGGCTGGCCCGGCAGATACTTGCCGGTGAGCACGCCCTGGGCGATCGGGGACCAGACGATCTGGCTGAGGCCCTCCTTCTCGGAGAGGGGGACGACCTCGGACTCGATGACCCGCCACAGCATGGAGTACTGCGGCTGGTTGGAGACCAGGCGGTCGAAGCCCATCTCGTCGGCGATCTTCAACGCCTGGGCGATCTGGTCGGCGGTCCACTCGCTGACGCCGACGTAGAGGACCTTGCCCTGCCGGACGAGGTCGTCGAAGGTCTTGAGGGTCTCCTCCAGCGGCGTCTCGTTGTCGAAGCGGTGGGCCTGGTAGAGGTCGACGTAGTCGGTCTGCAGGCGGCGCAGCGAGCCGTGGATGGACTCGGTGACGTGCTTGCGGGACAGACCTCGGTCGTTGGGGCCGGCACCCGTGGGCCAGTAGACCTTGGTGAAGATCTCCAAAGACTCGCGGCGGACACCCTTCAGGGCGCGCCCGAGCACCTCCTCCGCCTTGGTGCCCGCGTAGACGTCAGCGGTGTCGAAGGTGGTGATCCCCTCGTCGAGCGCCGCACGCACACACTCCTTGGCGGCGTCCTCCTCGACCTGGGAGCCATGAGTGATCCAATTGCCGTAGCTGATCTCACTGACCATGAGACCGCTGCGGCCAAGGTGACGGAATTCCATACCCCGACCCTAGTAGGTGCCATGTGGCAGATCGATTCGAGCCGGGGGAACCGTCGGCTCGGATCGGGCCGGCCCGGTCGGTCTGACCGAGGATGGGGTGCTCAGTCGGATGGCGGTGAGCCGACAGCACGGAGCCCCGCCTCCGTGGAAGGAGACGGGGCCCGGAAACCTACTTCTTCGGCGGGACGGGCTTGCCGCCGGGCAGGAAGGCGGGGGGCGGGAAGCGCAGTTTGCGGATCTGCAGCGCACGCATGGCGGCGTAGAAACCGACGCCCTTGAGACTCTCGTCGGGGAACTTCTCGGCCACCAGCTTCTTGACCTTCCACGACACCCAGACCGAGGTGGCCAGCACGCCCACCATCATGATCGGCCAGCCGATCGTGATGACCGCGCTGTAGACGTAGTAGCGGATCTGCTCGGGGAAGGGGATCCAGGTGAGAAGCAGGATCAGCAGCGAGAACGGCAGGAAGTACTGGCTGACGATCCGGCGGGAGTCGACCCAGTCGCGGGCGAACTTGCGGGCCGGACCCCGGTCGCGCGCCGGGAAGTAGCGCTCGTCGCCGCGCATCATGCCCTCGCGCGCCTTGACGCGCTCGTTGGCCTGGCGCTCGCGGAGCTGTCTGTACGCCTCTTTGCGGTTCTGGGGGGCGTTCACCGGCTGGCGGCGACGGCCTTCGGCGTCCCGGCGCTTGGGTGTGGGACGCCCCTTGCCCGCAGGCTTAGGATCGGTGGCGGAGGCGAGGGAGTCGTCCGCGGTGGTCTGGGTACGTCGGAACACATCGTTCAGCCTACCGGGACCGCAACTTAGTGACGCCCTCGTGCGTTATGCGTAGGGTGAACCTAGGCGGCTCCGGTGCCTGGCTCCGGGGGCTGGAATCACTGGGGTGACCGGAAGCGCATTTGAAGAAGGGGACGGCCGACGCGCATGAGCGTGATGAAGAGACTTTCCTTGATTTTCAGGTCCAAGGCGAACAACGCCTTAGACAAAATGGAGGACCCGCGCGAAACCCTGGACTACTCCTACCAGCGTCAGTTGGAGTTGTTGCAGAAGGTGCGCCGGGGAGTGGCGGACGTCGCCACCTCGCGCAAGCGGGTGGAGCTGCAGATCAACCAGATCGAGGCCCAGGCGCGCAAGCTTGAGGACCAGGGGCGCAAGGCGCTCGGCGTCGGCCGCGAGGACCTCGCCCGCGAGGCGCTGACCCGCCGGGGGAGCCTGCAGACCCAGATCGCTGATCTGCGCGTGCAGCATGACAACCTGCAGGCCGAGGAGGAGAAGCTCACCACCGCCTCGCACCGGCTGCAGGCCAAGGTCGACTCCTTCCGCACGCGCAAGGAGACGATCAAGGCGACCTACACCGCGGCCGAGGCGCAGACGCGGATCAACGAGGCTTTCTCCGGCATCTCCGAGGAGATGGGCGATGTTGGCCTGGCCATCCAGCGGGCCGAGGACAAGACGGCCTCGATGCAGGCCCGCGCGGGCGCCATCGACGAGCTGCTGGCCAGTGGCGCGCTCGATGACTTCAGCGGGCAGCGCGGCGACGACATCCAGGCCGAGCTGGACCGCATGGGTGGCGGCCACGACGTGGAGCTGGAGATCGCCCGGATGAAGGCCGAGCTGGGCCAGGGCTCCGCGCCCAAGAGCGCGATCGAGCCCGGGGCTCCCCAGCAGCAGCCACAGTCTCCCCAGACCCAGCAGTACCGTCAGCCGGGGGAGGGGCTGTGATCGTTCGTATCATGGGCGAGGGCCAGACCGAGATCTCCCCGAATGACCTCGACGTTCTCAATGTCCTGGACGGTGAGCTGGAGGCGGCCATCGAGGCCGGCGACGAGGAGACGTTCAGAACCCGGCTGCACGACCTGCTGGACAAGGTCCGCCATGTCGGGAAGGCGCTCCCGGACGACAGTCTGGAGCCCTCGGAGCTGATTTTGCCCCCGGCTGACGCTTCCATGGAAGAAGTACGGGAGATGCTCGGTAATGAAGGGCTGATTCCCGGATAGTTTGGTCATATGGCATACACCCGGTTTGCCCCGGACCGGGGCTTGACCAGACGCATGGTCGCGACCATGTTCCTCCTCGGACTGCTGTACGTGGTCTTCGTGGGCGTGCTGATCGCGCTGGGAGTCCAGACGGTCATGGTGCTGCTCATCGCGGGCGGCACCCTGCTGGTCCAGTACTTCATGTCCGACCGCATCGCGCTGTTCGCGATGCACGGACATGAAGTCACCCCGGAGCAGGCGCCGGAGCTGCACGGCATGATCGACCGCCTCAGCGCCATGGCCGACATGCCCAAGCCCAGGGTGGCGATCGCCGATTCGGACGTCCCGAACGCTTTCGCCACCGGCCGCAATCAGAAGAACGCCGTGGTGTGCGTGACCACCGGGCTGCTGCGCCGCCTGGAGCGGGCCGAGCTTGAGGCCGTGCTCGCCCACGAGATGTCCCACGTGGCCCACCGCGACGTCGCCGTGATGACCATCGCCTCGTTCCTCGGCATCACCGCCGGCCTCATGACCAGATTTGCGCTCTACGCCGGACTGGGCGGCCGCGGCCGCGACGACAGGGGCGGCGTGCCGATCGGTCTGATCATCATGCTGGTCTCGGTCCTGGTGTACGCGGTCAGCTTCCTGCTCACCCGCGCCTTGTCGCGCTACCGCGAGCTGGCCGCCGACCGTGCCGGAGCACTCCTCACCCAGCGCCCCTCGGCCCTGGCCAGCGCGCTCGTCAAGATCAGCGGTGAGATGGCCCGCATCCCGACCAGGGATCTGCGGGAGGCCGAGCCGTTCAACGCCTTCTTCTTCGTCCCCGCGCTGTCCGGGGGCGCCAGTATGGCCACGCTGTTCGCGACCCACCCGCCGCTGAACCGGCGCCTGGAGCAGCTCGCCAAGATCTCCGCCCAGCTCGGACAGGGAGGGGGACGGTGAAGTGGTGGGACGCGTTGCTGGGCCGTACCGAACCCGTCAAGCCGGACCTGGACGCGCTGTTCGCGCTGCCGTCGGCGGCGGTGACCCTGCAGGCCGCGACCGGATTCGCACCGGCCGGGACGGGGGCGGTCTGCTTCCGCCAGGCCGAGGGCGCGGCCTTCGCCGAGCTGGAGCGTGACGTCACCCAGTTGCTCGCCACGGGGGGCGGCCCGCCGGTGGAGGAGTCCACGGACACCTACGGCTACAGCTGGCTGCTGGTGCGCCGTGCGCCCGAGCAGCTGAGCGAGCTGGTCACCGACCTGCACGCGGTCAACTCCTCCCTTGAGGCGGCGGGCTTCGGTCCCTCCCTGCTCTGTTCCCTGGTCTCGTTCACCGACGGGTCCGCCCGCCGGCTCGCCCTGGTGTATCTCTACAAGCGAGGCACCTTCTACCCGTTCGCACCGCTGTCCGGGCAGCGGCGGGACAACGCGCTGGAGCTTCAGATGCGCGCCGCGATCGAGGGCGAGCTGCCGATCGAGCCCGACCTCGGCCGCTGGTTCCCCCTCTGGGGCGCCCCGGGACTCTGAGGCGATGCGCGCCGGGCGGAAACTGACTCGGGTCGCGGCCTGCGCGTTCGCCGTCGCGGGCCTGTGCTACAGCGCCTGGGTGCCGGTGCAGTTCCTCAACGCGGAAATCGGCCGGGCGGGCGCCTACGTCAGCGAGCTGGCGGCGGTCGACCAGTCGTGGTCGTGGCTGGTGCGGGTCGCCGACGTGATCTCCGGGTCCGCCTGCCTGGCTGCGGTGGCGCTGGTGCCCGACGAGCGGCCCGGCCGGTGGGGGGCGGCGGGCTGGCTCGGTCTCGCGCTGCTGGGCGTGATGACGGTCCTGGACGGCGGTGTCTTCCCGCTGGACTGTGCCGCCCTGAGCGACCCCGCCTGCGCCGCGGCCGAGGCGGCGGGGTGGGTCTCGGTCTCCCACCGGATCCACCTGGGGACCAGCGCCCTGGCGGTCGCGGGAGCGGTGCTCAGCCTCGGGGCGCTGCCGGTGAGCGCGCTGCGGCGGCACAGGTGGCCGCTCATCGGGTACGGCGGGGCGGTGCTGGCCCCGCTCATGGCCGTCGCCACGGGGTGGACCCTGGTGGCCATCGTGTCCGGTGCCCCGGTGGGGATCGCGCAGCGGTTCCAGGTCTCGGTCATCGGGCTCTGGCTGCTGCTGACGGCGACCGCGCTGTGGCGGGACCGGACGCCGGCGCCCCCGCCGGAGCCGCACGTCCTGGTGGAGGGGGCCGGAGCGCCGCCGGTGCTGATCTGCGCGGGAATGGCGGCGGCGTGGTTCCACTGGGACCGGGCCGCCGCCGACCTGAGCCGCGACCACACGGTGATCCGGTTCGACCGGCCAGGCCTGGGACTCAGCTCCGGCCACCGCCGGCCGCCCACGTTGCGTGAGGAGGCGGAACGGATCGGCGTGCTCGCGGACGTCCCCCTGGTGGTGGGTCACTCGGCGGCGGGCCGGTACGCGGAGGCATTCGCCCGGCTCCATCCCGGGCGGGTGGCGGGGCTGGTCCTGGTCGATCCCAGCTGCGACCCGGTGGCGCGGCCCCGCGGCGCCGTGCACGCGGCCGTCGTACGCGCCGTGCAGCGTGCCCTGCCCGCCTTCGGTGGCACGTTCGGCGCGACCGTCGTGGCCTCCCTGACCATGCCCGTCGCGCACCGGTTCCTCATGGGGACGCACGACCGCGCCCGGGCCGTGTACGGCAGGGGCCGGGTCCTGGCCGCCGCGGCGGCCGAGTGGCTCGCCTACCGGGACATGGCCGTGGAGCTCGGCGCGTTGCGCGAGACCCACCCTTTCCCGGATGTCCCCGTCGTCATCCTCAGCGCCGGCCCGGAGGACCGCTGCCACCATGAGCTCGCCGAGCTGCTGAACGCCAAGCTGATCCCCCTTCCGGGCGTCGGTCACGAGGTCCAGCTCGAAAGGCCCGAGGCGATAGGCGAAGCAGTCCGGATGGTCAGTAGATTTCACGATAGGTAGCCGGGTATACGATCTGAGTGGCGATCATCTCGGGGGTGCGGTGATGGCATCTCGGCTGAAGGACCGGAGCTGGACGGCGGAGGTGCCTCAGGCACTGAGCGTGTTCTTCGCGGTGCTGTCGGCCTACTCGGCGGTCATCGCGCTCGTCGGGCCGTTGCGGAGGTTGCTGCAGCCGGCCACCGAGGTGGTCAGCACCAGCATCTTCTCGGTCGAGGCGAACCTCGGCTACGCCGTGTTCCTGGCGATCCTCGCCGGAGCCGTCTCCCGCCACAAGCGCGCGGCGTACTGGTTGCTGGTGGTGCTGCTGTCGCTGACCGCCCTGCTCGACGCGCTCCTACTGCCGCCGGTCTCCCCCCTGAGTGACAACCTCCTCCGGCGGCTCGGGTCCACCTGGTTCCTGGTCACGGGCACGATCAACCTGACTTTCGTCGCCGGGCTGCTGGCCGTGCTGGTGCTCGCCCGACGCGAGTTCTACGCCAAGATGCAGCGCGGCGCCTTCCGCAAGGCGTTACTGACCCTCGTCGTCCTGCTCGCGGCGTCCTTCGGCGTCGCCTACCTGCTGGTCAGCCTCTTCCCCGGCACGCTGACGCCGCCGGGCAGGTCCGCCTGGGCGCTGGAGAAGTCGCTGGGCGGTGCGGTCACCCTCGACCTCGACCGTGTCGGGCACCCGCCCTCTTGGATCGGCTTCGTCGTGGGCCTGCTGACCGCCGTCGCGATCCTCTCCGCGTTCCTGGTCCTGTTCCGCTCCCAGCGGGCCAGCGCCGAGCTGCCCCCGTCCGAGGAGGCCCGGATGCGCGCGCTGCTGGCCGTCACGGGAGAGCGCGACTCGCTGGGCTACTTCGCCACCCGCAGGGACCGGACCGCCATCTTCTCGGCGAGCGGCAAGGCGGCCCTCTCCTACCGGGTGGTCGCCGGGGTCAGCCTGGCCGGAGGTGATCCGATCGGGGACGTGGAGGCGTGGGAACCGGCCATCCGGACGTGGATGGGCCAGGCCGGGGAGTACGGCTGGGCCCCGGCGGCCATCGGGGCGAGCGAGGAGGGCGCCAGGGCCTACAACCGGGCGGGGCTGCGGGTGCTCCAGCTCGGTGACGAGGCGGTGATCGAGGTGGCGGCCTTCACTCTGAGCGGCAGGGAGATGCGCGGGGTGCGGCAGGCGGTCAACCGGGTCGAGCGGGCCGGATACACGCTGCGCGTCCGGCGGCACGAGGAGCTGACCCCGGAGGAGATGCGGCGGATCATCGACAGAGCCGAGATGTGGCGGGACACCGAGGCCGAACGCGGCTTCTCGATGGCGCTGGGCCGCCTCGGGGATCCGGCGGACGGCAGGTGCGTGCTGGTCGAGGCCCTCGAGCCGGACGGTGACCACGCCGCGCTGCTGTCCTTCGTTCCGTGGGGCGAGCACGGTCTGTCCCTGGACCTGATGCGCCGCGACCCCGAGGCCGACAACGGCCTGATGGAGTTCATGGTCTCCGGCCTCGTCGGGCAGGCGCCGGCGCTGGGGGTGGAGCACATCTCGCTGAACTTCGCCGTCTTCCGCGCCGCCTTCGAGGAGGGGGCGAGGATCGGCGCCGGGCCGGTGATACGGGCCTGGCGGGGGATGCTGCTGTTCTTCTCCCGATGGTGGCAGCTGGAGTCGCTGTACCGGTCGAACGTGAAGTACCGCCCCGAGTGGGTGCCGCGCTACCTCGCCTACGAGGACGGCCGCGACCTGCCCAAGGTCGCTCTCGCCTCGGCGATCGCGGAGGGCTTCCTGGGGTACGGGCCGAGCCTGCCCACGCTGCTGCGGCGCGGTGAGAAGCCGGCCCGGCCGGAGGTGGAGGCTCTCCCCGCAGCACTGACGGCCCTCGCGCCGGAACCGGAGGAGAGCCGGCGGGGCCCCGCCGTACCGGAACAGATGCGGGTCCGCCTCGCCAAGCTGGACCGGATCCGGGCCGAGGGCGGGGATCCGTACCCGGTGGGCTACCCGCGCACCCACACCGCGGCCGAGGTGCGGCAGGCACACCCCGGCCTGCCCGCCGACGCGCGGACCGGAGAGCGGGTCGCGGTGGCAGGGAGGGTGATGCTGGTCCGCGACCACGGGAAGCTGCTGTTCGTCACCCTCGCCGACTGGAGCGGCACCCTGCAGCTCATGATCACTCAAGGCGCGGCCCTGGATCGCTGGCGTCACACCGTCGACCTGGGCGACCAGGTCGGCTGCGCAGGTGAGGTCGTCACCAGCAGGACCGGGGAGCTGTCGGTGCTCGTCGAGGAGTGGACACTGACCGCCAAGTGCCTGCGCCCGCTGCCCGGCGGCCGCCACGGCACCGGCGGCCCGGCATCACGGTCCTGGCGGCGCTACCTCGACCTGATGACCGACGCCGAGGCCCGTGAGATGCTCCGGATCCGGGGCGCCGTCCTGCACGGCCTGCGCGACGCCCTGATCCGGCGGGGCTTCCTGGAGGTCGAGACGCCGATCCTGCAGCCCGTCCACGGCGGCGCCAACGCCCGGCCGTTCACCACTCACATGAACGCCTACGACCTGAGACTCTCCCTGCGGATCGCGCCGGAGCTGCACCTGAAGCGCCTGTGCGTGGGCGGGGTGGAGCGGGTCTTCGAGCTCGGCCCGGTCTTCCGGAACGAGGGGGTCTCCTACAAGCACAATCCGGAGTTCACGATGCTGGAGGCCTACCAGGCCTACGCCGACTACCGGGCGATGCTGGACCTCGCCCGCGAACTCGTCCAGGAGGCGGCCACCGCGGCGTTCGGCGCACCGGTGATCCGCAGGCACGGGCAGGAGGTCGACATCTCCGGGCTCTGGCGGACGGTCACCGTGAACGAGGCCGTCTCGGAGGCCACGGGAGAGCAGGTGACCGTGGACACCTCCCTCCAGGAGCTCCGCAAACTGGCCGATCGGCTGGCGGTGCCGTACGACCCGAGACGGGGGTGGGGTGCGATGATCCTGGAACTGTATGGGCGGCTGGTGGAGGAGCGGACCGTCGAGCCGGTCTTCTACACCGACTTCCCGGCGGAGGTCTCGCCGCTCGCCCGGCCGCACCGCCGTGATCCGAGGCTGGCCGAGCGGTGGGACCTGGTCGCCTTCGGCGTCGAGATCGGCACCGCCCACTCCGAGCTGACCGATCCGGTCGAGCAGCGCCGCCGCCTGACCGAGCAGTCGCTGCGGGCCGCCGCCGGAGAGCAGGACGCGATGGAGCTGGACGAGGACTTCCTGCAGGCGCTGGAGTACGCCATGCCGCCCACCGGCGGCCTCGGCATCGGCGTAGACCGGCTCGTGATGCTGCTGACCGGAACGTCGATCAGGAAGGCACTGACCTTCCCACTGGTCCGGCCGGGAAACTGACACATCGGCTGTGACCATTCGCCGTTCGCCACCAAGCGGCTCATCGGCTGGTACGACGACCGGAGGACAGGGCGGAGAGGCGCAAGCCTAGGGCTTCAGCCATGGGTTGTTGACGATTCGACAGGGCGCATTGGCGCCTATCCGCCGCCTCCTCACCCCGTGATGCCATGAGCTCATGATCAGAATGTCTCGTGCCGTGGCCGTGGCCGCGCTCGTCACCATGGGCATGTTCGGCGGTACCGCGTTCGCCGACTCCGATCCCGGTCCCGATCCCGGTCCCGGTCCCGCGCTGGGTTTCGGTTTCCCGAAATGGCTGCTGGATGAGAGCCAGTCCAAAATCACGGTCGTGGGGACGGGGAGCCAGTCCGCCGTTCCCGACGTCATGCGCCTGGACGCCGGGGTGGAGGTGCGCCGCCCCACCGCGGGCGCGGCCTTCGCCGACGCGCGCACGGCCGCCGCGAAGCTGACCCAGGCGCTGCTGGCGGCCGGGATCCAGGCCAAGGACCTGCGGACCAACGATCTGTCCCTCGGCCCCGAGTACAGCACCTACCCCACCGTCTCCGATTACCGGGCGGCGCAGGGTGTCGAGGCCGTGGTGCGCGACATCGCGTCCGCGGACAAGGTGATCGACGCGGTGGCCGCGGTCGGGGAGGAGGCCCGCCTGAACGGCATCTCCTTCGAGGTCTCCAACAACCGCGGGGTGCTCAGGGCCGCGCGTGACGCGGCGTTCAGGGACGCCGCTGCCCGTGCCGTCCAGTACGCCCGGCTGGCGGGCCGTGAGCTCGGCCCCGTCCTGACGATCAGTGAGGAGGAGACGTCGTCCCCGCCGATCAGGTTCGCCGCCGCCGCGCCGGTCGACAGCACCTCCATCAGCCCCGGTCAGCAGGCCCTCTCGGTCCAGGTCCGGGTGGTCTACGAGCTGTTCTGAGCCTCGGTGCGTGGGACGGGGGCCCGTCCCACGCCAGGGGGCGTCAGGGGAGGGCCAGCATCCGGTCCAGGGCGACCTTGGCCCAGCGGGTGGTGTCCTCGTCCACGGTGATCTGGTTGACGACCTGGCCGGCCGCGAGTGACTCCAGAGCCCAGACCAGGTGCGGCAGGTCGATCCGGTTCATCGTCGAGCAGTAGCAGACGGTCCGGTCCAGGAACGTCACGTTCTTGTCCGGGAACATCTGCCCCAGCCGCTTGACCAGGTTCAGCTCGGTGCCCACCGCCCAGGAGGACCCCGCCGGAGCCTCTTCGAGCTTCTTGATGATGTATTCGGTCGAGCCGACGTGGTCGGCCCTGGTGACCACCTCGTGCCTGCACTCGGGGTGCACCAGCACGTTGACACCGGGAATCCGCTCGCGGACGTCGTCCACGCACTCGGCGCTGAAGCGGCCGTGCACCGAGCAGTGACCCTTCCACAGGATCATCTTGGCGTTCTCGAGCTGTTCCGTGGTCAGCCCGCCGTTCGGCCGGTGCGGGTTGTACACGACGCAGTCGTCCAGCGAGAGGCCCATCTCCAGCACCGCGGTGTTGCGTCCCAGGTGCTGGTCGGGAAGGAACAGCACCTTCTCACCACGGGAGAACGCCCAGTCGAGAGCTCGCCTGGCGTTGGAGGAGGTGCACACCGCGCCGCCGTTGCGGCCGCAGAACGCCTTGATGTCGGCGCTGGAGTTCATGTAGGTGACCGGAACCGTGACGCCGGCGATCCCGGCGTCCTCCAGTGCCTCCCAGCACTCCTCGACCTGGTCGAACGTGGCCATGTCGGCCATCGAGCACCCGGCCGCGAGATCGGGCAGGACGACTTTCTGCGTGTCGCCGGTGAGGATGTCGGCCGACTCGGCCATGAAGTGCACGCCGCAGAAGACGATGTACTCGGCGTCCGGCCGGGCCGCCGCCTCCCGGGCGAGTTTGAAGGAGTCCCCGGTCACATCGGCGAACTGGATGACCTCGTCGCGCTGGTAGTGGTGCCCCAGCACGAAGACCCGGTCGCCGAGCGCGGCCTTGGCGCGCCTGGCGCGCTCCACAAGCGCCGGATCTGAGGCGGACGGCAACTCGCCGGGACAGTCGACACCGCGCTCGCTGTGCGAGTCGGTCCCCCTGCCGAGGACGAAGAGCGGAAGCCCGGTCTCGGTGGTCGTCACGGCCACACCCCCTTATCGTCGAACTGACGACTATGATGACACACGGCACCCGGGGCTTTATTCCGGGGCACGGGGGTAGTTCCGGATTGAGGAATGTGTAGCTGCCAGTGGGTGTTGGTAGCGTCTAAGAAGGACGTCATAAACAGACAGCCGCCTGATCGGGCGGCTGACGCAGACGCGGGAGTCACCACATGTCGGTTGAGAGCAGTGAGACCACGGCGCAGGGTCTGATCCTTAGTGACGCGGCCTCCGCCAAGGTCAAGAGCCTGCTGGAGCAGCAGGGCGAGGAAGGCCTCCAGCTTCGCGTGGCTGTGCAGCCCGGGGGTTGCTCCGGCCTGCGCTACCAGCTCTTCTTCGACGATCGTTCCATGGACGGCGACGTCGTCACGGACTTCAACGGTGTCAGCGTGGTCACCGACCGGATGAGCGCGCCCTACCTGGTGGGTGCCACGGTCGACTTCGTCGACACGATCGAGAAGCAGGGCTTCACGATCGATAACCCGAACGCCACGGGTTCGTGCGCCTGCGGCGACTCTTTCAACTAGCCGGCAAGGCAGCGCCAGCAAGGCGGAAAAGCATCGGGCGATGGCCCCGCAGGGTGAGATCTGTCACCCTGCGGGGCCGTCGCGCGTCCGCGAGGTCGCGTATTCTTGCGGGGTTTCAATGCCTGTCCCTTCTCAGATCCCGCCCCCTTCTCAGATGCTGACAACGAGGAGAAAGATCCCGTGCGCATCGCCGTCACCGGCTCCATCGCGACCGACCATCTGATGACCTTCCCCGGCAGTTTCGGGGATCAGCTCATCGCCGAACAGCTCGACCGGGTGTCCCTGTCGTTCCTCATCGACGACCTGCAGGTCCGCCGTGGCGGCTGTGCGGCCAACATCGCCTTCGGCATGGGCTGCCTGGGGCTGACGCCCATCCTCGTCGGCGCCGTCGGCACGGACTTCGCCGACTACCGCTCCTGGCTGGAGCGTCACGGGGTCGACTGCGAGTCGGTTCACATCTCCGAGCTCCACCACACCGCCCGCTTCCTGTGCACCACCGACGAGGATCACAACCAGATCGCGTCGTTCTACACCGGTGCGATGGCCGAGGCCCGACTGATCGAGCTCGGCCCGATCGCCCAGCGTCTCGGCGGCCTGGACCTGGTGCTGGTCAGCCCCAACGATCCCGACGCGATGCTCCGGCACACCGAGGAGGCCCGCCGACGGAACATCCCGTTCGCGGCCGACCCGTCGCAGCAGCTCGCCCGCATGCCCGGGGAGGACATCCGCCTGCTGATCGACGGCGCCGCCTACCTCTTCAGCAACGACTACGAAAAGGGGCTGATCGAGCAGAAGACCGGCTGGTCCGACGGGGAGATCCTCGATCGGGTCGGCGTCCGCGTCACCACGCTCGGCCCCAAGGGCGCCGTGATCGACCGCAAGGACGAGCCGTCCCTGCACGTCTCCCCGGCCCCCGAGCTCGGCAAGGCCGACCCCACCGGGGTGGGCGACGCCTTCCGCGCCGGATTCCTGGCCGCACTGGCCTGGGGCCTGTCCCCGGAGCGCTGCGCGCAGGTCGGCAACCTCACCGCCACCCACGTCCTGGAACGTGTCGGCGGGCAGGAGTACCAGCTCAGCCAGAAGGTCTTCCTGGAGCGCTTCGCCGCCGCCTACGGCGCCGAGGCCGCCGCAGAGGTGGCCCCGTCCGTGAAGTGCCACTACGCCTGAGTTCTCCTACGCCGGGGACCATGAGGTCCCCGGCGTCACGGCTGCCGGAGGTCAGGCCTTCGCGTAGACCCGGTGGACGAATTCGGCGAGCTGGTCGTCCGGAAGACGCCGGGCGAGGTCCGCCTCGCTGATCATTCCGACGATGCGGTTGTTTTCGATCACCGGGAGCCGCTTGATCTGGTTCTCCTCCATCTTGACCAGAACCTCGGAGACGGTGGCGTCCGCGGGCACCCAGACCAGGCCGATGGCCATCTCCCCGGCGGTGATCTGCGATGGGTCCTTGCCGGCGGCCACACACTTAACCACGATGTCACGGTCGGTGATGATGCCCTTGAGCCGGTCGTCGCTCCCGCAGATGGGCAGCGCCCCGACCTTCAGCTCCCGCATCAGCTGCGCGGCCCGGTCGAGCGTCTCGTGTGCCTCGATGCACCGGGCACCCGAGCTCATCAGGTCCTTGGCGGTCTCACCACTCATGTGTTCCCCCCGAAACGTGTGCTGACCTTTCGGAGGGGTCCTACCCGTTTTCTGCCGGGTCAGTAGTTACGTCGCACATGGACGGCCCAGCCGCCCCCGGGGAGCTCATAGCTGGCCACGTGGTGGTGGGACTTCAACCGGCACCAGGCCGGGATGTCGGTGAAGGCCGCGGGGTCGTCGGCGAGGACCGAGACGATCGCGTTGCGCGGCACGTGGTTGATCTGTTCGGCGAGCATGATGATGGGGATCGGGCACTTCTTGCCCAGCGCGTCGATGGTCAGCGCCGGAGGCTGGGTGGATCCCTCGGTGGTGGCCTGCCTGGACGTCATGTGACCTTCTTTCCCCGAATGCCGCTCACGACCTTACTCCCGCATCTTCGCGGATCTTCTTCACTATGTCAGGAAGGACCGTGAGGAAGCGGTCGACATCCGTCGCGGACGCGCCCTGCGGCAGCGACACGCGGACATTACCGTGGGTGAGGACGCGCATGGCCTCCAGAACATGTGACGGACGGAGCGTACTCGCCGTACATGAACTGCCGGAGGATATGGCGAATCCCGCCCTGTCCAGCTCTGTCAGTAATGCCTCACCTTCTACGTAAAGACACGAAAAGGTGACAATATGCGGGGCGCGTCTGACGGGGTCGCCGATGACCTCGACGTCCGGGACACGCCGGGGCACCTCCGTCCTGATCCGGTCCACGAGGGCCGAGAGCCGCGCCGACTCCTGCGCCGACTCGGCCACCATGGCGCGCAGCGCGGCGGCGGCCGCGACGATCGCCGGGACGTTCTCGAAGCCGGGGACCCGGCGCCGCTCCCGGTCGTCCTCGGGGAGCGGGCTGCGCCACCGGGTGCCCTTGCGGACCACCAGCACGCCGACTCCCGCGGGGCCGCCCCACTTGTGCGCGCTCGCGGTCAGCACCGACCAGCCGCCCGGCAGTGGCATCCGGCCCGCGGTCTGTGCCGCGTCCACCAGCAGCGGCACGCCGGCCTCGGCGCACATGGCCGCCGCCTCGGTGACCGGCTGGACGGTTCCCACCTCGTGGTTGGCGCTCTGCAGGCAGGCCAGGGCCGTACCCTCCGCGAGGACCGCCGCCCCGAAGGCCGCGAGGTCCACCGCACCGCTGCGGCCGACAGCGACCGTCTCGACCGAACCGCCGTCACGCTCGTGGACCCCGGCGGCGTGCAGCACGCTGGAGTGCTCCACCGCGGAGGTCACCAGGCGCCGCCCGGCGCGGCGCCGTCCGTGCAGGGCGCCGAGCACGCCCAGATGCACGGCCTGAGTCCCGGAGGTGGTGAACGAGACCTCGTCGGACCGGGCGCCGAGCGCTTCGGCGACCTCGGTACGCGCCTGTTCGAGTAACATTCTTGCCCGGCGGGCGGGACCGTACAGTCTTGACGGATCGGCCCAGCCGACGTCGAGCGCCGCGATCAGAGCCTCGCGTGCCTGAGGGTGCAGCGGCTCGGTGGAGGCCGCGTCGAAGTACGCCACGCCTTAATCGTCGCACCAAGTGTGGCGCAATCGGGGGTTGCGCGGGGGGGCGGAGGTGGTCCGCGCTAGTGTGTCCCCCAGCGTAAAGCTGTGAATTACATTTTGTGAGCACAAATAAACGACCGCCCAGGAGCGACTCCTGGGCTTCATCTGTGGGGTAGGCGATCCGTGAGTCCGACCCGCCGTTCTGCACGGCGTCTGTTGGCCCGCCGCCGGGTGCCACGCGCTGCCGCTCTGGCGCTGCTGCTGGTGTCCGCGACGGCGTGTAGTGCCGATGAGTGGTCCCGTGGCGGACTGCCCGGCGCCATCACCAAGCAGGCTGAGACCGTCCAGGATCTGTGGAACGGATCCTGGATCGCCGCTCTCGCCACCGGTGTGGTCGTGTGGGGCATGATCCTTTGGTCCGTTGCCTTCCATCGCAAGAAGAAGCACTCGAAGGACGAGCTGCCGCCTCAGGTGCGCTACAACCTCCCCATCGAGATCCTCTACACAGTGGTGCCGATCATCATGGTCGGCGTGTTCTTCTTCTTCACCGCGCGTGACCAGAACTATGTCAACGCGCTGTCCGGTCATCCCGACGTGAAGGTCAAGGTCGAGGGTTTCCAGTGGAGCTGGCGCTTCACGACGGAATACGACGGCAAGAAGGTCGAAGTCGTCGGCAGGCCCTCCGACGACTACACCAAGGGACCGCAGCTGGTGCTCCCGGTCGAGAAGAAGGTCGAGTTCGACCTCGTCTCCCCGGATGTCATCCACTCGTTCTGGGTGCCGGCCTTCCACTTCAAGCGTGACGTGATCCCCGGTGTGGAGAACAAGTTCGAGGTGGACACGCTCAACAAGCCCGCGGTCTACGCCGGCCGCTGTGCCGAGCTCTGCGGTGTGGACCACAGCCGGATGCTCTTCTCGGTCAAGCTCGTTCCGCAGGCCGAGTTCGACCAGTACATCGCTAGCCAGGCGGGTGCCCAGTGACCGCACTTAACGAACCCATCACTCTCGCGCCGGTGCCGACCCGCAAGGGCTCGATCATCGCGAAGTGGACGTCGTCCACCGATCACAAGATCATCGGACATCTCTACCTGATCACCTCTTTCATCTTCTTCCTGATCGGCGGCGTCATGGCGCTGATCATGCGAGCGGAGCTGGCCCAGCCGGGCCTGCAGTTCACCAGCAACGAGCAGTTCAACCAGCTGTTCACCATGCATGGCACGGTCATGCTGCTCATGTTCGCGACGCCGCTGTTCGCCGGGTTCGCCAACGAGCTGATGCCGCTGCAGATCGGGGCGCCGGACGTGGCGTTCCCGCGTCTGAACATGGTCAGCTACTGGCTGTTCACCTTCGGCAGCCTCATCGCCCTGTCGGGTTTCCTCACCCCGGGTGGCGCGGCCAGCTTCGGATGGACGGGTTACGCCCCGCTGTCGAACGCGATCAGCTCGCCGGGCATCGGCGGTGACCTGTGGATCCTCGGCCTGACCATGAGCGGTCTGGGCACGATCCTCGGCTCGGTCAACTTCATCACCACGATCGTCTGCATGCGCGCCCCCGGCATGACCATGTTCCGTATGCCGATGTTCACCTGGAACGTGCTGCTCACCTCGATCCTGGTGCTGATGGCCTTCCCGGTGCTCGCCGCCGCCCTGCTGGCCCTGGAGGCCGACCGCAAGCTCGGTACGCAGATCTTCGACTCGACCACCGGTGGCGCGCTGCTCTGGCAGCACCTGTTCTGGTTCTTCGGCCATCCCGAGGTGTACATCATCGCGCTGCCGTTCTTCGGCATCGTGACCGAGATCCTGCCGGTCTTCAGCCGCAAGCCGCTGTTCGGCTACATCGGCCTGGTCGGCGCGACCATCGCCATCGCCGGCCTGTCGATCACGGTGTGGGCGCACCACATGTTCGCGACCGGCCAGGTGCTGCTGCCGTTCTTCTCGTTCATGACGTTCCTCATCGCGGTCCCGACCGGTGTGAAGTTCTTCAACTGGCTCGGCACGATGTGGCGCGGTCACCTGTCATTCGAGTCGCCGATGCTTTTCTCGATCGGCTTCCTGGTCACCTTCCTGTTCGGTGGCCTGACCGGTGTCATCCTGGCCTCGCCGCCGCTGGACTTCCAGGTGTCCGACTCCTACTTCGTGGTGGCCCACTTCCACTACGTGGTCTTCGGCACCGTGGTGTTCGCGATGTTCGCCGGTTTCTACTTCTGGTGGCCCAAGTTCACCGGCAAGATGCTGAACGACAGACTCGGCAAGGTGCACTTCTGGACGCTGTTCGTCGGCTTCCACACCACCTTCCTCGTCCAGCACTGGCTCGGCTCGCAGGGCTTCCCGCGCCGCTACGCCGACTACAGTCCGATCGACGGTTTCACCGACCTCAACATGGTCTCCTCGGTGGGTGCGTTCCTGCTGGGCGCCTCCACGCTGCCGTTCCTGTACAACGTGTGGAAGACCCACAAGACCGCGCCGAAGGTCACGGTGGACGATCCGTGGGGCTTTGGCGGCTCGCTTGAGTGGGCGACCTCGTGCCCGCCGCCGCGGCACAACTTCACCTCGCTGCCGCGCATCCGGTCCGAGCGCCCGGCGTTCGACCTCAAGTACCCGCACGTCTCGGCCCCTCGTGAGCTGGAGGAGACCCGATGAAGGTCCAGGGCTGGTTGTTCATCCTCTGCGGAGTCTTCTTCGCCGCAGTGGACGTCGTCTACTGGTTCTGGTCCAGGGAACCGGTCGGCACGACGGCGATGGCCATCTCGGTGGGCTTCGCCTTGATGATCGGTTACTACCTGATGTACACGGCTCGCCGCATCGGTGCGCAGCCGGAGGACAACAAGCAGGGGGAGATCAGCGACGGCGCCGGAGAGCTCGGTTTCTTCAGCCCGCACAGCTGGTGGCCGCTGTTCGTCTGCCTGGCCGTCTCGCTCACCGCGGTCGGTCTGGTCATCGGCTGGTGGCTCTTCATCATCGGTGTCTTCGCGATCATCATGAGCATGATCGGGTTCGTCTTCGAGTACTACCGAGGACACTTCTCGCACTGATCTTGGCCGATCTCGGCCAGAGAGCGGACCACGGAAAAATTCCGTGGTCCGCTTTTTGGTGTTTGTTGACGGATTAGGACTGATGTCCTCCGTGGTGTTCCGCTTACTCCGGGTAATAACAGAATCAGTAGATCAGTCCGGGACAGGGGAGTTCACGTGGGGCAGGCGATCCGTGGTTCGATCCAGGGGGCCGGGTTGCTGGCCCTGGTGCTGGTGACCTCATGTACGGCCGGGGGTGGCGCCGGTGCGCCGGGTACGGCGAGTTCCCAGGGCCACGCGGACGCCGCGGTCACCGTGGCGCCCGCCGACAGGACCGGCAAGGTGCCCACCGACGCGACCGTTCTGGTGGCGGTGGAGGGCGGGGTCCTGAAGAAGGTCACTGTGAGCGGCGGGAACAGCTCCCTGCCGGGCGTACTGAGCGCCGACGGCACCCAGTGGCGCAGCCGGGGCACGGCGACTCCTGGGACCTCCTACCAGGTCAGGGCGACGGCGGTGAATCCGGCGGGCAAGATCACCGAGACCACCACCTCCTTCTCCACCGTCAAGGCCGCCAAGACCTTCTCCATCGAGACCTTCTTACCGAGCAAGGACATGACGGGCCTCACCGTCGGCGTCGGCATGCCGATCATGATTACTTTCGACCAGCCCATCACCGACCGCGTCTCGGTGGAGCGGAACCTGGTGGTCCAGAGCTCCAAGCCGGTCTTCGGGGCCTGGCACTGGTTCGACGACAAGACGGTGCACTTCCGCCCCAGGCAGTTCTGGCCGGCCCACACCAACGTCCGGGTCGAGGCCCGTCTCGCGGGCGTGCGCGGCGCCGCCGGTCTGTACGGCAAGCGGAACCAGAGCATCAATTTCAAGGTCGGCCGCTCCCAGATCACCACGGGAAGCACCAACTCCCACTACCTGGTCGTCAAGCGCGAGGGCAGGAAGATCCGTGAGATGCCCATGAGCGCGGGGCAGGGCGGCGTCTGGAAGTACTACACGACCAGTGGTGTCCACCTGGCCATGTCCCGTGAGTCGTCCACCGTCATGACCTCGCCCGGTATCGGGCCGGGCCAGGCGGGCTACTACCAGATGACCGTCTACAACACCGTCCGGATCTCCAACAGCGGCGAATACATCCACAGCGCCCCGTGGTCGGTGGGGTCGCAGGGCTACTCCAACGTGAGCCACGGCTGCGTCAACATCAGTCCCGAGAACGCCAGATGGTTCATCGACAACACCCTGATCGGCGACCCGATCATCATCACGGGCTCTCCCCGCGAGCTGGAGCCGACGAACGGCTGGGGCCACTGGCAGGAGAAGTGGAAGCAGTGGCTCCAGTGGAGCAGCGTCAAGCACTTCACCACCGAAGCCCGGTGACACCGATGGTGGCGAGGTCTCCCCGGTGGCCCTGAGAAGGCCCTGAAGAGGCCGTACGGCCCGGAGAGAGCTGTCTCGGGGTGAGGGGGCTGTCGGGTCCATGGGCACGGCAGGGACCCTCTCAGGAAAGCGACAGGGCCCGGACACCGAGGTGTCCGGGCCCTGTCTGTGGCGGATCAGCGGGTGAGGGAGTCGTCGTCCTTACCCGAGCCGATGGCCGCGTGCTCGTCGTGACCGTGGCCACTGTCGAGCGGGATCTTCTCGCCGCCGTAGGCCTTGCTCCACTTGGCGCGGAGCCTGCCGAGCGGGCCGCGCATCCCCTTGGAGGGGACGTCGCCGGTCTCTTCGGTTCCGGCGATCATCGGGACCGGCGTCTTGCCCCGCATGTGAGCCTCGATGGCCTCGTGCGGCGGAACGTGAACCTCGATGTACTCACCCGTGGGCAGGCGCTTGATGACGCCGGACTCCACGCCGTGTGCGATGACCGAGGCGTCGCTGCGCTGCAGGCCCAGGCAGAAGCGGTAGGTGATGATGTAGGCCACGATCGGGCCGACGATGACCAGCACCCGGCCGGTGTAGGTCGTCCAGTTCAGCGAGACGTGGAAGAACGAGGAGATCTCGTCGTTCGCGCCCAGCAGCCACAGGACGCCGTAGAACGTCACCGCGGAGATGCCGATCGAGGTGCGGTGCGGGTTGTTGCGGGGACGCTCGGCGATGTGGTGCTCGCTGCGGTCCCCGGTGATCCACTGCTCGACGAACGGATACAGGGCCAGACCGGTCATGACGATGCCCATCGGGACCAGCGCCGGGATCAGCACGCTCAGCGGTAGCGTGAAGCCCAGGAAGTTGATCTCCCAGGCAGGCATCAGACGGAGCGAGCCCTCCAGGAATCCCATGTAGAAGTCGGGCTGCGAGCCGGCCGAGATGTCCGCCGGTGTGTAGGGGCCGTACAGCCAGATCGGGTTGATCTGGGCGAAGGTGCCCAGCAGCGCGATGACGCCGAACGTGAACATGGTGTAGGCGCCGGCCTTGGCCATGAAGGCCGGGTAGAACGGGGCGCCCACCACGTTGGTGTTCGTACGGCCCTTGCCCGGCATCTGCGTGTGCTTCTGCACCCACATCAGGATCAGGTGGGCGCTGATGAGCGCCAGCAGGATGCCCGGGATGAGCAGGATGTGCAGCGAGTAGAACCGGGAGACCACATCCTCGCCGGGGTATTCGCCGCCGAAGAGGAAGAAGGTGATCCAGGTGCCGACCAGCGGCAGGGAGATCGCCACGCCCTCGGTGATCCGCAGACCGGCGCCGGAGAGCAGGTCGTCGGGGAGGGAGTAACCGGTCAGGCCCTCCAGCAGCGCCAGCGTCAGCAGGCCGACGCCGATGAGCCAGTTGAGCTCACGCGGCTTGCGGTACGCACCGGTGAAGAACACACGGAGCATGTGCACCATCATGCCCGCGACGAACAACAGGGCGGCCCAGTGGTGCATCTGCCGCATCAGCAGACCACCGCGGACGTCGAAGCTGATGTCCAGCGTCGAGGCGTACGCCTCGGACATCATGATGCCCTTGAGCGGCTCGTAGGAGCCGTCGTATACGACGTGACCCATGGAGGGTTTGAAGAAGAAGGTCAGGAAGGTACCGGTCAGCAGCAGGACGATGAACGAGTACAGCGCGATCTCGCCCAGCAGGAACGACCAGTGGTCGGGGAAGACCTTCCGCAGGTTGCGCTTGAGGAAGTTTCCCGCGCCGATGCGGTCGTCGAGGAAACTGCTCGCGCCCGCTATGGGCTTCGGAACGGTTCCGGTGCTCATGCGTGGCCTCCGTTCTCACGGACCTCGGCCTCAGCGTCGCCACGCTCCCAGAAGCTGGGACCGGGTGGGACGGCGAAGTCCGCCGTGGCGACGAGGTATCCCTCATTATCCACGGAGATGGGCAGCTGGGGCAGCGGCCGTGCGGCCGGACCGAAGATGACCTTGGCGCCGTCGGCGGCGTCGAAGGTGGACTGGTGGCACGGGCACAGGATGTGGTGCGTGGTCTGCTCGTACAGGGCCGCGGGGCAGCCGACGTGCGTGCAGATCTTGGAGTACGCGACGATGCCGTCGTGCGTCCAGTTCAGGTTCGTTCCGGACTTGATCTCTTCCGGGCGGAATTTGATCAAGATCAGCGTGGCCTTGGCCAGTTCGTTCAGGTCGTGCTCGTAACCCTCGGGCACCACCGACAGGATGCCGCCGGGGGAGTTGAAGTCCGCCGCGCGGATCGGCGCGCCGGTCCCCTCGACGACGAGCTTGCGGAGCTTGCCGTCCTGGGTCTTCTTGCCCCAGACGGTGTGCCTCAGCTTGCTCGGGAAGTTGGCGTAGGACGGGCCGAGGTCGCGCAGCAGGACCAGCGGGATCAGACCCAGCGGGGCCGCGGCGAGCAGCAGCGTACGGCGGAGCAGCGGCCGCTTGGTGATGCCGCTCTCGCTCACGCCCTGCGTGAAGGTCTCGGCGACGTAGGACCGGGTCGGGCTGTCGGAGGCCATCGGGTGGCGCTCCTGGACCAGGTCGTACTTCGGCATGATCATCCGGACCCAGACCACGAGGCCCGCGGCCAGCGCGAGCAGCGCCACCGTGAGCGCGCTGCCCAGGGCGAGGGTGGAGGTCTGCGTCTTGTGGATGTCGCCGACCTGGAACGCCACGTAGGCGACGATGAAGCCGATGCCCGCGAGCAGGGCGACGAGGAAGCACAGGGCGGCGATCTTCTCGCCCTTCTTCGCCGTCGCCTCGTTCTGCAGGGTCACGCCGGGAACGTCGATGTCCCCGGCACGCTCCTCCGCTCCGAGCAGGGAGGTGTCCGTGGCGGGAGAGGGGGTGCCGATGACGCGTCTGGGCACGCGTGCGTCGGGCTGCTCGATATCGTGATTGTTGTCAGTCATTTGTGGGCCTGTCGCTTCTTCGCGGTGATCCAGATGGCGGCCAGGGAGAGGAGGCTGATGCCCGCGATCCAGACCACCAGACCCTCACTCACCGGGCCGATACGGCCGAGGCCGGCGCCGCCCGGGTTGGGCTCCTCACGCACGCCCACGATGTAGGCGATCATGTCCCGCTTCTGCTCGGGAGTGATGATGCTGTCGTTGAACACCGGCATCGCCTGCGGGCCGGTGATCATGGCCTCGTAGATCTGCGTCTCGGTGGCCTCGTGCAGCGGCGGAGCGTACTTGCCCTGGGTCAGTGCGCCGCCCGCGCCGACGAAGTTGTGGCACTGGATGCAGTTCGCACGGAACAGCTCGCCGCCCTTCGCCTTGTCACCCTTGGTGGCGTCGACCTGGTCCTTCGACGGGACGGTCGGGCCGCCGCCGAGCGACTGGATGTAGGCGCCGAGCTGCCTGACGGTGTCCTCGTTGACCCACGGCGCCGGAGGCTTGCGGGGGGCCTGGGCACCGGGGTTGGACATGGGCATGCGGCCACTGCTGACCTGGAAGTCCACAGCCGCCGCGCCGACGCCGATGAGTGACGGGCCCGTCGCCGAGCCCTCGGCGTTGAGACCGTGGCAGCTGGCGCAGCTCTGCTCGAAGAGCTTCTTGCCCTGAGCGACGTCGTCGGCCCTGCCGGATGCGATGGCCGCGTCAGCTCGCTCACTCGGCGGGGCGAGAAGGGCGTAGAACCCTCCGACCAGCGCGAGGGCCAGGAGCAGGACGGCGTATCTCGCGAGGGGATGCCGCCGCCTAGCGGTGATCCTGTTCACTGAGATCCCCGATTCCTTAATGAATGCCGTAGATGGTCACGAAAAGGCCGATCCAGACCACGTCGACGAAGTGCCAGTAGTAGGACACGACGATCGCGCTGGTCGCCTGCTCACGGGTAAAGCGCTTCGCGGCGTACGTGCGTCCCAGCATGAACAGGAACGCGATCAGTCCCCCGGTCACGTGAAGGCCGTGGAAACCCGTGGTCAGGTAGAACACCGAGTCGTACGCGGAGTGCGACAGGGTGTGCCCTTCTTGGACCAGCTGGCCGTACTCGTACAGCTGGCCGCTGACGAACACGGCGCCCATCAGGAAGCTGACGAGGTACCAGAAGCGGAGCTTGGCGACCTGGCCCTTCTCGGCCGCCCACACGCCCAGCTGGCAGGTCACACTCGACAGGACCAGGACGGTCGTGTTGGCCAACGCGAACGGGATGTTCAGGTGAGCCTCGGGCCAGGGCAGGCCCTGACCCAGACTCACCGACCGGATGGTGAAGTACATCGCGAACAGCGCCGCGAAGAACATGAGCTCAGAGGACAGCCAGACGATCGTCCCGACGCTGACCAGATCGGGCCTGCGGGACGGATGTGCTGTCGTCGTCGTTGATATTGCGGATGCTGTCGCCACGCCAGCATTATTGCGGCTCACTGGCTCGGGTCGCCCCACGACCCCCCAATAGGGGGCTCAAACGTCCGTTCAAACTGGACGTACGCGGAATTTTTCACACCGATGCCTCCGGCCTGGGCCCTCGGGCCGGGCGGGCGGTACCATCCCAGGTGACCATACATCGACAAGGGATAGTGAGCGCGACCGTGAGCACCGACGACAAGATGAGGGTCCTCGTCTACAGCGACGACGCGAGCACCCGTGAGCAGGTGCGGCAGGCGATCGGCCGGCGTCCCGCCGCCGACGTGCCCCTTGTGGAGATCGTGGAGTGCGCCACCCACGCGAAGGTCGTCCAGCACCTCGACTCCGGCGAGATCGACGTCGCCGTGCTCGACGCCGAGGCCCGGCCGGCCGGGGGCATGGGCGTGGCCCGTCAGGCCAAGGACGAGGTCCACGACTGCCCGCCGATCTGCCTGCTGATCGCCCGCCGCGACGACCGCTGGCTGGCCGAATGGTCCCGAGCCGAGGCCGTCGTGCCGCAGCCGATCGACCCGGTGGTCCTGGCCGACACCGTCGCCGACCTGGTGCGCCGCCGCCTCTCCACCCGCCTGACCGCCCGGTAGAACACTCTGGAGACCCCCATGGACGCGCGCACCACCTGGCCCGCGCTGCTGACGGCCCTGATCGCCGGTGAGCACCTGACCGCCGACGAGACCGCCTGGGCGATGAACGAGATCATGTCCGGCTCGGCCACGTCCGCGCAGATCGCCGGCTTCGCCGTGGCGCTGCGGGCGAAGGGGGAGACGGTCGCGGAGGTGACCGGGCTGGCGCGCACGATGCTGGAGCGGGCCACCCCGCTGTCGGTGGAGGGGCCCATCGTCGACATCGTCGGCACGGGCGGCGACCGCGCGCACACGGTCAACGTCTCGACGATGGCCGCGATCGTGGCCGCCGCCGCGGGCGCGCGGGTGGTCAAGCACGGCAACCGCTCCGCGTCCTCCCTGTGCGGCGCCGCCGACGTGCTGGAGCATCTGGGGGTCGTGCTCGACCTCCCGCCCGCCGCCACCGCCGCGCTCGCCGCCGAGGCGGGCATCGCCTTCTGCTTCGCGGCGTTCTACCACCCGGCGCTGCGCTTCGCCGGGCCGACGCGCAAGGAACTCGGCATCCCGACGGTCTTCAACTTCCTGGGTCCGCTGACCAACCCGGCCCGGCCCCAGGCGCAGGCGATCGGCATCTTCGACCCGGGCATGCTCCCGGTGGTCGCGGGCGTCTTCGCCGAGCGGGGGGTGTCGGCGCTGGTCTTCCGGGGCGACGACGGGCTGGACGAGCTCACCACCGCCACCACCTCCACGGTCTGGGTGGTGCGCGAGGGCACCGCCACCCGGGCCGTCTTCGACCCGGCCGTGCTGGACATCCCCAGGTCCGCGGCCGACGCGCTGCGGGGCGGGGACGTCGCATTCAACGCCCGGGTCGTGCACGACCTGCTCCAGGGCAGGACCGGCCCGGTCCGTGACGCGGTGCTGCTCAACGCCGCGGCGGCGCTGGTCTCCCTCGACGGCAAGGGCGACGACCTGGACACCGCCATGTCCGCCGGCTATGAGCGGGCCGTTCAGGCCGTCGACTCCGGCGCCGCCGCGGCCACCCTCGACCGCTGGATCGAGAGCAGCCGGTCGCTGAAGTCGCGCTGACCTCGGCTCTCCCCTCACGGACGGATGGAAGCTCCACCCGTGAGGGGATGCGGACCCTCCGCGGGCCGTCCTAGATTGCGCCCATGTGGCGTGTCGATCCCTTGGCCGAGCGGATACCGGCTGTCCTGGTGCTGTTCATGGCGTCCGGCCTCGGTCTGGTCGTCGCGGGGCTCGTCCGCGAACGCCGGGTCCTGCTCCGGAGGCTCCGCTGCGAGCAGGCCAGGCTCGCCGAGCAGCAGGACGCGCTGGCCCGCGCCGTCCTCACCGAGGAACGGTCCCGCATCGCCCACGAGCTGCACGACGTGGTCGCCCACGGGATCAGCATGATGACGCTCGGCGTGGGCGCCGGACGGATGATCATGGAGAGGGATCCCGCGCGGGCCCGTGAGATCCTGCGGCTGGCCGAGAAGTCCGGCCGCCAGGCACTTCTGGAGCTCCAGCGCATGTTGTGCCTGCTGAAGACAGAGGATTCCCCCGGGAGCAGGGCGCCCCAGCCCAAGCTGTCCGATCTCGCCGATCTGCTGGTTCAGGTCCGTAAGGCGGGTCTGCGGGTGGACATGACCGAGGACGGCAGCCCCGTCGAGATCGGCCTCGCCCTTGAGCTGTCGGTCTACCGGATCGTCCAGGAGGCGCTCGGCAACACCCTCGGGCGTGCCCGGGCGCGGTCGGCCCACGTCATCCTGCGCTGGCGGCCGGGCTTCCTGGACGTGCTGGTCCGTGACGACGGCCAGGCCGCCGCGGCGACGACCACCGGCCACCGGCTGCTGCGCATGCGCGAGCGCGCGATGCTCTTCGGCGGGACGCTCGAAGCCGAGGTCCGCCCGGAGGGAGGGGTCGAGGTGCGGGCCCGGCTGCCCACGGTGGGTTGAGGCGCACCCGGGTCCCCGCCCGCCCGCGTGAGCGTCAGTCGGACTCGCCGAGACCGATGGAGAAGGCGGCGTCGAGATCGTGCTTGGAGTAGGTGCGGAAGGCGATGTGCGTCTCGGTGCGCAGCACTCCCTCGACCTTGTTGATCCGCCCGGGAATGACCTCGGCGATCTCCTCGTAGGCGGAGACGCGGACCATGGCCATCAGGTCGTACTCCCCGGTGACGGAGTAGACCTCACTCACCCCGTCGATCTCGGCGATCGTCTGGGCGACCTCGGGGATCCGGTCCACCTCGGCGTTGATGTGCACGATCGCGGTGACCACGAGCTTCCTCCTCGTTGAGTACGGCTTGCAGACTCCGAAGTTATCAGCGCCTCGGGCGGCCCTCACGCGTCTGGTGCGGTTCTGAGGGGCGGTAGGCGCGGTCGAGGAGGCTCTTGAGCCGTCCCGCGCCGTTGATCGGCAGGCTCCAGGTGCCGTCCACCTGGACCAGCCGCACCCCCGGGGTCTCCAGCCAGCGCAGGATGCACTCGGTCTCCTCGGCACCGGCGGCGGGGACGGGGCCCGGTCCCGGCACGACGGTCTCGGCGGTGGCCACCAGCGCGTCCACGAACGGGGTGGGGTGGGCGCCCTGGGGCATCACCCCGGCCGAGGCCAGCCGGCCGTACCGGACGACATGGATCTGCCAGCCGCCGCCCGTCACGAGGGAGGCCGCGACCATCTGGGGGATCGTGGTCAGTGCCCGTAGCCGCTGCATACGGGCGGAGGCGCGGACGTAGGAGGCGAGCCGGTCACGGTCGGCCGCGGCCTCCTCGTAGCGCTGGTCGAGGGCCAGGCGCTCCATCCGCGCCTGGAAGGCGGAGAAGACCGGGGTGACGTCCAGCTCCATGGCCCGCCGTGCGGTCGCGGCGTGCAGGCCGTACTCCTCGACGCTCTGGAGGCCCTCGCATGGTGCTCCGCACCTGCCGAGCCCGGCGAGGGCGCAGGCGGAACGCCTGGTGCGCGGGGTGATCCCCTCGGTGCACTGCCGCAGCGGGATCGCCTCGTGGAGGGCGGTGCGGGCGTCCTCGGCCGCGCGGGTGCTGGTGAACGGGCCCAGGTAGCCGGCGTCGTCGTCCTTGACCTCGCGGACGATCGACAGGCGGGGGAAGGGCTCGTCGGTGAGTTTGAGCCAGACCATCTTCTCCGGGAAGCGTGATCTGCGGTTGTAGCGCGGTTTGGCCGAGCCGATCAGCCGGAGCTCCCTGACCTCGGCCTCCAGCGTGGTCGCGCAGACGATCGGCCGGACCCGCTCGGCGATGCCGATCATCTCGCGGATCCGGGGCCGGGTCTCGCCGGCGGTGAAGTAGCTGCGCACGCGGTTGCGGAGGTTGGTGCTCTTGCCGACGTAGAGCGGGTCGCCGCGCTCGTCTTCGAACACGTAGACGCCGGGACCGGTCGGCACCGCGTCGGCCAGATGCCGTTTGCGTCGCTGCTCAGGGGTGGGCGCGCGGACGAAGCCCCTGAGCTCCTCCAGGGTGTGCACTCCGAACGAGCCCGCCCGCTCCAGGAGCGCGTGGAGCACGTCCACGGTGGCCCGGGCGTCGGCGAGGGCGCGGTGGCAGGGCTCCGTCCTGCTGAAGATCCGGGCCAGCGTGGAGAGCTTGCAGTTCGGCACCTCGTCGCGGGTCAGCAGCTTGCGCGCCAGCACGACGGTGTCGACCACCGGATGGGTGGGCGGGGGGTGGTCGTGAGCGGCGCAGGCGGCCTTGAGGAAACCCAGGTCGAATCCCGCGTTGTGCGCCACGAAGGTGGAGCCCTCGGCGAACTCCAGGAACGCCGGCAGTACCGACTCGATCCGCGGTGCCGTCCTGACCATGGCGTCGGTGATGCCCGTCAGCACCGAGATGAAAGGGGGGATGGGCGATCCGGGATCGACCAGGGTGGCGAACTCGCCCAGGATCTCCCCACCCCGGACCTTGACCGCCCCGATCTCGGTGATCGCGTGCTCGTGCGCGGAGACCCCGGTGGTCTCCAGGTCGAACACGACGAACGTGATCTGGCTGAGCGGGGTGCCCAGCTCGTCCAGCGTTCCCTGCACGACGTAATCCACGGTTCCCGACCCTAGAAGCCTCGGCCGACATTTAACGCCCCGGGTCCCCCTGACGGGTGGCGCGTCCTCCAGGCCCGCCACCTCGCGGGCGGAGCGGCTTCACCTCCCGTGGGTTCCGTCCAGCATCCGCTCGATCGCGGCCCGGTGGATGACCAGGTCGTCGGGGTCCTCCGGCAGCGCCTCGCTCGCCGAGGTCGCGGGTGGAGGTGCGGATCTGCTCGATCTGGCCACGCTGTTCGCCCATCGCGCTCTCCCGGGTGGCGTACGTCACGAGTCGCTGGGCACAGTCGTATACCTACGATCAAGCACTTGTCCACATGCGGTTCACCGTTATGGCAGATGGAATCCGGATTTCTGGCCATGTCCGGGCCGGGGTGCGGTAGCCGTACCCTTGACGTGAAGACCAATCCGAGTAGGGGCCGTGATGAGTTCAGCCGGAGAAGGCCTGTCTCGTCCGTTACCCGAGCAGGTCCGCTTACATGTCGTGGAGCTGGCATCCCAGGTCCTGGGGGCGATGCCCGCCGCCACCGTGCCTTTGCCGCTCAGGGGGATCGCCAGATTCGATCCTCGCAAACGGGCCAAGCTGGGCAGTGCGCCGATCGCCGCACAGCTGGAGAGCGACAAGGAGTTCCGGGAGCTGGTCGCAGAGACGCTGAGTGCGGGCTGGCCCGAGCTGGTGACGAGCCTCTCGGAGGGCGTCGTACCGCCGGCGGCCGAGCCCGTTCTGGTCGCCGCCGCCGCCTACCTGACCCGGCCGCCCGGCTGGCCGGAGATGGTGGAGGTCGCCCGCGCCGACCTGGAGCGGTCGGCCGCCGCGGCCGAGGGCTCGGCGCAGGAGCAGACGCTCAACCGGCTGCGTGAGCAACTGGCCGCACAGAAGACCTCGGCGAAGGAGGAGTCCGACCGGCTCCGTGACCAGCTCAAGACGGCCCGCTCGGAGATCTCCGACCTGCGCCGCAAGCTGCACGACGCCCGCGAGCGGGCCAAGGCGGCCGACGCGCGGGCCGCCGAGATGGAGGATGCCGCTCAGGAGATCAGAGCGGCCGCCGCCTCGGCCGGCAGCGCGGGGGAGAGCGAGCTGCGCCGCCTGCGTGAGCGGCTGGCCGATGCCGAGCGGCAGCTGGAGGCCACTCGCAGGGCCGCTCGCGAGGGTCGCAGTGTGGAGGACACCAAGGTCCGGATGCTGCTCGACGCGCTCCAGGACGCCGCCGCGGGGCTGCGCAGGGAGCTCGCACTCCCCTCCGGCATCAGCAGGCCCGCCGACTCGGTGGCCTCGGTCGCGCCCGGCAGGCCAGGGGTCCAGGCGGTGCCCGCCCGGGCGCTCGCCGATGACGATCCGGTCCTCCTCGACCAACTGCTCGCGCTGCCGCAGATCCACCTGATCGTGGACGGCTACAACGTGACCAAGACCGGCTACGGCACGCTCACCCTCGTCGACCAGCGCAACCGCCTGCTCACCGGGCTGGGCGCGCTCTACGCGCAGACCCGCACCGAACTGACCTGCGTCTTCGACGGTGCCGAGCTGAACGCCCCGGTCCCGGTGTCGGCACCCCGGGGGGTCCGGGTGATGTTCAGCGCCCCCGGTCAGATCGCCGACGACCTGATCCGCCAGCTGGTCCGCGCCGAGCCCGTCGGCCGTGCCATCGCGGTGGTCTCCTCCGACCGCGAGGTGGCCGAGTCGGTGCGCCGGATGGGCGCGCGACCGGTTCCGTCGGGCCTGCTTCTGCGGCGTCTCGGGCGGGGCTGAACCTTTAGCCGTAGGACGCGTTGAATCACCGCGGCCAAGCGGGACTGGGCTGCGGTGCGGGACGCCACAGCATGACCGCGAAGATCTGTGGGATCGCTACCTGTTCGTAAGGAGTAAACCGGCCAAAAAGGTGAGCTGATCCTTACTTCTTCTGTACTATTTCGCCCAGGTCTTTGCACTGGGGGAGGCGGCGCCGTGGCCGTGGCGGGTATGCCGGTTAGATTCGGGCGGATGCCGATGGCCGCGGGGCTGGCCCTGGTGCTCCTGCTGATGCCGACCGGCGGTGCGTTCGCGGAGCCGAAACCGACCCTCGCCGAGGCCAAGAAGCAGCTGGAGAAGCTCAACGACCAGGCTGACGGGATCGTCGAGAAGTACAACCAGGCCGGCGAGAAGGTGAAGAAGGCCCGGCAGAAGTACGCGACGCTGAACGGTGCCCTCAACCGCCAGAACGCCAAGGTCGCCGGGCTCCGTAAGGAGCTCATCACGATGGCCGTCAGCAGCTACCAGCTGGGCAGGGTGAGCGGCTGGGAGGGCCTGATCAACCAGACCGACCCCGCGGCGCTGCTGAGCGGGCTGGCCACGGTCGACCAGATGTCCGCCTCCCGCGCCCTGTCCCTGGAAGCCTTCGACGAAGCGAACAAGACGCTGCGCGACAACCGCAACAAGGCCAAGACGGCCCTGGCCGAGGCCGACGCGACGCGCGACGAGCTAGCAGCGGCGAAGACCAAGGCCGACGCGATGGTGAAGGCGCAGACCAAGCTGCTGAGCGACCTCGGCGCCTTCCAGCCCGGAAACCCCAACAGCCTCGGAATTCCGTACAACGGCCCGGCCTCGGGCAACGCCAGGGCCGCCCTGAGCTTCGCCTTCGCCCAGGTCGGCAAGCCCTACCGGTACGGCGGCACGGGTCCCGGCGGCTGGGACTGCTCCGGCCTCGTCCAGGCCTCCTGGCGCAGCGGCGGCGTCGGCCTCCCCCGCACGACCTGGGAACAGTGGAGCTGGGGCGCGAACCGCAAGGTGCCGCTGAGCAACCTCCAGCCAGGGGACCTCGTCTTCAGCGAGGGCCTGGGCCACGTGAGCATCTACGCGGGCAACGGGAAGATCGTCCACGCCCCCCAGACCGGAGACATCGTCAAGGTCGTCCCCCTGTCGGCCTACGGCCGCCGCCTGGTCGGAGCCGTCCGCCCCTGACCTCGCGGGGGTCCGCCCGTCTCACGCGGGCCCGCGCGGTGTCCGGACGGCTGCCGCGGTGAGCCCGCGGAGCGGTCAGGCGCAGTCGATGGCGTCGGCCCAGACCGAGGTGTAGGAACAGAAGTCAACCAACCGGCCGTCCGGCCGACGGCCGCCAGGCGGACGTCGCCGGCTACCGGAACGTCGTCCGCGAGAACCCAGTGCATAACAAATCATGATCATATGGCGCATTCATGTCCCCGACTGCCAACTACGTGATCATGCTGACGGCATGCGACCGGCTAAGCCGCTGATCATCATTGTGGCGGGACTGCTCCTGACCGCGTGCGGCGGGGCGCCCGCCTCCGCACCCACCGGCGGTGCGGTCGAAGCCGCCACGGTCCCCACGTCCAGCAGCGCGCCGACGAGCGTCACCACCATGGGGGACCTGCTCTTGGACATCGACGAGAAAGCGTACGTGCCTCCCAAACGCTGGCCGGTTCCTTGCCAAAACGCCTACTTGAACCTGGTCGTAGGCATGATCTTCAACGCGAACGCGGTTAACCACCTGCTCAAGCGCAAGGAAGATCCCGCTTTCACCATCAAGGCGGTCACCATCGTTTATGACGTGAACATCTTGAAGATCCCACAGGAAGACCTGCGTAAGTGCCGGCAGGTCGCCCCGGCGCTCGGCGCCCGGTTCTACCGCGGCCTCGATGCCGCCCACACTGTCATGCGCATCGTCTCCCGCGGGCCGGACCTGTCGCCGGAGGAGCGGACCGCACTACGTGACCTGCTGAAACCCCTGAAAGATGCGACCCGGCAAGGTCCTGCAGGCTCCTCTCGAGACCGCCCTGGATCATAGCTGCCGCACGTTGACGGCACCGGTAACCTCCCGCCCTGGCCGCTCGGGACTGATTCCGCGCTGAGAGTGAGCTGGCGCGCCCGCTGATGATCTGCGACCGGGCCTTCGAAGAGAAGGGCTCGTTTCGCTATCCGTAGGCGGATCCGAGCCTGCGGGTCACGGCGGGTGTCGAGGACGCCTACATGGAAGGCGTCGAGGGCGACGTGATCCTGGTCAACGGCGTCCCTGGCCGGTGCTGGAGTTGACGGCCACCCGCTAACGGCTGCGGCTGCTCAACGCCTCCAACGCCCGCCGCCACCGACGCCGGCTGGAAGGACACCGTCGACGTCCGGGCGGCAGGGCCATCTGGCGAGCCGGACAGGCATGGATCACAATTATTGTGACCAATGTTACAGAATTAGTGATCTTTATATTGCGATCTCCAGAATGTGACGAGGGTCATATCCGGATAGGAGAATCGCCTATCACGCAGGGATTAAGGAGAGCGGGGGAGGCTTATTGATCTCCGTTTTCCTGGCACTGCTTTGCTGAAATATGGGGAATCGGAGTAGCTTCTGGCGTCGCGATGGCACGCCATGTTGTCGTGGTGGATCCCTGCTCCCCAGGCAGGCATCGCGCTGGAAATCCAATTGGCCGCCGCCCCTCTGAGGGGGTTGACCCCCACCGCGGCGGCCCGCCGAATCCGTGCAGCCAGGAGGCACGGAACCGGGGACCCGAAGGTCGTCACGGATGGCCAGGGGTGAATCGGCATATGTCATGCCGTAGGGCGACTTCCCAGCCCGAATCCGTCAGCTAACCCGGTAGGCATCAGCGGAAGTCCCAAGGAGAAATCCTGTCTACCACCCTGCGTAACCCCCGTCTTTCACGTTTTGCCCGTCTTTCCCTCGGCGGTGCCGTACTCGCTCTGACCGCTCCGTCCGGAGCGGTCGTGCTGGGATCCACAACGGCACAGGCGGCTGCGGACACCGGGCTCACTCTTCAGGTCAGGAGCACCGCCTCCCAGACAGGGAGCCCGGCCCAGACCGGCACCGCGGCACGGAGCAGTGTCAAGACGGCGAAGGCCAAGATGAGCAGAGCCGAGCTGCAGAAGGTGAAGGCCGCCAAGGCGGTCTCGGTGGCCAGGAAGCAGATCGGCGATCCGTACCGGTGGGGAGCCTCCGGTCCCGGCGCGTTCGACTGCTCCGGTCTCGTCCAGTACGCGTGGCGCAAGGCCGGCGTGTCCCTTCCCCGGATCACGTACAGCCAGTACCGCGCCGTCAGGAAGAAGGTCTCGTGGAGCAACCTGCGCCCCGGTGACCTGATGTTCTTCTACGGCAAGGGCCACGTGGGCATGTACGTCGGCAAGGGCAGGATGGTGCACTCGCCGAGCAGCGGCAAGACGGTCCGGATCGCGGAGCTGGAGGGGTATTACAGGTCCTCCTTCGCCGGAGCGGTCCGCCCCGCCGGCTGACGGAGACATGCGGCCCCGTCCACCCCGAGGGTGGGCGGGGCCTTTCCATGCCGGTCGAGTAACATCACCTCCTATGTCCGTCCCGAGAGGGCGCCGCGCCGTGCTCACCGGGATGCTGGC
This sequence comes from Streptosporangium sp. NPDC087985, assembly GCF_044741965.1. Classification (NCBI taxonomy): domain Bacteria; kingdom Bacillati; phylum Actinomycetota; class Actinomycetes; order Streptosporangiales; family Streptosporangiaceae; genus Streptosporangium; species Streptosporangium sp. NPDC087985. Next base: position 268,158 of record NZ_JBIUTQ010000002.1, read on the forward strand.
GCTGATGAGTGCCGGCCTGGCCGCCGGGGCGGGACCACTCCCGCAGGAGACGGACGGTCTGTGGCCCGGCGCCGCCACCGTGGTCCGCGGCGAGCACTCCGTCGTCGTCGGTCACCGCGTCCCGGCCGCACGCCTCCGCGACCTGGCCTCCAGGGCCGATCGGGCCGCCCGTACCGTCGGGCGGATCTGGGGACCGGTCCGGGCGGTGATCCTCTACCCCGCCACCGACGCGGAGGCGGCGACGCTCGCGGGCGCCGGGAGCACCGGTGGCCTGGCCGCGCTGGCCACCGCCGACCGGGTGGTCGTCCTGCCGTCGGGCTACGCGAGGCTCAGCGAGACCGGCAGGGACGTGGTGATCGCTCACGAGCTCACGCACGTGGCCACCGGCGCGACCCGGGGCGGGCGGGTGCCGATGTGGCTGTCGGAGGGGTTCGCCGACTACGTGGGGTACCGCGACACCGGGATCGGGATCCGCGAGGCCGCCGCCGAGCTGGCCCAGGAGGTGCGTGCGGGCCTCCTGCCCGCCCGGCTCCCCGGCCCCGCCGACTTCGCCCCGGGCGCCCCGAGGCTGGCACAGGCCTACGAGGAGGCGTGGCTCGCCTGCCGCTACATCGCGGAGCGCTTCGGCGAGAAGGCGCTGGTGAGGCTCTACGGTAGCGATGTCGGCAGCACGCTGGGCCTGTCGCAGGCGGAGCTCACCGCCGCGTGGCGTGATCACCTCCGGAGGGAACTGGATTGACGCTTACCATGACGGGCACACCTTCCGATCCGCTGGGAGGACGGCGATGACGCGGACCACGACGGAGGCGGCCCCGGGTTTCCGGGGGGCCGGGTGGGCGCTGGCCGCCCTGGGTGTGGCCACGCTGGCGGTGGTGGCGTTCACCACGCCCTGGCGGGTTCTGTCCGCGGCCCCGGCAGTCGTCCCGGATCCGGCCCGCGACTTCACCGCGGACCAGATCGCCCGTTCCGAGGCTTTCGACGCCGCGGTCAGCGTGCCCGCCTATCTGTCGCTCGGCCTGGCCCTGGTGGTGGCCGGAGCACTGGTGAGCACCCCGCTGGGCGCGCGGCTCCTCGGCCGGTTGAAGGGGCCGTGGTGGCTGAGGGCGCTGCTGGGGGTCCTCGTGCTCTCGGTGGCGGTGGAGATCCTGCGCTGGCCGCTGGGCATGTGGTCGGAGACCCACCTGCGCGCGTACGGCCTGTCCACCCAGGACTGGCTGTCGTGGACCGCCGACCGGGTCAAGAACATCGGCATCAGGACGACGCTGCTCGCGATCATGGTGCTCGCGGTGGTCGCGCTGGCGCGCCGCTACCGGCGCTGGTGGATCCCCGCGGCCGTCGGCGCGTTCACGCTGACCGTGGCCGTCTCCTTCGCCTACCCGGTGCTGATCGAACCGGTCTTCAACGACTTCACGCCGATGCCCGCCGGGCAACTCCGCGACGACCTGCTCGCCATGGCCGCCCGCGATGGGGTGTCCGTCGAGGACGTCCTCGTCGCCGACGCCTCCCGGCGGACCACCGCGCTCAACGCCTACGTCTCCGGGTTCGGTGCGACCCGCAGGATCGTGGTCTACGACACACTGCTCCGGGCGCCCGTGGACGAGGTCGAGCTGGTGGTCGCGCACGAGCTGGGCCATGCCAAGACCGGTGACGTGCTGTACGGCACGATCGTCGGCGGTCTGGGCGCGGCCTTCGGGGCGTGCCTGCTCTATCTGGTGATCTCGGCGGGGGCCGTACGGCGGCGCACCGGGGTCGCCTCGCCGGCCGACCCGCGGGCGGTGGGTCTGATCATGGGGCTGCTGAGCCTGGCCACGATCCTGTCCGGGCCGGCGCAGAACCTGGTCAGCCGGCAGATCGAGGCCCGCGCCGACGCGCACGCGCTGGACCTGACCGGGGAGCCTGCCGTGTTCGTCTCCATGCAGAGACGGCTCTCTGTTACGAATATTTCTGACCTGTCACCGGACGTCATCGAATATGTCCTCTATGCCTCTCACCCCACGGCGCCGCAGCGCATCGCCATGGCACGCTCCTGGGCCCTGCTGAACGGCATGCGGGAGCCGTGAACCGTGCGCTGATCGTCACCAACGACTTCCCGCCCCGGGCCGGCGGCATCCAGTCGTTCGTGCACGGTCTCGCCGCCTGCCGGCCGCCGGACTCGGTGGTCGTCTACGCCCCGCGCTGGCCTGGCTGCGACGGCTTCGACAGCCGCCGGCCGTACCCCGTCGTACGGCACCCCACCTCGCTGATGCTGCCCACGCGCGCGGTCGCCCGCCGGGCCGTGGAACTGGTCGCCGCGTTCAAGTGCGACACGGTGGTGTTCGGGGCGGCGGCCCCGCTCGGCCTGCTCGCGCCCGCGATGCGCGCCGCCGGGGTGCTGCGCGTCGTCATGATCACCCATGGCCACGAGGCGTCCTGGACGCAGGTCCCGCTCGCCCGCCCCCTGCTGGCCAGGATCGGCGCCCACGCCGACGTGGTCACCTACCTGGGGGAGTACACCCGGCAGAGGCTGGCCCGCGTCATCCCCCCGGACAAGCTGGTACGGCTCGCACCGGGCGTCGACACCGGCGTGTTCCGCCCGGATGCCGGAGGGGAGAAGGTGCGCGCGGCACTGGGGCTGGAGGACCGGCCGGTCGTGGTCTGCCTGTCCCGGCTGGTCCCGCGCAAGGGCCAGGATGTCCTGCTGCGGGCCTGGCCCCGCGTGCTGCGCGCGGTGCCGGAGGCCGTGCTGCTGATCGTCGGGGGTGGACCGTACCGCAGGACCCTGGAGCGGCTGGCCCGGCCGCTGGGAGGCTCGGTCAGGATCGCCGGGCCGGTGCCGTCGGCGGCGCTGCCGGCCTACCTCGCCGCCGGCGACGTGTTCGCCATGCCGTGCCGCACCAGGCTCGGCGGCATCGACGTGGAGGGGCTCGGCATCGTCTACCTTGAGGCCTCCGCCAGCGCGCTGCCCGTGGTGGCGGGCTCGTCGGGCGGGGCTCCCGACGCGGTGCTGCGGGGGGAGACCGGCCTGGTCGTGGACGGGACCTCCCCGGACGAGGTGGCCGGGGCCCTCACCGGCCTCCTGCGGGACCCGGAGCGGGCCCGGGTGATGGGAGAGCGCGGGCGCGAGTGGGTCACGCGGGAGTGGGGCTGGGATCTTGTCGCCGCCCGCTTCGCCGACCTGCTGGCGCAGGCACCCGACCCGTCCGGGCGCGCCGGCTGAGAGCAGCCGTCTCACGGGGAGGGCGGCTCCGTGACGTTCCGGCGGAACGGTCCGAAGCCGTCTATCCCCGGCCGCGGTCCGGACGCCACGCCGCTCTGTCCGACATACGTCCTTCCATGTCGTGGACGAAGGACTCGTGGGACCGCCTCAGCTGTGTTTCGATCTCGTCGACGTCGAGCGGGCCCTGAGGGAGCTTCATCTCTCCCAGCGCCCCGTTCAGCAGTTCACGGGCCTTGCGCTCCCCGTCTTCCTGAGCCTCGCGGACCGTCCTCATCAGCTCCTCAGCCAGGGTCTCGCTGTCCAGGCGCATCACCCGGGGGTTGAGCTCCACCCGCTCCACGTGGCCGGACCCGTCGGTGACCACGCTGATCAGGCCGTCTGCGCCCGTTCCCCTGCCGTGTATTTCGCCGAGCTCTTCCTGGACGTCGGCGAGACGCCGCATCGTCCGCTCCGCGTCCTGAGTCATCCGCTCCAGGTCTTCGGGATCGAATCCGGTGAGATCGAATCGGGGATCGGACACACAAAACCTCTCTTGGCTGCTGAGTGGCCAGATGTCACTCGAATCACTGGAATCACTCGTGACACAGGACAAAACACAGGATACTGTCCGGTCGGGGCGAATGTCGCGTTATGGCGCGGCGACGTACACATGAACGAAGGGTGTACGGAAACGGAGGGAGCGGCGACGCATGACCCAGGACAGGTATGTCACCTCCACATGCATCACGAACATCCAGCGGAACCTCAACGACAAGCTCCTGCCGAGCCTCAAGCAGCTCAAGAAGGACGTTGACAGCACCAGCGTCAGCTTTCCCGGATTCGGCACGATCGGTGTGCTGCTGATCGGCAAGTACGGCAGCACGCAGAACGACATCAGACGGATGGTCGACGACGCCATCGCCACAGTGGAGGCCTGGATCGAGTCACTGGAGACCATCAAGAAGAACTGGCGCGAGGCTGAGGAAAAAAGCATCGTCGTCTACAGGTGACAACCGAGAGGAAAGGGAAACGTGCTCCCCGTCGCCCTGCTGTCCAAGTTGGCTCTCGGCGCGCTCAGAACTGCCGCCACGTCGGCTCCCGGCCTGATCACAGGGGTGACCATCGCCACCACGGCGGTGGCGAACGTTCTGGGAATGGGTGAGGCCAAGACGAACTGGAACGCGCTCGCCAAGGTGCTCGAGGTCGAGATTCCCGGCATCGTCGGCAACGCGGTCTTCCTGTCCCGGGGAGACTGGATCGCCGAGGACCGGGAGGGCTTCCTGCACGCCGCCTCGCTGTTCGGCGGTGACCTGCAGAAGCTCAGCGGCATCTGCTCCAACCTGGAGAGCCAGGTCGACCAGGTGCGCGACGCCTACGCCGTCTACTGGCTGGAGATCGGCGCGCTCGCCGCCACGATCCTCGGCTACGTGGTGGCCTGTCAGGCCATGAAGCTCACGCCGTACACGAGGGTCCAGGCGGAGATGTGGCTCAACCGCCTCGTCGCCCTCACGAACTGGATGATCGGTCAGAAGACGAAGATCCTCATGGGGTTCCTCGCCCTGGCGGGCAGCACCCTGGCCACCAGCAGTCAGTCCCTGGGGCAGCTGTTCACCATCAAACCGACCGGGGACGTCAAGGTCGACTTCCAGAGGGCCACGATCTCCACGGCTCCTCCTCCCCAGTGGCTGGCCCCCAAGCGCGACGCTCCGGCGCCGTACGAGGAGAACCCGCCCTCACAGCGGTGACCCCCGCGCCGTCCGGCTGCGGCACGGGGACAGGCCTCGGTTCTACGGCGGTACGGCAGGGCGGGACGCGCCGGCGCCGGCCGTTTGCCCGGCGTCAGCCGTACAGGGCGTCGACCTGCTCGGCGAAGTCACGCATCACGATGTTGCGCTTGATCTTGAGGGTCGGGGTGAGATGCCCGCTCTCCTCGGTGATGTCGATGTCGAGCACCGCGAACTTCTTGATCTGCTCGGCCTTGGAGACGGACCGGTTGGCGTTGTCCACCGCCTTCTGCACCTCGGCGAGGATCGCCGGGTCGGTGCGGAGGTCGGCGAGGGTGGACCCGGTCCTGCCATTGGCCGTCTTCCACTGCTCCAGCGCCTCGGGGTCGAGCGTGACGAGCGCCGCGACGAACGGTCTGTCGTCGCCGACCACCAGCGCCTGGCTGACCAGCGGATGGGCGCGGATGTGGTCCTCCATCGGGGCCGGGGCGACGTTCTTGCCCGCGGCGGTGACGAGGAGCTCCTTCTTGCGGCCGGTTATGCGGAGGTAGCCGTCCTTGTCGAGCTCCCCGACGTCGCCGGTGTGGAACCAGCCGTCGGCGTCGATCACCTCGGCGGTGGCCTCGTCGTTGTTCCAGTAGCCCTGGAAGACGTGGCGGCCCTTGACCAGCACCTCGCCGTCCTCGCCGATGCCGATCGTGACGCCGGGGAACGGCTTGCCGACGGTGCCGATCTTGTTGGCCCCCGGCATGTTGACCGCGGACGGTGCGGAGGTCTCGGTCAGGCCCCAGCCCTCGAAGACCTCGATGCCCACGCCGCGGAAGAAGTGACCGAGCCGCTCGCCCAGAGCCGAGCCGCCGGACACCGCCGCCGACAACCTGCCGCCGGTGGCGGCGCGGAGCTTGCCGTACACCAGCTTGTCGAACAGGGTGTGCTTGAGCTTGAGGCCCAGCCCGGCGCCGCCGGACGACTCCGCCCGGCTCCAGGCGATGGCGGTGTCGGCCGCGGCGTGGAAGATCCTGCCCTTGCCCTCGGCGGCGGCCTTCTGCTCGGCGGCGTTGTAGACCTTCTCGAACACCCGGGGCACGCCCAGCAGGAACGTGGGCTTGAAGCCCTGCAGGTCGGGGGCGACGTTCTTCATGTTGGGGGTGTGCGCGAGGACGGTGCCGGTCTCGATCAGCACGACCTCGATCATGCGGGCGAAGACGTGCGCGAGCGGGAGGAACAGCAGGGCAGCCCTGCCGTCCACGGTGAAGAGCGGCTCCAGCGGGCCCTGCGCCACGTTCTTGGCGGTGAACAGCAGGTTGTCGTGGGTCAGGCGGCAGCCCTTGGGTCTTCCGGTGGTGCCCGAGGTGTAGACGATGGTGGCCAGGTCGGCGATGCCGCGGCCGGTCCTGCGCTCGGCCAGCGTCTCGTCGGACACCTCGGCGCCGCTCACGGTCAGCTCGTCCAGGGCGCCGCTCTCGATGCGCCAGATCTCCTTGAGGTCCGGCAGTTCGGGTGCGCTCTCGCGGACGGTCTCCTCGTGCGACTCCAGCTCCACGAAGGCGGCCTTCGCGCCGCTGTCAGAGATGATCCACTTGACCTGCTCGGACGAGGAGCTCTCGTAGACGGGGACGCTGACCGCCCCGGCGGCCCAGATCGCGTAGTCGAGCACGGTCCACTCGTAGCGGGTGCGCGACATCAGAACCACCCGGTCGCCCGGTCCGACGCCGGCCGCGATCAGCCCCTTGGCCACGCCGGCGACCTGGTCGCGGAACTCCTCGGTGGTGACGGCGATCCAGTCGTCGCCGACCTTCCGGCGCAGGCAGACGGCGCCCGGCTCCTGCTCGGCGCGCTGGAACACCGTGTCGGTCAGGTTGGCTGAGGCGGGGACATCCACCAGTACGGGGACGCTGTACTCGCGCACGGGTCACTCCTGAAGACGCACGGATCAATGGGTTGCCTGAAGCTATCGCGATAAGTTACGCGTGGGTAGATCCGTGCTCCAGGCGTTACCGAGGGCGTTTTCACGTTATCAGCCGCGTAATACGGGACCTCTGGACCGACCTTCCGCCCCGCCGGGTCGAATCTAAGTTGTTACTTATATCCGCATTTCGCCAATGGTTAAGATGTCCGGCATGCGGGTTCATGTCGTCAGCGATGTGCATGGAAGGGCCGATGCCCTGGCACGCGCGGGAGACGGCGCCGACGCGCTCGTCTGCCTGGGCGACCTGATCCTGTTCATCGACTACGACGACCACTCCCGGGGGATCTTCCCCGAGCTGTTCGGGCAGGAGAAGGCCACGCAGCTCATCACCCTGCGGACGGCCAGGCGGTTCGACGAGGCGCGAGCGCTGTCGGCCGCGCTCTGGGCGTCGCTGGACGGCGACCCTCGGGACCACATCGAGCGCTCCGTCCGCCGGCAGTACGGTGAGATCTTCGCCGCCATGCCGACCCCGGCCTATCTCACCCACGGCAACGTCGACCTGCCCCGCTACTGGCCCGAGTATCTCAGGGAGGGCCATCACGTGCTCGACGGGCAGACCGTGGAGATCGGCGGGCTCCGGTTCGGCTTCGTCGGAGGTGGGCTGCGCACGCCGTACCGGACGCCGAACGAGATCGACGACGAGGAGTTCGCCCGCAAGGTGGAGGCTGTGGGAGAGGTGGACGTGCTCTGCTGTCACATTCCCCCCGCCGTCCCCGAACTGCTCTACGACGTGGTCGCCCGGCGCTTCGAGCGGGGCAGCGAGGCCACGCTGGAGGCGATCCGGCGGACCCAGCCGCGCTACGCCCTGTTCGGCCACGTGCACCAGCCCCTGGCCGCCCGCACCCGGATCGGCCGGACCGAATGCCTCAATGTGGGTCACTTCCGCGGCAGGGGAGTCCCCTTCGTTCTTGAGTGGTGAGCCGGAGACCCGCCGGAGAAGGATGAACGAGTACGGTAACCCCATGGCTGATCGCACCACTTCGAGCATCATGATCGGCACCGGCCGGTCGCCCATCATGACGGTGATCGCGGACTTCGCCTCATACCCGGAGTGGGCGGGCCAGGTGAAGGCGGCGCGGGTCCTGTCCACCGACGAGGAGGGGCGCCCGGTCACGGTCCGGTTCGTCCTGGACGCGGGCGTGATCAGCGACGAGTACACCCTCGCCTATACCTGGCACGGTGAGGACTCCGTCGAGTGGAGCATCGCCGAGCCGGGGAGGATGATCTCCGGGCTGACCGGGAGTTATCGCCTGGCCGGTGCGGGCAGTGGCACCGAGGTGACGTACGAGCTCGCCGTGGATCTCAAGGTCCCGATGATCGGCATGATCAGGCGGAAAGCGGAGAAGATCATCATCGACACCGCCCTGAGGGGACTGAAGAAGCGCGTCGAGGCCTCGTGAGGGAGCCGGACCGCCGAGCCCGCGGGCCTGAGACCGGGCCGCCGGGAGGGGAGGGCGTGTGAGCAGGGTCCTGCTGTTCACCGGTAAGGGCGGCGTCGGCAAGACGACCGCCGCGGCGGCCACCGCCACACTCGCGGCCCGGTCGGGGCGGAAGACGCTGGTGGTCTCCACCGACACCGCGCACTCGCTCGCCGACGCGCTCGGCGCGGCCGCCGGCGACGAGCCGACCGAGGTCTCGCCCGGCCTCTACCTCCACCAGGTGGACACCCAGAAGGCGCTGGAGCTCCAGTGGGGTGATCTGCGTGACTACGCCAGGGGCCTCTTCACCGAGCTGGGCCTCGACGAGGTCACCGCCGAGGAGATCACGGTCCTGCCGGGCGCCGAGGAACTCATCGCCCTGCTGGAGCTGCGCGATCAGGCGCGCAGCGGCCGCTGGGACGTCATCGTCATCGACTGCGCGCCCACCGCCGAGACGCTCCGGCTGCTCGCCCTGCCCGAGGCCCTCGACTGGCACGTCAACCGCCTGCTGCCGGTCGGCAGGCGGCTGCTGCGCACGTTCTCCCCGCTGGTCCGCCGGGTGGCGCAGGTCAGCGTGCCCGAGGAGCACGTGATCGGTGCGGGGGAGCGGCTCCACCGGGGCCTGATGGAGGTCCGTGAACTGCTCACCGGCCCGGACGCCAGCGTCCGGCTGGTGCTCACTCCCGAGGCCGTCGTGCTGGCGGAGGCCCGCCGTACGCTCACCTCCCTCAGCCTGTACGGCTACCGCGTCGACGCGGTGATCGCCAACCGGGTCTTCCCGGCCGGCGGCGCCGACCCGTGGCGGCAGAGGTGGGTGGCGGCCCAGGCCACGCACCTGGCCGAGGTCGAGCGGTCCTTCGCCCCGCTGCCCATCCACACCGTGCCCTACCTGGACGCCGAGCCCGTCGGACCCGCCGCCCTTGCCCAGGTCGCCGAGACCATGTACGGCGAGACCGACCCCTTCGCTCCACCCGCCGGGGACCCGCCGCTGCGGATCACCCCCGAGGGTGAGCTGATCCTGGCACTGCCGCTCGCCGAGAAGAGCGAGGTGGACCTGGCCCGCAAGGGTGACGAGCTGATCGTCAACGCGGGCTCCTACCGCCGGGTCCTGGCCCTGCCGGCCGCCCTGGCCCGCAGGTCCGTGCGGGGCGCCGTGCTCCGTGACGGCTTTCTCCGGGTACGGTTCCAGACGGGAGGGCCTGATGACTGAGAAGTCCCAAAACGACAGGGATCCGCTGGGCAGCGCGACCGAAGAGGCGTTCAAACTTTTCGAGGCGCTTCAGCAGAGAGCGGCCAGAGAACTGGGCAAGAACGTGATCAAGGGCACGATGTCCGGATTCGGCGGCGCGTTCTCCAGCGGCGGCGGGCGCGGCGGCGACCGGGACGTGTGGGAGGAGGCGGTCTCCGAGCATGACGAGTACATCTGCCGGGCCTGCCCCATCTGCCGTGCGATGGCCGCCCGGCGCGAGTCGGGCGAAGCGGTCGCCGACCAGGTGATCCAGGCGGGCAGCGAGCTGTTCGCCGTCTTCAAGTCGGCCGTCGACGGGCTCACCAAGCCCTCGCCCGGGCAGCGGGCACGGGAGCGCGGCAGGGAAGAGACCCCCGTGGAGCACATCGACCTGGGGTGATCCCAGGGTGAAAGGGTGGACAATGGCGCTGACCATCGGCGTTGACATCGGCGGGACCAAGGTCGCGGCGGGTGTCGTGGACGACGACGGCCGGATCGTCGAGCAGCTTCTGCGGCCCACCCCCGCCACCGACCCCGAACAGGTCGCCGACACGATCGCCGAGGCGGTCCGGGAGCTGTCCAAGGGCAGGGAGGTCGAGGCAGTGGGCCTCGGCGCGGCGGGGTTCATCGACGAGACGCGCTCGCGGGTGCGCTTCGCGCCCAACCTCGCCTGGAGAGAGGAGCCTCTGCAGAAGAAGGTCTCCGACCTCGTCGGGCTGCCCGTGGTGGTGGAGAACGACGCCAACGCGATGGCGTGGGGCGAGGCCAGGTTCGGCGCCGGGCGTGGCGAGACCCATCTGGTCTGCGTGACCATCGGCACCGGCATCGGTGGCGGGATCGTGTTCGACGGCTCCCTCTACCGGGGCCGCTGGGGCATGGGCGCCGAGCTCGGCCACATGCAGGTGGTTCCGGAGGGCCGCCTGTGCGGATGCGGCAACCGGGGCTGCTGGGAGCAGTACGCCAGCGGCAACGCCCTGGTCGCCGAGGCCAAGGAGATCGCCGAGGCCGACCCGGTGCGTGCCGCCACGCTGCTGAAGATCTCCGGTGGCGCCCCCGACCAGATCGGGGGCCAGGGGGTCACCGAGGCGGCCAGGAAGGGAGACCCGGCCGCGCTGGCCGCGTTCTCCTCGATGGCGGAGTGGCTCGCCCAGGGCCTCGACGACCTCGCCGCGATCCTCGACCCCGGCTGCTTCATCCTCGGCGGCGGCGTCTCGCGCGCCGCGGACCTCTGGATCGACCAGGTCCGTGAGGCCTTCGCCCGCAACCTGACCGGCAGGGGGCACCGTCCCCTGGCCGAGATCCGCCTGGCCGAGCTGGGCGCGTCGGCGGGCCTGGTCGGCGCGGCGGACCTCGCCCGGAGGCGCTGAGACATCCGCGGCCCTGACCTGCTGTCCGCGGGCCCTGGCCTGCCAGGGTCCGCGGGGCTATGCTCGCGGCAAGTTTCGTCATGTTTCATGACGTTTCGCCAAGTGAGGTAGCCGTGCTGCTCAGGGTCGCCAGCTACAACGTGCGTTCCATGAGGGACGACGCCGCCGCGCTGGGGCGGGTGATCACCGCACTCCACGCCGACGTGCTCTGCGTCCAGGAGGCTCCCCGGTTCCTGGGTTGGCGCCACCGGCGCGGGCGGTTGGCCGCCTCCGGAGGGCTGACCGTGGCGGCGGGCCGCCGTCCCGGCGGGGTGGCCGTGCTGGTCGGCCGGGATGTGCGGCTGCTGTGCGGCGAGGGGCATCTGCTGAAGTACTTCCCCGGCCTGGAGCGGCGCGCGCTCGCGATCGCCGTCGTGGAGGCCGGGGGGCAGCGGGTGGCCGTCGGCTCGATCCACCTGGATCTCGACGCGGCCGCCCGGTCGTACCACGCCGGGGAGGCGCTGGCCCTGCTGCGGGCGGCCGCCGGCCGGTTCGACGCCCTGCCGGTGCTCGCCGGGGACATCAACGAGCACTCCCACGACCCGACCTGGCGTTTCCTCGCCGGGCAGCTGGCCGACTGCTATCCGGTCTCACCGCGCGGTGACGGCCTCACCTTCCCCTCCCGGAGGCCGCGAGAGCGCATCGACGCGATCTTCGCGGCGGCGGGCTTACAGGTCATCTCCTGTGGCGGGGCCGGAGCCGGCCCAGCCGACCTGGCGGCCGCCACCGACCACCTGCCGGTGGTCGCCGAGCTGGGCCTCCCGACCTCGGACCGGAGGTCAATTAAGGGGAGCGGCACACGAGATCGAATGTGCCCCGTACCATTTGGAGCATGACCAGTCGCCTTCCGCGGCGTGCACTGGCGCTGTGCGCGGGAGGCGTGCTCCTGCTGTTGGCGCCCGTACCCGCCGCTCACGCCGAGCCCGTCAGTCCGTCCACCGCGGAGGCATGGCAGTCGCCGACCACTGCGCGGCTGAGCCGTGACGGGTCGCTCTCCGACGTGGCCGGGCTCTCCGGTACCGACGTCTGGGCGGTGGGACAGCAGAGCATCTGGGACATCTGGCAGAGCCGCAGCGCGATCACCCACTGGGACGGTGTGCGCTGGACCGAGGTCGGCATCCGCAACGATCCCACCGGCGCGGGGCTCCTGCGTTCGGTCGCCGCCGCCTCCCCGACCGAGCTGTGGGCCGTCGGTGAGGGACATGACAGCCTGCCGTACCTGGCGAGGGGAGACGGATCGGCCTTCGACAGGGTCACCGTCGACGAGCTGCGCGTGGGCGACTGGCTGGGCGGGGTCGCGGCCATCCCGGACCGGATGGTCGCGGTCGGCCAGCGCGACAAGAAGCCGCTCGTCGTCACCGGCACCGGGGGCGGCAGATGGAAGCTCGCGGAGTTCAAGCAGAAGGGCGCGCTGTACGGCGTGGCGCTGTCCACCAAGGGCGACGGCTGGGCGGTGGGCGAGACCGGCGGCAGGCCGCTGATCACGAGGCTGGCCGACGGACGCTGGAAGGCCTTCCGCGCCCCCGACATCCGCGGCGGCTACCTGCGTGACATCCACCTCGACGGGCCGAAGCGCGCACTGGCCGTCGGCGGGGTCTACGACAACTCCGGCAGCAAGATCGCCCCACTGGTCCTGTCCTGGGACGGCAAGCAGTGGCGCCGGTTGAAGCCACCCGGCGGTGACGTGCGCCTGTACGGCGTGACCGGCAACCGCAAAGGCCGCTTCTGGATCTCCGGAGTGGATCTGGAGCGGCCTGACGAGGCGTTCCTGCTCCGCTACGACGGGCACACGTTCAAGGCGCTGCGCAGTTCGGCCGCGGTCGCCTCGCGGACCATCAGGCTCCAGGCGGTGGCCTACCTGCCGGGCAGCGGCACCGTGCTGACCGTGGGACACGTGGTGGACGCGGACGGCCGCTACAGCGACGTGATCGAGCGGCTCGGCACGGCGGAGCGGGCCAAGCCGTAGCCGTCAGATGACCGCGCCGTCGTCCCAGCCGGAGTCGTTGGGCGGCCCGTCGCCCATCCGTACCACCAACGCCACGAAACCGCCGATGAACGCCGCGACCGCGCCGAACAGCATCCAGCCCTGCAGGTTCCAGTTCAGGGCGGCGCTGAGCAGCAGGTAGGCCGGGCCGCCGAAGAGGCCCAGCCATGCGATCTTGGTGGCGGTGTCCGTCTTGGGCAGCGGGGGTGGCGGTGGAGGGACGTAGTGGCCCTCGTCGTCGGGGCCCTCCGGTCCGGCCTCGTCGCCGGTGTCGTCGCCGGTGAAGTCCTCTTTCGCCGGCGGCCGATCGTCCTCGCCCGACTGCCTGACCACGCGTCGGAGAGGTTCGGGGGGCAGGTTCTCACTGTCCGGCCACGGCTGGTCGGCCGCGTCGCGTTCAGCGGTGTCGTTGAAGGACGCAACGATCTGACGCCAGACCTCGTCCTCATCGCTTTGAGGTGTCACTTAGCTGGACTCGCTACTCATCGGTCGGCCCACTTCCTCCCGGAAACCGCGCATCCCCCACTCGCGATCAGTCTCTCTGCAAGGGTACTGAGGCGTTCGCCTGGATGAACTCCAGGCTCCCCGCAAAGATCCGATCCGCGTCGTTGTCGAGCGTCGCGACGTGGTAGCTGTCGTTGAGCTCCACCACATTAAGATTCCCCCCGCTCAGCCTCTCACGCAGGATACGCACACTGGCCGGTTTCACCACATGGTCCTGCGGGCTGTGGAAGACCAGCACCGGCTGGGTGACCCTGTCCAGCTCCGCCTGGGTCAGTGCCCACAGCCGGGGAAGGCCGGCCGCGGCCCTGACCGGCGTGCGTGCGTAGCCTAGCTCGGTCGCCCCCGCCTTCTTGATGTCACCCGCCACACCCGGCACCGACGAGACCACCAGCCCGAGCAGCCGCGCCACCCTGAGCAGCGGTACGTCGTTGGTCACCGACGGATTGACGATCACCAGCCCCCTGATCCCCTCACCGTGGACCTCGGCCAGCCGCAGCGCCATGCACCCACCCAGCGACAGGCCCATCACGAAGACCTCCGCGCAGCGGCCACGCAGGTCCGCCAGGGTCTTGTCCAGTTCGGCGTACCAGTCCTCCCAGCGGGTGCGGTTCATCTCCTGCCAGGTGGTGCCGTGGCCGGGCAGCCGGGGGAGCGCCACGGTCACGCCCGCCGCGGCCAGGTATTCGCCCCACGGCCGCAGTGACTGGGGCGATCCGGTAAAACCGTGGCAGAGCAAGACGCCGATCTGCCCACCTTTGTGGTGGTACGGCTCTGCGCCGGGCATGACTGGCATCGCAGCTCCTTGTAAGGTTCGCCCGATCGTCGCACGAGTGAGGCGTATTTTGCGAGAGGTCGATATGAGTGGTTTCGCAATGTAGTTGGCCGGGACCGAAGGTGCGAAGATAACTCCAGGTCCCCCCGTCGATCGAAGGAGTATCGCGTGTTCTACTGGGTGGTGAAGGCCATCCTCTGGCCCTTCCTCCATTTCGTCTTCCGTCCGTGGGCGGAAGGGGTGGAGAACGTGCCCAAGGAGGGACCGGTAATCCTGGCCGGCAACCACCTGTCGTTCGCCGATCATTTCTTCGGCGCGCTGTTCCTGCCACGCAAGGTGATCTCTCTCGGCAAGTCCGACTACTTCACCGGCCGCGGAGCGAAGGGCATTCTCAGCCGCGCCTTCTTCAGCGGCGTCGGGACCGTTCCCATCGACCGCTCGGGCGGCAAGGCCAGCGAGGCGGCCCTGCGCACCGGCAAGCGCGTGCTGGGCGAGGGACAGGTGCTCGCCATCTACCCCGAGGGCACCCGATCCCACGACGGCCGCCTCTACAAGGGCAAGACCGGTGTGGCCCGGCTGGCCCTGGAATCGCGTGTGCAGGTCATCCCCTGGGCGATGGTCAACACCTTCGAGATGATGCCTCCGGGCCGCCTCCTCCCCAAGCTGGGCATCCGCCCGGGGGTGAAGTTCGGCAAGCCGCTGGACTTCACCCGCTACTACGGGATGGAGGAGGACCGTCTCGTCCTGCGCGCCGTCACCGACGAGATCATGTACGCGCTGATGGAGCTCTCCGGCCAGGAATATGTCGACAGGTACGCCGCGAGCGCCAAGGTCGAGGCCGCCCGCCTGGCGAAGGAAGACGGCGGAGACTGAAACGGGTGGGGGCCTGTGGCCGAGATGTCTGACACACCCGGTCGTCATGCGCTCGGGCCGGGTATCGATCCCGGCGCCGGCCTGCGCGCGGGGCTGCGCCGGATACCGTGGGCGACCCTCGGTGCGATCTCGGCCGGCGGTGTGCTCGGGGCGCTGGCCCGTCACGGTCTGGTCGTCGCGTTCCCGCATCCCGCCGGAGGTTTCGCCTGGGCCACCTTCGGCGTCAACGTGGCCGGATGCCTGCTGATCGGCGTGCTGATGGTGCTGGTCACCGAGACCTGGCGGGTCCACCGGCTGGTCCGGCCGTTCCTGGGAGTCGGGCTGCTCGGCGGGTTCACCACGTTCTCCACCTACGTCACCGACATCACCGGCACCGCCGCCGCGGGTGCCCCGGGGACCGCCCTGCTCTACCTGGCGGCCACGGTGATCGCCGCACTGGCCGCGGTCTACGCCGGGACGTCCCTGACGCGCGCGATCATCCGCGGGAAGAAGCCGGACGGAGGCCGATCATGAAGCTCCAGGGGCCGGCCCTCCGGCTGACGATCTTCATAGGTGAGAACGACCGGTGGAACCACCGGCCGCTCTACCACGAGATCGTGCACCGGGCCCACCGGGCCGGGCTGGCCGGGGCCAGCGTGATGCGCGGCATCGAGGGCTACGGTGCCTCCAACCGCGTCCACACCACCCGGATCCTGTCGCTGTCGGAAGACCTCCCGCTTGTCATCGTCATCGTCGACGCCGAAGAGCCGGTGCGGGCGTTCCTCCCCCAGTTGGACGGGCTGGTCGACGAAGGACTGGTCATCGTCGACGCGGTCGAGGTGATCCGCTACGTCGGCCGGTCGGGCGACCCCGACCCGGGGGCGGGGTGAGCCTCCTGATGGTCGCGCTCGGCGCCGCCGCGGGCGCGCCGCTGCGCTACCTGACCGACCGGGCCGTCCAGGCCCGCCACGACACGCTGTTTCCGTGGGGCACCTTCACGGTCAACGTCATCGGGTCGGCCCTCCTGGGATTCCTGACCGCCCTGTCGATGAACGGCACCGTGATGGAGCTGGTCGGTACCGGCTTCTGCGGCGCGCTCACCACCTACTCCACCTTCAGCTACGAGACGCTGCGGCTGGCCGAGGACGGAGCCCGCCTGTTCGCTCTGGCGAACGTCGCCGCCAGCATCGTGGCCGGCCTCGCCGCCGCCTTCTGCGGGATGTCCCTGGCCCAGGTGCTCGTCACCTGACGGCGCCTGAGACGTAACGACCGCGCGGTCGTCACCTACGGCCTCAGCGGTCCCGGCAGGCCGTCGGCGGTGCCCTCGGAGCCGGAACCGGCGGCGGCCCACCGCCCGGACGGCAGGTCACGTGCCACCTTCAGCTGCTCGGCCACCTGGGCGGAATCACCGCCCTCGTGACCGTTGAACCGCCACACGCGGATGTCCTTGGGGCCCGCGTAGTGGTTGTAGGCGGCGAAGACGGTGGAGGCGGGGGTGATGCCGTCGCGCAGGCCGACCGAGAAGAGGGCCGGGGTGGTGTTGCGGGCGGCGAAGTTCACGCCGTCGAAGTGGTCGAGGGTGGTGAAGACCTGGTCGAGATGGTGGCGGTTGGTCTGCAGGAAACGGCCGAGCTCGGCGTAGGGCTCCTCGTCGGTGATCTCGGCGGCGCGGCGGATGTGGGACATGAACGGCACGTCGATGAAGGCGAACAACAAGCCGGGGACCAGCGCGCTGACGGCCATCGCGAGGGCGCCGCCCTGGCTGCCGCCCGAGACGACGACACGGGAGGCGTCCACCAGCGGATGGGCGCGCGCGGCTTCGACAGCACGGACACCGTCGGTGTACAGGCGGCGGTAGTAGTAGTCGTCGGGGTCGAGCACGCCCTGGGTGAGCTTGCCGCTCACCTGCGGCCCGGTGCCGCCCATCGGGTCGGCGGTGTCGCCCGCGCGCCAGCCGCCGCCCTGTCCCCGGGAGTCCATCACCAGGACCGCCCACCCGGCCACCGGCCAGGTCAGCCAGTCGTGCGGCAGGCCCCGGCCGCCGTTGTAGCCGATGTACTGCACCACGCATGGCAGCGGGCCCTCGGCCGCGGCGGGCACCAGCAGCCAGCCCCGGATCTCGTGTCCGCCGAAGCCCGCGTAACGGACGTCGAAGCAGCGCACTAGCGCCAGGCCGGCCTCCACCTCGGTGAAGACGGCGTTCAGGTCGTGCCGCCGCGTCTCGGTCAGGGTCCGCTCCCAGAAGGTGTCGAATCCGGCGGGCTCGCGGCGCTCGGGCCGGTACTCTCTGAGCTGCTCAAGGGGCATGTCGACGAACACAGAAGTCTCCCGGGGTGAAACGTTCCTCAGTGAGAAACCGGGTGAGCCGACGACGTACGGCCCCCGGCGGTCGGGGGCCGGGCTCAGCCGGCACCCAGGTGCTCGCGGATCTGGCGGATGTGCTCGGGGGTGGTGCGGCAGCAGCCCCCGATGAAGGCGGCCCCCGCGGCGTGCCACTCGGCCGCCGCCGCGCCGAACTCGACCGGGTCGGCCAGCCCGAGCCAGCGGCGGTCCACGGCGTCCCAGGTCTCACCGGAGTTCGGATAGACCATCACCGGCTTACCCTCGATCCGGTCGATGAGGCTGAGAATGTGGCGGGGGGCCGTGCAGTTGACGCCGACGGCGATCACCTGTGGGTTGCCGGCGAACAGCGCGGCGGCGTCCTTGAGCGGGGTGCCGTCGCTGAGGTGCTCGCCGTCGCGGCAGGAGAAGCTCACCCACGCCCGCATCCCGGGCGTCTCGGTGAGCAGCCGGCCGAGCGCCCGGGCCTCGGCATAGGACGGGATGGTCTCGCAGGCCAGCAGATCGGCACCGCTGCCGGCCAGGATGTGCCAGCGGTCCCGGTGCCAGGAGGTCAGACCGTCCTCGTCGAGGTCGTAGTCGCCGGTGTACTCGGCGCCGTTGGCCAGGTAGGCCCCGTAGGGCCCGACGCTGGCGGCCACCGTTCCGGTGCCGTGGAGGTCCCGGGCCTCCACGGCCAGGCGCACCGACAGCACGATCAGCTTCTCGGCCTCGTCCGCGCCGAGTCCCCGGCGTACGAACGCGGGGATGCTCGCCTGGTAACTCGCCGTGGTCGCCACCTCGGCCCCGGCGGCGAAGTAGTCGAGGTGCGCCTGCCTGATCAGCGAGGGATCCTCCAGCAGGAGCTTCGCCGACCACAGCCCGTCTCGCAGGTCGGCGCCGAGCGCCTCCAGATGCGTGGCCAGCCCGCCGTCCAGAATCACCATCTCGCTCCTTCAGGTCACTTGTACCGGTGCCCGGACCCGCCGGCGACCTGCTCGTCCTGGAACACCTCCCGCGCGGCCGGGACACCGACCGCCGGAGATCGTCATGCCGGGTCCTCGCGGCCCGGAGGGGATTCTGTCCGGGTCAGTCGATCCTACGCAGGGCGTCGGCCAGACCGGACAGACCCACCGGGCCGAGCTCCAGGGCCGCGGTGTGCCAGCGGCGTAGGTCGAAGCCCGCGCCCAGGCGCTGCCGGGCCTCCTCGCGGGCGGCCAGCCAGGCGCGCTCACCGAGTTTGTAGGAAGGAGCCTGGCCCGGCCAGCCGAAGTAGCGGACCACCTCGGCGTGGACCCGGTGCGGTTCGCCGCGGCCCCGGTCACGCAGCACCTCGCAGGCCTTGTCGAAGGTCCACTTCGAGCCGTCGGGGAGCGGCAGGTCCAGGTGGACGCCGATGTCGATGACCACCCGTGCGGCCCGCAGTGCCGACCCGCCGAGCATGCCCAGCCGGGTGCCCGGCTCGGTGAACCAGCCCAGCTCGTCGGCCAGCCGCTCGGCGTAGAGCGCCCAGCCCTCGCCGTGCCCGCTCACCCAGGAGTTCTTACCGAAGCGCGACAGGCCGTCCCCGGCCACGCGGGTGGCCCCGAGCTGGAGGTGGTGACCGGGCACGCCCTCGTGGAAGACGGTGGTCAGCTCGTTCCAGGTCTCGAACCGGTTCCGGTCGCCGTTCACCGGCCACCAGGTACGGCCCGGCCGTGACAGGTCCTCGCTCGGCGAGGTGTAGTAGGCCGCCCCCGAGGTCGAGCCCAGGGCCAGCGTGACGTCCACCCGGCGCAGTGGCTCGGCGATGTCGAAGTGGGTGCCGTGCAGTTCCTCGACCGCCCGGTCGTGACGCTCCTGCAGCCAGCCCCGGTAGGCGTCCAGGCCCTCGACGTACTGCGTCTCGTTCAGAATCGCGGTCGCCTCCTCCACCGAGGCGCCCGGCTGTACCCGCTGCGCCTCGACGGCCAGCTCGGCCTCGATACGGGCGAGCTCGGCCCAGCCCCACTCGTAGGCGTCCACCAGGTCGATGTCGGCGCCCAGGTTGAGCCGGGCGGCCACCGCGTAGCGTTCGGCGCCGACCGCGTCCTCCCGCGTGGCCCGGGGCGCGTAGTCCTCGCGCAGGTAGCGGGCGGCCTCGGCGTAGGCGGCGTGCGCGGCCGCGGCGCCCCGGTCCAGCTCGCCGCGGACCGGGCCGTCGCCGTAGCCCGTCACGAACTCCCGGTGCGTGCCGCCGGTGGCGAACAGGTCGAGCTGTACGGCCAGCTCCAGCGCCTGACGGCGGGCCGCCGGCAGGTCCTGGGCAAGACCCGACTCCAGGCTCGCCCGCCAGCCGTCCAGCATCTGCGGGACGGCCGAGAGCCGGGCCGCCACGTCACGCCACTGGTCGTCGGTGCCGTGCGGCAGCAGGTCCACGCTGTCGCGCAGGTCGGTGACCAGCCCGAACGGTGCCTGCACCGCGCGGAGCGGCTCGCCGATCTCGTGCCAGGCGAGCTCGGCCTCAAGCCGCTCGCGCAGGTGCGCCGCAGCCCGCACGTCCGCCTCACCCTGTGGCTCCAGGGGGGTGAGCCTGCCCAGCGTCTCGCTGATCAGGGCGGCTCGGGCGGCGTGGCCGTCCGGGCTGTAGTCGGTGGCTGCGGCGAACGGGACGTCGAGGCCGTCCATCCCCGCGTCGACCGGGTCGAGCGCCGCCGAGCGGGAGACATATTCATCGCAAAGGGCAAAAATCGGGCTGGTCATCCCGGCACCCTAGCCGACCTGACCTGGGGAGTCACTCCATAATCGACATGTCCTGACTCCTCAGATTGTGTCGTGCTTTTTCCAGAACGGGCGCCGCTCCCCGGGCCGGCTCAGCGCCTCCAGCCCGTCGACGGCCCGGCGCCACAGCGTCTCCACGTCCCCGCCGGACTGCAGTTCTCCGGCCAGGGCCTCAAGCTCCGCGTGACCGCCCAGGTAGACCGCCAGGGCCGCCAGGCGGCTGCCCAGGTCCGCCAGGTAGCGGAGCCGGTCGGCGGCGCCGAGGGACTCGGCGGCGCGCAGCCGCTTCAGCTCCTCGTCGATCACGTCCCGGGGGAGCCCCCTCGGGCCGGTACGCGCCGTCCCCGGCGTGGGGCTAGGTGACATCATCCTGCCGCGCGCGGTTCCGGGCGCCATGTTCCACTCCACGCCGCCCATTCCGTCGGCCGCGAACATCGGGGCCACGCCGGGGGCCGCCGGTCCGGCCGCCTGCGGCTGGGCCATCGAGGCCAGCATCATCGGCGCCGCCGTGACGATCGGGCTCTCCCAGCCGCTGGGCAGCTCCACCGGCTGGATTATGTGGTGCCCCGGCCCGCCCTCGGCGACCACCGTGCTGTCGACCGCGACGAACGCGGTGAACCGGCAGAGCACGCCGTACCTGAGCGAGATCTCGACGATCTCCTCCTCCAGCGAGTGGTCACCCGCGGCATAGCGGTCCTCCAGGGCACGCAGCCGGGCCCGCGCCCAGATCGCCCGCGTCGCGGGACTGTCCACGCGTGTTCCGGCGACCCGCCGCTCCCACGGCTGTCCGGCCGCGTCCAGCCCGTGTACGGCCAGCGTCCCGGCTGCGGCACCCCGGTAGCGCCCCAGGACGGTGAGCGGCACCCCCGGGTAGATCGAGCCGAGATGGCTGACCGTGCCGGGGATCAGGTCGAGCCCGCCGGCCTTGAGGGACAGGTCGGTGACCAGGGGGGCACCGATCCTGTGGTGGATGTGCTCCATCGCCTCGTCCAGGCGGTCTTCCGACTCCACCAGCTCGCACCGTCCCGCACCCAGCCCGGCCAGTCTGCCGAGGAATCCGGCGTTGACCGCCCGGTCGATGCCGACCGTGTGCACCCGCATCCCGGCCAGCCTGGCACCGGCCCGCTCCAGGATCTGGTCCTCGTTGCCGACCTGCCCGTCGGTGACGAGCACCAGGACCCGGTCCCGAGTGGAGTCGGCGAGCAGCGCGACGGCCTGCTCCAGCGGGGCCAGTATCTCGGTGCCGCCGCGCGCCTCCAGCCGGGCGAGGTGTTCCACCGCCCGGTAGCGGTTGCGGTCGGACGCCTCCGACAGTCCCTCGCCGAGCCCCTCGGGCCGTTCCACCACGGTGTCGAAGGAGAGCACCGCGAACCGGTCACCGCCGGTGAGCGTGTCGACGATGCGGGCGGCGGCACGCCGGGCGGCGACCATCTTCCAGCCGGTCATGCTGCCCGAGCGGTCCAGCACCAGCACGACGTCCTTCGGAGTGGCCGTGACCTGTGCCTGCTCGGGGACGAGAGCCAGCGTGAACGTGCCCTCCTCGCCGTCGCCGCCGTCGGGAACCAGCGCCAGCGAGGTGGAGGCGTCGAAGTACAGGCGCAGGATGAAGTCGCGGTCCAGCCGCTCGCCCGGCTGGAGGCGGACCGTGTCTCCCTCCTCCTGGATCACGTGCAGGCTGGAGCGGACCTCGCGCAGCTCCAGCCCGGCAGGGTCGACGGAGACCGCGAGCGAGAGCCGTACCGGGTTGGGGAAGCCGGGCAGCAGCACCGGGGGTGTGATCCTGGAGGCGTCCGGGACCGCGCCGGTGTCCGGGGACCAGCCGCTGCCCGCCTGCTCCCCGTCGAGCGGGGTGCCGGGGATGTAGCGGGGGGCGACGACCAGCGGGAAGCGGAAGGTCGCCGCGCCATCCTCGTAGGGGAGTGGCTGGTTGAGCGTGAGACGCACGGTGACCCGCTCGCCCGGCACGATGTTGCCGACCCTGATGGTGAAGACGTCGGGCCGGTCCTCCTCGGCGATCGCGGCCCGCCTGCCCTCGGCGAGCGCCCGGTCGTAGTCGGCCCTGGCCTGGCCGCGCTCCTTGAGGATCCCCTCGATGACCCGCCCGTCGGCCTCCATCCTGAAGGCGGTGACGGCGGCCCGGTCGGGCAGCGGGAAGACGTAGGTCGCCTCAAGCGCCACGTCGTGCGGGTTGCGGAAGCCCTGGACCACCTCGACCCCGGCGATCAGCCCGGACACGGCGGAGGTGACGTCCACGCTCTCCAGCGGCAGGTTGCCGCGCTCGGTGACGAGTGTTCCCAGCCCGGCGTCCGGAACGGGCTCGCACTCTTCGGGCCGTAGCGTTGCGATAGAGGTGATCATGGCGATTTCCCTTCGGCAGGTGCGAGGTCGTGTCTGCGCAGGACCGCCAGGAGCGCCTCGGAAGCGGTGGTGATCTCGGCGAGGTCCTCGGGTGTGGGCGTACGGCCGCCGCCGTCGAGCAGCAGCGTCACGCCGGTCGCCAGCCGTACGCCGTGGACGGTCACGGCGGGCGGGTGGGGTGGTGGTGTGGCAGGTCCAGGTGAGGTGGACCGGGACGCGGCCGGGGTGGGCGTGCCCATCCGTGGTGTGGCCGGTCCCGATGTGACGGGGGCGGTCTGCTCCGAGCCGGAGGACGGTGAGGCGGGCTCAGCCCAGAAGCGCGGGCGCGCCGTTCTGGGCACGGCCGGCTCGGCCGGAGTCTCCGGGATGCCGGCGATCGACTCCAGGGCCTGGTCGTCGGCCCCGGCGAGCTCGGCCTGGATCTGGGCGATCGTCCGGCCGTCGGCCTGGCGTCGCTTGATGGCGATGAGCTGGAGGAGGTGGCGCCGGCCGTAGAGGGCGACGCGACCGCGGCGGGCCGACGGCGGGTCGAGCAGCCCGATCGTGGAGTACCACCGGATGAGGCGCTCGTTGGGCACGTCCCTGACCCGCCCGTTGAGCTGGGCGGTGGGGGTCAGCGCCGCGGAGGCCCGCTCCGCCAGTTCACCGATGGTCCATTCCATCTATCGATAGTGACACTGCAATAATGACAGTGTCAACATAAGAGAGAGGGAAATGGGTAGGGGCGTTTCAGCACAAATAGGAAACTGGTCTCGAAACGGGGAGATATTCCATGTCCACGATCACCAGCCCGCTCAAGCCCGAAGACAAGAAGGCCGTCGCCACCGCGCTCCAGGGCGCGCTCATCGACCTGCTCGACCTGTCACTCCTGACCAAGCAGGCCCACTGGAACGTGATCGGTCACAACTTCCGTTCCGTGCACCTGCAGCTCGACAAGATCGTCTCGGCGGCCAGGAAGCACGCGGACACTGTCGCCGAGCGCGCGGTGGCCCTCGGGTGCAACCCCGACGGCCGGTCTTCCACGGTGGCCAACACGACAGAGGTGCCGCAACTGGAGACGGGCTACATCAACGACGGCAAGGTCATCGCCGCCATGACGGACATCCTCGGATCCATCATCCGCCGGATGCGCGAGCGCATCACCGCCACCGAAAAGCCCGACCTGGTCACCCAGGACCTCCTGATCGAGATCACGCGGGACCTGGAGAAGCACCACTGGATGATCGAAGCCCAGCGCTAGACCATCCCGCCGCACCAGGCGCCCCGGAGCCCACGGTCCGGGGCGCCTTCTTCTGTCCTCAGGCCCCCATGCCGGTTGTTCCTCGAAGGAGCAGCGGCCAAGGGTGATGCTTGATCTGTGGGGATTTTCCTTCTGAGAGAAGGAAAATCCTCACAGATCAAGAAAAAGGCCTGCTCGCCGCCTTGCCTGAAGGGAGATGGCGCACGGTATGCCTGTTCTGTCGGCACATCCACCTTCGGATCAGGGGCCTCACGGGCGGACCTCCAGCAGGGTTTTTCCCACGGTGGCCCGTGACTGGATCGCCGCGTGGGCGTCGGCTGCCCGGTCCAGGGGGAACCGCTGTCCGATCACCGGCCGCAGCCGGCCGGCCGCCGCCTCGGCGAGCGCGCTCAGGGTGAACGCGCGCATCTCCTCGGGAGTCGCCGACGGCCGCACCAGGGCGACCCCGCGTTCCGCGGCGACCTCATTGGAGACGGGCGTCCATTCGCCGCTGGCGAGCCCGAAGCTGAGCATCCGTCCGCCGGGCTCGACCAGTTCGAACGCCGATCGGCTGATGGCGCCGCCGACCCCGTCGAAAACGACGTCCACCCCGCCGACGGCCTCACGCACCCGCTCTGTCCAACCCGGCTCAAGGTAGTCGACGGCCACGTCGGCGCCCAGGTCACGCGCCAGCCCGGCCTTGCGCGCGCCGCCGGCCGCCGCGACGACCCTGGCGCCGGCGGCCTTGGCGAGCTGGACCAGCAGGGTGCCGACGCCGCCCGCGGCGGCCTCGACCAGCACGCGTTCACCGGGGCGCAGCCCGGCCGCCCGGACCAGGGACGTCGCCGTGCGCCCGTCGGCCAGCAGTGCCACCGCCGTGTCGAGCTCCAGACCGTCCGGCACCTCGATGAGCCCGGCGGCGTCCACCGCGACGTGCTCGGCGTAGCCGCCCGAACCGCCGGTGCTGCTGATCACCCGCCTGCCGACCAGCTCCCCGGCGACTCCGGCGCCGACCGACGTGACCGTTCCGCCGACGCCGTTACCCGGGACCCTGGGCAACTCCGTTCTGAACGGGCCGGTGCCCGCGCGCATCTGGGTCTCCACGAAGGTGATGTTGGCGAACGCCACCTCGATCAATGCCTGCCCGGCTCCCGCCACCGGTTCGGCTGTCTCCGCCGCGACGAGCACCTCCGGCCCGCCGAACTCCTTCAACCACACCGCGCGCATGAGGGTCCCCTTCGACCGGTTCGATTCCCGCGCCCCAAGCCTGCAACCTCAACCGAAGTCGAGGTCAACCGCCATCGCCTCGGACCCGGGGAGACGCGGAACGCCCTGGGAGGGGCGGTGACCGGTGAGGGAGTGTCGTACGGCGATCGGTACCCACCACGCCGGTCCCCGGCGCTCAGAGGAGGTGGCGGGCGAGGTCGGCGATGGGGTGGGGGGAGGAGAGCAGGTCGCGCAGGGAGTCCAGGTGGGCGCTGCCGGGGGCGGAGGGATCGGCCAGCCCCGTCTCGTGGACGGCCCGCTCCCAGTCCCGGCCGTCGCCGGCGGCGCGTTCGAGCCGCTGCAGCACGCTCATTCCCCCGGTCTCCTTGACCAGTAGCGACAGCAGGTGCGGCCAGTGGATGGTCAGCGCCGCGAGCTTGGCCACCTCGCCGTCGGAGGCGGGTGCCGCTCCGGCGAGCGTGCGCCGGTAGACGAGGAAGGAGTAGAAACGGAAGACGTTCACGTAGCGTTTGATCTCGCGCGGGTTGAAGAACGTCATGACCGGGAGCATGAGCTCGATCGCCCGGTAGGCGTTCTCGTCGCTGTAGAGGTCGTCGAAGACCCGGTCGGCCGCCTCGCGCGTCGCCGAGGCCAGCCCGCCGATCGCGTCCAGGGCCTCGATACCCAGGACCTCCTGGGCCCGCCTCGCCGCCTCGTCCAGGCTCGCCGCCGTCGGCCGCAGCGCCCAGATCGCGTCTTCCAGGCGGCTCACCAGCGCCGGATCCGGGGGCTCCACCGGCCCTGGCGGGGGTATGGCCGGCGGCACGTCGACCGGCGCGCGCGGCTCCGGCATGGCCCCGGTCCCAGGCCCAGGCCCAGTCTCGGTCTCGGTCCCCGTCCCGGTCCCGGCCTCGCGTGACCATGGTCCCGGTCCCCGCGACGGCTGACCATGCCGGCGCGCCAGGTCCTCGCCGGGAGCGGAGCCCCCGGCGGCCCCGCCGGTCTCGGGCATCCCCAGCAGGGCCCGCACGAAGCCGGGCAGCCGGTCGGCGTCGTCCAGCAGCGGCACGCTCAGCGGCAGCTGAACGATCTTCTCCAGGAAGCGCCAGCCCAGCCCGGACCGCCCGCCGCCGGGAAGCGTCTCCACCAGCTCCGGATAGGCGGCCTCCACGTGCGCGACCACCACCTCCGGCTCCATGGCCAGCACGAACACACAGTTCGGGAACTCCCCGGCGAGGAACAGGTTGATCGCCTCGATGACCTGCGCCACCGTACCCGGCGAGCACCGGTCCAGGTCGTCGACGAACACCACCAGCGGCCGTTCCTGGGTGGCGACCAGGTCGAGCACCTGCCGCATGTCGCTCTGCACCAGGTGCAGGAAGCCCGTCCTGGAACCGTAGCCGGGGTTGGTCACGGCCTCGGTGACGAACCCCTCGGCCGTGCTGGAGGAGAGGCCGGGGGAGAGCAGGTCAGGCTGGCGGACCAGCTCGCGGAAGGCGGTGTCCGCCGACTCCCCGAAGAACCTCGCGAGCCGTACGGCTCCCGCCCCCACCACCGCCACCGAGCCCGCCGTGCCGACCGTGGCGGCCGCGGTCCCCAGGAAGGCGCCGAACGCGGGCAGCAGCGTGGCGGCGGCGAGGAGGGCGCCGGTGAGGACCAGGGTGGCGACCAGGCCGAGGGCCAGCGGGGCCAGCCGGGTCATCGCCAGGTGGTAGGCGCGCCGGCGGACCGCCTCCCGGTCGATCCTGGCGAGGTTGAGCTCCAGCCAGAACCGTTCCCGCTCCGCGCGGGGCAGCCGCCGGGTGACCTGGCTGATGATCTCGTGGGCGAGCCCGGCCCACACCTGCTCGCCGTTCTGGTACATCCACGGGTTGAACCAGACCGTCGGCCGCCAGTCCGCCCGCCGCAGGGGAAGGGTCCCCGGCTCGGCCTGCCCGGCGCTCTCCCGGGGCCGCTGCCCGGCTCTGGCCAGCACCTCGGCGTTGGTCAGGGCCTTGTCCCCGCGCGTGCCGGGCAGGTGGATCTCGGCGGGGTGGTCTCCGGCCGCCCCGGGATCCAGCAGGTCCTGGATCATCCGCATCAGGGAGGTCTTGCCGGTGCCCCACGGTCCCTTGACGCCGATCGTCAGCGGGGGCCGGGTCTCGGGGTGGCGGACGAACGCGGCGATGGCCTCGGCGTAGACGCGGTGCCCGAGCTGGTCCTCGGTCGTCCACCGGTCGGCGGTGAGCCTGGCCCGCGGCCGTACGGCGCGCTGCCCGGCCCGCAGGCGGCGCAGCACCGCGGAGGTCCGGGCGCGCTCGGCCGCCGACAGCCGCGAGTAGCCGAACGCCCGCACGTCCGGATGGACGAACGTGGTCGTCTCGCCGAGCAGCCCCCAGCGCCTGAGCTCGGTGGCGTCGCCGAGGACCTCGTCGATCGACTCGCCCTCATCGAGGAGGGAGGCCTTGCGCAGCAGTTCCCTGGCCGGTCCGTTCAGGTGGAGCTCGTAGATCCGCCGGACGATCTCGACGCCCGAGGCCGGGGGTGAGGGATCGCCGAGCATGGCCAGCACGTGCGCGAAGGCGGCGTGGGGCGGGGCGGACGGATCTGGGGCCCGGGTCAGGGCGACATCCGCGACGGCGCCGTAAGTGATCAGGATGGGGGTACGGGCGGAGGAGAGGGTCTCGTAGTGGCGCAGCGCGTAGGCGTGCAGGTCGCCGACGGTGATGACCCCGTCGTCGTCGAGGTCGGCGGCCCGGGTCGCCAGCCCTTCGGCGAGAACGCCGGTCAGGCTGTGCGCGGGGCCGGGGGCCGTCTCGTCGAGATTCAGGGTCAGGGTCAGCGCCGCCGCGGCTACCCGGGGCTCTCCCGCCACAGCGAGCTGCCGGACCGGCGCGGCGGCTCTCTCCAGGGCGCTCCAGCCGAAATCCATGACCAGCAGTACGGCGGCCGCCAGCGATTCGCCGACCTGCCGGCCGAACGCGCCGATCATCGACCCGAGCTGTCCCGAAGTCCAGCCGTTGTCGCCGGGCAGCCGGACCACCAGCAGATCCCGCTCCTGAGCCGACCGCAGGAAGTCCCACACCCGCTCGGCGTCGGCGCGCGCCCCCCGGCTGTGCCCGGTGTCGACGGCGAAGCCCTCGGCGCGGAGCGCGCCCACCAGGCGCACGTCCGGCGAGGTGGCGCCGGGGACCGTGATCGGTGTGGAGCCGGAGGCGGCGTCCGGCGGCGAGTCGAGGAACACCAGGGCTCTGCGAGCGCCCACCCGGGAGGTGGCTGCGGAGATCGGATTGGCGGACGCGAGTCCCTCGCTCAACAGTGCTCCCGTCTTGACGATGACGTAAGCCCACTGTGGACGCCCGGACGTCGCCGCATGCGGATCTTGGCGATAGGGCGACCAGTTTTGGGAAACGCTTACCTCCGGGTTTCCGGAAGGTCCGTGCCGGGACCGTCAGCCCGCGGACCGGCTTATAAGGATGATCGGTTCCGGGCGGTATAAGTTGCCCCATCGCGCTGAAATAGGAGCATGATGGCTGAGCTTGCGTATATCGGTGGATACACCCCCGACACCGGCGGGTCGGGCGCCGGGATCACCCTGGTGGAGCTGGAGAGCCTCGCACGGCTCGGCGAGACGGGGGCCTCGGGGCCGTCCTTCCTCGCGGCCCACCCCCGGCTCCCGGTCCTGTACGCGGTGGGGGAGGGCGAGCGGGGCACGGTGGCCGTCTTCGCCCGCGCCGCCGGCGGCGCCCTGACCTTGACGGCCCAACGGCCCAGCGAGGGATCGTTCCCCTGCCACCTGGCCGTCGACCCGTCGGGCACCCTGCTCGCGGTGGCCAATTACGGCGACGGCACGGTGAGTGTGCACGGGATCGACCGGGATGGCCTGCTCACCGACGTGTCGACCTTCCCCTACCGGGAGGGCGCCCACGCCCACCAGGCCGTTTTCGGCCCCGACGGCGTGCTGTACGTGACCGACCTGGGCGCCGACGAGGTCCGCCGGTACCTCGTCGACGGCGAGGTGCAGCCGCATCCCGGCGGCCCGGTACGGCTCGCGTCCGGTATGGGCCCCCGGCACATGGCCCGGTCCGGGGAGCACTGGTACGTCGCCGGGGAGCTGGACGGCACGGTCCGTGTCTACGACGACGGCTGGCGCGAGCTCCGGGCCGTCCCCGCCAGCGCCACCGAGGGCGACAACCATCCCTCGCATCTGGAGGTGTCCGGTGGATCCGTCTACGTCGGCAACCGCGGGCCCGACACGATCTCGGTGCTCTCCGCGCCCACCCTGGACCCGATCGCCGAGGTCGGCTGCGGCGGTGTCTGGCCGCGGCACTTCGCCCTCGCCGGCGACCGGATGTACGTGGCCAACCAGCGCTCCGACGGCATCGCCGTACTGAGGATGGAGGATGGGATCCCCAGGTTCGAAGGAGAGGTGTTCGCGGCGGCCACTCCCTCGTGCGTGCTGTTGCCCGACTGATGCCAAGAACCGTCCAAATACCGTGCGGGAGATCTCCGGCACGGACATGATGTCGATCATGCTCCGAGTGCCCACGCGTCTGGTCGTCGTGCTGACGGCGGCCCTGGTGGCCGTTGGATGCGGCGTCACCGCCGATCCCGCCTCCGCTCCCGCTGTTCATGTGACGCCGGCTCCCTCCCTCGCGGACGGTGCCGGCGGGGTGGGGCGAGCGGGCACAGCCGACGCCACCGAGACGGCGAGGAACGCCGTCGTGGCGGAGAACGCCCGAGCGGGCGACCCGCGCTGGCGGGTGCGCGACCTCGGCGCCGCGCACGAGATCGAGGGTTTCGCCGACCGGGTGAGCGTGCTGCCGGGGGAGCGCTTCCGGCTGTACGTCTCGACCACGGCCCGCCGCTACACCGCCAGGGCCTTCCGGATGGGCTGGTACGGCGGAGCCGGGGCCCGGCAGGTCTGGGAGTCCGCCGGGCTGCCCGGCACGAGGCAGGCTCCGCCCAGGACGGTCGCCGCCACTCGCACGGTGACCGCCGCCCACTGGAGGCCGGGTCCCGAGGTGGACACCTCCGGCTGGCCCGAGGGCTCCTACCTGATCCGGCTGGACGCCGCCACCGGAGGCCGGCGCTACGTCCCCCTCACCGTCAGATCCGCCTCCACCCGGGGGCGCCTGGTCGTCGTCAACGCGGTCACCACCTGGCAGGCCTACAACGACTGGGGCGGCCGCAGCCTTTACCACGGTCCCGGCGGGTTCGCGGACCGGTCCCGCGCGGTCAGCTTCGACCGCCCCTACGACACCTCCGGTGCCCGGCTCTTCCTGGACATGGAACGCGACGCCGTCGAGCTCGCCGAGCGCGACGGACTCCCCCTCGCCTACGTCACGGACCTGGAGCTCGACCGCGACCCCCGTGTCCTCGACGGCGCCCGGGGCCTGGTCTCCCTGGGACACGACGAATACTGGTCGGCGCCCATGCGCCGCACCGTCGAGGCCGCCCGTGACCACGGCACCAACATCGCCTTTCTCGGCGCCAACGCCGTCTACTGGCGGATCCGCTTCGCCGCGACGCCACTGGGCCCCGGCCGCCTCGTCATCTGCCACAAGGACGCCGCCGAGGACACCTGGACGGTTCTGTGGCGTGAGAGCGGGAAGCCGGAGAGCTCGCTGACCGGCCCGATGTACGACTGCTTCCCCTCCGAGTCCGCCTACGTGGTCCACCGCCCCGGCAACTGGATCTTCAAGGGGACCGGGGTGCGGCGCGGCACCGTGTTCCCCGGCATGGCGGGGGTGGAGACCGACAGGGTCGGCGCGGGCGCGCCCCGCCCCATGGAGGTCCTGTCGGTCTCTCCGGTCGCCTGCGGAGGCCGGTCCACGGTCGCGCACAGCGCCTACTACACCGTGCCGAGCGGCGCCGCCGTGTTCAGCTCCGGCACGATGCGCTGGGTGTGCGCGATGCGGGGCGCCCGCTGCGGCCACGGCGTCACCGGACGGGCCGGTGTCTTCGTCCGGAAGGCCACGAGGAACCTTCTGCGGGTCTTCGCGGCCGGCCCGGCCGGGCGCAGCCATCCGGCCCGCGACAACCTCGAATCCCTGGGGCTGGCCGGACCGGCGCCCCGCTGAG
Organism: Streptosporangium sp. NPDC087985; assembly: GCF_044741965.1. Taxonomy (NCBI): domain Bacteria; kingdom Bacillati; phylum Actinomycetota; class Actinomycetes; order Streptosporangiales; family Streptosporangiaceae; genus Streptosporangium; species Streptosporangium sp. NPDC087985. The sequence continues at coordinate 299,094 of NZ_JBIUTQ010000002.1, forward strand.
GAGGGCCGGTCCGGGGCGCCCGGGCCGCCGACGTCCGGGTGTACGGCAGGGCCGCGTGGAGTGGCGGCCCGCGGAAACGGGAGGCATGGAGAAGACTGGGAGGAGAAGAAGACGTCTCACGACCTCGGCCGTTCCCACGCCGCCGGTGAGAACCGGCGGCCGACAGATCAGGACTCCATCCATTTGGTCTAGACCATTGGCCTCATCACCGGGCAGAATGCGTTGCGTCGGCGATGGAAATCCCTCGCCGGCCGCGTCACCCCGCCTAATCTGGCCGTCTTGCCTCGGAACCACCACCGGAGGATGCCATGCGTATTGGAGTGCTAACCGGGGGCGGCGACTGCCCCGGCCTGAACGCCGTTATCCGCGCAGTCGTGCGCAAGGGGGTCAGCGTCTACGGGCACGAGTTCGTCGGATTCCGCGACGGCTGGCGTGGCCCGCTCGAAGGCGACACCATGCCGTTGGACATCCAGGCCGTGCGGGGCATCCTGCCACGCGGCGGCACGATCCTTGGCTCGTCTCGGACCAACCCGATCAAGATTGACGGCGGCGTTGAGAAGATCAAGGACAATCTGGCCGAGGCCGGGGTCGACGCGCTGATCGCGATCGGCGGTGAAGACACCCTGGGCGTCGCCAAGCAGCTCTTCGACAAGGGTGTGAAGGTCGTCGGCGTGCCGAAGACGATCGACAACGACCTCAACGCCACCGACTACACCTTCGGCTTCGACACCGCCGTCAACATCGCCGTCGAGGCGATCGACCGGCTGCACACCACCGCCGAGTCCCACCACCGCGCGCTGATCTGCGAGGTCATGGGCCGCCATGCGGGCTGGATCGCCCTGCACGCGGGCATGGCCGGCGGCGCCAACGTCATCCTCATCCCGGAGAAGCCCTTCGACATCGACCGGGTGTGCGCCTACGTCGAGTCCCGCTTCAAGACCCGCTACGCGCCGATCATCGTGGTCGCGGAGGGAGCCCATCCGGTCGAGGGCCAGATGGCGTTGCAGGCGGGCGAGCTCGACTCCTTCGGCCACGTCCGGCTGGGCGGCATCGCTGAGCTGCTCGCCAAGGAGATCGAGAAGCGGACCGGCAAGGAGGCCCGCACCACCGTGCTCGGTCACATCCAGCGCGGAGGCACGCCCACGGCCTTCGACCGGGTGCTGGCCACCCGGTTCGGCCTGCAGGCCATCGACGCCGTGCACGACGGGAACTTCGGCGTCATGGTCGCGTTGCAGGGCACCGACATCGTCCGGGTCGGTCTCGCCGAGGCCACCAACGAGCTGAAGACCGTGCCGGTCAGCCGCTACGAGGAGGCCGAGGTCTTCTTCGGCTGACACACCGCCGGTGAGGGGCCGCCCCGCGATCCGAGCGGCCCACAAGCGGCCCGCCGTAGCCTCGCGCGACGGACGGCGACGGTCCGGCCCCCTCCGGCGTACGGCTTGCGCCCCGATCCTGCGGCCCGTGGCGGCGCAGGCCGTACGGCATCAGCCGCCGGAGTCGAACAGCGAGGGCCGCTTCGGCGTTCCGGTCTCCGGCGCGGCCGGCGCGGGGGGCTGTGCCGTGTCACGCAGGGTCTCCAGCCGGGCCAGCAGCGCGGCGTCGTCCTCCTGCTCCTGCTCCGAGGGGGAGAGGACGACGGCCAGCAGCAGGCCGAGCGTCAGCAGGCCGAGCACGACCAGGGCGGGTAGGAGGAAGTCGGCGCCCCGTGCCCCGGCGACCGGCGCCGGGGAGATCTGGGGCTGTACCTCCATCGCGAACATGCCGACGTAGTGCATGCCGCATACCCCGCTGGCCATGATCAGGGCCGCGCCGGCGGTGGCGAGCGGGCCGCTGACCCGCTGGGTGAACCAGAGCGCCACGGTCGAGGCGGCGATCGCGATCACCACCGAGAGCCCCACGAACAGCGGGTCGTAGGAGACGTGCGCCGACATGTTCATCGCGAACATGCCGCTGTAGTGCATCCCGGCGACGCCGAGACCGGTGAGCAACCCTCCGCCGAGAAGGGGAACCAGCCTCTCGCCCCCGCGGGAGGTCAGGAACAGCGCCGCGCAGACCATGACCACCGCCGGCACCGCCGAGCCGACCGTCATAGGCACGTCGTAACGGATCTGACCGCCCGGGGTGAACCCCATCATGGCGACGGAGTGCATGCCCCAGACACCGGTGCCGCCGATGGAGAGGGCCCCGCCGATCAGCCGCCGCGCCCGGGACGGACCCGTGGCACTCCGTGCCCTCGCGGCGAGCAGGAGACCGAGCATGCATCCGATGCCCGACATGACGTAGGCCAGCACGGGGGTGAGCAGGCCGTAGGAGAAATGGTCTACGTGGGACATGGTCCAGTTCTCTGTGAGGGGAAACGGTGATTATTGCAGTCGGCCGTCGTCCCCCGCGGAACCACAGACGCGCCGGGTCCGCCCACGGCACCTCCGCGGTGCCGTCGAGCGGGCCCTGACAGGTCATGAGGGCGACTAAAGTAGCGAGGTCGAGCCTTTGTCTTTACGGGACCGCGCGCGACACTTGGCGATGGCCGTACATTCCCCTCGAAGCGCCACCGGAGGTTGCACCATGACCATGTCCGCCTTGGGCGAGCCCTGTGTTCTGCTCAAACTGGGCGAGGTCGTCCTTAAGGGAAACAACCGTGAGCTTTTCGAGCAGCGGTTGCAGGCCAACATCAAGGCGGCCCTGAAGGACTTCGGCTTCAAGGTGGACGTGCGTCAGCGCCACGGTGTGATCGCGCTCTTCCTGCCCCCGGGCACCGGCCCCGAGGTCGCCGACGCGGTCGCCGAGCGGGTCACCTACGTCCCCGGACTGGTCTGGATCCACCGGGCCTGGCGGGTGGAGAAGGACCCGGGCGCGGTCACCAAGGCGGCGATCGAGCTGCTGGCCGACCGGGAGGACGTCAGGCGCGGGGTCTCCTTCGCGGTCCGCTCCCGCCGTCGCGACAAGCGCTTCCCGATGACCTCGATGGAGCTCGACCGCTCGGTCGGCGGCGAGCTCAACGACATCTACGGTCTGCCGGTCGACCTGAAGAACCCCGAACTGGTCGTCTCCATCGAGGTGGACAGGGACGAGGTCTTCGTCTTCACCGGCGGTCTGCCCGGTCAGGGCGGCCTGCCGGTCGGCACCAGCGGCCGGGGCCTGGTCCTGATGTCCGGCGGCATCGACTCCCCGGTGGCCGCCTACCGGATGATGCGGCGCGGCCTGCGGGTGGACTTCCTGCACTTCTCCGGCATCCCGTTCACGACGTCGGAGTCCATCTACAAGGCGTACGCCCTGGTGCGCGCCCTGGACAGGTTCCAGGGCAGATCCCGGCTCTGGGTCGTCCCGTTCGGCAAGGCCCAGCAGTCCATCAAGGCCTCCGGGCAGGACCGTCTCGCGGTCATCTCCCAGCGTCGCCTCATGCTCAAGACCGCCGAGGAGGTCGCCCGGCGTCTCCGCGCCAAGGCGCTGATCACCGGGGACTCCCTCGGCCAGGTCTCCTCCCAGACCCTACAGAACATCACCGCCCAGGACGACGCGGTCGACCTGCCGATCCTGCGCCCGCTCATCGGCCTCGACAAGACCGAGATCATGGCCGAGGCCCGCCGGATCGGCACCCTGGAGATCTCCGAACTCCCCGACGAGGACTGCTGCACCCTCCTGGCCCCCCGCCGAGCGGAGACCGCCGCCAAGATCGCGGACCTGAAGCAGATCGAGAGGCGGCTCGACGCCGAGGAGCTCGCCGTACAGCTGGCCGACTCCCTCCAGGAGTACAAGCTGGAGGGCTGAGCCCGGGGCGGGCATGGGACGGTCAGGCGGTCACCAGTGCGTCACCGGCCGGGACCCTGCCCATCAGCGGCGGGAACTCGCGCACCACGCGGGCGAGCTCGTCCAGGTCGCCGTCGACCAGCGCCTGGGGGCCGTCGCAGAGAGCCTGCTCGGGGTGGGGATGGACGTCGATGATCACGCCGTCGGCGCCGACCGCGATGGCGGCGCGGGTGAGCGGGAGCACCAGATCGCGCCGGCCGCCGGAGTGGGACGGGTCGATGATGACCGGCAGGTGGGACAGGCGCTGGGCGACCGGGACCGCGGAGACGTCCAGGGTGTTGCGGGTGGCGGTCTCGAAGGTGCGGATGCCGCGCTCGCACAGCACGATGTCGAGGTTGCCGCGCTGGGCGATGTACTCGGCGGCCATCAGCCACTCCTCGATGGTGGCGTTCATGCCGCGCTTGAGCATCACCGGCTTGCCGATCCCGCCGACCGCCTGGAGCAGCGCGAAGTTCTGCGCGTTGCGGGTGCCGATCTGCAGCATGTCGGCGTAGGAGGCGACCAGCTCGACGTCGTGGGCGTCCACGACCTCGGTCACGATGGGCAGACCGGTCTGCTCACGCACGTCGGCGAGGATGCGCAGGCCCGCCTCACCCAGGCCCTGGAAGGCGTAGGGGGAGGTGCGGGGCTTGTAGGCGCCGCCACGCAGCAGCGTGGCCCCGGCGGCCTTGGCCATCTCGGCCGCCTCCAAGGTCTGCTGCGGGGTCTCCACCGCGCACGGACCGGCGATCAGGGTGACCGTACCGGGACCGATCGGCACGCCGCCGACCCGGACCGTGGACCGCTCGGGATGGTTGTCCCTGCTCACCAGCTTGTACGGGGAGGTCACCCGCATCACGTCGGCCACCCCGCGCATGCCTCGCAGGTCGAGCGTGCCGAACTGGGCGACGTCGCCCACCAGCCCGATGATCGTACGGCTCACGCCCCGGCTGACGAACGCCTCGCCGCCCGTCCCGTCGATGGTCTCAACGATCGCCTCGATGTCCGCCTGTACGGCGTCGGGGCCCATGACGATGACCATGTCTCTCCTTCGATGAAAAGGTCCGTGAAAGCAGAAGGCCCCGGATCCGTAATCGGACCCGGGGCCTACACGTTCACCTGGCTGTCAGCGCAGCATCCGGTGGCGAACGGTCCGACCTAGGGGTCCGTCGCCATACCAAAACCAGAACACGGTACGCATTGCGGCAAAGGATACCGCACCGCCGGGACCCGGCTGTGATCCGGGCGGTTGCCGGGCGTGGCCCACCACACGTGATCGGCCTCCACCGCACGGTGAGAAAGCCTTATCCGGTAGCCGCTGAGGCGGCTCCGGAGGCACGGTGGCAGGATTACCCCGTGTCGTGGGGGAACAGGATCACCGCGGGCCAGCGGGAAACGGCGAGGGGAGTGATGGTGGAGCAGCCCGAACCTTCTCAGGAGGGGACTCGCCTGCCTCCGGGCCAGTACGTCCCCCGGGGACGTCCTGTGATCCACTACGGCAGAGTGCCCACGTTCCGTCCGGCGACGTGGGAGCTCCGCGTCATGGGGGCGACCGCCTCGGGTGAGCAGCACAGGTTCACCTGGCCGGAGTTCTCCGCGATGCCGCGCACCACGGTCCTGGCGGACTTCCACTGCGTCACCAAGTTCTCGATCATGGGGAACGAGTGGCGCGGAGTGTCCCCGGCGACGCTGATGGAGCTGGCCCCGCCGGCCCCGGGCGTGAAACACGTGATGATCTGGGCCGAGTACGGCTACAGCGCCAACCTGCGGATGAGCGACTTCGCCCGCGCCCAGACGCTGTTCGCCCTCGAACTCGACGACAAGCCCATCTCCCCGGAGCGCGGGTTCCCGGTCCGGGTGATCGTCCCCCATCTGTACGCGTGGAAGAGCGTCAAATGGGTGCGCGCGGTGGAGTACCTGATGGAGGACAAACGCGGCTTCTGGGAGGAGCGCGGGTACCACAACATCGCCGACCCCTGGCGTGAGCAGCGCTACTCCTACCAGGAGGAGCCGGGCGAAGGACCCCCTTAATCGGATACCAGGAGAAACCGGGTGAAGGCCCGCCGTGATCGGCGTTCTCCCCTGATCTACCGGAACGGTTGACTACGGTTTCCCGCATGTGGTCGACCAGTGGCTGGGTGCTGCTCTGCACCGTCAGCACTCTCCTGGGGTTCGTCCTGTCCCGCCGGCGGCCGGCGTCCCCCCGCCATCTGGCACCCCCGCCGGACGAGGCCACCTTCGCCACCCTGCACCTCGCCGCGCTGGCGGCTCCGTCGCTGCGTGCCGGACTGACCCGCGACTCGGCCCGCAAGGCGATCCGCCACCTGCGCGCCCTGCTGGGCACCAGCGCCATCGCGGTGACCGACGTCGACGGAGTGCTCGCCTGGGACGGCGCGGTGGACTGCCACCGCGACCACGCGCCCGACCACGCCCGCGACGTGTTCTCCTCGGGGCGCCCGTACGTGGTGGCGGGGGACACGCTCACCTGTGACACGCCGGGCTGCCTGATCCGCGGTGCGGCGGTGGTGCCGCTCACCGTGGACGGCCGGGTGATCGGTGCGCTGGCCGCCTACGACGCCGAGGTCAGCGCGGCGCTGGTCCGGACCGTCACCGAGGTCGCACGCTGGGTCTCCGCCCAGCTCGAACTGGCCGAACTCGACTCTTCGCGGAGGCGCGCGATGGAGGCCGAGACGCGGGCGCTGCGCGCGCAGATCTCCCCGCACTTCGTCTACAACTCCCTGACGACCATCGCCTCCTTCGTCCGCACCGACCCCGAACGGGCTCGCGAGCTGCTGATGGACTTCGCCGACTTCACCAGGCACGCGCTACGCCGGGGAGGGGACTTCACCACCCTGGCCGAGGAACTGCGCTGCGTGGACCGGTATCTGCTGCTGGAACGGGCCAGGTTCGGTGAACGGCTCCGTTTCACCGTCCGGGTCGCGCCGGAGACGCTGCCGGTGCCGGTGCCGTTCCTGTGCCTGCAACCGCTCGTCGAGAACGCCATCAAGCACGGCATAGCCGCCACCGGAGGCTCCGGTGAGGTGCGGGTGGTGGTCAGGGACGCCGGTGCCGAGGCCCACATCAGTGTTGAGGACGACGGGCTGGGCATGGACCCGGCGCGAGCCAGGAGGCTGCTCGACGACGACCCGCGCCAGGGGCCGGGCGAGGGCGGGATCGGCCTGGCCAACGTGGACGTGCGGCTGCGTCACCTCTACGGAGAGGACTACAGACTCGTCGTGGAGACCGCGCTGGGCACGGGGACCAAAATACGACTACGCGTACCTAAGCTTCCCTCCAGCAATAGCTATTAGTAGTCATACTTTTACTTAAAGTTGACATTTCTGTTGCGGTGAACGCGGTTCGGGGGCAGCGTGGGGCCATGCTGCGAGTCCTGGCCGTTGATGACGAGCTCCCCGCGCTGGAGGAGCTGGCCCACCTGCTCCGCCACGATCCTCGCATCGGACACGTCTCCACCGCCCTCGGAGGAATCACCGCGCTTCAGGACATGGTCCAGATGATCGGTGCTGGAGAACGGCTCGACGGTGTCTTCCTCGACATCCGGATGCCCGGCCTCGGCGGTCTCGACCTTGCCCGGCTCGTCGGCGCCTTCCCCAACCCGCCCCGGCTGGTCTTCGTCACCGCCCACGAGGACTGCGCGATCCAGGCCTTCGATCTGGAGGCGGTGGACTACCTGCTCAAGCCGGTCCGGGCCGACAGGCTGGCGGAGGCCGTACGGCGACTGGAGTCCATGACGCCGGCGGCGAGCGAGCCGGTCCCGGAGGACGTCATCCCGGTCGAGCTCGGCGGCCGGACCCGGTTCGTCGCCCAGCAGGCGGTCCGGTTCGCTGAGGCGCAGGGCGACTACGTACGGCTGCACACCACCGACGGCACCTACCTGGTGCGCATGTCCCTGGCCGCACTGGAGCGGCGCTGGGCCGGATCGGGTTTCATCCGCGTGCACCGCAGCACGCTGGTCTCGGTGCGGCATGTGAGCGAGCTGCGCTTCGACGGCGGACGGGTGACCCTGCAGGTCGGCTCGGAGACGCTGCCGGTCAGCCGGCGCCATACCCCGCAGGTCCGCGCACAGCTCGTCCGTGACCGCCAGCTCCAGGACCGGCCGCTGTCCTCCGGTGCGGCCAGGTAGGTGGCCGGGGGGAGCCGGCCCCGCGGGTGCCGTCCCGGGGAGACGACCGTTCGTCGCTCCACCTCGGCCGCTCGTCGCGCCGTGCCCCTCCGTACAGCGACTGCTACACACCGTTAATCGCGCTGGGCGGAAAGCGGTGGTCGGCCGCCGGAGCGCCCCTCTAGTGTTCCCCTTATCGGAGAACCGAAACCGCCGCATCGGGGGGACAGGGCCGCAGGGCTCGGACAGGATCTGATGCGCGGAGCCTTGGATGACAGCCAACAGCCGGTCATCCGGTTGCCGGCCCCTGCGTTGGGGGGAGGGGCCGGCGATCTCCGGGGAGACGGGACGCCCGAGTCAGCGAGCTGACCGGCCCTTGATCTGGCCAGCGGGGGCGGCCGGATCAAGGGGACGGGCGTCCCGTCCCCTTTCCGTCGCGGAGCTTCTTCAGCAGTTCGATGTCCTCACGGTGCCTGTCCGGGCCGCCGGGGGTCTCGATGCAGAGCGGCACGCCGGCCACGGCCGGGTGACGCATCAGCTCGGCGAAGGACTCGATACCGATGTGACCCGCGCCGATGTTCTCGTGCCGGTCCTTCTTGGAGGCGCACACGTCCTTGGAGTCGTTGGCGTGGATCAGCTTGAGCCGCCCCGGGGCGAGCGCGTGCAGGGCGTCGAGGGTCTCCCTGACGCCCTCGACGGTCGACAGGTCGTGGCCGGCTGCGAAGGCGTGACAGGTGTCCAGGCAGATGCCCGCCTTCGGATGCCAGTCGAGGGCCGCCAGATAGGGCTCCAGATCCTGGACGGTCGCGCAGAGCATCGCGCCCTGCCCGGCCATCGGCTCCAGCAGCAGGTCAGGGCCGTCGTCGGGGATCTCCTCCAGCAGGGGGAGCAGGTGCTCGCGCAGCTGGCGCAGGGCGTCGTCCCGGGGCTGGCTCACCGCCGATCCCGTGTGGACCACCATGCCCGCGGCGCCGATCGCGGCGGAGCGCCGCAGGCCGTGCCGTACGGTGGCCACCGACTTCTCCAGCGTGTCGGCACTGGGGGATCCCATGTTGATGAGGTACGGCGCGTGCACGAAGGAGAGCACGCCCGACTCGCGCAGCCGGGCGTCCTGAACGGGGTTGCCCGCGGCGAGCGCCCAGCCGCGGGGGTTGGTGACGAACACCTGGATCATCTCGGCGCCGATGTCCGAGGCGTACTGCAGGCCGCCCTTGGCCAGACCGCCGGTGACGGAGACCTGTCCGCCGATGAGGGAGAGAGAAGTCATGATGCCGTCATTTTAGGCGTTGCCACCGGCGGTTCCCCGGCCGTCGCGGCCCTCTCCGCCGCGCCGCACCGTCCCGTTTTGGAGCATGACACGAAAACGCGGGGCGAACCTCCGGCCCAGTTGGGAGTTCTCGCTGCTGGACCTCGGACGGCGGCGGTGTGTGTACTGCTGGCATGCCGAATGTGAATTCCGCGGGACCGGGGGCGGGGCTGGCCGGCTTCAACGCGCTCGGCGCCGCCGAGGCCGAGGCCGGGCTGCTGGCGTGCTGCGCGTCCCGGGCCTTCGCCCGCGAGGTGGCCGCGCGGCGTCCCTACCGCGACCTCGCCGAGCTGGCCGGGGTGGCCGAGGCGGCCGTGCGTGGCCTGGCCTGGCCGGACGTCCAGGAGGCGCTGGCCGCCCACCCCCGGATCGGCGAGCCGCCCCGTGACGGCGGTTCCACCGCGCCCCACGGGCCGGAGCCGTCCTGGTCCCGCCAGGAGCAGTCCGGTGTGGACGAGGCCGGCCGGGCGGTGCTCGACGGGCTGGCCGAGGGCAACCGCGCCTACGAGGAGCGCTTCGGCCACGTCTACCTGATCTGTGCCACCGGCCTGGCGGCCGAGGAGATGCTGGGCCGCCTGCGGGAACGGCTGCGCAACGACGAGGCCACCGAACGCGGCGTCGTCCGGGCCGAGCTGGCCCGGATCACCCGCCTGCGCGTGGCGAAGCTGCTGGGGGAGAGCACATGAGTGAGCCGTACACGGCCGGGCGAACGGGAGACGTCACATGAGTCTGTCCACGCACGTTCTGGACGCCGCGCTGGGCAGGCCCGCGGCGGGCGTCGCCGTACGGCTGGAGAGGGCGGGCGCCGTGCTCGCCGAGGGCGTCACCGACGCCGACGGCCGGATCCGGGGCTGGACACCCGGAGCGGGTGCCCACCGGCTGGTGTTCGACACCGGCGGCTACTTCGCGGCCCGGGCGGTGGACGCCTTCTACCCGGAGGTGGCGATCGACTTCACGGTCACGGACCCGGACGAGCACTACCACGTGCCCCTGCTGCTGAGCCCGTTCGCCTATTCGACGTACCGAGGGAGTTAGACATGGCCGTCGTGCTCGGACCCAACCGCTACGGCAAGGCGGAGACCCGCCTGGTACGCGTCGTCAGGGACGGCGGCGTCCACCACATCAAGGACATCAACGTCAGCTCCGCGCTCTCGGGCGACATGGACGAGGTCCACCTGAGCGGTGACAACACCGCGGTCCTGCCGACGGACACGCAGAAGAACACCGCCTACGCCTTCGCCAGGAAGTACGGCGTGGACCAGATCGAGGACTTCGGGCTCCTGCTGGCCCGCCACTATGTGGGCTCCCAGCCCGCCGTCCACCATGCCCGGGTGGAGATCGAGGAGTACTTCTGGGACCGCATCCCCCTTCCGGGGCCGCGCGAGGAGCGGCATTCCTTCGTCCGCTCGGGCAGGGAGGTGCGTACCTGCGTCGTCCACCACGACCGGGACGGGACCACCACCGTGGTCTCCGGCCTGAAGGACATGGTGGTGCTCAACTCGACCGGCTCGGAGTTCTCCGGCTTCGCCGTGGACGAGTACACCACGCTCCAGCCGACCACCGACCGCGTGCTGGCCACCGAGGTGTCGGCCAGGTGGCGTCATGTCTCCGGCGTCTCCCCGTCCGGCGAGCCGTACGGCTTCGGCGAGTCGTACAGTGAGGTGCGGCGATGCCTTCTGGAGGCGTTCGCCGGCACGCACAGCCTGTCGTTGCAGCAGACGCTCTACGCGATGGGCAGACGGGTGCTGGAGACGCGCGGCGAGATCTGCGAGGTGCGCCTGACGATGCCGAACAAGCACCACTTCCCGGTGGACCTGACGCCGTTCGGGCTGGACAACCCGGACGAGGTGTTCCACGCCGCCGACCGTCCCTACGGGCTGATCGAGGGCGCCGTGCTCGACGACGACGCCCCCGACGCCCTCTTCGCCTGGGAGTGATGACCGTGGAATTCCTGCGACCCGCCACGTGGGCGGAGGCACTGGAGGCCAAGGCCGGCCTGCCGGAGGCGGCGCCCATCCAGGGCGGCACCGACATGATGGTGGAGCTCAACTTCGACGTCCACCGGCCCGCCGCGCTGCTCGACCTCAACCGCGTCGCCGAGCTCACCCGGTGGACCGCCGAGGACGACGGGCGGCTCCGGGTCGGCGCGGGCGTGCCGTACGCGCGCCTGATCTCCGAGCTGGGCGACCGGCTGCCGGGCCTGGCGCAGGCGGCGCGCACGGTCGGCTCGCCGCAGATCCGCAACCGCGGCACCGTCGGAGGCAACCTCGGCGCGGCCTCACCCGCGGGGGACAGCCACCCGCCGCTGCTCGCCGGGGACGCGGTCATCGAGGTCGAGTCCGCCGCCCGCGGTGTGCGGATGATCCCCGCCGCCGAGTTCTATCTCGGGGTCAAGCGGAGCGCCCTGCGGGCCGACGAGCTGATCAGGGCGTTCTGGATGAGCCCGGCGAGCGGCCCCCAGTACTTCTCCAAGGTCGGCACCCGCAACGCCATGGTCATCGCGGTCTGCTCGTTCGCGATCGCGCTCCACCCCGGAGAACGGCGGGTGGGCACCGGCATCGGCTCGGCCGCCCCGACCCCCCGCAGGGCCGTCGCGGCCGAGGAGTTCCTCGCCGCCGAGCTCGACTGGGACGCCCGGCTCGACCCCGGAGTACTCAGGCGCTTCGGCGAGCTGGCGGCGGAGGCCGCCTCGCCGATCGACGACGTGCGCGGCACCGCCGGTTACCGCAGGCACGCCGTCGGCGTGATGGCACGCCGCACCCTGACCTGGGCCTGGAACGAGTTCCGGTCCGGACACTTCGAAAGGAGGGCGGGCTGATGCGCGTCACCTTCACCGTCAACGGCCGCGAGGAGACGGCCGACGACGTCTGGGAGGGCGAGAGCCTGCTGTACGTCCTGCGCGAGCGGGTGGGCCTGCCCGGTTCCAAGAACGCCTGCGAGCAGGGCGAGTGCGGCTCGTGCACGGTCTACCTCGACGGCGTCCCGGTCTGCGCCTGCCTGGTCGCGGCAGGTCAGGCGGAGGGGCGTGAGGTCCGTACGGTCGAGGGGCTCGCCACCGGCGGCCGGCTCGACCCGGTCCAGGAGGCCTTCGTCGAGTGCGGCGCCGTCCAGTGCGGTTTCTGCACCCCCGGCCTCGTCGTCCAGGCACACGACCTGATCGAACGGATCCCGCGGCCCTCCGACGCCGAGATCCGCGAGGCGCTGGCGGGCAACCTCTGCCGGTGCACCGGCTACGAGAAGATCCTCGACGCCGTACGGCTCGCCGCGGACCGCAAGGCGGCGGCCCCGTGAGCGAGCACGACGGGTGGCCGGGCGTCACGCGCGCGGTCCGCGAGCCGCTGGAGGAGGAGACCCCGTGAGCGCCGTCCTGATCGAGAACGTCCACATCGCCCCGGTGGTGGGCCCGGAGATCCTCTCCGGCCACATCCACGTCGAGGGCGACAGGATCACGGCGCTCGGTTCCGGCCCCGCCCCGGCCGTCCCGGACGCCACCAGGATCGACGGCACCGGCTGCCTGGCCACCCCCGGCCTGGTCAACACCCACCATCACCTCTACCAGTGGGCCTCCCAGGGGCTGGCCCAGGACGCCACGCTCTTCGAATGGCTGGTGGCGCTCTACCCGGTGTGGGCCGCCATGGACGCCGAGGTTGTCAAGGGAGCGGCGGGCGCGGGCCTGGGCTATCTGGCACTGTCCGGCTGCACCACCTCCTCCGACCACCACTACGTCTTCCCCAAGGGCCGCGGCGACCTGCTCGCCGCGGAGATCGAGGCGGCCCGGGAGCTGGGCATCCGCTTCCACCCCGCCCGGGGATCGATGGACCGCGGAGAGTCCCAGGGCGGCCTGCCGCCGGACGTCGTGGTCGAGAGGCTCGACGAGATCCTCGCCGCCACGGCCGAGGCCGTCGACACCTACCACGACCCGTCCTTCTCCTCGAAGCTGCGCGTCGCGGTCGCCCCGTGCTCGCCGTTCTCGGTCAGCGCCGAGCTGATGATCGAGGCCGCCGCGCTGGCCAGGTCCAAGGGCGTGCGCCTGCACACCCATCTCGCCGAGACCCTCGACGAGGAGGAGCACTGCCTGGCCCAGGTCGGTCTGCGCCCGGTCGACTACATGGAGAGGCTCGGCTGGCTCGGCCCGGACGTGTGGTTCGCCCACGCGGTCCACCTGAGCGACGCCGACATCGGCACGTTCGCCCAGACCGGTACCGGCTCCGCGCACTGCCCGAGCTCCAACGGCCGCCTCGGCGCCGGCATCGCCCGGGTGTCGGAGATGCTCCGGCGCGGCGCCGTCGTCGGTCTCGGGGTGGACGGCAGCGCCTCCGCCGAGCTGACCTCCCTGTCCGGGGAGATGCGCCAGGCCCTGCTGTTCCAGCGGGCCAGGTACGGGCCCACCGCGCTCACCGCCCGGCAGGCCCTGGAGATCGCCACCCTCGGCGGGGCCAGGAACCTGGGCCGCCAGGAGGAGATCGGCTCCCTGGAGGCCGGCAAGCTCGCCGACATCGCCCTGTGGCGGACCGGCGGCCCCTTCGCCTCGGCCGTCACCGACCCGGTCTGCGCCCTGGTCTTCGGCAGCCGGCAACCTCCGCTGGCCCGCCTCCTGGTGGGCGGCGAGACGGTCGTCGAGGACGACGAACTGCGCACGGTCGCTCAGGACAAGCTCGGCCGCGCGGGAAGGGAGGCCCATCGCCGCCTCATGCGGCTCGCCGGGGAACGGGGCTTCACCGCGCGTCCGGAGGCCGGGCCCTGAGCGGGCTCCGCCGATGCGGTGGGAGTCCGCCGAGGGGCGGATGTGATGATGGTCGTCCATCTCACCGGATTCCGGGACGTGCTTCCGACCGCTCACATCGGGCGGAAGCGCGTGGCCGCCGATTCTCCACAGGGAGCAGGGTTGTCTGAGTTTTCGGGACATGTCCTCATCGCCCCGGACAAGTTCAAGGGGTCGCTGACCGGGGCCGAGGTCGCCGCCCGCGTGGCGGCGGGTCTGGGCCCGGAGGTCGTCACGGTCGCGCTGCCGGTGGCCGACGGCGGCGACGGCACCGTGGACGCCGTCGTGGCCTGCGGGTTCACCCGCGTCGAGGTCGAGGTCACCGGTCCCACCGGGCAGCCGGTCCGCGCCGCCTACGCCTGGCGGGAGGCCGCCCCCGCCGGGGACGCCGGCCCGTACTCCGCGTCCTCCCCCGGGGCGGACGAGGTGCCGACGGCCGTCGTCGAGCTCGCCGAGGCGTCCGGCCTGCGCCGCCTGCCCGGTGATCTCCAGCCGCTGACCGCGACCAGCTACGGCACCGGCGAGCTGATCGCCCATGCCGTACGGCGCGGCGCCCGGCGGATCGTGCTCGGGCTGGGCGGCAGCGCCTGCACCGACGGCGGCGCCGGCATGATGCGGGCGCTGGGCGTGCGGTTCCTCGACGCCGGCGGGCAGGAGCTGCCACCCGGTGGCGCCGCCCTGCGCACCCTAGAAAAAATTGATAAATCCGGACTTATGGAGATTGGCGATGTCGAGTTCGTCGTCGCCAGTGACGTCGACAACCCGCTGCTGGGCCCGCACGGCGCCGCCGCCGTGTACGGCCCGCAGAAGGGCGCGAGTCCCGAGGAGGTGAAGCTCCTCGAAGGAGCCCTCGCCCGGCTCGCCGCCGTCGCCGCGCACACCCACGGCCTGGCCGGCGCCATCGAGCACGACGGGATCGTCCGCCCCATGGGCGTGGCCGCCCAGCCGGGCGCGGGCGCCGCGGGGGGAGTGGGCTTCGCCGCCCTGGCCTTCCTGTCCGCCGACATCCGCCCCGGTATCGAGTACCTGCTCGATCTGCTCGGCTTCCACGAGCGGCTCGACGGCGCCCGCCTCGTCATCACCGGTGAGGGCTCGCTGGACGGGCAGACCCTGCGCGGGAAGGCCCCCGCCGGGGTGGCGGCCGCCGCGGCCAAGGCCGGGGTCCCCGTCGTCGCGGTCTGCGGCCGCCGCGCCCTCGGCGACGACGAGCTGAACGCGGCGGGCATCACGGCCGCCTACGCGCTCACCGACATCGAGCCCGACCCGGCCGTGTGCATGTCCAAGGCGGGACCGCTGCTGGAGCGGCTCGCGCGCGAGGTCGGGCGGAAACACCTTTGACGGATGGCCGGCCACCGGATGACCCGCGCCGCACCACGGCGCGGGCGGTCCGGCCGGCGGGCGAGGAACGCGGGAGGCGCTGAGCGTGCGGGCCGAAGACGTGATGGATCTGGTCATCCGGTCGCGCCGGGCCGTACTGCCCGGCGGGGAGGGGCCGGCGGCGGTGACCGTGCGGGAGGGCAGGATCACCGGCCTGCACGCCTACGACGCCGCCCTGGACGCCGCAGAGCAGGTCGACCTCGGCGGCACCGCGCTACTGCCCGGCCTCGTGGACACCCACGTGCACGTCAACGAGCCCGGGCGGACGCACTGGGAGGGCTTCGCCTCCGCCACCCGGGCCGCGGCGGCCGGCGGCGTCACCACGATCGTCGACATGCCGCTCAACTCGCTGCCGCCGACCGTGAACGTGGGCGCGCTGGCCGAGAAGAAACGGGCCGCGGCCGGGCAGTGCCTGGTGGACGTGGGCTTCTGGGGCGGCGCGGTCCCCGGGAACGTCAAGGAGCTCAAGGCCATGCACGAGGCCGGGGTGCGTGGTTTCAAATGCTTCCTGTCGCCGTCCGGGGTGGAGGAGTTCCCGCCGCTCGGCGCCGACGAGCTACGGACGGTCATGGTGGAGATCGCCTCCTTCGACGGCCTGCTGGTCGTCCACGCCGAGGACCCGGCCCTGCTCGGGGAGCCGGCGGGCCCCGGCTATCCCGAGTTCCTCGACTCCCGTCCCGGCCAGGCCGAGCGCCGGGCGGTCGAGCGGGTCATCGCGCTGGCGGGGGAGACGGGCGTGCGGGCGCACATCCTGCACGTGTCGTCCGCGCTCTGCCTGGAGCCGCTGGCGGAGGCGCGGCGGCGGGGAGTGCGGATCACCGCCGAGACCTGCCCGCACTACCTGACGCTGACGGCCGAGGAGGTGCCGCCCGGCGCGACCCAGTTCAAGTGCTGCCCGCCGATCCGCTCGTCGGCCAACCGCGAGGAGCTCTGGCGGGGGCTCGCCGACGCCGTGCTGAGCTGCGTCGTCTCCGACCATTCGCCCTGCACCCCGGACCTGAAGATGCCGGACTTCGCCGCGGCCTGGGGTGGGATCTCCTCCCTCCAGCTCGGCCTGCCGGCGGTCTGGGCCGGGGCCTCGCAGCGCGGGTACGGTCTCGGCCAGGTGGTCCGGTGGATGGCCGGAAACCCGGCGGCGCTGGCCCGGCTGGACGGCAAGGGCGCCATCGCCGTGGGCAATGACGCCGACCTGGTCGCCTTCGACGCCGACGCCGAACATCCCGTGGACATGGCCGCCCTGCACCACAGGAATCCGGTCACGCCCTACCACGGCAGGACGCTACGCGGCGTGGTCCGCGCGACCTGGCTGCGCGGCCGGGCCGTGGGCGACGCTCCCGAGGGAAGGTTTCTCCCATGATCGAGTTCACCGCACTGCCCGACCTCGCCCTGCGCACTCTCGGCGGCTCGGTCGTCGCGGCCAGCGACGAGTCCTTCGCCGAACGGGAGAACCTGATCCGCCCCGGCCGTCCCGGCTTCCAGGCGCACACCTTCGGCCCCAAGGGGCAGGTCTACGACGGCTGGGAGACCCGGCGGCGACGCGAGCCCGGCCACGACTGGGCACTCATCCGGCTCGGCCTGCCCGGTGTGATCCGCGGTGTGGTGATCGACACCGCGTGGTTCCGGGGCAACTACCCGCCGCAGGCCTCCGTCGAGGCCACAGCGGTCGAGGGGTATCCCACGGTCGCCGAGCTGGCGGACGCCGGCTGGGCGGAGATCGTCCCGAGGAGCGACCTCAGGGGCGACGTCGAGCATTTCTTCGACGTGACCGGCGAGCGGCGCCACACGCACGTCCGGCTGAACATGTTCCCCGACGGGGGTATCGCCCGGTTGCGCGTGCACGGCGAGGTCAGGCCCGACCTGACCCTGTACGACGGCCTCGGCCTGGACCTGGCCGCGCTGGCGAACGGCGCGCTGGTCGTCGGCTGCTCCAACGAGTTCTACTCCTCGCCCAACAACGTCATCGCTCCCGGCCTCGCCCGGCACCAGGCCGAGGGCTGGGAGACCGCCCGCCGCCGCGACGACGGCAACGACTGGCTGCTGATCCGCCTGGCGGGCCCCGGCATCGTCAAGCTCGCCGAGATCGACACGACCAACCTGCTGTTCAACGCCCCGGGCTCGGTCTCGATCAGGGGCACCACCGACGGGGAGACCTGGTCCGAGCTGCTGCCCAGGACCCGGCTGCAGCCCGACACCCCGCACCGCTTCCGGATCGACGACGCGCCCGTGGCCACCCACGTCCGGGTGGACATCTACCCCGACGGGGGCCTCGCCCGGATCCGCCTGCACGGCTTCCTCAGCGGCGCTTGACGCGCCCGGCCGGCCGAGAGGGAACCGGGGAAAGCCGGAGGGCCCGGTCTCCGCGCGTGGAGACCGGGCCCTTACGTGCCTGGCTCAGTAGAGGGTCACCTCGGTGCCCGGCGGAACCTGCTGCCCGGCCGGCGGGACCTGGGCCCGGACCATGGCCCGGTGGCCCGAGCCTCTTTTCACCTTCACCCTCATCCCCGCGGCGCGCAGCTCCTGCCGGGCGGTCCTGACGTCCTTGAACACCACGTTGGGAATGACGATCACCTGCTCTTCGTTGGCGTTCTGGTCGTTGTTCTCCCAGGGCCAGTGCCCCTCGGGGGGAGCGCACGGCGACAGGGTCAGCCGGACGGCGGCACCCTTGTCGATCTCCGTGTTGGGCTCGGGGTCCTGGGCGATGACCGTGCAGGGCGGGGCGGCGTCGGCCTGCTCGACGGACTCGGGCGCGAGGCCCATGCCGCGCAGCGTGGCCTCGGCCTGGTCGCGGGTCATGCCCTTGACGTCGGGCATGACCAGGCCCGCGCTGATCATCAGGTCGACCTTGCTGCCCTCCTTGACCTGGTTGCCCCCCGCGGGGCTGGTCCGTACCACCTGGCCGCGCGGCACAGTCTCACTGGACTGCTTCTTGACGTTGTTGACACCCAGCCCGGCCTCGGCCAGCTTCGCCGTGGCCTCGTCCTGGCTCATGCCGGCGACGTTGGGCACGGAGACCCGCTTGGGGCCCGCCGACGCGATGAGGAGCAGCCTGGCCTTGCCCTCCGTCTCGGTGCCCGCCACCGGGTCGGTCCGTATCACGATGCCCTTGGGCACCTTCTCGTTGTTCTCGGCCTTGCCGATCTCGACGATGAAGCCGAGCCGGCGGGCCTCGTTGTCGGCGATCGTGATGTTCTTGCCGACCAGCGTGGGCACCGTGATGGTGGGGTTCTGGGAGAACAGCCAGCCGGTCACCCCCACCGCGGCCACCATCGTCAAGGCCAGCGCGATCACGAACCAGTTCGGACGGAATCCCCTCTCGGCCCGGAAGGCGGGTGCGGCGACATCGGAGACGGGGCCGGTGAGCAGGTCGACGCGCGGCTGGATCAGGGTCTGGTTGGCCGGTGGGGGCGCCGAGTCCTGGCCTGGCGGGGGGCTGGCCGGGGCGGACGGCACCGGGCCGCTCTCCTTGGGCAGCACCCGGTGTGCCTCCACCGCGGCGACCAGCAGAGCGGTGGCGTCCGCCGGACGGCCCGCGGGGTCGCGGGCCGTCGCCTGGGCCACCAGCGTGTCCAGCAGCGGCGGGATGCCTGGCAACAGGGTCGAGGGCACCGGCACGGTGTCGTGCACGTGCCGGTAGGCCACGGACATCGGGGTGTCACCCTCGTACGGCTGGCG
The DNA here is from genome assembly GCF_044741965.1 of Streptosporangium sp. NPDC087985. Classification (NCBI taxonomy): domain Bacteria; kingdom Bacillati; phylum Actinomycetota; class Actinomycetes; order Streptosporangiales; family Streptosporangiaceae; genus Streptosporangium; species Streptosporangium sp. NPDC087985. The sequence goes on from NZ_JBIUTQ010000002.1 coordinate 318,120, forward strand.
GCCGGTGAGGAGTTCGAACAGCATGATCCCGGCCGAGTAGACGTCGCTGCGGACGTCGGCGGCTCCGGAGGTCACCTGCTCGGGTGACATGTAGCCGATGGTGCCGATCATGACGCCCGTCCGCGTCTGGTTGGTCGCCTCGATCGCGCGGGCCAGGCCGAAGTCCACCACCTTGATCCGGCCGTCGTCACTGAGCAGTACGTTCTCCGGTTTGACGTCCCGGTGGACCATCCCGGCCTGGTGCGCGGCGCCCAGTGCGGCGAGCACCGGGATCATGACTTCGAGGGCCTCGCGGGCGGGCAGCCTGCCCCGGGCACGGAGCACGTCGCGCAGGGTGCGTCCCGGCACGTACTCCATCGACAGGTAGACGTTGTCTCCGTCGGTGCCCTGGTCGAAGACATGCACCACGTTGGGGTGGGAGAGGCTCGCCACCGACTTGGCCTCGCCGATGAACCGCCGCACGAAGGTGGGGTCCTCGGCGAGGGAACGATGCATCACCTTCACGGCGACCGTGCGGTCGAGCCGGATGTCCAGAGCCACATAGACGGTTGCCATGCCGCCCCGGGCGATCCGGGACTCAACGCGGTAACGTCCGTCGAGGAGTTTCCCGACGAGGGGGTCCGTAAGCGTCGTGTCCACGCGGCTGAGTTTAGGGGCGATTTGGCCCTGGCAGGGTCCTCCGGTTCCAAACCGATGCCGAGAAGTTGACTGTTTCCTACGGATTCATCGGAGAGGACGCCTCCGCGTAGCGCCGCCGGGGGATCCGCCCCGCCAGCCGGGCCTGGCGGCCCGCGACGACCGCCGAGCGCATGGCCTGCGCCATCAGCTCCGGCCGCTGCGCCCGGGTGACCGCGGTGGCCAGCAGCACCGCGTCACAGCCCAGCTCCATCGCCAGCGTCGCGTCACTGGCCGTGCCGATCCCGGCGTCCAGGATCACCGGCACATTCGCCGACTCCACGATGAGCTCGATGTTGTGCGGGTTGCGGATGCCCAGCCCCGAGCCGATCGGCGCGCCCAGCGGCATCACCGCCGCGCAGCCCGCCGCCTCCAGCCGGCGTGCCAGGGCCGGGTCGTCGCCGATGTAGGGCAGCACCGTGAACCCGTCGGCGACCAGCCGCTCGGCCGCGTCGAACGTCTCGATCGGGTCGGGCAGCAGTGTGCGCTCGTCGGAGATGACCTCCAGCTTGACCCAGTCGGTCTCCAGCGCCTCCCTGGCCAGTCTGGCGGTCAGCACGGCCTCCCCGGCGGTGAAGCAGCCGGCGGTGTTCGGCAGGACCTTGATGCCGCGCCGGCGCAGCACGTCGAGGACGGAGCCCCGCGCGGACGGGTCCAGCCGCCGCATCGCAACCGTGGTCAGCTCGGTGCCGGAGGCGGCGAGCGACTGCTCCAGGGTCTCCAGCGAGGGCGCGCCCCCGGTGCCCATGATGAGGCGGGAGGAGAACTTCTCCCCGCCGATGATCAGATCGTCGTCCATGTCCGTCACCCTCCCTGCACCGCGGTCAGCACCTCGACCCGGTCGGCCTCCGCCAGCGCCGTGGAGTCCCACGCGCTCCGCGAGACGACCTCGTCGTTCACCGCCACGGCCACACCGCTCCTGACCGAGGTCAGCGTCAGCACGGCCGCCGCCACGGTGGCCCCGGTGGCCAGTTCGTGCGGGGTGCCGTTGATCGTCACATTCATGGGTACTCCTGGAAACGCAGGGGCGAGCAGATCGTCGAGAGTTCCGGATCCGCCTCGCCCGAAAAGAGGTCGGCGGTGAGCGGGGCGAGCAGCACCCCGCCCCGGTGGTGCCCCGTGGCCAGGGACAGGCCGGGCAGCGCGGTGGGGCCGATCAGGGGCAGGTTGTCCGGGGTGCCGGGGCGCAGCCCCGCGACCACGTCGGCGAGTTCCAGCTCCGTCACGCCGGGGACCAGCTCCCGCGCGTCGCGCAGCAGCTCCCACAGCCCTCCGGCGGTCACGCGAGTGTCGAACCCCATCTCCTCCTGGGTCGCCCCGACGACCACCTCCCCGTCGCCGCGCGGCACCAGGTAGACATGCGCGCCGTGCACGACGCCCCGCACGCATCGCCGGAGGAGCGGCGTGGGGGAGCGCAGCCGCATGATCTGACCCTTGACCGGCCGCACCGGCGGCAACACCTCGGGCGGCAGCCCCTCCAGCGTCCCCGACCACGCCCCCGCCGCCAGGATCACCTGGGCGGCCCCGACGACCTCTCCGGTCGCCAGCCGTACTCCTGTGACCGTCTCAGCGGCCGTCTCCAGTCCTGTCGCCCGAGTGCGCAGCTGCGTGCCGCCCCGGCGCTCCAGAGCGGCCAGGAGGGCTCTGGTGACCCTCCGGGGGTCCACCCACGCGTCCGCCCCGGCCAGCAGGCCGCCCCGGACGGCCGGTGCGAGCATCGGCTCCAGGCGGCGGCACTCGCGGCCGGTGAGCCGCTCGGCGGGCAGTCCCAGCTTGTCGATGAACGCGGCGAGGTCGTCCAGCACCGCCAGGTCGTCGGCGCCGAAGGCGACGTCCAGCGTGCCGTCGGTGCGGTAGTCGAGGTCGTGGCCGCTGTCGGCGGTGAGCTCGGCCGCGAACGCCGGCCACCTCTCCAGAGAGGCCAGGCCCAGCCGGAGGAGGGGCTCCTCGGTGTAGGCGACCTCGCTGACAGGTGCCAGCATGCCCGCCGCGGCGTGGGAGGCTCCCGAGGCCGGGGCGGGATCGACCACCGCCACCTTCAGGCCCTGCCCGGCCGTACGCCACGCCACCGACAGCCCTACGATGCCCCCGCCGATGACGAGGACGTCGAAGTGGTGCGCCATGCGTGCTCCGCTCCCTTCGCCGGCATGACCCGGATCAGGTCCGTGGCGGTCGAGGGCCCGCTTGCGGCCGCGCCCGGATCGCCGTACGCCCCCTGCCGTGCCCGCTCGCGCCTGAGGCGCGACGCTTCTCGCACGTCACCGGGCCCACCGCGGTCCCCGTCGCTCCGCAGCCCTCCTCTCAGCCCGGTACGTTCCGGGCTCCCGCGCGTCTTGTCCCTCCCACCCTAAGGGCAGCGGACGACACCATCATCGCGTTGGATGTGAGCTAAATACCGTTTTCGTTACTGAACTGCGTTGGTAGGAGATCGTCCTGGCCGCTTAGGCTCGTTAGTTGTGAATCATGTCGTGGTGGTTGGCGCCGGTCTGGCCGGCGTGCGCAGTGTCGAGGCATTACGGGCCCACGGGTTCGGCGGCACGATCACGTTGATCGGTGAGGAGGCGCACAGGCCCTACGACCGCCCGCCGCTGTCGAAAAGCGTCCTGCTGGGCGAGACCGACTCCACGGTCGTCGACTCCGACCTGGACGCTCTGGAGGTCGACTTCCGCGCGGGCGTCGTCGCCAAGGGGCTGCGCGAAGGCGTGGTGGAGACAACCGAGGGTGAGCTGGCCTACGACGGGTTGGTGATCGCCACCGGCGCGCGCCCCATCCGCCTCCGCGGCGACGGCCCGCAGCACGTCCTGCGCACCATCGACGACGCGCTCGAACTACGCGCCCTGCTCACCGCGGGGACGAAGGTCGCCGTCATCGGTGCGGGCTGGATCGGTGCCGAGGTCACCACCGCCGCCCGCAGGGCGGGCTGCGAGGTGACCGTCGTCGAGGCCGCCGACGTCCCCCTGAGCGCCGCCCTCGGCCCCGTGGGCGCGCACACCGTCTCCTGGTACGGCCAGGCGGGCGTGGACCTGCGCCTGGGCACCGCGGTCGCCTCGGTCGACCAGGGCGGGCTGATCCTGGCCGACGGGTCGGTGGTCGAGGCCGACGTGGTCGTCACCGGCGTCGGCGTGCGGCCCGCGGTCGAGTGGCTCGCCGGTTCCGGTCTCGAACTCGACAACGGGGTCGTCACCGACGAGCACCTGCGCACCTCGATGCCGGACGTGGTCGCCGTGGGCGACTGCGCGGCCTGGTGGTCGCGCCGTTACGGGCGCCGCCTGCGGGTCGAGCACTGGGACACCGCGCTGGGCGCCCCCGACGTCGCCGTGGCCACGCTCCTGGGTGACGAGGCGCTCTACGACCCGGTGCCCTACTTCTGGTCCGAGCAGTTCGGCCACATGGTGCAGTACGCCGGGGACCACGACGGCGGCCGTATGATCCTGCGAGGGGATCCGGCGGCCGACGCCAGCTGGGGGGTCTGCTGGGTGACCGGAGACGACAGGCTCACGGCGGTGCTGGCGGTCAACCGTCCCCGCGACCTCGTCCAGGGCCGTCGTCTCATCGAGCGCGGGCGGCGTCTCGACGTCAGCCGCCTGGCCGACCCTGCGGTAGCGTTGCGCGACTGTACGGCGGCGTAACCTCGCTGCCGGGTGTTTGGCGAAAGGCTCGATGTGGTAGTGGTGGATTCGTGACGCTCTCTGTTGCGCAGATCGACCGGGAAACCGACCAGTTGGTGGGCGAGTGGCTCACCCTGAGTGAGGTGGCCAGGAGGCTCAACCTCAGTGCCGGTCGCGCCAAGCAACTCCTCAAGGACCGCAAGCTCATCGGAGTGCGACGGGGGGGTGGCGAGCCTCAGATCCCCGCCGCCTTCCTCGCCGCCGACGACGTCGTGAAGGGCCTGCCGGGCACGCTCACCGTGCTGCTCGACGCGGGCTACAGCGACGTCGAGTCGCTCCGGTGGCTGTTCACCCCGGACGACACCCTCCCGGGATCACCGGTGGACGCGATCGTCGCGGGCCGCCATACCGAGGTCAAGCGGCGTGCCCAGGCCCTCGGTTTCTGACGCCCGCCTGTATCTGTGCACCGACGGCCGCCGTGACCGTGGGGATCTCGCAGACTTCCTCGACGCGGTCCTCGCGGGCGGTGTCGACATCGTGCAGTTACGCGAGAAGGGCTTGGAGGCGCGCGAGGAGCTCGAACTCCTCGAGGTCTTCCGCGCGGCCTGTGACCGCCACGGCAGGCTGCTGGCGGTCAACGACCGGGCGGACATCGCCTACGCGGCCCGTCCCGACGTGCTCCACCTCGGGCAGGGCGACCTGCCGGTGCCGGTCGTGCGCGACATGCTCGGCGACGACATCCTCATCGGGCGTTCCACTCACGCCGCCGAGGAGGTGTCCGCCGCCGCCGTCGAACCCGGGGTCGACTACTTCTGCTGCGGCCCGATCTGGCCGACACCCACCAAACCCGGGCGGCCCGCTCCGGGGCCCGGCCTGCTCCGGCACGCCGCGTCCCTGGGTACCGACCGACCCTGGTTCGGCATCGGCGGCATCGACCTCACCAACCTGGACGAGGTCATGTCGTACGGCGTGCGCCGGGTCGTGGTCGTGCGGGCCATAACCGAGGCAGACGATCCGAAGGCGGTCGCCGAGGAGTTTCAGCGGCGGCTGACCGGCTCGGGCTGACCGGCGCCGGGCCCGACCTGGTGCCGGGCCCGGCACCAGGTCAGGTGCGGCGGGATGTCGCGGCCACGGCCAGCTCGGCCAGGGCGGTGCGGGCCTCCGCGGTGATCGGGGCGTCGTCCAGCGAGCCCAGGGCGTCTTCGAGATATTTCTTGATCATTTCCTCGCACGCGTGGAGTGCCCCGGTCTCCTCGATGATCTGACGCAGCCGGTCGACCCCGGCCGCGTCCAGCTCCCGGTCGCCGAGCGTGCTGCGCACGGTCTCCGCCTGGGCCGGGGAGGCCGCGGCGAGCGTGCGGGCGATGAGCATCGTCCGCTTGCCCTCCCGAAGGTCGTCACCGGCGGGCTTGCCGGTCTCGGCCGGGTCGCCGAACACGCCGAGGATGTCGTCGCGGAGCTGGAAGGCGATGCCCACGCACTGGCCGTAGTCCTCGCAGAGCCGGTCGATCCACGGGGCGCGGCTCCGGGCGGCCAGCACCAGGCCGAGCCGGAGCGGCTGCTCGACCGAGTATTTGCCACTCTTGAAGAGGGCGACCCGCAGTGCGCTGTCGAAGCTGTTCTCGCCGTGGGCCTGCTCCAGCAGGTCCAGATACTGGCCGCACATCAGTTCGGTCCGCATGTGGTCGTGGACCTCCTGGGCCGCGGCCAGCGAGGCGGGCGGCAGGCCGCTGCCCCGCCACATCTCGCCGGACCAGATGAGCATCAGGTTGCCCAGCAGGACGGCGGCGCTCTCGCCGAACTGCTCGGCGGAGCCATGCCAGCCGGCCTTCTCGTGCAGTGCCTGGAATCTGCGGTGCGCCGAGGGCATGCCCCGGCGCAGGTCGCTGGCGTCCATCACGTCGTCGTGCACCAGGGCGCTGGCCTGGAGTAGTTCAAGCGACGCGGCGGCCCTGAAGAGCGCAGGGTCCTCGTCACCTCCCGCGCCGTACCATCCCCAGTAGCAGAATGCCGGCCGCAGCCGCTTCCCGCCCGCCAGGAACTCCTCGGCGGCCGAAATGAGAGGAGCCAGCTCTGGAGCACTTACCTGAGGTCGCTGCCGCTCAATGAATTCCCTGAGCGAACGATCCACTTCGGAGCGGATGGTGTCGAGTGCGGCTGCGGAAATGGTCATGCACTGACATTATCGGGCCTGAGGGATGACTCCTATCTGTAGAGGTGGGTGTTTCGCCACTTATTGTGGTTATTGTGACCGGCGTGGCGGTCAGTACCCCAAGAGCGCGGCCAGTACCCTGAGACCATGGCTCTGGGTCGCCCGTCAGTCCTTCCCGACCGCGTGCCCACCGTCCGCGAGATCCTCGCCGCCGGTGGCCGGTCGTTCTCCTTCGAGTTCATGCCGCCGAAGACCGACGAGGGCGAGCGGCAGCTCTGGCGGGCCATCCGGGAGCTGGAGGCGCTACGCCCCGCGTTCGTGTCGGTCACCTACGGTGCCGGCGGGGGCACCCGCGACCGTACGGTCGAGATCGTGGAGCGGCTCGCCCACGAGACCACGCTGACCCCTGTCGCCCACTTCACCGCCGTCAACCACTCCATCCGCGAGCTGCGCCATCTGGTCGGCCGCTTCGCGGACGCGGGCGTGCGCAACATGCTCGCCGTGCGGGGCGACCCGCCCGGCGACCCGACGGGGGAGTGGGTGCGCCACCCCGAGGGCGTGCTCTACGCCGACGAGCTGGTCCGGCTGATCCGCCAGGCCGGCGACTTCTGCGTGGGCGTGGCCGCCTTCCCCTACAAGCACCCCAGGTCGGGCTCGGTGGAGGCCGACACCGAGCACTTCGTGCGCAAGTGCCGGGCGGGCGCCGACTACGCGATCACCCAGATGTTCTTCCGGGCGGACGACTATCTGCGACTGCGCGACCGGGTGGCGGCCAAGGGCTGCGACACCCCGATCATCCCCGGCATCATGCCCGTCACCCAGATGAGCACGATCGCCCGGTCCGAGCAGCTCTCCGGCGCGCCGTTCCCGGCGGAGGTGGCGGCGAGGTTCGAGGCCGTCGCCGACGATCCGGCCGCCGTACGCCGGTTGGGCATCGAGCATGCCGTCGAACTCTGCCAGACCCTGCTCGACGCGGGCGCGCCCGGAATCCACTTCATCACCTTCAACCGCTCCAGCGCGACCCGCGAGGTCTTCCAGGCCCTTGACACCGAGCCCAGGGCGGCCGCGCTGACCCTCTGACCGCCCGTCCGCGACCGCATCCCCGGCCCGCCCGCCGGAACGACCGGACGGAGCAGGTCTCCCGGTGTCACGCCCTCAGCGGGAGCACCGCTCCGAGGATCGCGTAGCGCTCGTAGCCGCCGGGGAAGACGAACTGGGTGAGCAGGTCCACGAACCCGACGCTGCGGTAGAGGTGCCGGGCCGCGGTGGGCTGGTCGCGGGTGGACAGTACGGCGGTGCGTTCCGGGCGACCGGCGCACATGCCCGTGACCAGCGCCCGGCCGATGCCCTTGCCCTGGTAGTCGGGGTGGACGTGGATCTCGGCGAGCTCCAGGGCGTCGCCGAGCCAGCCGCGCGCGCTGCCCTCGCCGTACAGCTCCGCCATGGCCTGATGGACGACGTCGTGCCACCACTGCCCGGGGACCCCGTGGAAGCCGTAGGCCAGCCCCACCGGCGTCCCGTCCGGGCGCTCGGCGAACAGGCAGGTGAACCCCGGGTGGGTGGCGTGGTTCCCCATGATCGTCTTGCGGCCGGACAGCTGGTCGGAGGGGGGGTTCATCGCCGCGGTGTATATCTCGAGGACCGCGTCCAGCCGGGCGATGAACTCCCCGGGGCCGACCTGTCGCAGTCCGATCATTCCCCGCACCCTAGCAGGGCGGACATCACCCTGACCGGCAGGCCGGCGAAAGGGGTCTGGGTCACGTTCGGTGATCTCGGTAGATCGCCTGGGCGCCCTCTGCCCTCCCCGGACCCGGACGGTGGTCAGCGCTCCACGTCCGCCGGGGTGCCGTCGGTGATGCGGACGAGCTCGGCGAAGGAGGTGGGGAAGACCGTGTGCGGATGGCCCGCGGCGGCCCAGACCACCGCGTGCCTGTCGAGCCAGGTGTCGATCAGCGTCCTGAGCGGGGAGGGGTGACCGATCGGGGCGACACCGCCGATGACCTGGCCGGTGGCGGCACGGACGAAGTCCGGGGTGGCGCGCTTCACCTTCGCCGCGCCGACCCGCTCCGCGATCAGGTCGGTGTCCACCCGGTGGGCGCCGCTGGTGAGCACCAGGAGCGGGGCTCCGTCGGCGTCGAAGACCAGGCTGTTGGCGATGGCACCGATCTCGCAGCCGAGCTGCGCGGCGGCGGTCGCGGCGGTCGGCGTGGCCTCCGAGAACACGACGATCTCGCCGGAGACACCGTGCTCGCCCAGGACGGCGGCGACCTTCTCAACATTGGGATGCAACTTTTCTGGCACATGGTCACTCTAATCAGATTGACCATTGATTACCGCTTCATTACTGATGGCGGAGACGGATGATCCGTGCGCTATGGTCCCTTGATCCGAGCGCGGGTGATATGAGGGGATGATTTGGGTGGGGTTTGAACGGCGGCTCGGAGCGGCCGCGCTCATGACAGCGGGGGCCGTGCTCCTCTCCTCGCTCGGCTCCTCCGGCGCCGCGAACGCCCAGACCGTCACGGTGGCGCCCCCGGCCGTCACGGTGAAGGCCGTCGGCACGACCGTGTTCGCCGCCCCCGGTGAGACGCTCAGTATCGGCGCCAAGGGTGCCGCGGTCGCGGTGCTCCAGACCCGGCTGAAGGAACTCGGTTACGCACCCGGTGGGATCGACGGCCGGTACGGCGGGGCCACCCAGGCCGCGGTCTGGGCTTTCCAGAAGGTCAACGGCATCACGCCGACCAGCACCGTGGCGAGCAGGACGTGGAAGGCTCTGGAGAACCCGGTGGCGCCCCCGGTGCTGGTGCCCCGCGGCAGGCCGACCCGGGTCGAGATGAACCTCACCAAGCAGGTGATGGTCCTCTACGTCGACGGCCGGGTGAAGCTGATCAGCCACACCTCCTCCGGCAGCGGGATCCCGTACTGCGAGACCGCGAACTGGAACGGTAAGGTGCAGCGGTTCTGCGGCGACGCCCGCACGCCGACGGGGGACTACAGGACGACCTGGCGCAGGGACGGCTGGCACAGGTCCTACCTCGGCCAGCTCTACAACCCGATCTTCTTCAACGGCGGCATCGCCTTCCACGGCGCGCTGTCGGTGCCGCTGGCCCCGGCCTCGCACGGCTGCGTCCGACTCCCGATGAACGTGGCGGCGGTGCTTCCCGGCCTGCTGGGCAAGGACGTGCCGGTGCACGTGAGGGGCAGGTTCGTCCGATAGCCGCAGGTGAAGGCCCCGGGAGGTGCTGCCCTCCCGGGGCTTTGCCGTTTCCGGGGAGACCGGACCTCTGTCCGTCGCTTTACTTGACACTACAAGTGATCGAATTTATGTTCGATGTAATGACGTGAGACTCGCGGATCACGTTCAGGGCGGTCGATCATGTCCGCGCCGTCCCAGACGGCCGGGCCGGGTAGAGACGGACGGGGAGAGGGGAAGCTCCTCGTCCGGCCGCCCGGTGAATTTGTCGGTGAGGTCTGCAAGTGTTGACATCGCCGGTGAGAACGCCGGGAGCCGCTCGCGACCTAGGAGGCTGAAGCACATGACCCCTCGGCTCAGCGATTCCGGCGGGCCCCGGTTGTCGTCCACGGTGCGGGCGCACCTGGCCGACGCGCGTGACTGCCTGGAAGAGGCGGCCGCCGCCCGGACCCCCGCCACCCGTTATGTCGCCGCCCATCTGTCGGCGCTCAGGGCCGCCGCCGCCGTGCTGGCCGCGCGGCCACGCCCCATGGACGGCCGCCGGCGCCGGCTGCGCAGCGCCTGGGAGCTGCTGCCCGAGGCCGAGCCGCGGCTCGCCGACTGGGCTCCCTATTTCGAGATGAGCGCGGTCAAGCGGGCCTCGGCCGAGGCGGGGCTGACCCGCGTGGTGTCGGCACGGGACGCCGAGGAGTTGATCTCCGAGGCGGAGCGGTTCGTCGCCACGGTGGAGAGGCTGCTGGGCGTGCCCACTCAGCCCCTGCCCGGCCGTGTCCCCCTCGCCGGTTAGACCTGGTCCGCCTGCGTGTCCGGCCGGCCGTCGCCCCCGCGGCTCAGGCCGCCGAGGAGGCCGCCGGACGGGCCGCGCGGTGGCGTAGCAGGAGCATGGCGGCGTCGTCGCCCAGCGGGCGGCCCACGTGCCGTAGCAGGTCGGCACGGAGCGCGTCGAGGGAGAGCTGAGGATCGGTGCCGTTCAACAGGTGCGCCCTGGCGGGAAGGGGATAGAACTCCCCGCCGCCGTTGCGCGCCTCGATGACTCCGTCGGTGTAGAAGAGAACCTGGTCGCCCGGCTCGAAGGGGATCTGGTGCGGTATGGGTTCGCTGGCCTTCAGCGAACCCATACCCAGGGGGAGCGCCTCATCCGGGGGATCGGCGAACCAGTGCTCGGAGTCGGAGCTCAGCACCATGGGTGACGGATGGCCGCAGTTGATCACGGTGATGGAGGCCCCGCCGGTGATCTCGGCCAGGATCGCGGTGACGAACTGCTCGCCGGACAGCTCCCGGGTCAGGGCGTTCTCCAGCCGGGCCACCACCCCCTGGAGCTTGGCCTCGTCGTGGGCCGCCTCTCGGAAGGCGCCGAGCACCACCGCGGCGGTCTCCACGGCCTCCAGACCTTTGCCCTGGACATCTCCCACGATGATCCGGACCCCGTGCGGGGTGGTGACGACCTCGTACAGGTCGCCGCCGATCCTGGCCTCCGCGGTGGCCGAGGTGTAGGAGACGGCGACCCCGATCCCCGGTCCCGCCCGGCGCGGCACCGGCCGCAGCAGCACGCGCTGGGCGGCCTCGGCCACCGAGCGGACGTCGGCGAGCTGACGCTCGTGGCGGAGCCGTCCGGCGCTGGCCAGCACGCTGGCCACCGTGACGCCGAGGATGGCGAGCATGGTGATGTTGGTGCGGGGTGTCCAGAGAATGTCGTTGTAGAGGCCGAGTGCGACGCACAGCGCCAGGGCGATCACGCCGATCACCGTGGTCCTGGCCAGGCCGCAGGCCACACTGGCGAAGGCCGGCCCCAGGGCGAGCAGGGGCAGGAGGCCGGACGTCGTGCCGGAGCCGAAGTCGATCAGGGCCGCCACGGCCATGACGATGAAGGGCAGGAGCTTCAGGATGTCCTGGGTCCTGCTGCCTCCGACGGAGGTCAGCAGCCGCAGGAAGGCACGGGTCTTGGTCGATCCCAGCAGTGCCATGAAGGCGTCGAGACGGTTTTTCGGACGCGTCTGAGAGTGATCATGCCGATCCTCTCCCCCTGCCATGTCCACCACATCTCGTTAAATGCCATGTTTGCCTTTTCCTACCACAGGGATCGCCCCCGTGGCGGGATGCGGGCGATGTTCTGACGAGATGGCGAGATTAACCGGATTCACCGGTCGTGGGCGCGTCAGCCCTCGGCGTGCCCACGACCGGACAGGTCGTCAGAAGGCGTCGACGGCGCGACGCGCCTCGGGGTCCAGGACACCCCAGCCGATGAGCTCCTCGGTGAGTTCGGTAGGGGACTTGTCGTAGATCACGGCAAGGGAGCGCAGGTCCTCCTGACGGATGGACAGCACCTTGCCGTTGTAGTCACCACGCTGGCTCTGGATTGTGGCGGCATAGCGGGCGAGGGCGCCCGCCTTCTCCTTGGGGAGCTGGGCAAGACGCTCAAGGTCGATCACAAGCTTCGGTGTCGGGCCGAGCGGGCTCGGGGCAGCGCCACCTGGCAACAACTCCGAGACCGGGACTCCGTAGAAGTCGGCCAGCTCGGCAAGCTTCTGCACCGTTACGGCGCGGTCACCGCGCTCGTAGGAGCCGACGACAACCGCCTTCCAGCGTCCACGGGACTTCTCTTCGACTCCGTGCAGGGACAGGCCCTGCTGGGTGCGGATGGCGCGGAGTCGTGCACCCAGCGACTTGGCGTACTCAGACGGCATCGTTTGGCCCCCCGGCTCTGTTATGTACTGCTTTCACTTGATTGTGCTCCCTCGCAACATATGCCCCAAACACCGGGTTGATGCCTGGGGTAGGCACCTTCGGTGACGGGGAGGCTGGGGTTTACCCGATAACGCAGCGAGGTGTGGTTACGGACAGTGACGGTAAAGCGATGGGCGCCTAAGGTCAAGCTGATTGGAAAAAAGATGCGGAATCCGATCCGGTGTGGTCCTCCTCAAACGCCGCACTTGTCCCGACTTCTGGGGTGAATTATCCAAGTTTGCCCTGGTTTTTGCTGGCTCTGGGTCTCCTCGACCTGCTCGGACCTCATCGGACGCTCCGGCTTGAGGCGGGAGCACCGGCACGCCGATTTTGAGTATCACGGAGACGGGCGGGTCAGATGCCGTCGCGTTCGAGCGGGCAGCTCATGCAGCGCGGGCCGCCGCGTCCGCGGCCGAGCTCGCCGCCCGGGGTCGTGATCACCTCGATTCCGTTGTCGCGCAGGTAGTCGTTGGTGGTCGTGTTCCGTTCGTAGGCGATGACCACGCCGGGTTCGACGGCCAGCACGTTGCAGCCGTCGTCCCACTGCTCCCGCGCGGCGGCGTAGACGTCCTGCGTGGGAGTGAGGATCTTGATGTCGTCCAGATCGATGGCCCGGGCGATGGCCCTGTGCATGTCCTCCGCGGGGTGGTCGGTGATCTTCAGTTCCTTCTCGTTGTCGCCGGGCTCGACCGTGTAGGAGGGGAGCATGCCCAGGCCGGCGAACTTGGTGAAGACCCCCACGTCCACGTTCGTCATGACGGTGTCCAGGTGCATGAACGCCCGGGCCTTCGGCATGTCCAGCGCGACGATCCTCTCCGCCGCGCCCTTGCTGAACAGGCTCCGCGCGAGCATCTCCACCGCCTGTGGCTGGGTGCGCTCGCTCATCCCGACCAGTACCGCGCCCCGGCCGATGACGAGTACGTCGCCGCCCTCGATGGTGGCCGGAGCGGTGGCCAGTCCCCGCATCCAGACGTTGTAGCCGCCCTCGTCGGGCCTGTCGTAGCCGGACGCGAACATCGGGTGGTAACGGTAGACGGCCTCGTAGTTCACGGTCTCGCGCTGGCGGGCCTTCTTCCTCATCGCGTTGATGGAGACACCGCCGTAGATCCAGCAGGAGGTGTCGCGGGTGAAAAGGTGGTTGGGCAGCGGCGGCAGGACGAAGCCGTCGGGCGCGAGCGTGTGGAACGCCAGGCTCTTGGGGTCGGTGCCCCTGTCCAGAAGCTCCCTCTTGGTGATGCCTCCGATGAGGTAGAGCACGAGCTCGTCGGAGTCCATCGCGTCCAGCACGTTGCGGAGGGCGTCGACGGCCATCGGCCCGAAGTACCGCTCGTCGATGACGTGATCGAGGATGTACTTGCGGGCTTCGGGGATCCCCGCCGTCTCGTGCAGCAGGTCGTCCAGCATGTGGACGGCGATGCCGCGGTCGTGCAGCACCCGCTCGAACTGCTCGTGCTCCTCCATCGCGCGTTGCACCCAGAGCACGTCGTCGAAGAGGAAGTCGTCCTTGTTCGACGGGGTGAGCCGCTTCAGCGCCAGCTCGGGCTTGTGCAGCAGGACCCGATGGAGCCTGCCCACCTCGGAGTCGACATGAAAGGTCATCCTTGCCTTCCTTCGCCGTTGTCGGAACGGCCAGGACGCCGGAGTCCCGTCCCGGGGCCGTACTCGCCGCGTTCCGCCTTGGTCCGGATATAGATCGGGATACCCACGAGCGCCATCAGGAAGCAGGCGGAGACCGCCTCCACGCCGGCGCCGTACATCATCCGGAAGCAGGACAGGCCCGCCACGGCGGTTTGATGATCTACGTAGGCCATGGGGTACTATGTGGACATATGTGCTAATTCATCACCTTTGCGGAATCAAGAGGCCGGCTCCGGCGTGCCGCCGTACGGCTGCTAACGTGAGGGCGTTGACTTCCTTTAAGACCCGTCCTGTGAGGCGGGAAAGGTGGTGTTCTCTTTGGCTGATGCCATTTCGCATGCCCACAGCGGCGCGCGCGCGGTCCTCGAAGGGCCCGACATCAACCGCGCGCTGATCCGCATCTCCCACGAGATCCTTGAGCGCACCAAGGGTGCCGAGGACCTCGTCCTGCTCGGAATCCCCACCAGGGGCGTCCACCTGGCCCGTCGTCTGGCCGCGTACGTCAAGCAGTTCGAAGGCCGGTCGGTGCCCGTCGGATCCCTTGACGTGACGATGTACCGCGACGACCTCCGCCTGCGCCCCGCCCGAGCCCTGGGCCGCACCGAGCTGCCCCCCGAGGGCATAGACGGCAGAGTCGTCGTCCTCGTCGACGACGTGCTCTACTCCGGCCGCACGGTCCGCTCCGCGCTCGACGCGCTCAACGACCTGGGCCGCCCGCAGGCCGTCCAGCTCGCCGCCCTGGTGGACCGCGGTCACCGGGAACTGCCCATCCGGGCCGACTACGTCGGCAAGAACCTCCCGACCTCCAAGTCCGAGATCGTCAAGGTCTACCTGGAGGAGAACGACGGCCGCGACGCCGTCCTGCTCCTGAAGGAGGGCGGTAAGTGAAGCGGCATCTGATCTCGGCGGCCGACCTGAGCCGTGACGACGCCCTGCTCATCCTGGACACCGCCGACGAGCTCGCCAAGATCTCGGAACGTTCCATCAAGAAGCTGCCGACCCTGCGCGGCCGTACCGTGGTCAACCTCTTCTTCGAGGACTCCACCCGGACCAGGATCTCCTTCGAGGCCGCGGCCAAGCGACTGTCGGCCGACGTCATCAACTTCTCCGCCAAAGGCTCCAGCGTCTCCAAGGGCGAGTCGCTCAAGGACACCGCGCTCACCCTGGAGGCGATGGGCGCCGACGCCGTCGTCATCCGGCACGGTGCCTCCGGCGCGCCGCACCGCCTGGCCGGCTGGGTGCGCGGCAGCGTCGTCAACGCCGGGGACGGCACCCACGAGCACCCCACCCAGGCCCTGCTCGACGCCTTCACCATGCGCCGCCGTCTCGGACCGCTGGACGGCAGGAAGGTCACCATCGTCGGCGACGTGCTGCACAGCCGGGTGGCCCGCTCCAACGTGCTGCTGCTGAACACGCTCGGTGCCGAGGTGACCCTGGTCGCCCCGCCCACCCTGTTCCCGGTGACCGTGGACTCCTGGCCGTGCGAGATCTCCTACGACCTCGACGCGGTGCTGCCCAAGTCGGACGTGGTGATGATGCTGCGCGTGCAGCGCGAGCGGATGAACGCGGCGTTCTTCCCCACCGAGCGGGAGTACAGCCGCCGCTACGGCCTCGACCGCGACCGCGTCGCCAAGATGCATGACGAGGCCATCGTGATGCACCCCGGCCCGATGAACCGGGGAATGGAGATAGCGGCCGAGGTGGCCGACTCTCCGCGCTCGACGATCGTCGAGCAGGTCGCCAACGGTGTGACCACGCGCATGGCCGTCCTTTACCTGCTGCTTGGCGGCGCCGACCTCGGGGGAGAGATCCAGTGACCAGCACCGTCATCAAGGGCGCGAAGATCCTCGGCGGCAAGCCGGGCGACATCCTGATCCGCGACGGCGTCGTCGCGGAGCTCGGCCGGGGGCTGAGCGGCGACGAGACGGTCGACGCCCGGGGCCTCATCGCCCTGCCCGGCCTGGTGGACCTCCACACCCACCTGCGCGAGCCCGGCCGTGAGGACGCCGAGACCGTCGCCACCGGCACCCGCGCCGCAGCCATGGGCGGCTACACCGCCGTGCACGCGATGGCCAACACCGAGCCGGTCGCCGACACCGCGGGCGTCGTCGAGCAGGTCTGGCGCCTGGGTCAGGAGGCCGGCCACTGCGACGTGCGTCCGGTCGGCGCCGTCACCGTCGGTCTCCAGGGCGAGCGGCTGGCCGAAATCGGCGCGATGGCCGACTCCGCCGCGCGCGTCCGCGTCTTCTCCGACGACGGCAAGTGCGTCTCCGACGCGGTGCTCATGCGCCGTGCGCTGGAGTACGTCAAGGCCTTCGACGGCGTGGTCGCCCAGCATGCCCAGGAGCCGCGCCTGACCTCCGGCGCGCAGATGAACGAGGGCGCGGTCTCCGGCAGGCTCGGCCTCACCGGCTGGCCGGCGGTCGCAGAGGAGGCGATCATCGCCCGTGACTGCCTCCTCGCCGCGCACGTCGGCTCCCGGCTGCACGTCTGCCATGTGTCCACCGCGGGCTCCGTGGAGATCCTCCGCTGGGCCAAGTCGAAGGGCTGGAACGTCACCGCCGAGGTGACCCCGCACCACCTGCTCCTCACCGACGACCTCGTCGAGGACTCCCCCGTGGGCTCCTACAACCCGATCTACAAGGTGAATCCGCCGCTGCGCACCCGCGCGGACGTGGAGGCGCTGCGCGAGGCCCTGGCCGACGGCACGATCGACTGCGTCGCCACCGACCACGCCCCGCACCCGGTCGAGGACAAGGAGACCGAGTGGGCCGCCGCGGCCATGGGCATGATCGGCCTGGAGACGGCGCTGTCGGTGGTCCAGGAGGCCATGGTGGAGACCGGGCTGCTCGACTGGGCCGGTGTCGCCGAGCGCATGTCGCACGCCCCGGCCAGGATCGGCCGGCTGGAGGGCCACGGACGGCCGATCGAGGTCGGCGCCCCGGCCAACCTCACCCTCTACGACGCCACCGTGCGCGCCGAGGTGGACCCGGCCGGTTACGCCTCCAGGAGCCGCAACACGCCGTACGAGGGCAGGACCCTTCCCGGCCGCGTCGTGGCCACCTTCCTGCGTGGCAGGCCGACCGTCCTGGACGGAAAGCTCACGTGACGGCCCCCGCCCGCCACCGGTGGCCCGCCCGCGCGGCGGACGTCCCACATCGTGGAGGCGCAGCCCCTCGATGTGCCGGATATTTCATACTTTGCGGAGCAATGACCGATATGATCGGGGTGTTTGAGTGACCGCAGTGCTTGTGCTGGAAGACGGCCGTGTCTTCCACGGGGTCCCCTACGGTGCCGAGGGCGAGACCTTCGGCGAGATGGTCTTCAACACCGGGATGACCGGCTACCAGGAGACGCTCACCGACCCCTCCTACCATCGCCAGATCGTCGCGATGACCGCGCCGCACATCGGCAACACCGGGGTCAACGACGAGGACCCCGAGTCCTCGCGTGTCTGGGTCTCCGGCTACGTGGTCCGCGAGCCCGCACGGGTCTCCTCCAACTGGCGCGCCAACCGTTCCCTCGACGACTACCTCAGGGAGCAGGGCGTCGTCGCCATCGCCATCGCCGGCACCCGCGCCCTCACCCGCCACCTGCGTGAGCGCGGCGCCATGCGCGCCGGGGTCTTCTCCGGTGAGGCCCTCGCCCCCGTCGAGGAGCTTCTGGAGCGGGTCCGGCGCAGCCCCGCGATGGAGGGTGCCGACCTGGCCGGCGAGGTCTCCACCACGGAGCCGTACGTCGTCCCGGCGATCGGCGGCAGGCGCTTCACCGTGGCGGCCGTGGACCTCGGCATCAAGGCGATGACCCCGCACCGGATGGCCGAGCGCGGCTGTGAGGTGCACGTCCTGCCGGCCTCCAGCACCGCGGGCGACATCCTCGCGCTCAACCCCGACGGCGTGTTCTTCTCCAACGGTCCCGGCGACCCGGCCACCGCCGACGGACAGGTCGAGGCGGTGCGCGGCGTCCTGGCGGCCGGGGTGCCGTTCTTCGGTATCTGCTTCGGCAACCAGATCTTCGGCCGGGCCCTGGGCCTGGGCACCTACAAGCTGCGCTACGGCCACCGCGGGGTCAACCAGCCGGTCCAGGACCGGCGCACCGGCAAGGTGGAGATCTCCGCGCACAACCACGGCTTCGCCGTACAGGCCCCCCTGGAGGGGCGCTTCGACACGCCGTACGGCCCGGCGGAGGTCAGCCACGTCAACCTCAACGACGACTGCGTCGAGGGGCTGCGACTGATCGACCGCCCCGCCTTCAGCGTCCAGTACCACCCCGAGGCCGCGGCCGGCCCGCACGACTCGGCCGGCCTGTTCGACGCGTTCTGCGCGCTGATGGAATCGGCAGGGGGGCGAGCCGGCCGCGGAGCGGGCGAGGAGCCGGGCGCGACCGCGGACGCGGAATCGGCGAGGGAACAGGGCGCGGGCGAGGAGCCGGGCGCCGACACGGAGGGAAACAAGGGTGCCTAAGCGCACGGATATCCAGTCGGTCCTGGTGATCGGCTCCGGCCCCATCGTGATCGGGCAGGCCTGCGAGTTCGACTACTCCGGCACCCAGGCCTGCCGCGTGCTGCGGGCCGAGGGCTTCCGCGTGATCCTCGTCAACAGCAACCCGGCGACGATCATGACGGATCCGGAGTTCGCCGACGCCACCTATGTCGAGCCGATCACCCCGGACATCGTCGAGAAGATCATCGCCAAGGAGCGCCCCGACGCGCTGCTGCCCACCCTGGGCGGGCAGACCGCGCTGAACACCGCGATCGCCCTGCACGAGGCCGGCGTCCTGGCCAAGTACGACGTCGAACTGATCGGCGCCGACGTGGAGGCCATCCAGGCGGGCGAGAACCGCGAGCTGTTCAAGGGCATCGTGGCCAAGGTCGCCGCCGAGCGCGGCCTCAACGCCGAGTCGGCCCGCTCGTTCGTCTGCCACACCATGGACGAGTGCCTGGCCGCCGCCGGCGAGCTGGGCTACCCGCTGGTCGTGCGGCCCTCCTTCACCATGGGCGGCGTCGGCTCCGGCTTCGCCCACGACGAGGACGGCCTGCGCCGCATCGCCGGAGCGGGCCTCGACGCCTCGCCGACCACCGAGGTGCTCCTGGAGGAGTCCATCCTCGGCTGGAAGGAGTACGAGCTGGAGGTCATGCGCGACAAGGCCGACAACGTCGTCATCGTCTGCTCCATCGAGAACATCGACCCGATGGGCGTGCACACCGGAGACAGCGTCACCGTGGCCCCGGCCCTGACGCTCACCGACCGCGAGTACCAGAACATGCGCGACGTCGCCATCGCGGTCATCCGCGAGGTCGGCGTGGACACCGGCGGCTGCAACATCCAGTTCGCCGTCGACCCGCGCACCGGACGCATGGTCGTCATCGAGATGAACCCGCGCGTCTCCCGCTCCAGCGCCCTCGCCTCCAAGGCCACCGGTTTCCCGATCGCGAAGATCGCCGCCAAGCTGGCCGTCGGCTACACCCTGGACGAGATCCCCAACGACATCACCAGGGAGACCCCGGCGTCGTTCGAGCCCTCGCTCGACTACATCGTGGTCAAGGTGCCGCGCTTCGCCTTCGAGAAGTTCGCCGGAGCCGACCAGACCCTGACGACGCACATGAAGTCCGTCGGCGAGGCCATGGCCATCGGCCGGTCCTTCCCCGAGGCCCTGCAGAAGGCGCTCCGCTCGCTGGAGAAGAAGGGCGCCGTCTTCACCTGGGCAGGGGAGCCGGGCGACAAGGACGAGCTCCTCGCGGCCTGCCGCACCCCGCACGACGGCCGTCTGTTCACCATGCAGCAGGCCATCCGCGCCGGGGCGTCGCTCGAAGAGCTGTCCGAGGCCACCGCGGTGGACCCCTGGTTCCTGGACCAGCTGTTCGCGATCGACGAGGTCGCCGCCGAGCTGCGCGAGGCGCCCCAGCTCACCGCCGAGGCGCTGACGAGGGCCAAGCGGTACGGCTTCAGCGACCTGCAGATCGCCGAGCTGTGCGACATGAACGAGTCCCGGGTCCGCGACCTGCGCCACGCCCTCGGCATCCGGCCGGTCTACAACACCGTCGACACCTGCGCCGCCGAGTTCGCCGCGCAGACGCCGTACCTCTACTCCACCTACGACGAGGAGACCGAGGTCCCCTACGGCGAGCGCCCCAAGGTCCTCATCCTCGGCTCGGGGCCGAACCGGATCGGCCAGGGCATCGAGTTCGACTACGCGTGCGTGCACGCCTCCTTCGAGCTGTCGTCGGCCGGATTCGAGACCGTCATGGTCAACTGCAACCCGGAGACCGTCTCCACCGACTACGACACCTCCGACCGCCTCTACTTCGAGCCGCTCACCCTGGAGGACGTCCTGGAGGTCGTCCACGCCGAGCAGCAGACCGGCCCGGTCGCGGGCGTCATCGTCCAGCTCGGCGGCCAGACCCCGCTGGGCCTGGCCCAGGCGCTCAAGGACGCGGGGGTCCCGATCGTCGGCACCTCGCCGGAGTCGATCCACCTGGCAGAGGAGCGCGGCGCGTTCGGCCGCGTCCTCGCCGAGGCCGGGCTGCCCGCGCCCAAGCACGGCACCGCGGTGACCCCGGACGAGGCGCTGGCCATCGCCGAGGAGATCGGTTACCCGGTCCTGGTCCGGCCCTCCTACGTCCTCGGTGGCGCGGGCATGGCCATCGTCTACGACGACGAGACACTGGTCACCTACATGTCCAGGGCGGGCGCGGCCAGCGACCACCCGGTGCTGGTGGACAAATTCCTGGACGAGGCCGTCGAGATCGACGTGGACGCCCTGTTCGACGGTGAGGAGCTCTATCTCGGCGGCGTGATGGAGCACATCGAGGAGGCCGGGATCCACTCCGGCGACTCGGCCTGCTCGCTGCCCCCGATGACGCTCGGCAGCCACGACATCAAGCGCATCCGCGCCGCCACCGAGGCCATCGCCCGGGGCGTGGGCGTGCGCGGTCTGCTCAACGTGCAGTACGCCATGTCGGCCAACATCCTGTACGTGCTGGAGGCCAATCCGCGTGCCAGCCGTACGGTGCCGTTCGTGTCCAAGGCCACGGCGGTGCCGCTGGCCAAGGCGGCGGCCCGGGTGATGATGGGCGCCACGGTGGCCGGGCTGCGCGCGGAGGGCATGCTCCCGGCCGAGGGCGACGGCGGCACCCTGCCGCTGGACGCGCCCATCGCGGTCAAGGAGGCGGTGCTGCCGTTCAACCGGTTCCGCGGGGTGGACACGGTGCTGGGCCCGGAGATGCGCTCCACCGGCGAGGTCATGGGCATCGACGAGTTCTTCGGCACGGCCTACGCCAAGTCGCAGGCCGCCGCCTACGGCTCGCTGCCGACCGGGGGGCGGGCGTTCGTCTCGGTGGCGAACCGGGACAAGCGTGCGATGATCTTCCCGGTAAAGGCTCTCGCGGACCTCGGTTTCGAGATTCTGGCCACCGAGGGAACAGCCGAGGTGCTGCGCCGTAACGGTGTCCATGCCAAGATCGTGCGAAAGCAGAGTGAAGGAACGGGTCCCAAGGGCGAGCCGACCATCGGCCGTCGCATTCTGGATGGTGAGGTGGATCTCATCGTGAACACGCCCTTCGGCAGCCCCGGCCAGGCCGGGCCGCGGCTGGACGGCTACGAGATCCGTACGGCCGCCGTGCTGCGGGGCATCCCCTGCATCACGACGGTCCAGGGACTCGCCGCGGCCGTCCAGGGCATCCAGGCCATCGTCCGGGGCGACATCGGCGTACGGTCCCTCCAGGAGCACGGAGAGCGGCTCAGGGGACGAGTGAGCGAAGTGGCCGGTGAAGGATGAGCCGTCCGCGGAGCGAGTGAGGAGCCGGGCGCGACCAGGGGTACGGGCGGCTCAGGGGACGAGTGAGCGAAGTGGCCGGTGAAGGATGAGCCGTCCGCGGAGCGAGTGAGGAGCCGGGCGCGACCATGGATACTGCGGCTGCGGGGCTGGTGCCTTAGGCGGAGGTGAGAGAGACGCCTGTTACTCCGGTACAGGTGACGGGCACGGTGCTGACGACGCGCCGGGTCGACGCCTACCATGCGCTGACCGTGGTCGCGCCGGGCATCGCCGAGCGCTTCCGGCCCGGCCATTTCGTCGCCGTGGCCGTCGGCGGGGCTCAGACCTCGATGCTGACGCGCCGTGCCTTCTCCGTCCACGACGTCAAGCCCGACTACGGCGGCACGGTGGAGTTGGTCTTCTCCGTGAGCGGCCCGGGAACGGCGTGGCTGGCCGAGCGCCGCGCCCGCGACACGCTGGACCTGGTCGGGCCGCTGGGCCGCCCGTTCCCGCTGCCGCGCGACCCGGTGAACTGCGTCCTGGTCGGCGCCGAGTACGGCGCGGCGCCGCTGTTCGCGGTGGCCGACGCGCTCCAGCGGCGCGGCTGCCGCGTCGACTTCGTGCTCGGCGCGTCCTCGGCCGACCGGGTGTTCGGCGCGCTACGGGCCCGGAGGATGGGGGAGACGACCACGCTGACCACGGAGGACGGCTCCCTGGGCCTGCGAGGCGGGGTGACCGACGTGCTGCCCGGTGTGATCGCCGACGTCCGGGCCGACGCGGTCTACGCCTGCGGCCCGACGCCTATGCTGCGCGGCGTCACCGCCGTGGCGGTCGAGTTCGACATCCCGGTCCAGGTGGCCGTGGAGGAGCGGATGGCGTGCGGGATCGGTCTGTGCATGACGTGCGTGCTGCCGGTCATCGGAGATGACGGTGTCACCAGGATGGTCCGCTCGTGCGTCGAAGGACCGGTCTTCCGGGGCGAACGCGTCCGCTTCGACGACGTGGGAACGATCCCGTTCGACGCGCTCGGAGCGCCCGGTGGGGGATCGCGGAATGTCGGTTGACATGCGGACGTACCTGGGGCACGTGGAACTGGTCAATCCGATCACCACGGCCGCCGGGTGCGCGGCGTCGGGTTCCGAGCTCGCGCAGTTCTTCGACCTGGGCCGGATCGGCGCGCTGACCACGCGGTCGATCACGATGGCCCCCAGGGCGGGCCGTCCGACCCCCAGGATGGCCGAGACGCCCTCGGGCATGCTCAACGCCGTCGGTCTCCAGGGGCCGGGCGTGGACGCCTTCCTGGAGCGCGAGCTGCCCTGGCTGGCCCAGCGGAGCGTCAGGACCGTGGTCTCCATCGGTGGCGGCACCGTGGCCGAGTACACCGCGCTGGCCCGCAGGCTCACCGACGCCCCGGGGGTGAGCGCCGTGGAGGTCAATCTGTCGTGCCCCAACATCGAGGACCGGGGCCGGGTCTTCGCCCGCGACGGCGCCGCCTCGGCCGAGGTGATCGCCTCGGTGCGCTCGGTGATGCGTTACGACGTGCCCGTGGTGGCCAAGCTCTCCCCGGACGTGCTGGACATCGTGAGCGTCGCCCGCGCGTGCGTGGACGGCGGCGCCGACGCGCTCTCAATGATCAACAATCCGCTCGGCATGAGCATCGACACCGAGGCCATGCGCCCCTCCCTGGCGGCGGTCACCGGCGGGCTGTCCGGCCCGGCCATCCGGCCGCTGGCCGTCCGCTGCGTGTGGCAGGTCCACGCCGCGCTGCCCAGCGTGCCCATCATCGGCATGGGTGGCGTGCTGACCGGCAGGGACGCCTTCGAGCTCATCCTTGCCGGGGCCTGCGTCGTCGCCGTGGGCACGGCGCTGTTCCACGACCCCTACGCCTGCCTGAGGGTCCTGCGCGAGCTGGAGGAGCTCCTGGCGGCCCGGGGGTTCCACCGGCTGGCCGACGCGGTCGGGCTGGCTCATCGCCCGCCGGGGGCGTCCACCCGGCACCGGATAGACCTGGAGGAGAGTTCCCTGTGACGCCCGCACCTATCGCCGTCGCCCTGGACGCACCCGATCTGGAGACCGCGGCCCGCTGGGCGAGTCTGGTGACGCCACATGTCAGCACCGTCAAGGTCGGACTCGAACTCTACCTCCGGTACGGTCCCGAGGTGATCGCCTCGATCCGCGGGGCGAGTGGTGTGCGGGTGTTCCTGGACCTGAAGCTCCACGACATCCCGAACACCGTCGCGGGCGCGGCCAGGGCCGTGGCACGGCTCAGGCCCGCCATCCTGACCGTCCACGCGGGCGGTGGCCCCGCGATGATCAGCGCGGCCGTGGAGGCCCTGCCCAACACCCAGATCGCGGCCGTGACGGTGCTCACGTCGCTCTCCGAGACCGATCTGGAGAGCATCGGCATCGCCGGGCCCTCCCTGGACGCCGTGCGCCGCCTGTCGGTCATGGCCGTCGGCGCGGGCGCCCAGGCCCTCGTGTGCTCGCCGCGTGAGGTCGCCGCGGTCCGGGCAGAGGTCGGGCCGGACATCACCTTGATCACTCCCGGCGTCCGCCCGGTCGGTGCCGCGAGTCAGGATCAGGCCAGAGTAGCGACTCCCGAGCAGGCGCTCGCCGACGGGGCCGATCTTCTCGTGATCGGCCGCCCGATCACCGGTTCGGCCGACCCGGGAGCAGCCGCCGCGGGGATCGCCGCGGCGCTCCGGCGCACCCTCGCCGACAGCGGACGCGCGGTGTGATCCACATCGCTGGAAACACGGGGTCCGGCCCACTTTCATCGACGCTCAGCGATATTCCGGACACGCAAAGTGACGAAGTAGATTTTCTCCGGTAAGAAACCGGGCTTGACGTTGCTTGAAGCGTCATGACCAGCTAGTTTCCCATCCCGTCCGAGTACATCGACAGGAAATTCGAGGTGACCCGGCGTGGCTCTTCCTCCCCTTACCCCTGAGCAGCGCGCCGCAGCCCTAGAGAAGGCTGCCAAGGCCCGCCGAGAGCGTGCCGAGGTTAAGAACCGCCTGAAGCACGGCGCGATCTCTCTGGCTGAGGTGCTCAAAGACGGGCAGGCTGACGACGTCATCGGAAAGATGAAGGTGTCGGCTCTTCTGGAGTCGCTCCCCGGCGTGGGCAAGGTCCGCGCCAAGCAGTTGATGGAGCGGCTTGGCATCGCAGAGTCCCGCCGCGTGCGGGGTCTCGGTGCCAACCAGCGCGCTTCACTCGAGCGTGAGTTCGGCGGTGCCGAGAGCTAGTCTCGGTTCAGTAAGAACACGCTCACCCCGGATCGGCGGGGATGGCAACAACGGGGGGTTGGAGTGACCGGAACGTCGTGGCCTGACAGGAGTCGGGCCCCGGAGGGAACCGCTGAGAGCGGGTCCGGTGGCTTCACCTCCCCGGTCGCAGGCCCGGAGGTGGCGAGAGCCTTCGCCGGGCCGACCGGCAACCGCCTGACGGTCCTCTCAGGGCCGTCAGGCGTCGGCAAGTCCACGGTCGTCGCCGAGCTTCGGCGGGCATACCCCGAGGTGTGGCTGTCGGTCTCGGTGACCACCAGGAAGCCCCGGCCGGGAGAGACCCACGGGGTGGAGTACTTCTTCGCCGACGACGACGAGTTCGACCGGATGGCCGCCTCCGGCGAGCTGCTGGAGTGGGCCGAGTTCGCCGGCAACAGGTACGGCACGCCGCGCGGCCCGGTGCTGGAGAAACTCGCCGCCGGAGTGCCCACGCTGCTGGAGATCGACCTCCAGGGCGCGCGTCAGGTCCGGATGAGCATGCCCGAGGCGATGCTGGTCTTCCTGGCCCCGCCGACCTGGGAGGAGCTGGAGAAGCGCCTGCGCGGCAGGGGCACCGAGCCGGAGGATGTCATCGCCCGCCGCCTGGCGGCCGGCCGGATCGAGATGGCGGCGGAGCAGGAATTCGACCTGACTCTTGTGAACACGTCCGTCCAGGATGTATGTCATCGGCTGATAGCCTTACTGGCTGATGCTCCCGAGGCTTCGAGCCCCGGACGTTCACCTAGCTAGGGGAAATCACAACGTGGCAACGAACGCCGCCTACTCCGAAGGCATCACCAATCCGTCGATCGACGCGCTGCTCGACATCGTCGACAGCAAGTACAGCCTTGTGATCTTCGGCTCGAAGCGCGCGCGCCAGATCAACGCCTACTACTCCCAGCTGGGCGAGGGCCTGCTGGAGTACGTCGGCCCGCTCGTGGAGACCCACGCGCAGGAGAAGCCGCTGTCCATCGCGCTGCGCGAGGTCAGCGAGGGTCTGCTCACCTCCGAGCCGATCGAGGGTTAGTCCCACCGATGCGGACCCCGGGCGGAGTGGCGCGCCGCAGACCCGCCGTCGTGCTCGGCGTGAGCGCCGGCATCGCCGCGTACAAGGCCTGCGAACTGCTCCGTCTCCTCACGGAGTCGGGTCACGACGTCCGCGTCGTCCCGACCAGGGAGGCACTCCGTTTCGTCGGGGAGCCGACCTGGGCGGCCCTTTCCGGCAACCCGGTGACGGCCGACGTCTGGGATTCCGTGCACGAGGTGCCGCACGTGCGGATCGGCCAGAGCGCCGACCTGGTGGTGGTCGCCCCGGCGACCGCCGACGTGCTCGCCAAGGCCGCCCACGGGCTGGCCGGTGACCTGCTGACCAACACCCTGCTCACCGCCCGGTGCCCGGTGGTGTTCGCCCCCGCGATGCACACCGAGATGTGGGAGCACCCCGCGACCCGGGCCAACGTGGCCACACTCCGCGAGCGTGGCTCGATCGTCCTCGACCCCGCGGTGGGCCGCCTGACCGGCGCCGACACCGGCCGCGGCCGGCTGCCCGACCCCAAGGAGATCTTCGAGGTCTGCCGCGGGGTCCTGTCCGGGCGCCCCGCCGATCTCGCCGGTCGCCGCCTGGTGATCTCCGCCGGGGGCACCCGCGAGGCCATCGACCCGGTCCGCTTCATCGGCAACCGCTCCTCGGGTCTGCAGGGCTACGCGCTGGCCCGTACGGCCGTGGCCCGCGGCGCCGAGGTCACCCTGGTGAGTGCGAACGTCGCCCTGCCCGACCCGGCCGGGGCCACGGTGGTCCGGGTGGAGTCGGCCGCCGAGCTGCGCGCCGCCGTGCTGGACGCGGTGGAGGGCGCCGATGCCGTGGTCATGGCCGCGGCCGTCGCCGACTTCCGGCCCCTGGCACAGAGCGGCTCGAAGATCAAGAAAACCTCGGCCGAGCCTGACCCCATCCATCTGGTAAAAAATCCTGACATCCTCGCCGAGCTGGGTGATCGCCGCCGTGAGGGGCTCAAGCCGTACCCCTCGGTGATCGTGGGGTTCGCGGCCGAGACCGACGACGTCCTCGCCAACGGGCAGGCCAAGCTCGCCCGTAAGGGCTGTGATCTGCTCGTCGTCAACCAGGTGGGCGAGAACCTCGCCTTCGGCACGCCGGACAACGCGGCGGTGGTCCTGGTCGCCGGTGGGGAACCGGTGGAGATCCCGCGCGGTCCCAAGGAGGACCTCGCCGACATGGTCTGGGATCTCGTCGCCCAGCGGCTTCCCTGATCCGCTTGCCGGGGATCTTCCCGGGGCGGATACTGCGTCCGGAATGATCCGGCGCGTTGGAGCACGGAGGGACTTGATCATGCCGGTGCCCGCCACTGTCAGGGCCCGCTGTCGCGCCCTGCTCCCCCCGGGGGAGGAGATGCGCTACGTCCTGCCCGCGCTGTCGGTGGGTTCACCGGGAATGGCGACCTTCCTGATCGTGGTCACCGATCGGTCGATCTCCGTGCTGTCCACCAAGTTCTTCGACCAGGACGCGCCGACCTCGATCTACGCCACCCATACGCGCCGCACGCGGCTCGGCCCGGTGGAGTTCTCCGCGGGCGCGGCCATCGAGCTCGGCGGCATGGTGTTCGAGATCGACGAGGAGTACGCGGCGGTGGTCCGCGCCGCCGACGCCGAGGTCTTCGCGCCCGAGACACTCCCTCCCGATCCACTGCCTGACCTGTGACCTCGGCGCAATTCTCCCCGTTCGGGGCGGCGCGCTTAAATTGGACATGGCGTGGTTTCACGGCGTCGCTCCCGGTGCGGCTAGACTTCGGCCCAGCGCTATTGGTGTCGGGTTCGGCACCAGAGCCCCCAGACGCCAGCAGCCGCTGCATGAGGAGCCACTGACTTGTCCCGTCGCCTGTTCACCTCCGAGTCGGTCACCGAGGGCCACCCGGACAAGATCGCCGACCAGATCAGTGACGCGATTCTCGACGCCATGCTCAAGGGTGACCCCAAGAGCCGGGTCGCGGTCGAGACGCTGATCACCACCGGTCAGGTCCACGTCGCCGGAGAGGTGACGACGGAGACCTATGTCGACATCCCCGGCCTCATCCGGGAGAAGATCCTCGAGATCGGCTACGACGCCTCCCACAAGGGCTTCGACGGTGCCTCCTGCGGGGTCTCGGTGTCCATCGGCGCGCAGTCCCCCGACATCGCGCAGGGCGTCGACGACGCCTACGAGGTCCGTGAGGGCGACGGCGCCGACGAGCTCGACCGCCAGGGCGCCGGCGACCAGGGCCTGATGTTCGGCTATGCCTGCCGCGAGACCCCCGAGCTGATGCCGCTCCCGATCCAGCTGGCGCACCGCCTGGCCGAGCGTCTGGCGAAGGTCCGCAAGGACGGCACCGTGCCTTACCTGCGGCCCGACGGTAAGACCCAGGTCACCATCGAATACGACGGCGACCGCCCGGTCCGCCTCGACACCGTGGTGGTCTCCACCCAGCACGCGGCCGAGATCGACCTCAAGGAGATGCTCGCGCCGGACGTCAAGGAGCACGTGGTCGACCCGGTGCTCGCCGGCCTGGAGATCGCCACCGAGGGTTACCGCCTGCTGGTCAACCCGACCGGCCGCTTCGAGATCGGCGGCCCGATGGGCGACGCCGGGCTGACCGGCCGTAAGATCATCGTCGACACCTACGGCGGCATGGCCCGTCACGGTGGCGGCGCCTTCTCCGGCAAGGACCCGTCCAAGGTGGACCGCTCGGCCGCCTACGCCATGCGCTGGGTCGCCAAGAACATCGTGGCCGCCGGCCTGGCCGACCGCGCCGAGGTCCAGGTCGCCTACGCCATCGGCAAGGCACACCCGGTCGGCGTGTTCGTCGAGACCTTCGGCACCGAGAAGGTCGAGATCGAGACGATCCAGAAGGCCGTGCTCCAGGTCTTCGACCTGCGCCCGGCCGCGATCATCCGCGACCTCGACCTGCTGCGCCCGATCTACTCGGCGACCTCCGCCTACGGCCACTTCGGCCGGTCCGACTTCTCCTGGGAGTCCACCGACCGCGCCGGGGCCCTGCGCACCGCTGCCGGCTTCTGACCCGCTTTCCGTTCACAGCCCTCGCTGAGGCCTCTCACCGGGGGCTGTGCCGTCTCCACCGCCTGTTCGCCGCCGGATGCCGGCATGGCCTCTCGTGAGGCGGTCCGGACAGCCAGGGCATCTCCGTTCTCCGCCCCGTCATCTGCAACGATGGAGATAAGCAGCATCTAGGCCCGTGCCAGGAGGCCAGATCATGGCCGAAGCCTCAGGACGGAACATCACCGGGGCGCGTCTGCGCTTGGGTGCGGAGCTGGAGCAGATCGCCGAGCAGCTCAGGTCGCTGGCCCAGGCCCAAGACCAGCTGCACGACCTGTATGAGGCTGTCCTCAGCCGGGACGTGGAGCTGTCCGTGGTGCTGCGACTGATCGTCGCCACCGCGATGGAGCTGGTCGGTGCCCGTTACGGTGCCCTGGGCGTGCTTGATGAGAAAGGCGAATATCTAGCACAGTTCGTCCCGGTGGGCCTGTCGGATCAGGAGAGAGCCGACCTGGCCGATGTGGAGCTCCCACGGGGACGCGGACTACTGGGGCGTCTGATCAGCCAGCCTGTGCCGCTGCGAGTCGATGACATCTCCGTCCATCCGGACTCGGTGGGCTTCCCTCCAGGTCATCCGCCGATGCGCACCCTGCTGGGAGCCGCGATCAGCATCCGCGGTCACGTCTACGGAAATCTGTATGTGTCCGAGCGGCGTGACGGGCAGCCCTTCGACGCCCACGACGAGGTCCTGATCATCGCGCTGGCCGGTGCCGCGGGCCTGGCCATCGACGACGCCCGCCTGTATGAGCAGACCCATGCCGACGCCGAGCAGTTCCAGCGGCTGCTGTTGCCGCGGCTACCCGACCTGCGGCCGTTCGACGCTGCTGCCGTCTACTGTCCCGCCACCACCCCGGGCCACCTCGGCGGAGACTGGTACGACGCCCTGCTGGTGCCCGACCAGGCCTGTGTAGCTGTCATCGGCGACGTCGTCGGGCATGATCTCCAGGCTGCGGCCGCCATGGCCCAGACCCGCAATATGCTGCGCGCCCTGCTGTACGGCCGGCGCACCTCGCCCAGCGCCGTCCTTGCCCAGCTCGACCGCACCCTCCACGCGATCACCGACAACCCTGTGACCACAGCATGTCTCGCGCGCATTGAACCCGAAGGCCAGGCCTGGACACTGCGTTGGAGCAACGCAGGCCACCCCCCGCCGCTGCTGCTCACCCCCGACCACCGAGTCCGCTACCTGCATGCCGACCCTGACCTGCCCCTCGGCGTGGATGTCACCCTGCCACGCCACGATCACACGTACCCCCTGCCCGACAACGCCACGGTGATCTTCTTCACCGACGGACTCATCGAGCACCCCAGGCGCCCGGTCGAGATGGGCCTGGAACGCCTCGCTGCCATCCTCCTCGCCCACGCCGACCAACCGCTGGGCGAACTGTGCCAGATCTTGGCCGACCATCACCCCAGCGACGGCCGCGACGACATGGCCATTCTGGCTCTCCGCACCCCCACCGGCCACGCCAGAAGCAAGCCGGCCGAACAACGGACCAGGCCACGCGCCACGGGGCTCCCCGCTCGGGCCGGAGCGACGGAGTGCTCGGGGCAGGGGAGTGACAGGTCGGGTGATTGCCTTCACCATCCCGGGGATCTGGTAGGACAAGTGAGTGACCCACGCCAACCCCTCACCGGATGACGACGCCTTACTGCCGCTTGACGCCGTACGTGAGCGGCCTGTGCCTGTCCCCGCCAGACCGGCCAGGGGCGTGCCGGAGCCGGCCGCGGTGCTGCCGGTCGCCCGGGTCGTAGTGGACACGCCGCTGCCGCATCTGGACCGGCCGTTCGACTATGTCGTCCCGGCCACGATGGACGCCGAGGCGGTGCCGGGCTCGCGGGTCCGCGTCCGGTTCGCCGGAAAGCTCGTCGACGGGTTTCTGCTGGAGCGGGTGGACAGCAGCGAGCACCAGGGCAAGCTGGCCCGCCTGGAGAGGGTGATCTCCTCCGAGCCGGTGCTCACCCCCGAGATCGCCGCGCTGGCCCGCGCCGTGGCCGACCGCTACGCCGGGACCATGGCCGACGTCCTGCGCCTGGCCGTGCCTCCGCGCCACGCCAGGGTCGAGGCCGAGGACCCCGCCGGGACCGGATCCCCCGTGGGGCCGGACGGAGCGGACGAGCCCGGGCCTTGGGCCGACTACCCGGACGGACGGGCGTTCCTGGCGGCCCTGGCCGGCGGGGGCTCGCCGCGCACCGTGTGGACCGCGCTGCCCGGGGTCGGGGACGACGGTCCCGAATGGCCCGGAGCCGTGGCGGTGGCCGTGCGGGAGACCCTGCGCGGCGGCAGGGGCGCGCTCGTGGTGCTTCCCGACGGGAAGGACGTGGCGTTGGCCGACGCGGCGCTGAGCGCCGTCCTGGGGCCCGGGGCGCATGTGGCGCTGACCGCCGACCTGGGGCCCGCCGAGCGCTACCGCCGGTGGCTGCGGGTGGCCCGGGGGCAGGCGCATGCCGTCGTCGGCACCAGGGGGGCGGCGTTCGCGCCGGTCCGGGATCTCGGGCTGGCGGTGGTCTGGGACGACGGTGACGATCTGCACGCCGAGCGGCTCGCGCCGTACCCGCACACCCGGGAGGTCCTCGCGCTCCGTGCCCACCAGAGCCGTGCCGCGCTGCTCATCGGCGGATACGCCCGTACGGCCGAGGCCACCCGGCTCGTCGCCACCGGATGGGCCGGTCCCATCACCGCCGCCCGTGAGACGGTCAGGGCCAGGGCCCCGCGGGTCCGGCCGGCCGGGGAGGACTCCGAACTGGCCAGGGACGAGGCGGCGAGGGCGGCGCGGCTGCCCAGCGTCGCCTGGCGGGCGCTGCGGGCCGGTCTGACGGCCGGCCCGGTGCTGGTCCAGGTCCCCCGGCGGGGGTATCTGCCCGCACTGGCCTGCCAGAACTGCCGGGCCGCGGCCCGTTGTGAGCACTGCGGAGGGCCGCTCGCGCTGCGTGGCGGCCACGCCGCCCCCTGCTGCCGCTGGTGCGGCCGGATCGCGGGGGAGTGGCGCTGCTCCGCCTGCGGCGGCGTCCGGGTGCGGGCGCAGGTGGTGGGCGCCCGCCGTACGGCCGAGGAACTGGGGCGGGCCTTCCCCTCGGTCCAGGTCAGGACCTCGGGCAAGGACGGGGTGCTCGTCACGGTGGGCGCCGCCCCCGCCCTGGTGGTGGCCACCCCGGGGGCCGAACCGGTGGCCGAGGGCGGTTACGCGGCCGCCGTGCTGCTGGACGGGTGGGCGCTGCTCGGCCGGCCCGACCTGCGGGTCGCCGAGGAGACGCTGCGCCGGTGGATGAACGCCGCGGCGCTGCTGCGTCCCAGGGCCGAACTGGTCGTGCTGGCCGATTCCTCGGTGCTCGCCGTGCAGGCGCTCCTGCGCTGGGACCCCGTCACCCACGCCGAGCGGGAACTGGCCGGCAGGACAGAACTAGGTTTTCCCCCCGCGGTAAGAATGGCCACGCTGACCGGCTCTCCCTCGGCGGTCAGGGAAATGCTCGGGGAGGCTGCGCTGCCGCAGGAGGCGCAGGTTCTCGGGCCCGTCCTCCTCGAGTCGCCCAGGGGCGATCAAGTGCGGGAACGTGCCATGGTGAGGGTTCCCCGAGGGGCGGGATCGGCGCTGGCCGCCGCGTTGAAGGGGGCCGTCGGGGTGCGATCCGCGCGCAAGGCTCCTGAGGTGGTCAGGGTATGCATTGACCCTCTCGATGCGATTTGAGTTGTTTCCCCGATTCGCGGTGCTGACAGTAAGCCGTTAATTTTCCCCTGTGTCGATCGAATGGGTAAATCGGGCCGTAGACGATCTGCGTGCGTGGGGGCGCTCGCACGGCCTGGACGTTGACGTGGACGAGGTACGGCTGCTCTGCGACTACGCGAGCGATTATCTGAACGTGAACGAGCTGGGTGATTTCACCCCCGTCACTTTCGAGGAACTGCTGCTCAACATCTATCCACGCAAGGTCATCGCCCCGCCGGAAAGTGCCCCCGAGACCGTTGCCGCCGCCCGAACCCTGGTCGACTTCCTGCTTGCGACCGAGGAGATCGGCGGCAAGATGGCCGTCCGCATGCGGGTCGTCCTGGACCGGATCGAGCCCGAGATGCCGATAGCGCTGGCCGACACCTCCAAGTTCGGCATGGCCAAGAGCCTGTTCAGCGCGATGGGTGCCGACTCGCTGGAGCAGGGCGACGTCTCGGTGTCGGCCACGGCGGAACCCGCCGCCGAGTCGTGCGACTGTCCGGGCTGCTCCCCTCTGCCTCCGGCGCGGCTGGCGCCCCGCGCGGTGCTCGCCGAGGGCGCCCTGCGGGTGCCCCTGGTGACCGATGTCCGGCGGCTGGTCCAGTGGATGCTGGCCGGGGGCCGCAGGCCGACCGTCAAGGGGCGCCTGAGGGTCCGTGACGCCGCCGAGGCGACCGCCCAGCTCGCGGTGGCCGACCCCGGTTTCCTGTGGGAGCTGGCGGTGTACACCGGCCTGGTGGAGGTCGAGGGGACCGCCATCTTCGACGGTGAGGATCCCGACCCGCTCGACACGTGGGCCGCGGTGGTCGGGTTCCTCGTGGAGAGGGAGACCGGCGGTGCCGTGACCGGAGCCCCGTCCCTCGACGAGGAGCTCTACGGCCTGTGCGACATGCTCTACCGGCTGCAGGCGCCGGTGCCGATCCCTCTCGTCAGCGCCTACCTGGAGGAGATCGGCCTGCTCGACGACGGGGAGGTGGACGTCTCCGAGGCCGTGCGGGGGCTGGCCTACTGCGGGATCGCCGAGCAGAGCGAGGAGACCCTGGAGCTGACCCCACTGGCCGTCTGGGGACTGCGGGAGCACTACACCGATCTGGGCATCGAGGCGCCCGAGGCAGCCGACCTGACCGCCGCCGACGCGCCCGACCTCATCGAGGGACTGCTCTCCGGGATGCCCACCGAGATGGCCGAGGCTGACATCCAGGGCTGGCTGGGGAGCAGGACCCCCCAGGAGGCGGCCACCGAGCTGCTCGGTGTCGCATCCGGCGCGCCCTCGGTCGTCCGGGGCATCGCGGTGACGATCGTGGACCGGCTCGGCCCGGAGGCCGAGCCCGCGGTCCGCCCGTACCTCGACGAGGCCGAGCTGCGTCCGCACGCCGTCCACTGGCTCTCCACCCGGGGCCTGGCCGCCCCGGTGCTCTCCCAGGATGAGGTGCTGTGGATGAGCGTGGACATGCTCGCCCTGGCCATCTCCGCCGCCGAGGACGATCCGGAGACGTTCGCCGAGAACATGGCGGCCTCCGGTCCGCCGGCGCACGTGATCGAGGAGATGTGGCGGGTGGACCACCCCGAGGTCGTCGAGGTCCTTGAGCTGCTCGGCCGTTCCCTGGACGACCAGAACGTGGCCAAGGCCGCCCGCAAGGCCGCCTTCAAAGCACGCTCTCGGGCTATCGGTTAGCCGTACACCCGTGGGGCTCAGGTGCAGTAAGTTTCACGAGTGGCAAAGAGCGGGAACATGGGCAATGTCTTCGATCTCGGCGAACTGCGCAGGCTGGCCGACGAGCTGGGATCGGGACCCCGTGAGGCACGCGCGACCGTGCTCGACACGGGCGGCAAGGACTGCGAGTGCCGGGGCTGCGGCACCGAGGTGCTGAGCTTTCCGCCTGTCGCGCTCGCCGCGGACGACGTGCTCGCCGCCGCCGTGCTCCGGGTCCCGCTGGTGCGGGACGCCCAGAGGCTGGCGGCGTGGACCGGCACCCGCCAGGTGACCCCCGAGGGCCTGCTGCCCGACCCCTTCCTTCCCTGTGCCGAGCTCGGGGTGCCCAACCCGGCGCGGCTGCACCTGCTCTGGGTCGTCGCGGTCAACACCGGCATGATCCGCATCTCCCGGGGCGTGGCGACGGCCGGCCCGCTGGCGCTCTCCACCGAGCTGCCCGCCGCGGCCCTGCTGGGATTCTGGGACGGCGTGGTCATGGACGTCCTGGACCGCGCGGACGACAGTCTGACCGGGTCCCCGGTGGTCGACGACCACCTCGCCGAGATGCTCGCCACGATGTACGCCGTGAGTGACGGCCTGGCTCCGGCAACCCTGGTCAAGGGCATCCTGCAGTCACACGAGGTGGCCTGCGGGACCCGCCCCGCGCAGATGCGGGCACTGGCCGCCACGCTCCCAGCCGAGCTGGAGGGTGCGCTGTCGCTGCTGGGCTACTGCGGGCTCACCGAGCTGTCCGAGGCGGGCCGGCCCCGGCTGACCCCGCTGGGCATGTGGGCGGTCCGCCAGGACCTGCTGCGTGAGGGCCACGACGCCCCCACCGGGGACGAGGTCGCCGTCTTCGCCGCCCTCGGCGCCGCCGAGCTGGTCGACGCGATGATGAAACGCTCCGCCACCCCCAGCGCCGTCACCGTGTGGCTGGAGTCCCGTGACCCCGAGGACGCCGCCCGGGAGCTGGTCAAGATCGCCGCATCGGGTACGGCCGGCCAGCGCGCGACCGTGGGAAGAGTCCTGGAGGAGCTCGGCCCCGAGGCCGAGGTCCCGCTGAGGGAGGCGCTCGCCGAGCCCGCCGTGTGGCGCTACGCCGCCTCCTGGCTGCACATCCGCGACCTGCCGGCGCCCGCCCTGACGCCCGCCGACAACACCTGGATCGCCGTCGACATGCTCGCCTCGCTGATCCACCTCGGCAACGCCCCCGAGGCGATGTGCGAGTTCGGCATCCTCGAACCCGGTGAGGATCCGGTCCGCGTCGTCGGGGAGATGACCCTGGTGGACCACCCCGATACGATCGCGGTGCTGGACCTGCTGGGCGCCCACCACAGTGACGCGGCGGTCGCCAAGGCGGCGCGGAAGGCAGCCATGAAGGCCCGTTCGCGATAACGCGGGTCCCCCCGCCGCCCGGTGGGGAGCGGAAGATCCGAGGGACACGACCAGGGCCCTTACACTGGGGGCATCCCCGAAAAGTGTGAGGAGAGCCCTGTTGGCCATTCAGTCGATCCGCCTTTTCGGCGACCCGGTGCTGCGCACCCCCGCAGACCCGGTGAAGGACTTTGACAAGGAGCTGCGCAAGCTCGTCAAGGACCTCACGGACACGATGATGGACGCCCCGGGGGCGGGGCTGGCCGCGCCCCAGATCGGTGTCGGCCTGCGGGTCTTCACGTACTACGTGGACGAGCAGCTCGGCCATCTGATCAACCCCAATCTCGACCTCTCCGAGGACAGGGACGAGGAGGGGGAGGAGGGCTGCCTGTCCTTCCCCGGCCTGTCGTTCCCCACGCCCCGGGCGATCCGGGCCGTGGCGAAGGGCTTCAACATGCACGGTGAGCCCGTCACCCTTGAGGGCACCAACCTGATGGCCCGCTGCTTCCAGCACGAGACCGACCATCTGGACGGGGTGCTGTTCATCGACCGTATGGACCTCAGGCAGCGCAAGCTCGCCATGAAGGAGATCCGCGAGGCGGAGTGGAGCGGCCTGTCGGCCCCCGCGTTCAAGTTCTCCCCGCATGCCACCCACGGGAAGGCTCTGTAGGGACGTGCGCCTGGTCTTCGCCGGAACTCCGGACACCGCTCTGCCCTCGCTGCGGGCACTGCTCGACTCGCCGCGCCATGACGTCGTCGCCGTCGTCACCCGGCCGGACGCCCAGTCGGGCCGTGGCCGTAAGGTCCACCCGAGTCCCGTCGCCGAGCTGGCCCGGGAGGCGGGCATCGAGGTCCTCAGGCCGCTGAAGGCGGGGGATCCGGAGTTCCTGGAGCGGTTGCGGCGGATCGCCCCCGACTGCTGCCCGGTGGTGGCCTACGGCGCGCTCCTTCCGCAGGCCGCCCTGGACATCCCCCGCCATGGCTGGGTCAACCTGCACTTCTCGCTGCTGCCCGCCTGGCGCGGTGCCGCCCCCGTGCAGCACGCCGTGCTCCACGGCGACCAGATCACCGGCGCGACCACGTTCCAGATCGTCAAGGAGCTGGACGCCGGCCCGGTCTACGGCGTGGTCACCGAGGAGGTCAGGTCCACCGACACGAGCGGTGACCTGCTCGCCCGGCTTGCCGAGTCCGGCGCCGGACTGCTGGCGGCGACCCTGGACGGGATCGAGGACGGCAAGCTGGAGGCCGTGCCCCAGCCCTCCGAGGGATTGAGCTTCACCAGGAAGATCAGCGTGGACGACGCCAGGGTCGACTGGTCCGCGCCCGCCATGCGGGTGGACCGCCTCATCCGCGCCTGCACGCCCGCCCCGGGCGCGTGGACGGAGTTCCGCGGTCAGCGGGTCAAGCTCGGCCCGGTACGGCTCGCACCCGACGCCCCGGCCCTGGAGCCCGGGCGGATCGTGGCGTCCAAGCACTCCGTCCTGGTCGGCACGGCCACCCATCCGGTCGAGCTGGGTGAGGTGCAGCCGCAGGGCAAGCGTCTGATGGGCGCGGGGGAATGGGCCCGCGGCGTGCGGCCCGTAGACGAAGATCGGCTGGGCTAGGGGTTATGAGCGATCGGGGGAGCGGCGGGGATGCCCCGCGCAGCGGCGGCCGTGGCCGGGGGAACCGTTCACGCGGTGATCAGGCGGGTGCGTCGGGCAGCCGGGGACAGGGGTCCGGCGGGAGCCGGAGCGGCGGTCAGGCGCGGGGTTCGGGGGGAAACCGGAGCGCCGCCAGGAGCGGTCGTCCGCCCAGGCCGGTCCGCGACGAGGCCCGCAACGCCGCCTACGACCTCCTGCGCGCAGTGGACGAGCGGGACGCCTACGCCAACCTCCTGATGCCCACGCTGCTGCGCGAGCGCCGTCTGTCCGGGCGGGACGCGGGCCTGGCGACCGAGCTGGCCTACGGCACCCTGCGCGGCCTCGGCACCTACGACGAGGTCATCGCGGCCTGCAGTGACCGGGCCCCCGAGGACCTGGACCCGCCGCTGCTCGACGCCATCCGACTGGGCGTGCACCAGCTGCTCAAGACACGGGTTCCCCCGCACGCGGCCGTCGGCACGACCGTCGACCTGGTACGGCTGCGGGTGGGCGTCGGCCCGTCGAAATATGCCAACGCCGTGCTGCGCAAGGTCGCCGGCCGCTCCCTGGAGCAGTGGGTGCCGATCGTGGCCCCCGACCCCGGGGAGGACCCGGTCGGCCACCTGGCCGTGGCGTACAGCCACCCCCGGTGGATCGTCACCGCGCTGCGCGATGCCGTGGGCGGCGATTTCGACGAGACAGCCGCCCTGCTGGCCGCCGACAACGAGCGCCCCCGGGTCACCCTGGTCGCCCGGCCCGGCCGCGCATCGGTCGACGAGCTTCTCGCCTCCGGCGCGCAGCCCGCCGCGTACTCCCCCTACGCGGCCTATCTGCCCGAGGGCGACCCCGGCGTCATCCAGGCCGTGGCCGAGGCGCGCGCCGCCGTCCAGGACGAGGCCAGTCAGCTCGTCGCCCTGGCCCTGACCCGCGTCCCGGTGGCCGGCGGCGACTCCCGCTGGCTCGACCTGTGCGCGGGCCCCGGCGGGAAGGCGGGCCTTCTGGACGCCCTCGCCTCCGCTGGCGGGGCCCACCTCCTGGCCGCCGAGCTCCAGTACCACCGTGCCCGCCTGGTCCGGCAGACCACCCGCGAGGCCGCGGTGATCACCGCCGACGGCACGGTCCCCGCCTGGCGTGCCGGAGTCTTCGACCGGGTCATGGTCGACGCTCCCTGCACCGGCCTGGGCGCCCTGCGCCGCCGTCCGGAAGCCCGCTGGCGGCGCGACCCCCGCAGCCTCCCCGACCTCGGCAGGCTCCAGCGTGAGCTGCTCGCCTCGGCCCTGGACGGGGTCCGCCCCGGAGGAGTCGTCGCCTACGTCACCTGCTCGCCCCACCTGGCCGAGACAGCCACCGTGGTCGCCGACGTGCTGCGCCGCCGCGACGACGTGGAGACCCTTGACGCCCGCGCCTTCCTTCCCGAGGTGGAGGGTCTGGGCGAGGGGCCGCACGTCCAGTTCTGGCCCCACCGCCACGGCACCGACGGGATGTTCCTCGCGCTGCTGCGCCGCGGCTGAGCGCCACGTCGGGTCGGGTCATAGAGGCAGCCGGCCGTCTGTTACAAATAGATAACGGTCGTCGACGGGGTATGGGGGCGTCGATATGTGCGGAATCGCCGGCTGGGTGGACTTCGAGCGGGATCTCGGGCAGGAGCGGGACACCGCGCAGGCCATGACCGACACCATGGCCTGCCGCGGGCCCGACGACGAGGGACTGTGGCTCGCGCCACACGCCGCGCTGGGGCATCGCCGGCTCGCCATCATCGATATCGAGGGCGGCCGTCAGCCCATGGTCGCCGACGAGGACGGGCGGCCGCTCGCCGTCCTCATCTACAGCGGTGAGGCCTACAACTTCGGCGAACTCCGCTCCGAACTGGCCGCGCGGGGCCACCGCTTCCGCACCCGGAGCGACACCGAGGTCGTCCTGCGGGCCTACCTCGAATGGGGCGAGGATTTCGCCGCCCGGCTGAACGGCATGTTCGCCCTCGCGATCTGGGACGTCCGCCGCGAGGAGCTGCTGCTGGTCCGTGACCGGATGGGCATCAAGCCGCTCTACTACCAGCCGACGCCGGCCGGCGTGCTGTTCGGCTCGGAGCCCAAGGCCATCCTCGCCAATCCGGCCGCCCAGCCGCCCATGGTCGACATCGGCGGGTTGCGCGAGCTGCTCACCTTCATCAAGACGCCGGAGAACGGAATCTACCGCGGGATGTACGAGGTGCGTCCGGGTCAGCTCGTCCGGGTGGGCCGCGATGGCCTGAACCGGCGCCGTTACTGGCGGCTGGAGTCGCGCGAGCACACCGATGACCTCGAAACCACCGTCCGGACCGTACGCGAGCTGCTGGACGACATCGTCGAGCGCCAGCTCATCTCCGACGTGCCGCTCTGCAGCCTGCTCTCCGGCGGCCTCGACTCCAGCGCCGTCACCGCGCTCGCCGTCAAGGCGCTGGAGGAGCACGGGACGGGCGGGGTCCGGTCATTCGCCGTCGACTTCGTCGGTTACAGCGAGAACTTCGAACCCGACGGGATGCGCGACACCCCCGACGCGCCGTACGTCCATGATGTCGTGCAGCACATCGCCGCCGACCACGCCGACATCGTCCTGGACTCCGCCGAGCTCATGGACCCGGCCGTGCGTGCCGCGGTCCTGCGGGCACGTGACCTGCCGATCGGTATCGGCGACATGGACGCCTCGCTCTACCTGCTGTTCAAGGCGGTCCGGGAGCACTCCACGGTGGCGCTGTCCGGGGAGTCCGCCGACGAGGTCTTCGGCGGCTACCGCTGGTTCCACGACCCCGAGGCGGTCGCTGCCGACACCTTCCCGTGGCTGGCCAGGCAGGGGGTCGCGCGGTACGACGGCCTGGGCGCGCTCCTCGACGAGTCCCTGCTGCGCAAGCTCGACCTTCCCGCCTACAGCGCCGAGAGCTACCAGCAGGCACTGGCAGAGGTGCCGCGGCTGCCGGGTGAGAGCGGCCTGGAGAGGCGCATGCGGGAGATCAGTTACCTGCACCTCACCCGGTTCGTGCAGATCCTCCTTGATCGCAAGGATCGCATGAGCATGGCCGTCGGCCTGGAGGTCCGGGTGCCGTTCTGCGATCATCGGCTGGTGGAGTACGTCTTCAACGCCCCCTGGTCGATGAAGACCTTCGACGGACACGAGAAGAGCCTGCTCCGTGCGGCCGCGGCCGACCTCCTGCCGCGTTCGGTCCTGGAACGCCGCAAGAGCCCCTACCCCTCGACGCAGGATCCCGCCTACGGGCAGGCCGTCCGTGCGGAGGCGGCCCGGCTGCTCGACCGCCGGGACGCCCCCGCCGCGCCGCTGATCGACCCGGAGAAGGTACGGGCCATGATGAACCGGCCCGCGGGCGGCGACGGAGTCGTAGGGGGTCCCAGGGAGTCGCTGGAGCGGCTTCTCCAGTTCAACGCCTGGCTGGAGAAGTACGGCGTTCAGATCGCCATCTGACCGCCGCCGGCCCCGCCGGGGTGGGAGCGGCCGGCGGCCGGAGGCCGCGCAATAGACTCGACCGCATCATGGCCGTACAGATCTCGCCCAGCATCCTCTCCGCCGAC
Source organism: Streptosporangium sp. NPDC087985 (assembly GCF_044741965.1). Classification (NCBI taxonomy): domain Bacteria; kingdom Bacillati; phylum Actinomycetota; class Actinomycetes; order Streptosporangiales; family Streptosporangiaceae; genus Streptosporangium; species Streptosporangium sp. NPDC087985. The sequence continues at coordinate 359,183 of NZ_JBIUTQ010000002.1, forward strand.
TTCGCCCGCCTCGCCGAGGCGGCCGCGGCGGTCCCCAACGCCGACTGGCTGCACGTGGACGTCATGGACAACCACTTCGTGCCCAACCTGACACTCGGTCTTCCCGTAGTGGAGTCCCTGCTCAAGGCGACCTCGACGCCGCTCGACTGCCACCTCATGATCGAGGACCCGGACCGCTGGGCCCCGGCCTACGCCGAGGCCGGGGCGGGCAGCGTGACCATCCACGCCGAGGCAGCCAAGGCCCCGGTCCGGACCCTGCGCCAGATCCGCGCCGCCGGAGCGCGCTCCGGCCTCGCGCTGAACCCGGCCACCCCGGTCGAGCCGTACGAGGACCTGCTCGGCGAGATCGACATGCTGCTGCTGATGACCGTCGAGCCCGGCTTCGGCGGTCAGAAGTTCCTCGACGTGGTGCTGCCCAAGCTCCGCCGGGCCCGCGCGCTGATCGACAGACACGGAGGGCAGGTCTGGCTGCAGGTGGACGGGGGAGTGTCGGACCAGACCATCGAGCGCTGTGCCGAGGCCGGCGCGGACGTCTTCGTGGCGGGCAACGCCGTCTACGGCGCCGACGACCCGGCTCTCGCGGTGGACGGCCTGCGCGCCCTCGCGGAGAAGGCCTGATCTTTCGCGGCCGGGAGGCGGGTCATCAGGGGCGCAGGGCGGGGTCCAGCACCATGTCCTCTGCGGTGACCGCGATCAGCAGGGAGGTGCGGATCCCGTAGACGAGTTGGGTGAACACGTCCCGCCCCAGGCCCGGTTCGATGCCGAACCAGAACTCCGAGCTGACGCCGCCGTTGGGCAGCATCGGATAGCCGTAGTCGTTGAGAAGCCCGGGAATGTCCTGGCCGTAGAGGCTGTAGGGATCCTTTCCGTATATCCAGGAAATGACCGGGGCGAATATCGCGACCAGGAAGAAAGTGATCACCACTGCGGCGGAGGCGACGCCGGTCCGGTCGCGGCGGAAACGCAGCCACATCAACTGCCCGGGTGAGCGGCCCACCGTTTCCGGCGCTTTCATCGCGGGTGCCTCGCCGGTTGTGGCCTCGGCCGGTGCGGGGATGGTCATCGTTCCGGAGCTCCCTACGGGCGCTGAACGGGATCTGGGGGAACCATCGCAAAAAAATCCACAACAAATCAATGGTCCGGCCATTCATTCTTTTTTGTTGTGCAATGCCGATCGGGTTGTCGTTGTAATTCCGTTGACCCTCTCCGGGGGCGAGTAGGATAATTAAATACCCAGGAAGTTGATATTCATGGATCTGTGACATGCTTATGACACAGCCGTGAAGGTGTGCCCGGATAACGCCGCTCATGTCAAGACCTCGAGACGGGTGGCGTGCGCCTGGCGGGGTGGTTCGGGCGCGTGCGAGGGAGGTGACGCATGGACCACGGTCTGTTCGGGCCGGCTTCCGTGACCTGGCGGGTGATGGGGGAGCCGATCCTGCTGGTCGGGGGGTTCCGGGCGATGCTCATGCAGGGGCTGTATCCCCGGGCGATGCGCGGTGTCGCGCAGAATTCCTCACTCATGGACCCGGCCGAGGCGTGGTCACGTTTCCTGCGCACCACCGAGTTCGTCCGCGTGCGCACCTACGGCACGAGCGCGGAGGTCGCCGCCGCCGGTGCCCGGGTCAGGAAGATCCACTCCCGCCTCACCGCGTTCGACCCCGACACCGGTGAGCGTTTCCGTCTCGACGATCCCGGCGCTCTCCTGTGGGTCCATGTCGGCGAGGTCGACTCCTATCTGTCGGTGGCCCGGCGGGCGGGGGTGCGCCTGACCGACGAGGAGGCCGACCGGTTCGTGTACGAGTGGCGGCGCGCCGCCGAGATCGTCGGCCTGCGCCCGGGCGACGTGCCCGGTTCGGTCGGCGAGATGCGCGACTACATCCAGGAGCGTCGTCCCGATCTCTACCTCGCCCCCGAGGTACCTCACCCGATGCGCCAGTCCCTCAGCCAGTCCCTCAACGCGTCGCTCCCGCCGTACCTGCTCCCGTTCAAGCCGGTCATCCCGATGCTCACCGTGCTGGCTTTCGCGACCCTGCCGCGCTGGGCCCGCAGGCTGTATGGCCTGCCCGCGACGCCGCTCGGAGACCTGTGGGCGACGGTCACGCTGAAGGCCCTGCAGACCGGGATCGGCCTGGTGCCCGCCCCGGTCAGATACAGCCCGGATGCCCGCAGGGCGCGGCGGGTGACGGCGGAACAGGCCGCATAGCGCCGGGCGTCCCCTGACGCCGCCGGGCCCGAGCGGGCGTTCCCAGTACTCAAGACGGGGTGTTCCCCATGTTGCCGGGCATGGCACACTGATAATCGGGAAGCGAGCCAGAAGGGTGAGCGACCCGTCAGGCATGCAGCGTGCTCCGGGGTCGGTGAAAGTCCGAACCGGCGGTTACAGTCCGCGACCCGGTCGAATCCATCGACCGGTTGACCCGGTGAAATTCCGGGACCGACGGTTAAAGTCCGGATGGGAGGCAGCGCGCGAGCGGGGAGTGTCTTCGGGCATTCTCCGCTGAGAAGGGTGTACACACCTGTAATCCCCGGGGCCCGCCGTGGCAGAAAGCTACTGGCGAGTAGGAGACCCGGGTGACTGATCAGGCGCACCTGCGCCGGGCGATCGAGTTCGCCGCGCACGGACGCGGCACCATCAACCCCAACCCCGTCGTCGGACGTGCCGTCCTCGACGCCTCCGGCCAGCCCGGGGGAGAGGGGTTCCACGCCTGCGCCGATGGCACGCACGCCGAGGTGGTCGCGTCGCGCGCCGCCCGGGAACGTGCCAGAGGTGGCACCGCCTGCGTCACCCCCGAACCCCGTGACCGCACCGGGCACCGCCCCACCGTCCGCCGCCCGCCCGAGGAGGGCGCCCCCGGCGGCGAGGACCCCCGCCCGGAGTCCGAGGATGTCACCCCCACCGGACCGGACCCGCGTCTGACCGCCTGGCCGGTACCACTGAAGGAGCTGTGAATGTTCACCGGAATCGTCGAGGAACTGGGCGAGATCGCCGCGATCGAGCAACTGAGGGACGCGGCCCGCATGTCGATCCGCGGCAAGGTCGTCACGGCTGACGCCGGGCACGGCGACTCGATCGCCGTCAACGGCGTCTGCCTGACCGTGGTGGAGGTGGACGGTGAGGTGTTCACCGCCGATGTGATGAAGGAGACCCTGGACCGCAGCTGCCTCGGGGCGCTGGTGCCCGGCTCCCAGGTCAACCTGGAGCGCGCGGTCCGCGCCGACCAGCGGCTGGGCGGCCACATCGTGCAGGGCCACGTGGACGGGACCGGTGTGCTGCTGTCCCGCGAGCCCGACGAGCACTGGGAGATCGTCCGGTTCTCCCTCCCGCCCGAGCTCAACCGCTACGTGGTCGAGAAGGGTTCCATCGCGGTGGACGGCATCAGCCTGACCGTGGCCGGCGTGGACGGCGACGGCTTCGCCGTCAGCCTGATCCCGACCACCCTGCGGCTCACCACCCTCGGGGTGAAGCAGCCGGGGGATCCGGTGAACCTCGAGGTCGACGTGATCGCCAAGCACGTGGAGAAGCTCGTGGGCGCGTACGGTCTGGGTGTGGGCCGTGAACTGGGCTGAGGCGGGATTCGAGGTCCTCGGGACCAGGGTCCTCTGGACCGACCTGGTCGGGAACGTGGCGGCCCTGGCCACCGTGCTGCTGGCCATCCGCAAGTCGATCTGGACCTGGCCGGTGCAGCTCACCGCCTCGGTGCTGCTGCTCGTCGCCTCGGTCAACGCGCACATCACCGGCAACGCGCTCAAGCAGCTCATGTTCGGCACGCTGGCCGTCTACGGCTGGTGGCGCTGGACACGCGGCACCCAGGACGGCCGGGAGCTGGCCGTCCGGCCCGCGACGGCCCGCGAGCGGCTCGGGCTGGTCGGGGTCATGCTCGCGGGCACGGCCGTGATCGGTGTGATCTTCTTCGTCACCGGGCTCTCCTGGGGCGCGCACGCCCCGCTGCCCGAGGGCTACCTCCTGGTCGCCGCCGACGCCTACATCTTCGTCGGCAGCGCGGTCGCCACCTGGGCCCAGGGCCGGGCGCTGGTCGACTTCTGGCTGATCTGGATCGCCGTGGACCTGGTCGGCGTGCCGCTGGCCTTCAGCTCGGGACTGGTCGTCTCCGGGGCGGTGTACGGGGTGTTCTCCGTGCTCGTCCTGGTCGGATTCTTCAACTGGCTGCAGGAGTACCGGTCGAGGACCGTACTCGTCCTCAAGGAGGCGACGTGATCGAACTGGACCCGATCGAGAGGGCGATCGCCGACATCCGCGACGGCAGGCCCGTCGTGGTCGTCGACGACGAGAACCGCGAGAACGAGGGTGACATCATCTTCGCCGCGGCGAAGGCCACGCCGGAGCTGCTGGCGTTCACCATCCGCCACACCAGTGGCGTGATCTGCGTGTCGATGCGCGGAGAGGACCTCGACCGGCTCGGCCTGCCGCTGATGGTCCACGACAACAAGGAACGGCTCCGCACCGCCTACACGATCAGCGTGGACGCTCGGGACGGGGTGACCACCGGCATCTCGGCGGCGGACCGGGCCAGGACCATCCGCACCCTGTGTGACTCGGCCACCGAGCCGTTCGAGCTGGTACGGCCCGGCCACGTCTTCCCGCTCCGTTACCGCGAGGGCGGCGTGCTGGCCCGGCGCGGCCACACCGAGGCGGCCGTGGACCTGGCCAGGCTCGCCGGGCTGAGGCCCGCGGGCGCGCTCGCCGAGGTCGTCAACGACGACGGGACCATGAAGAGGCTGCCGGAGCTGCGCGAGTTCTGCGACGAGCACGACCTGGCGCTGGTCTCGATCGAGCAGCTCGTGGAGTTCAGGCGGCGCAGCGAGCGGATGGTGACCCGGGTCGCAGAGACCCTCCTGCCCAACAGGTACGGGATGTGGCGCGCCTACGGTTACGCGAGCGCGCTGGACGGTGGAGAGCACCTCGCGCTGGTCTACGGCGACATCGAGGACGGGGAGGATCTCCTGGTCCGGGCGCACTCCGAGTGCCTGACCGGTGACGTGCTCGGGTCGCTCCGGTGCGACTGCGGGGTCCAGCTCGACCACGCGATGTCGGAGATCGCCGCCGCGGGCCGGGGCGTGGTCGTCTACCTGCGCGGGCACGAGGGACGCGGCATCGGCCTGCTGGCCAAGCTCAAGGCGTACAGCCTGCAGGACGACGGCAGGGACACCGTGGACGCGAACCTGGAACTCGGGCTGCCGGTGGACGCCCGGGAGTTCTCCAACGCCGCGCAGATCCTCGCAGACCTGGGCGTGAAGTCGGTCCGGCTGCTCACCAACAACCCGGCCAAGATGCGCGGCATGGACGGCTACGGCATCAAGGTGCTCGGCCGCGAGCCGATGCCGGTGGCGATGAACCCCTACAACGAGAAGTACCTGACGGCCAAGCGCGAGCGCCTCGGCCACGACATCCACGAGGAGAAGGCATGATCGAGCGGGACGGTGGCCGGGAAGCGTACTCCGGCACGCTGGGGGAGGGGCGCGCATGAGCGGCACCGGACGCCCGGAGGCGTCGGCCGTCGAGGCCGGGGGACTGACCGTCGGCATCGTGGCCGCCCGCTGGCATGAGAAGATCACCGACCAGCTGGTGGCCCGTGCCGTACAGGCCAGCCAGGACAGCGGCGCCACCGCGACCGTGGTCCGCGTGGCCGGGACCCTGGAGATCCCGGTCGTGGTCCAGGCCCTGGCCAGGCGGTGCGACGCGGTCGTCGCCCTGGGAGCCGTGATCCGTGGGGAGACCGCCCACTTCGACTACGTCTGCGACTCGGTGACCTCGGGCCTGACCCGGGTCTCCCTCGACGAGGAGACCCCGGTCGGCAACGGTGTACTGACCTGCGACTCCCTCGACCAGGCCGTCGACCGTTCCGGGCTGCCGGGCAGCCACGAGGACAAGGGCTACGAGGCGACCGTGGCGGCCCTGGAGACCGCCCTGCTGCTGAAGGATCTCCGGCGTTAGCCGGGACGGGGTCGGGGCCGACGGGGCGGTGCGGTAAATTTCAATCGGCCCTGTGTCGACGGTCACACCGGTTGTGACCGGCGGTTTTCCCGAAGGATTGTGATTTTCAAGTGAGCCCCGAGAGCGTCTCCCCGCCCGAGCTGCCAGTGGTGTGGCGGCCCAGGAAGGGCCGGATCGTGGCGTATGGCTTCGCTGCGGCGATCATGCTGGGGGCGCTGCTGCTGGCGGTCTTCCTGCCGCCGCCGTTCACTGTGGCCGACAAGGTCGCCATGGTCGTGCTCGGCGGGATGATCGCCGGAGTGCTGCATCTGCTGGGACGCTGCCGGGTGGAGGCGGACGAGCGGGGCGTCACCGTGGTCAACGCGTTGCGGGTGCACCGCTACGAGTGGCCGGAGGTGCTGGGGGTCACGCTGATCCAGAGCGAGCCCTGGGCGAAGATCGACTTCGCGGACGGGGCGACGATCGGAGCCATGGGGCTGCAGGGGTCGGAGAAGGACCGCACCGTGCGGCAGGTGCGCGAGTTCGCCGCACTCATCCGGGAGCGCGGCGAGGCCGAGGAGACCCCCTAGGCCCCTGCGGCCTCAGGTCTCCTCGGCGAACCGCTCGGCCTTGTCGGTGTCACCCGCGACGAGCAGGGTGTCACCACCGTTGATGACGGTGTCGGAGGTGGCGTAGGTGAACCTGCCGCCGGGCTGCTTGATCCCGACCACGGTCACCCCGTACTTCTTGCGGATGCCCAGCTCACCCAGCGTCCTGTCGTCCGCCCAGCGGGGGGCCTTGGTCTTGACCAGGGCGTAGTCCTCGTCGACCTCCACGTAGTCGAGCATCCGGCCGGTGACCAGGTGCGCGACCCGCTCGCCCATGTCGTGCTCGGGCTGTACCACGTGGTGGGCGCCCACCCGCTCCAGGATCCGGCTGTGCTGGCGGTTGATCGACTTGGCCCAGATGTCGGGCACGCCGAGGTCGGCCAGGATCGAGGTGGTCAGGATGCTCGCCTCGATGTCGGTGCCGATGCCGACCACGGCCCGGCCGAACTCGCTGACGCTCAGCTGCCTGAGCGCGTCGGCGTCGGTGGAGCTGGCGCAGACCACATGGGTGAGCCGGCCCGAGAACTCCTGGACGGTCTTGGGGTCGCTGTCCAGGCCGAGCACTTCGATGTCGCGACTCGCCAGCTCCAGCGCCAGCGCGCCGCCGAACCGGCCCAGGCCGATCACCACGACCGCGTTGCCGCGGCTTTTCTTGTCAACCAACGAGGGGACGCTCCTCCGGATAGCGGAACCGACGGGTCTGGACGTGCAGCGCCAGCGCGGCGCCGAGGGTCACCGGGCCGAGCCGGCCGATGAGCATCAGGGCCGTCAGGACCAGATGCCCGGGGGTGCCGACATCGGAGGTGATGCCCGTGGACAGGCCGACCGTGCCAAACGCGGAGATTACCTCGAATAGTACGCGGTCGAGCCTGAACGGGGTCAGCATCATGATGATGAATGTGCCGACGGTGACCGAGGCCACACTGAGCAGGGCTATGGTCTGTGCCTGCCGCTGGAGCTGCTCGGGGATGCGGCGGCGGCCGGCCGTGACGTCCGGCTCGCCGCGCAGCTCGGCCAGGATGACGTAGGCGAGCAGCGCGAACGTCGTCACCTTGATGCCGCCTCCGGTGCCCGCGCTGCCCGCGCCGATGAACATCAGCACGTCGCTGATCAGCCAGCTGTTCTCGCTCATCTGGGAGGTGTCGACGGAGTTCATGCCACCGCTGCGGGTCATGGTGCTGTGGAAGAACCCGGCCAGGATGCGCTGCCCGGGGGAGAGCGGGCCTATGGTGGCGGGGTTGTTCCACTCGATGGCGGTGACGATCAGGGTCCCGCCGAGCAGCAGGATGGCGGTCATCCCCATAGTGATCTTGGCGTGTAGCGACCAGCGTCCCGGGTGGCGCCAGTGCCGCCGGAGCGCGGCGTAGACCGGGAAGCCGAGACCTCCGGCGATCACCGACAGCGCGAGCGGCAGGCAGATCCACGGGTCGGTGACGAACCGCGTGATGCTGTCCGGCCAGAGGGTGAACCCGGCGTTGGTGAACGCGGAGACCGCGTGGAAGACCCCGTGGTACAGGGCGCGGCCGGGTGGCTCGCCGTATCCGAAGACGAAGCGGGCGGTGAGCACCGCGGCGGCCAGCGACTCCACCACCAGCGTGACCTTGACGACGCCCGTGACCAGCCTGCGCACATCGCTCGCGCCGAGGGTCTTGGTCTCGGTCTGGGTGTTGAGGCGGGCGCGCAGGCCGAGCCTGCCGGAGACGAGCACCGCGAGGATCGAGGCGAGCGTCATGATCCCGAAGCCGCCGATCTGCATCAGCACCAGGATCACCGCCTCGCCGAAGGAGGTCCAGTGCGCCGCCGTGTCATGTACGGCGAGTCCGGTGACGCACACCGCCGAGGTCGCGGTGAACAGGGCCGATGTCCATGACGCCTCTTGGCCCGTCTCGACCGCGATGGGCAGCGACAACAACGCCGAGCCGCTGAGGACCACCGCCAGGAAGGCGGCGACCACGGCTCGCGAGGGGGTGTTGATCTGCCTGACCAGGTTTCTCACAAACGGTGAGGATACGCCCGTCCACAGCCGGGTCTTCCGCCGTCTGATCCCTTTCGCCGTCGGCCCCTCCCGGAGCGGCCGTCCGGGCGTAGCCTGAGGTGGTGGTGAGGCGGACAATCGAGGCACCGGACATGGGATCGCCCGAAGAGCTGGCGGAGCTGCTCGACCGGCAGGCCTATCTCGCCGACGAGGGGCTGGCCACGGCGGCGTTTCTGGCCCTGCGGATGGGCCGGCCACTGCTGCTCGAAGGCGAGGCGGGGGTCGGCAAGACCGAGCTGGCCAGGGCCCTGGCGGTGGTGCTGGACGCGCCGCTGATCCGGCTGCAGTGCTACGAGGGCCTGGACGGCCCCCAGGTGCTCTACGACTGGGACTTCGCCCGCCAGCTCCTGCATCTCAAGGCGGCCGAGGCCGGTGGGGTCACCGACGCCGCCCGGCTGGAGGTGGAGGTCTACGACCGGCGGTTCCTGATCGCCCGGCCGCTGCTCAGGGCGGTCGAGACCCAGCCCAGTGTGCTGCTGATCGACGAGATCGACCGGGCCGACGTGGAGTTCGAGGCCATCCTGCTGGAGGTGCTCTCGGATTTCGCGATCTCCATCCCCGAGCTCGGCACGGTCCGGGCCGAGCGGCCGCCGGTGGTCGTGCTGACCTCCAACCGCACCCGTGAGGTGCACGACGCGCTGAAACGGCGATGCCTCTACCACTGGCTGGAACATCCCTCCTTCGACCGGGAGGTGGCGATCCTGCTGCGGCGCCTGCCCGCCTGCTCCGAGACCCTCGCCGAGCAGGTCGCCAAGGCGGCCGGACGGCTCCGCGAGGCCGGACTGGTCAAGCCGCCCGGCGTGGCCGAGACCATCGACTGGACCGAGGCCCTGCTGACCCTCGGCGCCCGCGAGCTGGACCCCGGTCTGGCCGCGGCGACGCTGGGCGCCCTGCTCAAGCACCGCGAGGACCACGAGGCCGTGCTCGGAAACGGGTTCTTCGGTGATCTCCGTGGCTGAGTGGCCCGACCCGTCCGGAGGCGACCACGACCGGCCGTCCGAGGACCGTGACCGGTGGAGGGGCGGTCCACCCGGAGCGGGGGCGGCGCAGGAGCTGGTCGCCGTCATGACCGGGTTCGCCAGGACGCTACGCGCGGCCGGGGTCCCCGCCGACCACGAGAGGACCCAGGGCCTGCTGCGCGCGCTGGCGCACCTGGACGCGGCCAGGCCCCGCGACGTCTACTGGGCGGGCCGGTTCACCCTGTGCGCCTCGGCCGACGACCTGCCCCGCTACGACCGGGTCTTCCACGCCTACTTCGGCGGGCTACGCGCGGGCCGTAGGGAACCGGCCACGGTCACCGTCACCCGGCACACCGCCACCATCCTCTCCGCCCCCGGCGGCGACGACGGTCCCGCCCCGGTGGCCGGTGCCAGCGCGGCGGAGGTGCTGCGCAACCGGGACGTGGCCAAGATGACCGGGACGGAACTGGCGGAGGTGCACCGGCTGCTCGCCCTGTTCCGGGCGGGGCGCGAGCAGCGCAGGTCGCGGCGGCTGCGGCCGTCGCACCGGGGACGGCTGGACAGCAGGGCCACGATCCGCGAGACACTGCGGCGCGGAGGGGAGACCGCACTGCTCCGCTACCGCGCGCACCGCACCAGGCCCCGCAGAGTGGTGCTGCTGGTGGACGTCAGCGGCTCCATGACCCCCTACGCCGACACACTGCTCCGCCTGGCCCACGCACTCGTCAGGTGCGAGCCCCGGGCCACCGAGGTGTTCAGCGCGGGCACCCGGCTCACCAGGCTCACCGCCGAGCTGCGCCACCGCGACCCGGCCACCGCGATGGACGCCGTCTCACGCGCCATCCCCGACTGGAGCGGCGGCACCCGGCTGGGTGAGGAACTCCGGAGGTTCCTGTCGCTGAACGACGCCCGGGGTGCGGTGGTGGTGATCGCCTCGGACGGCTGGGAACGCGGCGACGTCTCGCTGCTCGGCACGGAGATGGCCCGGCTGTCCCGGATGGCGCACCGGGTGATCTGGGTGAACCCCCACAAGGGACGGGAGGGCTACCAGCCGCTCACCGCCGGGATGCGCGCCGCCCTGCCCCACATCGACGACTTCGTGGCCGGACACAGCCTGGCCGCCTTCGAGGAACTGGCCGGACTGCTGGGAGGGACGCATGCGTGACGTGTTGTCGCAGATCGTGCGGTGGTGGGAGTCCGGGCAGACGTTCGGACTGGCCACCGTGGTCAACACCTTCCGCAGCGCGCCCCGCCCGCCGGGCGCGTCCATGGCCGTGTTCGGAGAGGAGGCGGAGGGCAGCGTCTCGGGCGGCTGCGTGGAGGGAGCGGTCTACGAACTGGCCCGGGAGGTGGTCGCCTCCGGAACCCCCGTCCTCCAGCGGTACGGCGTGAGCGACGACGACGCCTTCTCGGCCGGTCTGACCTGCGGCGGCATCCTGGACGTGTTCGTCGAGCCGGTCTCGCGCGAGATGTTCCCCGAGCTGGGGGCGGTCGCCGAATCGGTGCGCGGGCGCGAGCCGGTGGCCGTGGCGACCGTGCTGTCCGGGCCAGGCACGATCGGCGCCCGCAGGGTGGTCTGGCCGGACCGTTCCTCCGGCTCGCTGGGCGTCGCCCGCCTGGACGAGGCGGTCGACGACGACGTGCGCGGCATGCTCGCACAGGGACTCACCGGGGTCCGGCGATACGGCTCACACGGCGAGCGACGGCTCGACGAGCTGTCGATCTTCGTGCACTCCTTCGCCCCGCCACCCCGGATGCTGGTCTTCGGCGCGATCGACTTCGCCGCCGCGGTGGCCAGGATCGGCAAGTTCCTCGGCTACCACGTGGTCGTGTGCGATGCCCGCCCGGTCTTCACCACGGCCAAGCGCTTCCCGGAGGCCGACGAGGTGATCGTCAAATGGCCGCACGACTACCTGATCTCGACCACCGTGGACGAGCGGACCGCGATCTGCGTCCTCACCCACGATCCCCGGTTCGACGTCCCGCTGCTGGAGGTGGCCCTGCGCACCCCCGCGGGGTACGTCGGCGCGATGGGCTCGCGCCGTACCCACGAGGACCGGCTGGCGCGGTTGCGTGAGGCGGGGCTGGGCGAGGCCGAACTGAAACGGCTCCGCTCTCCGATCGGGCTGGACCTGGGCGCGCGGACTCCGGAGGAGACCGCGGTCTCCATCGCCGCCGAGCTGATCCAGCTCCGCTGGGGTGGTTCGGGGCGGCCCCTCACCGACGGCACCGGCCGGATCCACCGAGACGGGACAGAGGCGTGATCACACGGGTGGAGGCCTCCATACGGGCGGTGACCGCGGGGCTGCTGCTGGCGGCCGGATCGGGCTCGCGGCTCGGCACGCCGAAGGCGCTGGTGGAGTTCCGCGGGGAACGGCTGGTGGACCGTGGGGTCCGGCTGCTCCGTGACGGCGGCTGCCACCCCGTGGTCGTCGTGCTCGGGGCCGCCACCGCGCAGGTGCGCGGGGCGGTGGCCGTACGGAACCCGGAGTGGCGGTCCGGGATGGGATCCTCGCTGCGCGTCGGCCTGAACGCGCTCCCCGGCGACGTGGAGCGCGTGGTGATCGCCCTGGTGGACCAGCCGTTCATCGGCCCGGAGGCGGTGGAGCGGCTGATCGGTGCCGCGCGGGACGGTGCCTCGGTGGCCGTCGCCACCTACGGCGGAGCGCGGAGGAACCCGGTGCTGATCGCCAGGGAGCACTTCGAGGAGGTCGCCGCGCTCGCGACCGGCGACGTCGGCGCCAGGCCGTTCCTCCAAGCCCATCCGGAACTGGTCGTCACGGTTCCCTGCGACGATGCCGGTGACCCCGCCGACATCGACACCCCGGCGGACCTGTCCGCCCTACGCGCGACGGACCCCACGCCGCAGGCGTGGTGAGTCAGCTCTCTTCGAAGCGGAGCGTGGCGACGGCGGCGCGGTGGTCGCTGCCGGCGGCCTTCTCCACACCGGCGCTGGTGGCGGTGAGGCCGCGGTAGAGGATGTGGTCGGGGCGGGTGACCGGGAAGGACGACGGCCAGGTGAAGCCGAAGCCGGAGCCCGCCTCCTGCTGGGCGTCCGACAGCGGAGGGACCAGGTTCGAGCGCTTGCGGTCGGTGGTGGCGGTGTTGAGATCGCCGAGCAGGAGCAGGTGCTCGCTGTCGTCACCGTCGATGAGCCGGCGGGCGTGGAGGAGGGTCTCGTCGCGCTGGGCCGTCCTGCCGGGGCGGGCCGAGGCCAGGTGCATGACGTAGACGGTCAGCTTCCCCTTGGGGGTCCTGACCACGACCCTCAGTGCCCGCACCCAGTCCAGGCCGATGTCCGCCTTGCGGGCGTCGACGATCGGGAACCGGCTCCACAGGCCGATCGTGGAGACCTGGTAGTGGTGCGGGAACCGCTTGCTGAGCTCCTTCGCCGCCGGGCCGCCGCCGGTCAGCTCCTGTGCGGCGACCAGGTCCCGGCCCTTCGAGAGGGCCCGTACGGCCTGCCCGGAGGCGGCGTTGGTCACTCCCACGTTGAGTGTGGCGACCGACAGGTCGCTCGGGCCGCCCGGTGGGCTGTGCAGCAGCACGGGACCGAACATGACCCCCCAGACGGCCGCCGGGAGCAGCGCGGCGACGCTCACCCGCCAGGAGCGGGTGAGCAGCGCGGCGACCAGCAGCACGGGCACGGCGACGCCGAGCCAGGGGAGCACGCTCTCCAGTACGGGGGTGAGACCGCCCAGCTCCGGCAGGAGCCGGTGTCCGCCGAGGACCAGGGCCAGCGCCCCGGCCGCCGCGATGATCGACCGTCTCAGCACGCCGCTCCTCGTCCGCCTGGCCCACGGGGGCCTCCTCCGCCTGGGAATGTGTACGCTACCGGCCCCGCTCCGGGGGTGCGGGGGTTGGTGGTTCGGCGGTGAGTCGATAGCCTTTTGCCCCGGAGAAAACGGAACATCATTCGGTTTCGTGGGTGCGTGGAAGGACGGTCTCAGGATGCGTATCGGTATGGCCCTGGACTACTCGGAGGGCTTCAAGCAGACGGTGGCCGCGCTGGCCGACTACGAGAAGGCCGGTCTCGACATCGTCTTCGTCGCGGAGGCCTACAGTTTCGACGCGGTCAGCCAGATGGGCTACATCGCGGCCAAGACCGAGCGCCTGCAGATCGCCTCCGGCATCCTGCCGATCTACTCCCGGACGCCCACCCTGCTGGCCATGACCGCCGCGGGCATGGACTACGTCTCCGACGGCCGCTTCACCCTCGGCCTCGGCGCCTCGGGACCGCAGGTCATCGAGGGCTTCCACGGCGTGCCGTACACCGCTCCGCTGGGCCGCACCCGCGAGATCGTCGAGATCTGCCGCCGGGTCTGGAAGCGCGAGCGCCTGACCTACGAGGGCAAGCACTACACGGTCCCGCTCCCCGCCGGTCAGGGCACCGGCCTGGGCAAGCCCCTGAAGATCATTAATCATCCCGTCCGCGACCGCATCCCCATCGTGATCGCCGCCATCGGCCCCAAGAACGTCGAGCTCTCCGCGGAACTGGCCGAAGGCTGGGAGCCGATCTTCTACATACCGGAGAAGGCCGCCGACGTCTGGGGAGCCTCACTGGCCGCGGGCAGAGCCAGGCGCGACCCGGCCCTGGGCGAGCTGGACATCATCGCCCAGGCGGCGCTGGCCATCGGTGACGACGTGTCCGGCTGGCTGGAGCTGGGCCGCCCGATGGCCGCCCTCTACATCGGCGGCATGGGGGCCAAGGGCAAGAACTTCTACAACGACCTCGCCCGCCGTTACGGCTACGAGAGGGAGGCCGAGCAGATCCAGGACCTCTATCTGGAGGGCAGGAAGGACGAGGCCGCCGCGCTCGTCCCGCACGAGCTGCTGGAGAAGATGTCGCTGATCGGCTCCGAGGGCCACGTCCGCGACCGCCTCCAGGCGATGAGGGAGTCGGGCGTCACGACGGTCAACGTCGCCCCGCTCGGCCGTACCCACGAGGAACGCGTCCGGCTCATCGAGAAGGTCAGGGAGCTCGCTTCCTGACATCCGGATCAAGAGGATCCCGCTCCGGCGGGGCCCTTGGGGAACGGCGGGGAGCGGCGGTCAATAGCATGCGAGTCATGACCGACACCCACGCTCGTCGCCGTGAACGTCTCGCGGCGCTGCTCCCCGCTCACGAGGCCGACGCGATCCTGGTCACCCGCGGTGTCAACGTGCGCTATCTGACCGGCCTGGCCAGCTCCAACGCAGCCGTGCTCGTCCGGGCCGACGCCCGTGCCACGCTGGCCACCGACTCCCGCTACGCCGAGACCGCCCGGCGGGCCTGCTCCGACATCGAGGTGATCGAGGAACGCGACGTCGCCGGGTGCCTGATCACGATGGCTGACCGGATCGCCATCGAGGCTCATCACATGCCCGTCGCCGACTACTTCCGGCTGGGAGAGGACCTGCTGCGTCTGTCCGGGATGGTGGAGTCGGTGCGCCGGATCAAGGACGAGACCGAGATCGACCTCATCCGCACCGCGTGCGCGCTCACCGACCAGGCCTTCGCCGACGTGCTGCCCACACTGCGGTCCGGGGTGACCGAGAGGGAGATCGCCAGGGCGCTGGAGGCCCGGATGATCAAGCTGGGTGCGGAGAAGCCCGCCTTCGAGTCGATCGTGGCGAGCGGCCCCAACGGCTCGATCCCGCACCACTCGCCCTCGGACCGGCCGCTGGAGCGCGGTGACCTGGTCACGATGGACTTCGGTGCGCTGTATGAGGGCTACCACGCCGACATGACCCGGACGGTGGCGATCGGTGAGCCCGCCGGGTGGCAGCGTGAGCTGTACGACCTGGTCCACGCCGCCCAGCGGGCCGGCCGGCATGCCGTACGGCCCGGCGCCGTCACCCACGAGGTGGACGCCGCCGCCCGCGACCTCATCGCGGAGGCGGGCTATGGGGACTACTTCGGGCACGGTCTCGGCCACGGCGTCGGACTGGAGATCCATGAGGTGCCGTTCCTGTCTCCGGCGACGCCAGAGCCCGACCACGAGCACGCTAGACTTGAGGATCGAGTTCCGGTCACCGTTGAGCCAGGAGTTTACCTACCGGGCAGGGGCGGCGTCCGCATCGAAGACACGCTTGTGACGCGTGATGACGGACCGGAACTTCTCACACGGACGACCAAAGAGCTGCTTGTCCTTTAAGAGCGGCCGTACGCAGGAGAAACTAGTGGCGACGACGAACGACCTCAAGAACGGCCTGGTGCTCAAGCTCGACGGCGGTGAGCTCTGGTCGGTTGTGGAGTTCCAGCACGTCAAGCCCGGCAAGGGTGGTGCGTTCGTCCGCACCAAGCTGAAGAACGTCATCTCGGGCAAGGTCGTCGACAAGACCTTCAACGCCGGCGTCAAGGTCGAGGTGGCTAACGTCGACAAGCGCGAGATGCAGTTCTCCTACATGGACGGCGACGACTTCGTCTTCATGGACACCGAGACCTACGACATGCTCAACGTCTCCCGGGGCGCTGTCGGCGACGCCGCCAACTACCTGCTGGAGAACACGCTCGCCACTGTGGCGATCAACGAGGGCAACGTGCTCTACGTCGACCTGCCCGCGGCCGTCGAGCTGATCATCGCCGAGACCGAGCCCGGCCTCCAGGGCGACCGCTCCACCGGTGGGACCAAGCCCGCCAAGCTGGAGACCGGCGCCGAGATCAAGGTGCCGCTGTTCATCACGACCGGTGAGAAGGTCAAGGTCGACACCCGCACCGGCGATTACCTCGGCCGGGCCTGATGTCGGCACGGGGTAAGGCGCGCAGGCGCGCGCTGGACATCCTGTTCGAGGCCGAGGCGCGGAGCCAGGATCCGCTGAGCGTCCTGGCCGAGCGACTGGAGCGGGCCGAGCCGCCCGTCAACGAGTACACCGCGACGATCGTCGAGGGTGTGTGCCGGCACCGGGCGCGCATCGACGAGCTGATCACCACCTACGCCGAGGGCTGGACGCTCGACCGTATGCCGGCGGTCGACCGTAACCTGCTGCGTGGTGGCACCTACGAGCTGCTGTGGATGCCCGACGTCCCCGAGGGCGTCGTCATCAGCGAGTGGGTCGGCCTGGCCTCCGAACTGTCGACCGACGAGTCGCCGCAGTTCGTCAACGGTCTGATGGCCCGCTTCAAGCAGCTCAAGCCATCCCTGACGTTGTAGCGCGTCCCGCGGGGGGCGAGCGCCGGTCTCCCGCGGTGATGTCTGCTCTTGTCTGGTCTTAATTCTTTTATCCCCCAGGGTTCTCACCCTGCCGGAAAAAGACTCGATCAAGCACGAGTATGGATCGTCCTTGGACGGTGCCGGGGACTGTCCGGCGTAGGGTGGGCTCGTCACCCGAAATAGGAGGCGATCTGAAGTTGCACGCCGTAGGCATCTCGCGGCAGGCAGGCACCTCGGCGGTCCGCACCGCCGTGGTCTGGGACGTCCTGCGGGCAGTTCTGGCCGATCGGGTGTCCGCCACCGGGCGGGATCGACTCGACATCGTCGACGCCGGAGGCGGCACGGGCGGCTTCGCCGTCCCGCTGGCCGAGCTCGGGCATGCCGTCACGGTCGTCGACCCCAGCCCTGACTCGCTGGCCGCGTTGGAGCGCCGTGCCGCGGAGGCGGGGGTGGGCGTGCGCGCGCTGCAGGGCGACGCCGCCGACCTGGGGGAGCTACTCCCCGCCGACAGTGCGGATCTGGTGCTCTGCCACAGCGTGCTGGAGTACGTGGAGGACCCGGTCAGCGCGCTGACGGCCATGGCCACCCTGCTGCGCGGGGGCGGCGCGATCAGCGTGCTGGCGGCCAATCCACTCGCCGCCGCGCTGCACCGCTCGATCGCCGGCCGGTTCGACGAGGCCCGCCAGGTGCTGGATGACCCCGAGGGCCGCTGGGGCGACCGTGATCCCACCCCCCGGCGCTTCACCCGGGAGGCCCTGGCGCAGCTTCTCGCCGTGACCGGTTTCACCCCCGGGGAGGTCCACGGTGTGCGGATCTTCGCCGACCTGGTGCCCAGCCGGTTGCTCGACGGTGAGCCGGGGGCCGCGCGTGCCCTGCTGGCCCTGGAGCAGGCGGCGGCCGTTCACCCCGTGCTCCGGGACATCGCCACCCAGTTGCACGTCCTCGGCCACAGGTGAGGCATGCGTCGAACACGTGTTCCCGTAGGATGGTGTCGTGTCGAGGAAGCAGCAGATGCCGCGCCCGAAGTCCGAGCTGGGCGCCGACGACACCGGCTGCCCGATCCTCCACGTCGACATGGACGCGTTCTACGCCAGCGTCGAGCTGCGTGAGCGCCCGGATCTCAGGGGAGCGCCGGTCATCATCGGCGCGGACGGCGCGCGGGGTGTGGTGCTCAGCGCCACCTACGAGGCCCGGAGGTTCGGGGTGCACTCGGCCATGCCGATGACCCGGGCTCGCCGGCTGTGCCCCCAGGCGGTGATCATCCCTCCGAGCCGGGGGAAGTACGCCGAGGTGTCCCGGGGGGTGATGGAGATCTTCCACACGTTCACCCCCGAGGTGGAGCCGATCGCCTCCGACGAGGCGTTCCTCGACGTCGGCGGGGCGCGCAAGCGACTCGGTCCACCGGCTGCCATCGCCGCGATGATCCGCGAGCAGGTCGTGCGTGAGCACGGGATCACCTGCTCCGTCGGGGTGGCGAACAGTAAATTCATCGCGAAGCTCGCATCGCAGCACTGCAAGCCAGACGGCCTTCTGGTCGTGCCGGTGGACAGGGTGGTGGATTTCCTTCACCCCCTCCCGGTAGGGGCACTGTGGGGCGTAGGGGAGCGTACGGAGCGGTCTCTGGCGCGGCTGGGCGTCAGGACCGTCGGCGACCTGGCCGCCGTCCCGGTCGCCACCCTGCAGCACCATCTCGGCCAGGCCGCCGGCGCGCATCTGGCCGCACTCGCCTGGGGGCGCGACGAGCGCCCGGTCACCCCGCACGTGCCCGACAAGAGCATCGGAGCCGAAGAGACGTTCGCCACAGACGTGGACGACCCCGTGAGGATCCGCAGAGAGCTGCTCCGCCTCTCCGAACGGGTCGCCTCCCGGCTCAGGGAGGGCGGTCACGTAGGCCGCACGGTCAGCGTGAAACTCCGCCGAGCCGACTTCAGCACCATCTCCCGCTCCCGAACGCTCAGAGAGCCCACGGACGTCGCCCGGGTGCTCTACGCGACCGCCTGTGATCTCTATGCTGCCGCCGACCTGGGGGAAGCCCGGCTCCGCCTGGTCGGGGTGCGGGTGGAGAGCCTGCAGCCGGCCGGTGAGACGCCCAGGCAGCTCGGCCTGGGAGAGCGGGAGTCGGGCTGGCGTGAGGCCGAACAGGCGATGGACAGGGCGGCCCGGAGATTCGGTCGTGATGTGGTGCTCCCGGCGTCGCTTGTTCGCCCACCATTTGGTGAAATAGACCCATGACGCCGCCTCCGGTTTGGACTACGTTGGACGTTTTCTTTCGTCTACGTCTACAGCCTCGTATTCTGGGGATAACCGACCGCGAGGTTCGGACACCCCGTGTCGTTCGTCACCGTCTTCCCCGTCCTGGGGCTGTCCTTGGGAGGCGCCGTGCCGCTCTCTGATCACGAGCAGCGCCTGCTCGACCAGATCGAGCAGGCCCTCTACGCTGAGGACCCGAAGTGGGCCAACACCGTAAGGATCAGCGATCCTCGCAGCCACTACAAGCGCCGCCTGGTGAAGGCCTCCGTCGGTTTCATCCTCGGCATCGTCCTGTTGATGGTCGGTGTCGTGATCAACAACATCCCGCTCGGCATCCCGCTCGGCGTCGGCGGTTTCATGGCCATGCTCGCCGCGTGTCTGTGGGGCCTGTCCAGCTGGAAGCGGATGAACGGGTTCGGTGAGGCCGCGGCCTCACCGCCCGGACAGCCGGGCAAGACCGGGCGCCGCGGCGGCTCCCGGCAGAGCTTCATGGAGCGGATGGAAGAGCGCTGGCGCCGTCGTCATGACGAGCGCTAGCGAGGGAGGGGGCCGTCCCCGGCACGCCGGGGACGGCCCCCTCCCTCGCTGATGATCACGGGCCGTCTCCGGGGAGACGACCCGCACGTATCGATCCGGCACTCCCTCCGGTCCTCGAGTCCTCAGACGTTCCTCCGGGCCGGTCGGCGGAGCCGGAGGTTCTCCAGCCGGTCGAAGCCGTCCAGCACCCGTGTCCCCAGACGCCGTGCCCGCAGGAGGGTGGAGGGCGGCAGCAGCACCGCGCGGATCCGCCGCCCTCGCGTCACGGTGGCCGCCAGGGCTCGCCGTACCCTGCGGAGGTCCTCGGCCAGCGAGCCGATCTCTCCCGGGGTGCGGGCGAAGAGCATCCGTTCCACCGCCGTGGCGATCCTGGCCATCGCGGCCCCGGCCTCGGTGTCGAACCCGTACTGCTCGGCGAGCCGCCGGGCCAGCGCTCTGGGGCTCTCGCTCGGCTGCCGCGACATGCCGTAGTCGCACAACATGTCGTCGAGCTCCGCCCAGGCCGCGCCCACCGCCGGCTCTTGCCGGTTGGCCCTGACCTCCACGACGCCGGAGTCCGGGACAGGTGGTGCCTCAGCCGGGGCGTTCATCTCGCGTGAGTAGGACCTGCGCCGCCGGGCGCGCAGCTCCCAGCGGAGCATCCCGGGGATCAGCGCGATCAGCGACACGGCGACGGTCCCGATGCCGATCCGCATCGCCAGGGGCACGCCCTCGTCCACCGGGAGCGGCACACCGCCGAAGTCGCGATCGAGCATCTGGTCACGGCGGTCGCGGGCGGATCCGCTGGGCAGATCCGATGCGGTGGAGTCCGAGGTCGGGGTCGTGCTCGGCTCGTCACCGGCCGTCACGGCCCGCGGCCGGGTGTAGGACGGCGCCGTCGCGCTGCTCTGTCCCGTGCTACCGCCGGGTGTGGGCTCGAACCGCAGCCATCCGGCGCCCTCGAAGTAGAGCTCGGGCCAGGCGTGGGAGTCATGCGTGCGCACCTGCCACTCCCCGGAGACGTAGCTGCCGCCGGTGTAGCCGATGGCGACCCGGGACGGGATGCCCAGGATCCGCGCCAGCACCGCCATGGAGGCGGCGAACTGCTCGCAGTATCCGGACCGGCTATGGATCATGAAGTCCGTCAGCGCCGTCCCGTTGTGCCCCTGGGTGGACAGGTTGTAGGTGAAGCCGCCCTTCTTGGTGAAGAAGTCCTGGAGCTGGACCGCCTGCTCGAACTGACTGGAGTCTCGCTCCGTCACCTGCCTGGCCAGCTCCCTGATCTCCCGGGGGATGGTCCCCGGCAGCTGCAGGTATCGCTCGTTGATCCGCGCGGGCGCCGGCTCCTTGAGTGTCTCCGGTACCGGCCGGGGCTCGGTGGTGACGACCTCGTAACCCAGCCCCCCGGCGGTCTCCTCGGTGGAGAACACCATGAGCGTGTCCCGGTCGGCCCTCCAGTCTCCCTCGATCTGGACCCGGCTGGCGGGGTAGGGCAGTGGCAGGAACCTCAGCGGCTCCCTGACCTGCTCGCTCACCTTGATCTTGATGGTCGCCTGAGTGACGGCCATGTCGGCGGCCTGGCCCGGAGCCGGTGGCAGCGGCCCCTCCGAGACCCGGTCCTCGGGATGACCCTGCGGCCCTGTCATCGTCCACTGCTCGCCGTCGAAGATGTCCAGCGAGTACAGCCGCAGATAGCGCGGGAAGGTGTCATTGGCGGTGTAGGTCAGCACGGTGGAGTTGCTCGGCAGCGAGAGCTGCCCCCGCAGGTTGGCTATCGGGTTCGGGATGCTGATCGAGTTGCCGCCCTTGCCCTTGCCGTTGCCCACGCCGAACCCGAACAACGGATCCGGCTCCAGCGTGGGCAGCAGCGCGGGCAGCAGGATGGCCAGCGCGATCGCCGTGAAGCCGACGCGCTTGCCCGACAGCCGCAGGGTCCCGGCGTCGGAGGCGGGTTTCGGGGCGACGAAGGACGGGGTACGGCGCACCAGCACCGCCCGGCCCCAGCGGTTGATCCGCTCGCGCCCGTCGGCGGCCAGCAGCCCCAGGTAACCCAGGGCCGCGATGATGAACGTCGGCCAGCTGATCGGCTCGGAGACCACCGCGGCCGGGACGGTGAACAGCGCCAGCAACGGCAGGCCGGTGAGCGCCGCCCGGCGCAACCGGGAGGCCAGCAGGTCGACGAGGGTCGCGATCAGTCCGACACCGCCGCAGGTCAGCAGGGTGATGCCGGTGTTGGCCGGCACCGGGGCGGCATATCGCTGGATATCGGCGAAACCGGTGATCAGCAGCTTCGCCAGCGCGATGACCGACTCCTTGGTGGGCACCAGCCCCGCCCATGTCTCATCGCCGGTGAACACCGCCGTCAGGTAGAGCCATACGGCGAGAAGCTGGGCCGGTGGCACCAGCCAGTTCGGCAGGGTGTAGCGGCTGCCCAGCAGGCCGACCCCCGTGACCACCAGGATGATCCCCAGGCATGCCCAGAACCAGTCGCCTCCCTGGAACAGGGGATAGAGCGCGAGCGCGACCGCTCCGGTGGCCATGCCCGACGCTATGGGAAGTCTCATGAACCGTCCCCACTGAGTGCGAATCGCCCGCGCTGCGCGGCGTCCGGCCACACGCTCGCGATCGAGGTCCCCGCGGGCAGCCGCACGATGCGCCAGCCCGTCCCGGCGAGAATCGCCTGCGCAGCCTGGTACTTCTCGTTCTGGCCGAGCTCGGGCCGCTCCCAGCCCGCCACGTCCAGCATCACGGCCACGCCGGTCACGTTGCCGTGCCTCAGCCTGGCCAGCGCCCGGGCCTGCTCCACGTCGATCCCGCCGAGGACCGCCACGATCAGTCCGTCGCCGCCGCCCTGCCGTAGCGCGTTGATGCCGTACTCCAGCGACCGCGCCGAGCTGGTGCGCACCACGGAAAGGGCATCCAGCAGCGACCAGCTCAGCCCGGTGTCGGTGAGGTGTTCGGCCCCCTGGTCGGTGACCAGGCGCAGGCCGAGTCCCTCGCGCGCCAGATGGGCGCCGATCGAGGCCGCGGCCGAGACCGCCACCTCGAACGACGAGCGGGGCCCCTCACCGCGGTGTGCGTACCGGCGGGTGTCCAGCAGTAGCGCGCCCCGGCTCTGCCACTGCTGCTCCTCGCGCCGCACCATGAGCTCGCCGTACCGGGCGGTCGAGCGCCAGTGCACGCGCCGCAGGTCGTCACCCTGCCTGTACTCGCGCGGTGCGATGTCGTCGTCACCCGCGGCCGCCACACTCCTGGTACGGCTGTCGCCCCCGCCCGTCCACTCGCCGGAGAGGCGGACGTGCGGGAGCGCCACGACCTGTGGGGTAACCACGAGCGTGTCGCTGATGCTGAACGACCTGGTCAGCTCGACCAGGCCGAACGGGTCAGTGATCCGGACGGTGAGCGGGCCGATTCCGAAACGGCCGCGCAGGTCGGAGCGGACCCGGTAGTCGATCTCCCGGACGCCGTGTGACTCCACCCTGTCCAGGACGAACCTGGGCCGTGCCCCCAGCGCGTACGGGACGGTGTCCTCGATCATCAGCAGGCCGGTCGGCAGCCGGGTGACGTTCTCCAGCCGCAGTGTCACGGTGGCCTCGCTGCCCACCTCGGCCCTGTGCGGGTCCAGGCGCCGCGCGCAACTCAGCCGGTAACGGGTGCGGGCCACCACCATGGCCGTCAGCAGCGGCAGGGAGACGATCAGCACCCCGATCCTGAGCAGGTCGTGTTCCCCGAGGATGAAGGCGCACACCAGCGCCGCGACGCCGGATGCGAGGAACGACCGGCCGCGGGCGGTGAGCGCCTTGAGGCCGGACATCACTTGACGTGCGTCTCGGGCACGGGCACCCGGCGGACCAGCTCGGCCATCACCTGCTCGGGCGTGCGGCGCTGGCCCTGGGCCTCGACACTGGGCAGCAGCCGGTGGGCGAGGACGGGCAGGCACAGCTCCTGCAGGTCGTCGGGGATGACGTAGTCGCGGCCGGCGAGCGCGGCGTGCGCCCGGGCCGCCCTGACCAGTTGCAGGGTCGAACGAGGGGAGGCGCCGAGCCGCAGGTCGGGACTGTGGCGGGTGGCGGTCACCAGGTCGATGGCGTACTTCTTGATCGGCTGTGAGACGTAGACCGCGCGCACCGCCTCGATCAGCGCCTGGACCTCGGCGGTGGTCGCCACCGGCTGCAGTTTGTCCAGCGGGGAGGCGGCACCGTGCACGTCGAGCATCTCCAGCTCGGCCGTGGGCTCGGGGTATCCCATCGCGATCCGGGCTGTGAAGCGGTCGCGTTGCGCCTCGGGGAGGGGATAGGTGCCCTCCATCTCGATGGGGTTCTGGGTGGCGATCACCATGAACGGGCTGTCCAGCCGGTAGGTCGTGCCGTCGACGGTGACCTGGTGCTCCTCCATGCACTCCAGCAGCGCCGACTGCGTCTTCGGCGAGGCCCGGTTGATCTCGTCGCCCACCACGATGTTGGCGAACACCGGGCCGGGCTTGAACTCGAACTCCCTGGTCTGCTGGTTGTACGCACTCACCCCTGTGATGTCGCTGGGCAGCAGGTCCGGGGTGAACTGGACCCGGCGCACCGGGCAGTCGATGGATCGTGCCAGGGCCTTGGCGAGCATGGTCTTGCCCACTCCGGGCACATCCTCGATGAGCAGGTGGCCCTCGGCGAGAAGAACGGTCAAGGTCAGGCGGATGACGTCGCTTTTACCTTCGATCACCGACTCGATCGCCTGGCGGATCCGATGCGCCGTGACGGCCAGATCATCGAGCCGAGGTGAGACGTCATGGGTTACTGCCACCAGGCCTCCATGAAGGTGCGGCGGTTTGCGCCGGGGGGTCCGTATTTTCGGGACCTTTGCGGTCCCTTTTCCATTGTGAGTACCGACACTACGGCGCTGTGCGTTCCTGGGCGACTCTATGTGGATATAAAGGCCCTTTCGGGTGAATAGCCATAGTGTCCACTCTGATCATGGCGTTCTTGTGCGACAGATGTGCCGATCTCGTGACAAGTCCGTAGGGTGTTCTATTTTTCACCCCCCGTCACCGGCGGTCAGCCGATTTCGTCATCGTCCGGCCATCGAGGTTCTTCTCGACACGCCCAGGGCGTCTGGGGGGTGCCCTGCCGCTCCACTCCACTCCACCCATATTGACCTGGGGAGATATCGCCGGAGTCGGCCGCGAGGACGTCCGGAATCAGTTGACGGTGGAGAGAAGTGGAGTATGGTGGTGCGCAGTGGAGGGCAGGGACTACAGCGTCAGGCGCTCCGCTAGGCACGGGAGGTGGGGCCGATGTTCCTCGGCACTCATCACCCGCGTCTTGATGACAAGGGACGGCTGTTCCTGCCGGCGAAGTACCGCGAGGAGCTGGCGGAGGGTCTGGTGATCACCAAAGGCCAGGAGCGCTGCCTCTACGTCTTTCCCGTAGAGGAGTTCCAGCGCATCACCGAGGCTCTGCGCACAGCGCCGGTGACCGCCAAGGCGGTCCGCGATTACAGCCGGGTCTTCTTCGCCAGTGCATCTGACGAGGTCGCCGACAAACAAGGCCGGGTCACCATCCCGCAGGCTCTGCGTGAGTATGCCAGCCTGCACCGTGACTGCACGGTCATCGGAGCCAACACACGGCTGGAGATCTGGGACGCACACGCCTGGGACACCTATCTGGCCGATCAAGAGCAGGCTTTTGCCGATCTGTCGGAGGAGGTGCTGCCAGGGATTCTGTGACTCCACGGTCGACTCATCGGTGAAAACGTCGTTCGGCGAGGTCTCCACCCGCAACCAGCATGCACGTCAGCTGATGCACCTTCCCCGGTGTCAGGTGACGGGCGGGTACGTGGGTGCGGATGGGGACCTGGCCGGACGGCCCGGGGGTGGGGACCAGCAGGGACACCGATGAACATCCGCCGCGCATCCGCGAGCGCGGCGGCAAGAGGGGGGTTTGCGCTTCATGCGCGCCGAGAACGACATGCGTGATTTTCAGGCTTCGGGCGGCCATGTGCCCGTGATGCTCGACCGAGTGCTGGAGCTCCTGGCTCCCGCGCTGACGGGCCCCGACCCCGTCGTGGTCGACGCCAACCTGGGCCTCGGCGGCCATGCCGAGGCACTGCTGGCCGCCCATCCCTCGCTGCATCTGATCGGAATCGACCGCGACCCCACCGCGATCGAGCGCTCAACGGCCCGGCTGGCGCCGTACGCGGACCGGATCACGCTGGTCCGTGCGGTCTCCGACGAGCTGACCGAGGTGCTGGCGGAGGCCGGCCACCCGCGCGTCAACGCTGCCCTGTTCGACCTGGGCGTATCCTCGCCCCAGCTCGACGAGGCCGAGCGCGGCTTCGCCTACTCGTACGACGCGCCGCTGGACATGCGGATGGACGGCGATCAGGAGCTGACAGCCGAGGTCGTCGTGAACACCTACTCGGCCGCGGAGCTCATCCGGATTCTCCGGGATTACGGCGAAGAGCGATTCGCCCCGCGTGTCGCACGCCTAATCATCAAGGAACGGGGCAACGAGGCCATAACGTCGACCAAGCGGCTTGCGGAGATTGTCCGTACGGCAATCCCGGCTGCTACCCGACGAACTGGGGGAAACCCCGCAAAAAGGACTTTTCAGGCGCTGCGGATCGAGGTGAACGCGGAGTTGACAGCACTGGAACGCGCGTTGCCCGCCGCACTCGACGCGCTGACGCTTGGTGGGCGCGTGGTCGTGCTCGCCTACCACTCCCTTGAAGACCGGCTGACCAAGCAGGTGCTGGCGGCACGGACCAAGGAGACCGGCCCGCCGGGGCTGCCCGTCCCGTTGCCGGCTCACCAGCCGCGGTTCGCCCTTCTGACAAGGGGAGCCGAGCTTCCGAGCGAAGAGGAGGTGGCCCGCAACCCGCGGGCGGCCTCTGCCCGGTGTCGGGCGGCAGAGAGGATCCGTGAGGCAGTTGACGAGGAGTGATTCAGACGTCCGCACCGCGCCGAGCCGTGGCGGACGACCTGCGCGCGTCCCCCGCGCGACGCCACCGGCACGCAGGACCAGGCCGGTCAGGACCGTGCCCGTCGCCCGTGCCGCAGCCCCGGCTCCGGCGGCCCAGCGGAGGCGTGCGCCGCGCGCTCCCTTCGTGCTGCTCGTGGTCGGCCTGCTCTGCGGTGGCCTGGTCAGCCTGCTGCTGCTGAACACCGTCCTTGCTCAGGACTCCTTGAGGGCGGACGAACTCCGTAAGACCAACGATCAGCTCCGCCAGGACGTGGAGGAGCTGAAGAACGACAACATGCGGATGGAGATGCCCGACGCGCTCTCCCGTAACTCCGCCAACCAGGGTCTGGAACCTGACTGGGACAAGGCCAGAGTCATCACCCTCGACCGCTCTGCCGGTAGCCGGGCCGCGAGTGAAGGCCAGACGCCCGTCGGGCAGGAGCGAGTGCCGGGCACGGGCCGGTGAGGGAGACCGGTGGCCGGGGTCCCGGCCGCGGCGGCTCCGGCCCCGCGGGAGCATCCGGCCGCCGGGCCCCAGGCGGGCCCGGCCGTACCGGCAGACCGAACGGTCCGGATACGACGGGGAGGCCGGGTCCCTCCGGCAAGCCCACCCGCTCGGAAGGCTCAAGCAGACCCGACGGCGCCGATGGTCAGGGCAGACCCGGTCGTCCGGACGGAGCGGGTAGGTCCGGTGGTCCGGCGGGGTCGGGTAAGTCGGGCAAGTCCGGTGGCCGGGGGGCCGACAAGTCCGGCGCTCCGGGCAGGCCGGGGGGTTCCGCCAGGACAGGCAAGCAGCGTGCCGACGGCCCCGGCAGGCCGGGCGGTTCTCCAACGGCGAGCAGAGCCGGTGCCCCGGGCAGATCCACGCGTCCCGAGGGTGCGGGCAGGCCTGGCAGGCCGTCGGGTCCGGAGACGTCGCGCAGGCCGCGCAGTTCCCCCCGGCCGGACCCGCCGGAACGGGGACGTCGCGGCGGAGGACGCGGGGACGGCCGGCCCGCCGATCCCGGCCGTCCGCCGGGCAGGGGCGGCGGGGGAGGCAGGCCGCCCCGGCCGCCGGCGCGTCCGCCCGCGGTGCTGCGTCTGGGCAACCCCGGCAGGCGGATCAACATCGGCCTGATCGTGATGACCTTCGTGCTGACCATCTTCGCCGGACGGCTCATACAGCTCCAGGGCCTGGACTCCAAGGTCTACATGGCGCAGGCGGCCGAGCAGCGGGTGCGGGGCGAGAAGCTGACCGCGCGACGAGGCTCCATCACCGATGTCAACGGGCATGAGCTCGCGCTGACCCTGGAGGCGCGCGAGATCTTCGTCGACCCCTCGATGGTCGAACCGGGCAAGCGTGACCAGGTGGCCACGGTCCTGGCCGCCGAGCTGAACCAGCCGAAGGAGCAGATCGCGGCCAAGCTCGCCAACAGCTCCAGTCGTTACCAGCAGGTGGCCGCCGCCGTCGAACCGTCCGTCGCCCAGCGGATCATGGAGCGCAAGCCCAAACTCGTGGGTGTCGGCAGCAAGCAGGTCTACCGGCGGGACTACCCGGGCCGTGACCTGGCGGGCACCATGCTGGGCTTCGTCGGCGCCGACGGCACGGGCCTGAGCGGGCTGGAATACACCTACAACACGTTGCTCGCCGGTCGTGACGGCGAGCAGTTCATCGAGACGGGCGCCATGGGGCAGCGCATCCCGATGACCCGCAGTACCCTGAAGACGCCCGTGGAGGGCAGGGACGTGCGGCTCACCATCGAACGCGACATCCAGTGGGCCGCGCAGAAGGCGATCACCGACCAGGTCGCGGCCACCGGCGCGCGGACCGGCAGCGTCATCGTCCTCGACGTGCCGAGCAGCCAGGTGGTCGCCATGGCCAACGCGCCCGAGCTCGACCTGACGAACTGGGCCAAGACCGCCCCCGAAGACTGGGTCAATCGCTCGGTGACCGACGTGTTCGAGCCGGGCAGTACCAACAAGGTCATCACCGCTGCGGCAGCCCTGGAGTCGGGGGCCGTGCGGCCGGAGACCGTGTTCAGGGTCAATGACAACATCAGATGCGCCGACCGGGTGCTGAGGGACTCCCACCCGCACCCCGTGGAGCACCTGACCTTCTCCGGTGTGGTCGCCACCTCCAGTAACGTCGGTACGATCCTCGCCTCGCGGAAGATCGGCGACCAGAAGCTGCACGCGATGCTGCAGCGCTTCGGGTTCGGCGCCAAACCCGGCACCGGTCTCTTCGGCGAGGAGGCAGGACTCCTCCCGGACTGGAAGAAGTGGTCGGGCAGCCAGCGCTGCACGATCGCCTACGGCCAGGGTGTCTCGGTGACCGCGCTCCAGACGGCCAGCGTCTACCAGACCATCGCCAACGGCGGGACCCGCGTCACCCCGCAGATCGTGGCCGGCACCACCGCCGAGAACGGCGCATTCGTGCCGTCCGAACCGGGCAAACGGACCCGGGTGATCAGCGAGCGTACGGCCAGGGAGGTCACCGGGATGCTGGAGGCAGCCGTCAGTGAGGAGGGCACCGGCAACCTCGCCGCCATCGACGGTTACCGGGTCGCCGGCAAGACGGGCACCGCGATGCGCTACGACGTCAAGTGCCAGGGATACTGCGGATACACCTCGACATTCGTGGGTTTCGCCCCGGCGGACAAGCCCCGCCTGGTCGTTCTGGCGGTGGTTCAGGACCCCCACAAGGGCTATTACGGTGGGGAGATCGCCGCCCCGGTCTTCAAGAAAGTGATGACGTTCGCGTTGAAGAGCAAAAAGATCCCGCCCACCGGAACGATGCCCTCCTCGGTGCCGATACGCGCCGGGGAGTGATGAGGGAAGGTACGCTCTCGCCGTGCGTCCCCCGTCGTCCATGCGACCGTCAACCAGTTCACCCCGTCCACTCTCGGGGCTAGCGAGCCTGCTCGGCGCGCCTTCCGGCACGTCGCGAGCACCGCTGGCCGCGGTGTCCGGGATCACCATCGATTCGCGCCAGATCCAGCGCGGGGATCTCTACGTCGCGCTGCCGGGGGCCACGGTCCACGGCGCCGACTTCTCCGCCCAGGCTCTCGCCGCCGGCGCCAGCGCCATCCTGACCGACGAGGCGGGCAGACCGGCCGCCGTGGCAACCGGCCTGCCGGTCCTGGTCGTGCCGGACCCGCGCCGCGTGCTCGGCCAGGTCTCCGCCTGGGTGTACGGCCAGCCGGCGGCGGAGGTGATGGTCATCGGCGTCACCGGCACCAGCGGCAAGTCCACCACCAGCTTCCTGCTGGAAGCCGGGCTGCGGGCCGCCGGGCACAGGGCCGGGTTGATCGGCGGCGTGGAGATCCACGTCGGCGAGCTGCGCTCCGTGCCCAAGCTGACCACGCCGGAGGCCAGCGACCTGCATGGCCTGTTCGCCGTCATGCGTGAGCACGGCGTCACGGCCGCCGCGATGGAGGTCTCCAGTCACGCGCTGGCGCTGGGCCGTGTCGACGCGGTCTTCTACGACGTCGCGCTGTTCACCAACCTCTCCCAGGACCACCTGGACTTCCACAAGGACCTCGACGACTACTTCGCGACGAAGGTCCGGCTGTTCACACCCGAGATGAGCCGCCTCGGCGTCGTCAACATCGACGACGCCCACGGACGTGAGCTTCTCGGCCTGAGTAAGATCCCGATGACCACCTTCTCCGCCGAGGGTGCCCTCGAAGCCGACTGGCGCGCCGTGGACGTGCGCCTGGGAGGCGACGGCAGTTCTTTCCGTGTGGTCGGTCCCGGCGGCGTCGAGGAGGAGGCGACGGTCGCCCTGCCCGGCCCGTTCAACGTCGCCAACGCGCTGGGCGCGATCGTCTCCCTCGTGGAGGCCGGGGTGCCGCTGCGGACCGCGGTGGCCGGCGTCGGTACGCTGACCGGTGTGCCCGGCCGGATGGAGCGGGTGTCCGGCGGCCAGGACTTCCAGGCCATCGTCGACTACTCGCACAAGCCCGGAGCGGTGGAGTCGGTGCTCCGTGCCCTGCGCCAGGTCACGGCCGGCAAGCTGACCGTGGTGCTGGGCTGTGGCGGCGACCGTGACCGGGGCAAACGCCCGATGATGGGGGAGGCCGCCGCGCGGCTGGCGGATGTGGCCATCCTCACCAGTGACAATCCTCGTTCGGAGGACCCGCTGCGGATTCTCGCTGAGATGATGGACGGAGTCCTCGGCGTGTCTCAGCATGAGCGCGCGCATGTGATCATTGAGCCGGACCGGACTGCGGCCATCGATCTGGCGATCGGCCGGGCAGGTCCCGGCGACGTCGTCGTCGTGGCCGGCAAGGGTCACGAGCAGGGCCAGTACGTCGGGGACGAAGTACTCCCGTTCGACGACAGGCAAGTGGTGGCCGGCGCGATCGTCAGACGGCGGAACCGGACGGGCCCCGAAGACACGTATGGAGAGTAGGTAAGACGCATCATGATCCCGTTGCCGCTGGCCAGGATCGCCGAGATCACCTCGGGCGCCCTCGCTGGCATGGCCGATCCCCGTGCGGTCGTACGTGGCCCGGTCGTCATCGACTCCCGCGCCGTCGAGCCGGGATCGTTGTTCGTCGCGATCAAGGGCGACCGGGTTGACGGGCACGATTTCGCCGCCCAGGCCGTCGAGGCCGGGGCCGTCGCCGTGCTGGCGTCCAGGCCCGTCGACGTCCCCGCGGTCGTCGTCGGCGACGCCGTGGCCGCCCTGGCAGCCCTGGCCACCGCCGTCTGCGCCGAGCTGCCCTCGGTCACGGTCCTCGGCGTGACCGGGTCCGCGGGTAAGACCACCACCAAGGACCTGCTGGCCCGTCTCACCGCCAGGATCGGCCCGACGGTCGCCCCGGTGGGCTCGCTCAACAACGAGATCGGCCACCCGCTCACGGTGCTGAAGGCCGACGAGGACACCCGCTACCTGGTGCTGGAGCTCAGCGCCAGATACGCGGGCGACATCGCCCACCTGGCCCGTGTCGCCCCGCCGGCGATCGGTGTGGTCCTCAACGTCGGCACCGCCCACCTGGGCGTCTTCGGCGGCAAGGAGGCGATCGCCAAGGCCAAGGGCGAGCTGGTCGAGGCCCTGCCCGCCGACGGCGTGGCCGTACTGAACGCCGACGACCCGCTGGTGGCCGCGATGGCCCGCCGTACCGACGCCCGGATCACCTGGTACGGCCGCGCCGAGACCGCCACGGTGCGGGCGGAGGGCGTGACCCTCGACGACCGCGGCCGTGCCGCCTTCACGCTGCGCACCCCGTCCGGGGCCGCGCCGGTCGCGCTCCGCCTGTACGGCGAGCACGCCGTGGAGAACGCGCTCGCCGCCGCGGCCGCCGCCTATGAGCTGGGGCTGCCGGTCGCGACCATCGCCGAGGAGCTGTCGGAGGCCGAGCCCCGCAGCCGCTGGCGCATGGAGGTCACCGACAGGGATGACGGCGTCACCGTGATCAACGACGCCTACAACGCCAACCCCGACTCCATGCGCGCCGCCTTCGGCGCCCTGGACGCCCTGGCGGGCGGGCGCCGCCGCTTCGCGGTCATCGCCGCCCTGCGCGAGCTGGGGGAGGAGAGCGCGGCCCTGAACGAGGGCGTGGGCCGCCTGGCGGGAGGCGCGGGCCTGGAAGGTCTCTTCGTCGTCGGACCCGACGCCGGCCCGGTCCTGGCCGGGGCGCGGGCCGCCGTGGACGGCGCTTCCGCCGTCACACGGGTCACGCATGTCGCCGACGCCGAGGAGGCGGGCGCCGCGCTGTCGGCACTCCTGGCCCCCGGAGACGTGGTGCTGGTCAAGGGGCCGCGCGCCGCCGGGCTGGAGCGCGTGGCCGAGGCGCTGCTCGGGGGTGACCGCCGATGAGGGAGATCCTCATCGCGGCGGCGGTGGGTCTGCTGCTGTCCATGTTCGGCACGCCGCTGGCGATCCGGCTGTTCTCGCGGCGCGGCTACGGTCAGAGCATCCGGGAGGAGGGCCCCTCCGGTCACCACGACAAGCGCGGCACCCCCACCATGGGCGGCACCGTGATCGTGATCGCGGCGCTGGCCGGGTTCGCCTGTGCCCACCTGGCCACCTGGACCCAGCCGACCGTCTCCGCGGTCCTGGTGCTGTTCCTGATGGCCGGGCTCGGCGCGGTCGGCTTCCTCGACGACTTCATCAAGATCTACAAGCAGCGCAGTCTCGGTCTGCGCAGCGGTGCCAAGGCCCTAGGCCAGCTCATCGTCGGCGCGGTCTTCGCGGTCCTGGTGACCCGCTTCCCGAACGCCTACCTGATCACGCCGGCCGAGACCCGGCTGTCGTTCCTGCGGGACTTCGGCCCGTCCATCGGCATCGTCGGGTTCACGATCTGGGTCCTCATCATGATCGTGGGCTTCTCCAACGCGGTGAACCTCACCGACGGTCTCGACGGCCTGGCCAGTGGCGCCACCGGCGTGGTGCTGGCCTCCTACGTC
This sequence comes from Streptosporangium sp. NPDC087985, assembly GCF_044741965.1. NCBI lineage: Bacteria > Bacillati > Actinomycetota > Actinomycetes > Streptosporangiales > Streptosporangiaceae > Streptosporangium > Streptosporangium sp. NPDC087985. Next base: position 391,959 of record NZ_JBIUTQ010000002.1, read on the forward strand.
CTGATCGGCAACTGGCAGCTCCGCAACAGCTGCACCACCCAGCTCGGCCCCAACTGCTACTGGGTCCGCGACCCGCTGGACCTGGCCGTGGTCGCCGCCGCCGTGCTCGGCGCGCTGGTGGGCTTCCTGTGGTGGAACGCCCCCCCAGCAAAGATCTTCATGGGTGACACCGGCTCGCTGGCCCTGGGCGGCGTGCTCGCCGGCCTGGCCATCACCACCCGCACCCAGCTCCTGCTGATCATCCTGGCCGGGCTGTGCGTGGTCATCACGATGTCGGTGATCATTCAGGTCGGCTTCTTCAAGATGACCGGCAAGCGGGTCTTCAGAATGGCCCCGCTCCAGCACCACTTCGAGCTGTCGGGCTGGGCGGAGACGACCATCGTGGTCCGCTTCTGGCTCATCGCCGGCCTGTGTGCCGCCGCCGGCCTCGGACTGTTCTACGTCGAATGGATGCCGAAGCCGTGACCACCCCTTCGATCGTGCGACCGGCGGGGGTGAGCGCGTGATCTGCGTCGCCGGTCTCGGAGTCTCCGGTACGGCCGCCGCCCGCGCCATGGCCGCCCGGGGCGACAAGGTGGTCGTCCTGGAGGGCAGGGACGGGGATCGGGCCAGGGCGACGGCCGCGGAGCTCGCCGCGTTCGGTGTCGAGGTCCGCTTCGGCGAACCGGCCGAGCTGCCCGCCGGCACCTCCCTCGTCGTCGCCACCGGCTGGCCGCCGCACCATCCGCTGCTCGTCGCGGCGGCCGAGGCCGGAGTGGAGGTGATCGGCGAGGTCGAACTGGCCTGGCGGCTCCGCCCGGCAGGTGCGGCGCCCTGGCTGACGCTGACCGGCACCAACGGCAAGACCACCGTGGTCCGGATGCTCACCTCGATGCTGACCGCTGCCGGGCACCGGGCGCTGGCGGTCGGCAACGTCGGCACCCCCATCGTGGAGGCCGTCACCGGGGATGCCGACGTGCTGGCCGTGGAGCTGTCCAGCTTCCAGCTCCATCGCTCGCCCAGCCTCGTCCCGCACACCGCCGCCGTCCTCAACGTCGCCCCCGACCATCTGGACTGGCACGGCTCCATGGAGGAGTACGCCCTGGCCAAGGGGAGGATCTTCGCCCGGGCGGGGACGATCGTCCACAACGCCGACGACGAGTGGGCGACCCGCCTGGCCGCGCCGTACGACGGGGGACCGCGCAAGGTGAGCTTCACCCTCGACGTGCCGATGCCCGGCCAGATCGGCGTGGTCGAGGACCTGCTGGTGGACCGGGCGTTCGTGGCCGACCCGGTGCGCAACGCCGAGGAGCTCGCCTCGTTCGGGGACATCCGGCCGTTCGCGCCGCACAACGTGGCCAATGCCCTGGCCGCCGCCGCCCTGGCCCGGTCCTACGGGGTGCCCGCGGAGGCCGTACGGCAGGGCCTGCTGGACTTCGTCCCCGACCCGCACAGGATCGCCCATGTCGCCCGGATCGGCGAGGTCGACTACGTGGACGACTCCAAGGCCACCAACCCGCACGCCGCGGCGGCGTCGCTGGCGGCCTATCCCTCGATCGTCTGGATCGCCGGAGGGCAGCTGAAGGGCGCCGACGTGGACGAGCTGGTACGGCGGGCCGCGCCCCGGCTACGTGGCGCGGTGCTCCTGGGCGTCGACCGCGGACGGATCCGGCAGGCTCTGGCGCGACACGCCGAGAATGTCCCGGTGGTGGAGGTGTCCGGCCAGGACACTGGGGTCATGGACCGTGTCGTCACCGAAGCCGCGAGGCTCGCCGCCCCCGGGGACACCGTGCTGCTGGCTCCGGCCGGAGCATCCCTGGACATGTTCCCCAACTACGGGGCTCGCGGGAAGGCCTTCGCCCAGGCCGTCCTGGCGCGTCTGGACGGAGCGCGGCACGGCGACGGGAACGCGTGATCACAGCTTGCGGACCGGGACGGCCGGTCAGGCCGCCGGAGCGGAGGGACAGATGACGACCGCCGAGACCGATCGGGCGCCGGCCTTCGACTCCTTCAACGGCCGCCTCGCCCGCGTACGCGAGCTGTTGGGACGTCCCCTCTTCTCCTACCACCTGCTCCTCGGTGTCAGCGGGCTGCTGATGGCCCTGGGGCTGATGATGGTCCTGTCCGCGTCGAGCATCGAGGCGCTCCAGACGAGAGGGTCGGCGTTCGCGCTCTTCGGCCGGCAGTCCGTCTCGATGGCGGTGGGGCTGCTGCTGATGTGGGTCTGCTCCCGGCTGCCCATCAGGTTCTTCCGGCTGGCGGGTTACCCGCTGATGGCCTTCGCCGTCCTGGGCCTGGTCCTGGTCCTTTTCGTCGGTCAGACGGAGCTGGGCGCGCAACGCTGGATCTACATCGGGAAGCTCACCATCCAGCCGTCGGAGCCGGCCAAGCTCGCACTGGTGGTGTGGGGTGCCGATCTCCTCGCCAGGGGGGCGCGTGCCGGGCAGATCGAGTGGCGCAGGCTGCTGATCCCTCTCATGCCGGGTCTGGCGATCATGGCCGTCCTGGTGATGCTGGGGCGTGACCTCGGCACCACCCTGGTCCTGATGATGATCTTCCTGTCTCTGCTCTGGGTCGTGGGCGCGCCACTGAAGCTGTTCGGCGGCCTCCTGTCGGTCGTGGTGCTGGCCACGATCACGATGATCAGCTTCGAGGGCTACCGTTCGGCGCGGATCAAGGGCTGGCTCGACCCGTGGGGCAACGCGCAGGATGCGGGATACCAGCTGGTGCAGGGCCTGGTCGGGCTCGGCAGCGGCGGCTGGTTCGGACTCGGGCTGGGCTCCAGCCGGCAGAAGTGGAGCTGGACCCCGCACGCCGAGAGCGACTTCATCTTCTCCATCCTCGGCGAGGAGTTCGGTCTCATGGGCACGCTGGTGGTGGTGGCCCTGTTCGGCCTGCTCGGCTATGCGGGCCTGCGGGTGGCCACCCGGGTCAAGGACCCGTTCGTCCGGCTCGCCTCGGCCGCCGCGGTGGCCTGGATCGCCGGTCAGGCGATCGTCAACATCGGCGCCGTCATCGGCGTGCTGCCCATCACCGGCATCCCGCTGCCGCTGGTCTCCTACGGCGGGTCGGCGCTTCTGCCGACCCTGGCCGCACTGGGGATGCTGCTCGCCTTCGCCAAACATGAGCCCGGCGCGCGTGAAGCCCTGGCGGCGCGTGGCCCCGGACCGGTGGCGCGGGGCCTAAGCTGGCTTGGCCTGGGTGGTCCGGTCAGGAAACGGCGGCCGATCCGCGCGAGGCGATAGGCGACTGGTGGTCCCGCGCGGAAACGACGGCGGGTCCGAGGAAGACGATAAGTGAGATACGTGAAAGGACCGACATGAGAGTGGTCCTCGCCGGCGGCGGGACGGCCGGTCACATTGAGCCGGCGTTGGCGCTGGCCGACGCGCTCCGCCAGCTGGATCCGGACATCGGGATCACATGCCTGGGCACCGAGCGTGGCCTGGAGACGCGACTGGTACCGGCCCGGGGCTATGATCTGCAGCTCGTGCCCGCGGTGCCGCTGCCCCGGGCCATCACACCCCAGCTCCTGACCGTGCCCGGGCGGCTGGCGGGCGCCATCAACGCCGCCGCCGGCATCATGGACCGGGTCCAGGCCGACGTGCTGGTCGGGTTCGGCGGCTACGTGGCGACCCCCGCCTACCTCGCGGCGCGGCGGCGCGGGGTGCCGATCGTGGTGCACGAGGCCAACCCGCGGCCCGGCCTGGCCAACCGGCTGGGCGCGCGGCTCACCGACCATGTGTTCACCGGTCACCAGAACACGCAACTGAGCCGTGCCGAATACGTGGGCATCCCGCTCCGCCGCGGGATCGTCACGCTGGACAGGCTGTCCGTGGGCGACAAGGCGCGTTCCTGGTTCGGCCTGGAGGCCGACCTGCCCACGCTGCTGGTCACCGGCGGCTCCCAGGGCGCGCGATCGCTCAACCAGGCGGCGCTGGCCGCCGCTCCGGTGTTGCGCCGGGCCGGGGTGCAGGTCCTGCATGTCATCGGCCCGAAGAACACGCTGGAGGAGGAGCCGCCGCCCGGCGACCCGCAGTACGTCGTGCTGCAGTACGTCGACCGGATGGACCTGGCCTACGCCGCGGCCGACTTCGCCCTGTGCCGCAGCGGCGCCATGACGTGTGCCGAGCTGACCGCGGTGGGCCTGCCCGCCGCCTACATCCCGCTTCCGCACGGCAACGGTGAGCAGCGGCTCAACGCCGAGCCGATCGTGCAGGCCGGCGGCGGTCTCATGATCGACGACGCCGACCTGACGCCGGAGTGGATCATTCAGAACGTGCTGCCCATCCTGTCCGACCCCGAGCGGGTGGTCACCATGTCGGAGGCCGCTTCCAGGATGGGCCGGAAAGACGCCGACGTGACGCTCGCCCGCAAGGTCTTGCGGATCGCGGCGGAGGGGAGGGCCTGATGGGCCGTCCGTGTGGCGAACGTAGTGAACGAGGAGTGGTGAGCGACCGATGAGCCTGGTCAAGTTGGTGGAGCCGGTCGCGGCCGAAGAGCTCGGGCGCGTCCACTTCATCGGGATCGGCGGTGCCGGGATGTCCGGCATCGCGCGCATCCTGCTCAAGCGTGGCGTGCAGGTCTCCGGCAGTGACTCGCGCGGCTCCGACATGGTGACCGAACTGCGGGAGCTGGGCGGCAGGGTCCACATCGGCCACGCCGCCTCGCACATCAAGAACGTCGACACGGTGGTGGTCTCCACCGCGATCCGCGACTCCAATCCCGAGCTGGGCGAGGCACTCAGTCAGGGTCTGCGGGTCATCCCCAGGGCCGCCGCGCTGGCCTCGGTCATGGCGGGCCGGACCGGGGTCGCGTTGGCCGGGACGCACGGCAAGACCACCACGACCTCCATGCTCACGGTGGCGCTGCAGAAGTGCGGTGCCGATCCGTCCTACTGCGTCGGCGGTCAGCTCGTGACCACCGGCCTGGGCGCCGACGAGGGGGCGGGCGGGGTGTTCGTCGCCGAAGCCGACGAGAGCGACGGCTCCTTCCTCATGCTGGCGCCGGACATCGCCGTGGTGACCAACGTGGAGCCGGACCACCTGGACAACTACGGTGACCCGCGCGCGGTCTACGACAGCTTCGCCCGATTCGTCGAGCGGGTCGGTACGTCCATGGTGATCTGTGTCGACGATCCCGGCTCGGCCGCCCTGGTCCCGATCGCCCGCGCACGGGGTCTGAAGGTGATCACGTACGGCGAGGTCGAGGACGCCGACCTCCGGGTGAACGGGATCGTCCCCGACGGCCTGGGCATCTCCTTCACGGTGGACGGCCATGGAGAGGTCAGACTGGCCGTACCCGGCCGTCACAACGCGCTCAACGCCACCGCTGTCATCGCCGTGGCGGCGGAGCTGGGGGTGTCCTTCGACGAGATACGTGACGGCCTGGCCGCCTTCACCGGAGCCAAGCGCCGCTTCGAGGCCAAGGGTGAGGCCGGGGGAGTGGCGGTCTTCGACAGTTACGCCCACCATCCGACCGAGCTCGTCGCCGACCTGCGCGCGGCGCGGGACGTGGTGGCGTCCTTCTCCGGCTCCGGCAGGGTCGTCGCGGTCTTCCAACCGCACCTCTACTCCCGCACCAGGTTCTTCGCCGACGAGTTCGCGGCCGCCCTCGGCCTGGCGGACGAGGCCATCGTGCTGGACGTCTACGGCGCCCGTGAGGATCCCGAGCCGGGCGTCTCCGGGGCCCTGGTGGCGGGCAAGGTGCCCCTCCCCCCCGGCCAGGTGACCTACGCGCCGCAGCGGGACGCGGTCCCCGCTCTGGTGGCCGACCGGGCCAGGCCCGGTGACATCGTGCTCACCATGGGAGCGGGCGATGTGACCGAACTGGGCCCCCGCATCGTGGCGGAGCTGGCTTCCCGGTGACCCGCGGCAGGGGATGCGGGGCGGCGGAGCCCGGGCCGCCGGACGGGACGAGACAGTGAACGGGGTGTCGCGGTCGGCCTTCCTGGCCCTGCTCACCGTGGGGGTGGTGGGCACCGCCGCCTGGCTGGTCTTCTTCTCCTCGGTGCTCGGGGTGCGAGACATCCAGGTGGTGGGGAACCTGGGCGTCCCCGCCCAGCAGATCCAGCAGGCGACAGGGGTGCCCGAGGGCAGGCCCCTGGCCGTCGTGGACATGGCCCAGGTCGAGGAGCGGATCATGAAGATCCGGCAGATCGAGTCGGCGCGGGTCAGCCGCGGCTGGCCGGGCACGCTGGTGGTGGAGGTCGTGGAGCGTGAGCCGGTCGCGGTGGTGCCGGTCGGCACCCGGTCCGCCCTCATGGACCGGCACGGCGTGATGATCGAAGTCAAAGATATCGCGCCCCCGTCGCTCCCGGTGCTACGCGTGGACCACCCGCAACCGGGCGACCCGGCGACCGGCGCGGCGCTGGCCGTCATAAAGGCACTGCCGGATGATCTGGCCCCGCGGGTCGCGGAGGTGCTCGCTCCCTCGCCCGAGACCGTCTCGCTGCGTCTGAAGGACGGCCGCGCTGTCGTGTGGGGTGGCCGGGACCGTCCGCGGGACAAGGCTAGGATCCTCACTACGCTGCTGAAACGTCCGGCCGACACCTATGACGTGAGTTCGCCCGACGTCGTGACGGTGAAGTGATCTGCTTCAGTCACGCGCGTTCCCCGAAAAGGACGGCCTGCGACACGCCGGGCGCGCTTGCGGCGCGGTTAGTTGACCCGCCCGGAGCGTAACTCCTACTGTCCGTATCACTCCTCAGGTTGACATAAATCTAAATCTCAACTTGAGGGTGAGGGTTTTGGAAACGACGGCACGGGCCCCCGTGCCGCATGAAATTGCAAGTCAACGAGCGGAAAGGCCCCTCGTCGTGGCAGCACCGCAGAACTACCTCGCGGTCATCAAGGTTGTAGGAATCGGTGGAGGCGGAGTCAACGCCGTCAACCGGATGATCGAGGAGGGACTCAAGGGCGTCGAGTTCATCGCCATCAATACCGACGCTCAGGCGCTGCTGATGAGTGACGCCGACGTCAAACTCGATGTTGGGCGCGAACTCACCCGCGGCCTCGGCGCGGGGGCCAACCCCGAAGTCGGGCGCAAGGCGGCCGAGGACCACCGCGAGGAGATCGAAGAGGTCATCAAGGGCGCCGACATGGTGTTCGTCACCGCCGGAGAGGGAGGTGGCACGGGTACCGGTGGCGCTCCGGTGGTGGCCAACATCGCCCGCTCGCTGGGCGCGCTGACCATCGGCGTGGTCACCCGGCCCTTCAGCTTCGAGGGCCGGCGCAGGGCGATGCAGGCCGAGGCGGGCATAGAGACCCTCCGCGAGGAGGTCGACACCCTCATCGTGATCCCGAACGACCGGCTGCTGTCGATCTCCGACCGGCAGGTGAGCGTGCTGGACGCCTTCAAGGCGGCCGACCAGGTGCTGCTCTCCGGTGTCCAGGGCATCACCGACCTCATAACCACGCCCGGTCTGATCAACCTCGACTTCGCCGATGTGAAGTCGGTCATGTCGGGGGCCGGCTCGGCGCTCATGGGCATCGGCCACGCGCGCGGTGACGACCGGTCGGTCGCCGCGGCCGAGATGGCGGTCTCCAGCCCGTTGCTGGAGGCCAGCATCGACGGCGCGCACGGCGTGCTGCTCTCGATCGCCGGTGGCTCCGACCTCGGCCTGTTCGAGATCAACGAGGCGGCCCAGCTCGTCTCCAACGCCGCGGCGCCGGACGCCAACATCATCTTCGGCACGGTCATCGACGACGCCCTCGGCGACGAGGTGCGCGTGACGGTGATCGCGGCCGGGTTCGACGAGCCCGAAGCGGAGGTCAAGACCGTCGCACCGCAGCCGGCCTCCCGCCAGCAACCCGCGTCGCGCTCCGCCCCCGTGCCCCCGGCCGCCCGCCCGGCTTCGCCCACGGTGAAGGCCGAGCCCCGGCCCGAGCCGAGAGCCGAGCAGTCTCCGGCACAGGTCCGCCCGCCCGCCCCGCCGGTGGAGGTGCCGATCCCACCGGCTCCGCAGCCGGTTCAGCAGATCCATCCCGTCCAGCCGCCGGTGCACCTCCCGGCCGAGCAGGCCGAGCCGCCCCGCGTTGAGGAGCCGCCGGCTCCGTCGGTGTCCATTCCGCGTCCGGCTCCCGAGCCGTCGCAACCTACTTCCATCTCCGCGAGGCTCTCCGACCCCGGCCGCCGGCGCCCGGTGATTTTCGAGGAGCAGGAAGAGGAGCTCGACGTCCCCGACTTCCTGAAGTGACATTGCTCACGGCGGGGTGTGCGACGGATCACTCGGCTGTGGCAGGGAAAATGGATTCCGCCAGTTTGTTGGTAATCGAACGGCGGAAATGTGACGGAAGCAACACGACGTGATGAGATCGCGGCCGGTCTGGCCCGGGTCGAGGCGAAAATCGCCGAAGCCTGCCGGGCCGCCGGCCGTGCCCGCGAGGAGTTGACGCTCATCGCGGTGAGCAAGACCTATCCCGCCTCTGACGTGCGCCTGCTGGCCGCGCTGGGAGTGACGGATGTGGGGGAGAACCGCGACCAGGAGGCCTCGGTCAAGGCGCGAGAATGCGCCGGGCTGGGCCTCACCTGGCACTTCGTCGGTCAGTTGCAGACCAACAAGGCCCGTTCCGTGGTCGGCTACGCCGACGTCATCCACTCGGTGGACCGTCCACGCCTGGTGACCGCACTCAGTCAGGAGGCGGTCAGGGCGGGCAGGGAGATCACCTGCCTGCTGCAGGTCGCCCTGGACGGCGATCCCGGACGGGGCGGGACGCGGCCGGAGGACGTGCCCGCGCTGGCGGAGGCCCTCGCCGCCGCCCCGGGGTTACGTCTGGGCGGGGTGATGGCGGTGGCGCCGCTGGGCGGGGAGCCGGCCAGGGCTTTCGCGGAGCTGCGTGAGATCGCGCAGGCCGTACGGGATGCTCATCCGGGGGCCGATGTCATCTCGGCGGGGATGAGCGCTGATATGTCCCAGGCTATTGCGAATGGCGCGACACACCTGCGTGTCGGTACGGCGTTGCTCGGTCGCAGGGAGCCCTTAGTCAGGTAATGTCCCTCCAAGTGGACCTTGGCGTCCGCCTATCCAGATAGAGGTCGATCGGTGGTGAGCTCCAAGGGGGTGCGGCTACCGCCCCGGGCAAATCGAAGTCAGGCGGAGGAAGAAGTAGCGATGGCCGGCGCGATGCGCAAGATGGCGGTCTATCTCGGTCTTGTGGAGGACGACCGCTACGAGAGATACGACAGCTATTCCGACGACGAGTACGACGACTTCGACGACTCGCGGAGGGGCGGCGACGGGCGGCCTGGCACGGTCCACGACCGCGAGGACGACACCGACCCGGGTGTGCCCGCTCCGAGGCCCGCGACGGCTGTCATGGAGCGCCGCACGACGGATCTGGCACGTATCACGACACTTCATCCTCGCACCTACAACGAGGCGCGGACAATCGGTGAGCACTTCCGCGACGGCACCCCGGTCATCATGAATCTGACCGAAATGGTTGACAGTGACGCCAAGCGACTTGTCGATTTCGCGGCAGGTCTTGTCTTTGGCCTACATGGCAGCATTGAACGTGTTACCAACAAGGTGTTCCTGTTGTCCCCTGCCAATGTCGAGGTGACTGCCGAGGACAAGGCCCGAATCGCGGAACGCGGGTTCTTCAACCAGAGCTAGAGTTCCACCATGAACAGTGAGCGGCCGGACAGGTCCCGACAAGACCGGGGACGGCGGAACAGAGTGGAGGCGGGGGCGGACCGTGGGGATCGTTAGCGAGATCTTGGTCGCCGTCCTGGCTCTCTACCTCGTTCTGCTGATCGGCAGAATGATCTTTGAGACGGTGCAGGCGTTCGCGCGTCAGTGGCGGCCCACGGGGGTTGTCCTCGTCCTGGCGGAAGCCGTATACACGGTAACCGACCCACCTCTCAAGTTCCTCCGCCGTTTCATTCCACCACTCCGGTTGGGTACGGTGGCTTTTGACCTAAGCTTCACAGTGCTGTTCCTTGTGGTCTTGGTCTTGATCCAACTCGTGTCCGCGCTTCGTTGATCGGGTACCGTCCCTCCGGACAGACTCCAAGCGCGCCAAGGAGACCGAAATGCCGCTGACGCCCGCCGATGTGCGGAACAAGCAATTCAGTACGACCCGGCTCAGGCCGGGCTACGACGAGGAAGAGGTAGACGCCTTCCTTGATGAGGTGGAGTCCGAACTGGACCGTCTCATTCAGGAGAACGAGGAGCTCCGCGCCAAACTGGCGGAGTGCCTGCGGGGCAAGGTGCCCGGTGGAATGGGGATGGCCATGGCGCCCGCCCCCGTCGCTGAGCCCAAGCCCGAGATGATGATGCCGCAGCCGGAGCCCATGCGTGCCCCCGAGCCGGTGCAGCACCAGCAGCCCATGCCTGTTGGCATGGGAATGCCCCCGGCTGAGGACAACATGGACACCGCGGCCCGCGTGCTCGCGCTGGCCCAGCAGACGGCCGACCAGGCGATCTCCGACGCCCGCCGGGAGGCGGACGAGACGGTGACCCGGGCGCGCCGCGAGGCCGACGACATCCTCGGCAAGGCGCGCCGCCAGGCCGAGCAGGTCATCGGTGACGCCCGTGCCCGCGCCGAGACGCTGGAACGTGACGCGCAGGAACGACACCGGCAGGCCATGGGCTCGCTGGTGCAGACACGCGACGAGCTTGAGCGCAAGGTCGAGGAGCTCCGCAGTTTCGAGCGCGAATACCGCAGCCGTCTGAAGCTCTACCTGGAGAACCAGCTCGCCGAGCTGAACGTGGCTGCCGAGGGCAGCGGCGGGTTCCCCATGGTGGGTGGACCCCCTGCCATGTCCCACGCCGTGGCTCCTGGTGGACAGCAGCCCATCCAGAACGCCCCCAACCCGTTCGGTGGCGAACCGTCGCAGCATTCGGGCGCCTTCCAGGGCGTTGATGGTCCGCACAACGACCGCCGCTAGGGTGTCGGGTCATCCCCCTGACCCGTATCCGGGAGTTCCTCTGTGATCCTTATCAGCGCCGGCTTGGTGGTTACGGCCATCGTCCTGCTCATCGCGGGATTCGTGCTGGCCAAGCCGTTTCTGGTCATGTGGTCGATCGCGGTCAGTGTGCTGTCCGCGGTCTTCCTGGTGATCGGGGCGTTGTTGCGCCGCCATGAGTTGTTCCCCGGCGGCGGGCACGCCGGGTCGGCTCCGCTTCCGTCCAAGGGACCGGTTCCGGCCGGGCCGATGCCCGCGCCGCACATGATGCCGGACCCGCATGTCCCCCCGGCCCCGTACACGACGGCGACGCAGGGCACGCGACCGACGGCGGTCGCGACCCACCCCCGGATGAGCCCGGCGCCCGGACGGATCCCCTCCGCGAGGCAGGGTCTTCTGGACGCCAAGGCGATCGTCGTGGTGATCCCGGGGCGCAAGCGGTATCACGTCGCCGGATGCAGGCAGCTGGTCGGCAGGGATCATGAGGAGCTCACTCACGAGGAGGCGCGGGAGGAGGGCTTCACACCCTGCACCACGTGCCTGCCCGAGTTCACCGGCGGGAAGCAGCCGCAGGACACTCCCCGTGGAGTCCAGGAGCCGGCCGCGCCCCTGGCGCCCCCCTCTAAGGACGACGTCTCCGCTGACACCAGTGAACTCGGCGTTGACGAGCCCACCGCCCGTTTCAACCCGCCGTACCGACCTGTCACCTCCTCCGATCCTCAGGAGGTCGCCCCGGTGGCCCGGCTCCATGTCCAGGACGCTCCGGCCCCTCAGGAGCGGGCACAGCCCCAGGAGCCGGTGAGCCCGTCGCTCCGCGCGGCTCAGCCCGTCGAACGGCCCGCGCAGGCCCAGCCCCCGGTGCCCCCGTCGGAGACCTCCGCCGATTCCGAGGTAACCAGCTGGTTCAGCCGCGACGTGGCCAAGGCCGCGGCGGCCACCCCGGAGGGGCCGGCCGGACCCACCCCTTCCGGCGACTCCAGGGACGAGACCCCGGCCGAGCCGGAGGCAGCTCCCCCCGGTTCCACCGAGGTCGAAGCTCCCGCCGAGGCCGACAGTCCGGCACCGCCGGAGCCTGCCGGGGACGAGACCCCGGCCGCGTCCTCCGGAACCGGCCCCGCCGGATCCGATGGCCGGCCCGGCTCCGCCACGCGGGAGTCCTCCCCCGAGAAGCAGGACCCCATCGGCGAGCCCGTGTCCGCTGAGCCGGACAGCACCCCCGATCCGGTGGAGCCGGCTGAGACCGCATCCGGGCGCGCCGGGCAGCCGGTGCCGGCCGACTCCACCCCAGAGGAGGCGGAGACCTCTGCGGGCAGGCAGACCGCCCCGGAGGAAGCTCCTGACGAGGACGGTGAAGACGCCGACACCTCTCCCCACGGGATTCCGGTCGTCCAGGACGGGCCGGATCCAGGGGGGCCGGGAACGGTCAAGGTCATCGTCGGGACCCGCCGCTTCCACAGCTCCGCCTGCCCCCTCATCAGGGGCACGGATGACAGTGGCATCGAGACCATGTCCCGGGCCGAGGCCGAGGAGGCAGGTCTGAGTGGTTGCTCGGTCTGCCGGGACGGCTAGGACACCGGCCGGTCATCGGCAATGGGCCCCGGGGATGGATCCCCGGGGCCCATTGCTCTCTCCGGCGGGGATCCCCGTGCCACGGGGATCCCCGCCGGAGATCAGACGGTACGGCGGAGCTGGAAGGTCAGGCCGAGGTCGGCGTCGTGGTGGGCGGGGAGACCGTCGTCGGTGCCCTCGGTGAGGGAGACGGCGAGGACCTCGTCGGCGACTGTGCCGCCCTGGGCGCGCAGTGCCTCGGCCAGGTCGCCGTCGCCGGTGGACCACCACACGTCGATCCGGTCGGAGATGGACAGGCCGGTCGACTTACGGGCGTCCTGGAGCAGGCGGATGACGTCGCGGATCAGGCCGGAGCGGCGCAGATCGTCGGTGATGGTCAGGTCGAGGGCGACCGTCTCACCGGTGCCGGTGCCGATGGCCCCGGTCTCCACGGCCCAGCCGGACTTCGGCTGCTCGGTGACGATCACTTCCTCGCCGCTCAGCTCAACCGTCCCCAGCTCACCGGCGTCCACCGAGACCGCCGAGCCGGAGCGGAGGCCGTGGGCGAGCTCTCCGGCATCGGCGGCGGTGACGGCCGCGGCGACCAGCTTGGTCTGCGAGCCGAACCTCTTGCCCAGCGCCCGGAAGTTGGGCTTGACCGTGAAGGAGACCAGGTCGGCTCCCATACCCGACAGATCCTCCAGGTCCTGCACGTTGAGCTCGTCGGCGATCAGCTCACGCAGCTCGGGGGAGAGCGCGGCCCAGCCGCGAGCGCCGACCAGGGCGCGGCCGAGCGGCTGGCGGGTCTTGACCCCGCTGGAGGCGCGGGCCGAGCGGCCCAGCTCCACCAGGCGGCGGACCAGCGCCATCTGCTCCGAGAGCGCGGGATTCAGCAGTTCCTCGGACACGGAGGGCCAGGTGGCCAGGTGGACCGAGGAGGGGCCGTCGGCGTCGCGGAGCACGTCCCAGACGTAGTCGGTGATGAACGGCGCCACCGGTGACATCAGCCGGGTGACGGTCTCCAGGCATTCGTAGAGCGTGGCGAACGCCGAGGTGTCACCGGACCAGAACCGGCGGCGGGAGCGCCGCACGTACCAGTTGGACAGGTCGTCGAGGAACTCCGCCAGCCGCCGTCCGGCCCGGGCGGTGTCGAACTCGTCCAGCGACGCGGTGACCTCGGCCACCGTCCGGTGCAGCTCGGCCAGCGCCCAGCGGTCGATCAGCGGGCGTTCGGCGGGTGAGGGGGCCTCGGCGAGCCTGGACGGCGCCCACGACTCGGCGTTGGCGTAGAGCGTGAAGAACGACGCGGTGTTCCAGTAGGTCAGCAGGACCTTGCGGACGATCTCCTCCAGAGCGTTGTGCCCCACCCGGCGGGCCGCCCACGGTGAACCGGCGCAGGCCATGTACCAGCGCAGCGCGTCGGCGCCGTGCCGGTCCATCAGCGGGATCGGCTCCAGCACGTTGCCCAGGTGCTTGCTCATCTTGCGGCCGTCCTCGGCGAGGATCAGGCCCAGGCAGAGCACGTTCTCGTACGACGACCTGCCGAAGACCAGTGTGCCGACCGCCATCAGCGAGTAGAACCAGCCGCGAGTCTGGTCGGTGGCCTCGCAGATGAACTGCGCGGGGTAGGCCTTGTCGAACAGGTCGGCCTGTTGGTGCGGAGCGCCCCACTGGGCGAACGGCATCGATCCCGAGTCATACCAGGCGTCGATCACGTCCGGCACCCGGCGCGCCTCGGCCCCGCAGGTGGGGCAGGGCAGCGCGATGTCGTCCACGTAGGGGCGGTGCGGGTCGAGTGCGGACACGTCCTGGCCCGCCAGCTGGCTCAGCTCCTCCAGCGAGCCGACACAGGTGACGTGCGACTCGTCGGCCGAGCAGATCCAGAGCGGCAGCGGCGTGCCCCAGTAACGCGACCGGGACAGCGACCAGTCGACGTTGTTGCGCAGCCATTCGCCGAAGCGGCCCCACTTGATCGTCTCGGGGTACCAGCTGGTCTTCTCGTTCTCGGCGAGGAGCTGCTCCTTGATGGCCGTGGTCCGGATGTACCAGGCGGGGAGCGCGTAGTAGAGCAGTGCGGTGTGGCAGCGCCAGCAGTGCGGGTAGCTGTGCTCGAAGTGACCGCCCCGGTAGAGCAGGCCACGCGCCCTGAGGTCCTCGGTGAGGCCCTCGTCGGCCTCCTTGAAGAACTGGCCGCTGACCTGCGGGACACCGTCGAGGAAGCGTCCGTCGGGGCCGATCGGGTTGACCACCGGCAGGCCGTACCGCTTGCAGGTCGTCAGGTCGTCGGCGCCGAAGGCGGGGGCCTGGTGGACCAGACCGGTGCCGTCCTCGGTGGTGACGTAGTAGCCCAGCACCACGTAGTGGGCACCGGGGATGTCGACCAGGTCGAAGGGGCGCGAGTAGGTGGTGTGCTCCAGGTCGGTGCCCTGGAAGGTGGCCAGCACCTCGGCGCCCTCGCCCAGCGCGGAGACCAGCAGCGGCTCGGCCACCACCAGAACCTCGTCGGATCCGGCGGGGCGCGCCGCCACATAGGTCACGTCGGGGTGCACGGCCACCGCGGTGTTGGAGACCAGTGTCCACGGCGTGGTGGTCCAGATCAGCAGTGAGGCACCGAGGTCGGCCAGCGGGCCCGAGGTGGCGGGCATGCGGACGTAGACCGACGGGCTGGAGACGGTCTCGTAGCCGCCCGGCTGGCCGAGCTCGTGGTCGGACAGGCCGGTGCCGCAGCGCGGGCAGTAGGGAGTGATCCGGAAGTCGCGGAACAGGAGGTCCTTGTCGAAGATGACCTTGAGCGACCACCAGACGGACTCCACGTAGGCCGGGTCCATCGTGCGGTAGGCCTGGGACAGGTCGATCCAGTAGCCCATCCGCTCGGTCATGTCCTCGAAGGCGTCCACGTGCCGCAGCACCGACTGGCGGCACCTGTCGTTGAACTCGGCGATGCCGTACGCCTCGATGTCCTTCTTGCCGGACAGGCCGAGTTCCTTCTCGACGGCGACCTCGACGGGCAGGCCGTGGCAGTCCCAGCCCGCCTTGCGGGGCACGTTGTAGCCCTGCATCGACTTGTAGCGGGGGAAGAGGTCCTTGAAGACGCGGGCCTCGACGTGGTGCACGCCGGGCATGCCGTTGGCGGTGGGCGGGCCCTCGTAGAAGACCCAGTTGGGGCCGTCGGCGTTCTGTTCGACCGAGCGCTCGAAGACCTTGCCGTCCCGCCAGCGGTCGAGCACCTCATGTTCAAGCGCGGGCAGGTCGACCTGCGCGGGAAGAGGACGGAAATAGGCGGACATAACGGGCGGGACCTCCACGCTGGAGCTGGCAGTGGCGTGGAGGGACGAGACCATCGCGGCCCCGCGGTACCACCCTCCTTGACCTTCTCCTGAGAAGGTCCTCTTCCTTGGGTCGCTGCCGGGTCTACTGGGTCGCGAGGACCGTTCTTCCGGCGGCTCCGGGGTGATTTTCCCTCCGGTCCTCGCCCCGGGCTCACACCGTCCCCGGGTCGCTCGTGCGAGGGAACACGGAGTTAGCTGTCCCCATCAAAGCCTTGCGAACTCAAACGATAACGCACGGGCCTGTTCAAAGCTTCCCGTTATCGATGCGGCGGGGGAATCGAGAGGAAGGGGCTGGATGTTACGGGAGTGGTAAACATCACGGCGAGCCGTTTGCCGTTCTGTTATGAGAGACCTAGGCTGCCCGCACCGTTTACCGCATGGGATACGGTCCGATCGAGCAAGGAGGCCGACATGGCCGCGACTGTACGCGCAGACGGGAGCGCGGTAGCGCCGTCGAAGGACAGTACCGTCGTCACCTGGTCGGCCGAGGAACTCGCGAAGGTCCGCGAGCGGCTGGCCGTGGAGATCCAGGAGCTGAACCGGGAGATCATCAAGGCTGAGACCGAGATCGCGTCGAGTGACGTGGCCGACGGTGCCGGGGACGACCAGGCGGATGCCGGCGCCCGCACGTATGAGCGGGAACGCGAGATCGCCCTTACCCTGAATTCACGCGACCTGGTCGCGCAGAACGAGCGGGCGATCGCCCGGATCGACGCGGGAACCTACGGAGTGTGCGAATCGTGCCACAAGCCGATCGGCAAGGAACGCCTTCAGGCGTTCCCGAGGGCGACGCTGTGCGTGGCCTGCAAGCAGCGGGAGGAACGCCACTGACCGGCGACACCGTCGACGGGGCGGCTGCGGTCGCCCCGCCCGGGGCGCGGAGGATCGCCGTGCTGGCGGCGATCGCCCCGATCGTCTACATACTCGATCTGGTCACGAAGACCGTCGTGTTGAAGACGCTCGAAGACAGGGAGCCGCTCGTCGTCATCCCCGGATTGCTTCAGTTCCGGGTAATCTTCAACTCCGGGGCCGCGTTCAGCATGGGCACCGGCATGACGATCGTCTTCACGTTCGTCGCGGCCGGAGTGGTGATCGCGATTCTGCGCACCGCACGGCGGCTACAGAGCCTGCCGTGGGCGGTCACGCTCGGCCTGATGCTCGGCGGGGCGTTCGGAAACCTGACCGACCGCGTTTTCCGCTGGCCCTCGGGCTTCGGCCGGCCCTCGCCGTTCCAGGGACACGTGGTCGACTTCATCGAGACCTTCCCGGGGCACTTCCCGGTCTTCAACGTCGCCGACTCGGCGATCGTCTGCGGCGGGATCCTCGCCGTCTTCCTTGCCTGGCGGGGCTACCAGATCGACGGCACGCGCGACATGGGAGAGAAGAAGAACAATGGCTGAGCAGCGTAGTCTTCCGGTTCCCGAGGGGTTGGAGGGCGAGCGCCTCGACGCCGCCCTGTCCCGGCTGTTCGGCCTCTCCCGTACCCGCGCCGCCGAGCTGATCGTCTCCGGCGACGTGCTGGTGGACGGCTCGGCCGCTGCCAAATCCGACCGGGTCCACGCCGGCGCGTGGCTGGACGTCAGCCTGCCGCCGCCGCCCAGCGCGCCGATGCCGGTCGCGGAGCCCGTCCCCGGCATGAAGATCATTTATGAGGACGACGACATCGTCGTCGTCAACAAGCCCATCGGCGTGGCCGCCCATCCGACCACCGGCTGGACCGGGCCGACCGTCATCGGCGGACTGCTCGGCACCGGGCACCGGGTGGCGACGAGCGGCGCCGCCGAGCGCCAGGGGATCGTGCACCGCCTGGACGCCAACACCACCGGCGCGATGGTCGTGGCCAAGAGCGAGCACGCCTACTCGCATCTCAAGCGGGCCTTCAAGGAGCGCACGGTCGACAAGCGCTACCACGCGCTGGTCCAGGGCCATCCCGACCCGCTGCGCGGTACCGTCGACGCGCCGATCGACCGGCACCCCTCCGGGGACGGGCGGTTCGCGGTCGTGGCCGGGGGCAAGGAGTCGGTCACCCACTACGACACGATCGAGGCGTTCCGCGCGGCGTCGCTGCTGGACATCAAGCTGGAGACCGGCCGGACCCACCAGATCCGCGTTCACATGTCGGCACTGCGTCACCCGTGCGTCGGCGACATGATGTACGGCGCGGACCCCACGCTGGCCGCGCGGCTGGGCATGACCCGGCAGTGGCTGCACGCGGTCTCCCTGGCATTCGAGCATCCCGCGACGGGCGAGTGGGTCTCCTTCGTCACCGACTACCCCGATGATCTGGCCCACGCCCTGAAGGTCGTCGGCAGCGAGTCCTAGCGGCTACCCGCCCTCGCGGCGGTCAACCGTCGTCGCCGTTTCCGTCGGTCCTGGGCCCGGGGCCCGGGCCTGCTCAGGCCCGTTCTCGGGCGGGCCGTGCCTCTGCTGGATCATGGGATGCACCAGCGCAGCAGGGCCGTGACGACGGCCGCCGTCGCCAGTACCACCAGGAAGGGTGCGCGGAGCAGCAGGGCGACGACGGCGGCCCCGAGCCCGGCGGTGCGCGGCAGGTCGAAGTGGAGCGTCTGGCCGTGGGCGAAGGTCTGCACCGCGATCAGCGCGGCCAGCAGCGCCACCGGGACCAGCGCGGCGAAGCGCTGCACCGTCGGATGATCGAGCACCCGGCGCGGAGCCGACAGCCCGGCGAGCTTCAGCGCGTAACAGCCCGCGCAGGTGATCACGATGGCCCACCAGACAGTCACTTCGGCCTCCTCAGGACGACGGCGAGCACGGCCACCGCAGCGATCAGCACGGGCACACCCGGCGGGGTGAACGGGGTCGTGGCCAGCGCGATCGCCGCGCCGCCGCCGGCGATCAGCCTCAGCGCGCGCGTCTCGGGGCCGTCTCCGGCGAGCCGGGGCCACAGGATGGCCAGGAACGTCGCCGGGCCCACCGCGTCCAGGCCGAACACGGCCGGGTCGCTCACCCAGGAGGTGCCCACCGCGCCGAGCAGGGTGGTGGCGTTCCAGGTCAGGTAGAGGCTGACGAACGTGACGAGGAAGCCGGTCCTGGCCGACTCCTCGTCGGGCTGGGCCAGGGCCACCGCGGCCGTCTCGTCGATCACGCCGTGGGCCGCGGGGAGCCTGCGCCAGCCCCGCATCCCCAGCAGGTCGGCCATGCGCAGGCCGTACAGACCGTTGCGGACCCCGAGTAGCAGCGCGCCCGCCGTGCCCGCGACCAGGCTGCCGCCGCCCGCGACGACCCCCACCATGGCGAACTGTGAGGCTCCGGTGAAGGCGAACAGGCTCAGCGCGCATGCCTGCGCGACGCTCAGCCCCGCGGTGACCGCGGCGGCGCCGAACGCCAGCCCGGCCAGCCCCACGGCGATCCCCACGCCCAGTCCGTCCCTGATCGCTGAGGAACGGGTGGGTATATCCATGGTCATGAGGTTATATCCGGTTCTCTGGTCACGTTACGTATGTTCCTGCATGGTCACGGTTGGAAGGTATCGGTGAACTTGTCGAAGAACGACTGGTTCGACCTGATGTCGTCTGGACCTTCCCAGTAGATCGCGTACGGGCGGCCCGTGAGCGTGCGGAAACCCCGGTCCAGGACGCGGGTCTTGACCTTGTCCTTCATGTAGGTGAACTCCCAGTCGGCCGCCGGGAGGCCGCGGTATCTCAGCGGGGTGATGCCGATCCGCTCGTAACCCGGCCAGATGTTCTTGGCCAGGCCGCCCCGCTCCACCTTCTCCCAGTGCCTGACCGGGTCCGTCTCGGGGTCCTCGGTCGACTCGATCCACAGGAAGCCGTTCCTCCCCGGAGGCCGGAACTCGACCCGGTCGCGGCCGGAGAACCGCTTGACGGCCCAGCCCCGGGGCACCGCGACGGTGAAGCCCATCGGGTCCCGGTGGAGCCGCCAGCCCGCGGGGATCGCCGGGGACGGACGCCCGGACGGGGCGGAGGCCGTATCAGGGGTCCGGGAGGGACGGACGGGGGCGGTCGTCTGGCCGGGGACCGCCGACGAGGCGGCCCCGGTGTCACCCTGAACACCCTGATCACGGAGCATCAGCCATCCGCCGACCCCGACCGCGACCGCGAGCAGGGGCACCCCGGCCACGAGCGCCACCCGCCCCGCTCCTGGCCGCCGCGCCGGAGCAACGGGCCGGCCGGTGCCGGTGGGCTGTCCGCCGTGCGGCCACTGCCCCGGATGCGCGGGTCCGTCCGGGAAGGGCTGCCCGGTGTGGGGGGGACCGTTCCGATAGGACGGCCGCACCGGGTCGCCGATGAGGTCCGGGTGCACGGAGGGCCGGTCGGAGGCGGCGCGGCTGAGCAGAGCCGTGGCCTGCTCGGCGGTCATCCGGCCGGCGGGGTCCCTGGCCATCAGGCCGAGGACCGCGGTGCTCAGGGGACCGGTGTGCCTCAGGGGGGCGGGTTCGCCGTTGAGGACGGCCATCATGGTCGCCGCGGCCGTGGCCCGCTCGAACGGAGGGCGGCCCTCCAGCGCCGCGTACAGCGTCGCCCCGAGGGACCACAGGTCGGACTCGGGGGTGGCGGCCAGCCCGTGGAGCCGTTCCGGGGGGAGGAAGGCCGGGGTGCCGATCACCCCGCCCGTCCGGGTGATCCCCGTCTCCTGCGCCATCGAGGCGATCCCGAAGTCGGTCAGCACGACCCGGCCGTCATCGGCCAGCAGCACGTTCTCCGGTTTGACGTCCCGGTGCGTCACCCCGGCGGCGTGCGCGGCCAGCAGGGCGTCCAGCACCTGCAGCCCGACCGAGGCCACCCGCTCGGGCGCCAGTGGCCCGTCCTCGCGGACGATCTGGCCCAGCGAGCGCGACCGGACCAGCTGCATGACGATCCAGGGCCGCCCCTCCTCCTCGACCACGTCGTGCACGATGATCACGGATGGATGGTCGAGCCGCCCGGCGGTCCTGGCCTCCCGGATCGTTCGCCGGTTCAGCTCGGCACGCGCGGCCTCGTCGACCCCGCGATAGCGGACCTCCTTGACCGCCACGATCCGGTCGAGAAGCTCGTCGTGGGCCCGCCAGACGACCCCCATCCCGCCCTCGCCGATGGGTTCGAGCAGGCGGTAACGGCCCGCCACCTTCCGTTCGGTCATTCTTCCGCCCCTCTCGAACGTACTAATCAGAGCCGGTCGGAGCGGACCTCACTTTTTCGACGAGAAGGTCTGGGTGAACCCCTCGAAGAGGGGGAGGTTCTTCTTCCAGTTCTTGTCCAGGGTGTGCCAGTAGATCGCGTATCCCCGGCCACCCTTGGTGACGAACCCCCGGTTGATCACCCGGGCCTTGCCCGCACGCACGTTCCAGGTGAACACCCAGTCGGCGGCCTTCTCCATGTAGTCGACCTTCTCGATCCGGACCCGCTTGTAGCCGGGGAAGTTGCCCCGGCTGTAGGGCTCCTGCTTCTCCCAGTCCTTCTTCGGGTCGGGGCCGGCCTTGTCGACGTATTCGACCATCATGTAGCTCACCGGGTCGTTCGGCCCGCGGAACCGAACCTGCGTCCCCTGCCGCCTCTCCACGTACCACCCCTTGGGGAGGCCGATCGAGAAGTCGTTGCTGTCCTTGTGCATGTGCCAGCCCTCAGGGAGCTTCGACTTCTCCTCCGTCTTGGCGGGACTGGGACTGGGACTGGAGCTGGAGGTCGGAGGGGCGGACGTGGACGGTGCGGAGCTCGGACCCGTCTGAGCCGGCTCGGCCGACCTGGCCGGTCCGCCTGAGGGGGGCGCCGACTGGGTGTCCGGCTCGCCACTGTGCATCCCGAGCCATCCCGCGATCACCCCGACGACCAGAATCGCGGGCACGGCCACCAGCAGGCCGCGTTTCATGGGTGACTGAGGCCCCCGGGAGGTCACCGTCGGCGACGTGAAGAGGTGTCCCTCCACCGGTGCGGCCTCCAGGCCGACGACCTCGGCGTCCCGTCCCGCCGGTGGGACGGAGGCAGGCGCGACCGGCTCCGGCTCCGGCCGGGGCCGGGGGACGGGCTCTCGCCGGACAGGCGGGAAGGGGGCGCGTCCGGCCTTGGGAGCCTCTTCGGGGGCGGGCTCCTGCCGTACGGGGGCGGGCTCCTGCCGTACGGCGGCGGCCTGCTGCGGCTCCGGCCGCCGTGCCGGCGCTGCGGGAGGCGGGCTCTCGGCGGATGCCGACGCGGCCGGCTCCAGCTTCGCCCCGGTCGCGGGGAAGTCCCCCGGTGCGTACTGGATGCCGGGGTCGGTCTCGGCCGTCGGCGAGGTGCCCACGGCCGGCATGACGGCCGTCCTGGTGGGCTTGGCCGGCCGGGCGGGCCGCTGCCTGCCGCCCTCGGCCACCTCGCGCAGCAGCCGCGCGGCCTCGTCGTAGGACATGCGCTGGGCCGGGTCCTTGCGCAGCAGGCCGTCGAGCACCGTGCTCAGCAGCCGGCCCGCACGGACCGGGGGCTCGGGCTCGTCGTTCAGCACGGCGTGCATGGTCGGCAGCGCCCCGCCCCGGTCGTGGGGCGGCCTGCCCTCCACGGCCGCGTACAGCGTCGCCCCGAGGGACCACAGGTCCGACTCGCGCTGCGCGCTGCCGCCCTTGATCCGCTCCGGGGGGATGAACGCGGGCGTGCCCGCGATGCCGGTCATGGTCAGCGCGGTCTCGGTCTCGAGCGTCGCGATCCCGAAGTCGGTCAGCACGACCCGGCCGTCGTCGGCCATCAGCACGTTCTCCGGCTTGACGTCCCGGTGCAGCACTCCCTGCGTGTGCGCGGCACGCAGCGCGTCCAGCATCTGGAGTCCGATCTCCGCGACCCGCTCCGGCGGTAGCGGGCCGTCCTGCCGCAGGACCTTGCCGAGCGACCGGGACTCCACCAGCTGCATGACGATCCAGGGACGCCCGTCCTCCTCGACCACGTCGTGGACGACCACCACGTTCGGGTGCGTCAGCCGCCCGGCGGCCCGCGCCTCGCGCTTGGTGCGCCGGTTGAAGTCTTCCTGGTTGTGCTCGCCGAGCATGTCGGCGTAGCGGACCTCCTTGACCGCGACCTCACGGTCGAGAAGCTCATCGTGGGCCCGCCACACGATGCCCATGCCACCCCGGCCGATGGGCTCGCGGAGGTGGTAGCGGGCGGCAACGCGACGTCCCTCAGAAGACTGTGCTTCGGCCATCAACCGCACCTACCCCTTTCTAAACCCCCGAATACTCTCATAGGCCGAGAAGGGCGATCGACTCCCGCGAGACCCGGGCGTCCATAATCCGAGACGGATTGTCCAGTAGGTGGCATCCGGCGAGGAGATGGCCTATCGTCGATCCCATGACTTGCTATTTCGCGTTTATCGAGCCGGTTCCGGGAGGGCCGGTCGTGACAGTGTGATCTAGCGACCATCCGGAGCCGGCACAGGGCAGAGACCACGTCTCTGCCTTTTTCGTTTTCTACGACCTGCCGGCTCGCGGGATGCACGCCGGCTGAGCATGAGGAGCCGAGATGTCGTTGTCGACCGCACACCTGGAGCGCGGAGCCGTGAATCTGGGGACGCTGGAGGTGGGAGCCGGGCCGGCCGTGGTGATCGGCGGGCCGGGCGCGGACGCCCGCTGGGTCAACCTGCGCGGCCACCATGGGCGGGTGACCGCGGCCGGGGCCGTGGCGGAGGTCCGCGCCGAGTGGGCGGGGCCGATCCTGGTGGAGCCGTTCTCCACGGGCGATCTGCCGGAGATCGCGGAGAACGCCGACGGCGTGGTGGTCGGCGCGGCCTGGATGCAGGACTTCCAGCTGGTCCGCGCGGTCGCCCGCCTGGGTCTGCCCGTGGTCGTCCAGCGCGGCCCGGCGGCGACCTTGGAGGAGTGGCTGGCCATCGCCGACTACTGCGTGGCCGAGGGCAACGACCAGGTCCTGCTCTGCGAGAGCGGCAGCCGTACGCACCTGGCCGGGGTGACCCTCGACCTGGGCCTGATGCGTGCCGCCAGGGAGAGGTCCGGCCGCCCCGTCCTGGTCGACCTCGGCGAGGATCCCGCGCTGGCCGCCGCCGCGATCGCCGCCGGGGCCGACGGCCTGTTCCTGGCTCCCGGCGCCACCGAGCAGACCGCTCTCGCCGCGCTGGAGGCCGTGAAGGTCGTCGGAGCGGTCACCCGTCCCGAGGAGCCCGGCTCGGTCCTCGCCGCCCGCGGTGCCATCGACCGCGTCGACGCGGCCCTCGCCGTCCTCCTGGAGCGCCGCGCCGGACTCGCCGGCACCATCCAGCGCCTCAAACCCGTCGGCGGCTTCGCCGGCCGCGACATGGACCGCGAGCGCCGCCTGGTCGCCGAGATGGCGCGCCGCGCCCCCACCCTCGGTGAGGCGCGGCTCGCCCCCATCATGAACGCCGTCATCGAGGCGGGGCTCCAGCTGGCCGAGGAGCGGCGGACGAGCGATCAGGCCTGACCTCCCGACCGCCGCGGTCCGGGGACCGTCCCGGCGGCCAGGAGCTCCCCGCAGCCGCCACGTTCAGTCAACGGGCGCCTCGACGCGGTGCCGGGAGCCGACGATCCGCCAGCCGACGGCGATGGCGGCGACCAGGAAGGGGGCGCAGAAGAAGGCGATGCGCTGGTCGGCGTCGGCGAACGGCATGAGCAGCACCACCAGGGCGAGGAAGCCCAGGGTCAGCCAGTTGGTGTACGGCGAGCCCGGCATCCGGAAGGGAGGGCGTTCGAGCAGGCCCTGTTCGGCGGCGCGGCGCAGCCTGATCTGGCAGAAGACCAGGGTGCCCCAGGTGGTGACCACGCCGAGGGAGGCGACCGCGGTGGCGATGTTGAAGGCACGCTCCGGGACGAAGTAGTAGAGGACGACCCCGGCGACGAACACGGTCGCGGTGATGAGGATGCCGCCGTAGGGGACGTGGCGGGAGCTGAGCAGCCCGGCGAAGGCGGGGGCCTCGCCCTTGCGGGCCATGGAACGCAGGATCCGGCCGGTGGAGTAGAGGCCGGAGTTGCACGACGACAGGGCCGCGGTGATGACGACCAGATTCATGGCGTCGGCGGCCCAGGGGGCGCCGAGCGCGGCGAAGACCGTCACGAACGGGGACTGGTCGGGGCCGTAGGCGGTCCACGGCAGGACCATGCCCAGCAGCAGGACCGAGCCGATGTAGAAGATCGCGATCCGCCAGATCACGCTGTTGATCGCCTTGGGCATGACCTGCTGGGGGTTCTTCGTCTCGCCCGCCGTGATGCCGACCACCTCGATCGAGGAGTAGGCGAAGATCACTGACTGGAGGCTCATCAGCACGATGGGGAAACCATGCGGGAAGAAGCCGCCGTGGGCGGTGAGGTTCGCGATCCCCGCGCTGCTCCCGCCCAGGCCCAGCCCGAAGATCACCAGCACCAGCCCGATCACCAGGAACGCGCAGATGGCCAGCACTTTGAGCAGGGCGAACCAGAACTCCAGCTCGCCGAAGAGCCGCACCGACAGCAGGTTGACGGTCAGCAGGAACGCCAGCGAGATGAGCGCGGTGAGCCACCGGGGGAACTGCGGCGCCCACATGCTCACGTAGATGGAGATCGCGGTCAGCTCGGCGATGCCGGTAAAAGCCCAGTTGATCCAGTACATCCAGCCGCTGGCGAAGGCCGCCCACGGCCCGACGAAGTCGGCGGCGTAGTCGACGAACGAGCCCGAGGTCGGCTTGTAGAGCACCAGTTCGCCGAGGGCCCGCATCACGAAGAACGCCGCGAGCCCGGCGGCCGCGTACGACAGCACGAGGGCCGGACCTGTCGCCTGGAGCCGCCCACCGGCACCGAGGAACAGACCGACGCCGATCGCGCCCCCGATCGCGATCATCTGCACCTGGCGGTTGCCGAGCGCGTGGCTGTAGCCCTCGTCGGTCTTCACGGCTTCCCCCTGTATGCCCAGCTCAGCAAGAGCATTACTCAAAGTAGCCGATCATTGCGCAGAGTGTGCGGCGGCGGGTGCCCCGAGGGGTGGCAAACGCGCGTAGGCTTCCCACGCCGACACGCGACTAGGGGGAGGAACGAGGCCGCATGTCCGACTCGTTTGTGCATCTTCACGTTCACACCGAGTACTCCATGCTCGACGGAGCCGCCCGGCTGAAGCAGATGTTCAAACAGGTCGGTGACCTGGGCATGCCCGCCATCGCGATCACCGACCACGGCAACATGCACGGGGCCTACGACTTCTACAAGCAGGCCACCGGGGCCGGAATCAAGCCGGTCATCGGCATCGAGGCCTACGTCGCCCCGGCCTCCCGGTACCAGAAGAAGCCGGTGCTGTGGGGAGAGCCGCACCAGAAGCGCGACGACGTGTCCGCCGGCGGCTACTACACCCACATGACCATCTGGGCGAGAAACGCCACAGGTCTGACCAACCTGATGAAGCTCTCCTCGCGCGCCTACACCGAGGGCTTCGTACGCAAGTGGGCCCGGATGGACGCCGAGATCCTCGCCGAGCACGCCGAGGGGCTGATGGCCACGACCGGCTGCCCGTCGGGCGAGGTCCAGACCCGGCTGCGCCTGGGGCAGTACGACGAGGCGCTGGCAGCGGCGGCGAGGTTCCAGGAGATCTTCGGCAGGGACAACTACTACCTGGAGATCATGGACCATGGGCTCGACATCGAGCGCCGGGTCCGTGAAGGACTCACCCGCATCTCACGTGAGCTGAACATCCCGCCGCTGGTCACCAACGACTCCCACTACACCTACGAGCCGGACGCGGCCTCCCACGACGCGCTCCTGTGCATCCAGACCGGAAAGCAGCTGTCCGACCCCGACCGGTTCCGCTTCGACGGCAGCGGCTACTACATCAAGACCGCCGAGGAGATGCGCGCCGTCGATTCCTCCGACCTGTGGGCCGAGGGTTGCCGCAACACGCTGCTGGTCGCCGAGAAAGTCGACCCGACCGGCATGTTCGGGTTCAAGAACCTGATGCCGACCTTCCCGATCCCCGACGGGGAGACCGAGGAGAGCTGGTTCCGCAAGGAGATCTGGCTGGGCATGGAGCGCCGCTTCCCCCGGGGCGTCGACGACGAGCACCGGGCCCAGATCGAGTTCGAGATGGACGTCATCCTGCAGATGGGGTTCCCGTCCTACTTCCTCGTGGTCGCCGACTTCATCATGTGGGCGAAGAACAACGGCATCCGGGTCGGCCCCGGCCGTGGCTCGGCGGCCGGCTCGCTGGCGGCGTACGCGCTGGGCATCACCGACCTCGACCCGCTGCCGCACGGCCTGATCTTCGAGCGGTTCCTCAACCCCGACCGCGTCTCTATGCCTGACGTCGACATCGACTTCGACGAACGTCGGCGCGGTGACGTGATCCGTTACGTGACCGAGAAGTACGGTGCCGACAAGGTCGCCATGATCGCCACCTTCGGCACCATCAAGGCGAAGGCGGCCATCAAGGACGCGGCCCGCGTCCTCGGTCATCCCTACGCGCTGGGCGACAAGGTCTCCAAGGCGTTCCCCCCCGCGGTGATGGGCAAGGACATCCCGCTGTCGGGCATCTTCGACAAGGACCACCCGCGCTACAACGAGGCCGGTGAGCTGCGCAAGCTGTACGACGAGGACGTCGACGTCAAGTCGGCGATCGACCTGGGCAAGGGCCTGGAGGGCCTGATCCGGCAGACCGGCGTGCACGCCGCCGGCGTGATCATGTCCTCGGAGGTGCTGACCGACTACATCCCGATCATGCGCCGCGACTCCGACGGTGTGATCATCACGCAGTTCGACTACCCGACCTGCGAGACGCTCGGCCTGCTCAAGATGGACTTCCTGGGCCTGCGCAACCTCACGATCATCGACGACTGCCTGAAGATGATCGAGGCCAACACCGGCATCGCGATCGATCTGCTCAAGCTGCCGCTGGACGACCGCAAGACCTACGAGCTGCTCGGCCGAGGCGACACTCTGGGCGTGTTCCAGCTGGACGGCGGCGGCATGCGGTCGCTGCTGCGGCTGATGAAGCCCGACAACTTCGAAGACATCTCCGCCGTCGGCGCGCTGTACCGTCCTGGGCCGATGGGCGCCGACTCCCACACCAACTACGCGCTGCGCAAGAACGGCCTGCAGGAGATCACCCCGATCCACCCCGAGTTCCTGGAGTCGCTCTCGGAGATCCTCGGCACGACCTACGGCCTGATCGTCTACCAGGAGCAGGTCATGGCCATCGCGCAGAAGGTCGCCGGGTTCTCGCTCGGCAAGGCCGACTTGCTGCGCCGGGCGATGGGCAAGAAGAAGAAGTCGGAGCTGGACAAGCAGTTCGAGTCCTTCGAGCAGGGCATGAAGGACAACGGCTACTCGGCCGCCGCGATCAAGACCCTCTGGGACATCCTGCTCCCCTTCTCCGACTACGCCTTCAACAAGGCGCACAGCGCCGCCTACGGCCTGGTCTCCTACTGGACCGCCTACCTCAAGGCCAACTATCCCTCCGAGTACATGGCCGCCCTGCTGACCTCCGTCAAGGACGACAAGGACAAGTCGGCCCTCTACCTGAACGAGTGCCGGCGGATGGGCATCAAGGTGCTCCCGCCGGACGTCAACGACTCCGACTTCGACTTCACCCCGCGCGGCACCGACGTCCGGTTCGGCCTGTCGGCCATCCGCAATGTCGGCGGCAACGTGGTCGACGGGATCATCGCCGCGCGCCGGGAGAAGACCCGCTTCGCCGACTTCAAGGACTTCCTGCGCAAGGTCCCCATGGTCGTCTGCAACAAGCGGGTCATCGAGTCGCTGATCAAGGCGGGTGCCTTCGACTCGTTCGGGCACGTGCGCAAGGGCCTGGTGATGGTCCACGAGCAGGCTGTCGACAGCATCATCGGCATCAAGAAGAACGAGGCCCAGGGACAGGACTCCCTGTTCGGCGCCATCGAGGGCGCCGAGGACCAGACCTTCGACGTGCAGATCCCGCCGGGGGAGTGGGACAAGACCACCCTGCTGGCGTTCGAGCGGGAGATGCTCGGCCTCTACGTCTCCGACCACCCGCTCTTCGGTGTGGAGCACATCCTCTCCTCCGGCGCCGACTGCTCGATCGCCGCACTCCAGGATGAGCACCGTCCCGACGGCCAGATCGTCACGGTCGGCGGCATCCTGAGCGGCGTCCAGCGCAAGGTCACCAAGAAGGGCGACACCTGGGTCCTCACCATGCTGGAGGACCTGGAGGGCGCCATCGAGGTGATGATCTTCCCTTCGGCCTACCAGCTCTGCGCGACGATCCTCGCCGAGGACGCCATCGTGTTCGTCAAGGGCCGTCTGGACAAACGCGAGGACGTCGGAAAGATCATCGCGATGGAGGTGACCGCCCCCGACCTGACCCGCGAGAACGGCGGCCCCCTGGCGGTCAGCCTCCCCCTCACCCGCTGCACGCCCCCGGTGGTCGGCCGCCTCAAGGAGGTCCTGACCGCCCACCCCGGTACCACCGAGGTCCACCTGCAGGTCCACAACGGCCCGAAGACCACTGTCGTCCGCCTCGACGACCGCCTGCGCGTGGCGCCCTCCCCGGCCCTGATGGGCGACCTGAAACAGCTCCTGGGCCCCGCCTGCCTCGGGGCGTGAGCGGTTACGGGGTGCCCAGATCGGTCAGGAGGGCGTCCCACCGGGCGCTGATGACGCCGGGCTTGTGGCGCGAGACGGTGAGCAGCGCGTTGCCGCCGAGCGTGCGGCGCAGTTCCTCTGAGGACGCCCCGGTGCCGGGAGCGGATGTAGCGGACGAGTTTGAGGTCGGTCCGGAGGGTGAACCGGTGATAGGCGGTCTCGTCCCGGGGTTGTGAACTGCTGATTGTTTCGTCAGTGTTTATCGGTTCTTCTCTGGATTCTTCCGTCCGGTGGGGCGGGTGGCCGGCCCTTGGATCAGTGGGGTGCCGAAGAGGCCCGCGGGCGGTGCGAGGGCGTGGTGCGGGTTTTTCCGCCGGTCCGGTGGCTGTCGATCATCTCCCGAAGGTAAGCTCACGGTCATCGTTTGACAGCGGTGAGTAAAGAGCGAGGTGGGGGTGGGGTGGTGCGGGTCCATCAGGCCTACCGCTACGCCCTGGACCCCACCCCCGAGCAGGCTGTGGCGCTGGCCTCGCACTGCGGGGCGGCCCGGTATGCGTTCAACTGGGCTCTGGGCCGGGTCAAGGCGGCCTTGGAGCAGCGGGAGGCCGAGAAGACCTACGGCGTCGCCGCCGAGCTGCTGACCGAGGTGCCGTGGTCGCTGTACGGCTTGCGTAAGGTGTGGAACGCGGTCAAGGGGGTGGTGGCGCCGTGGTGGGCGGAGCACTCCAAGGAGGCCTACAACACCGGCCTGGACGGTCTGGCGCGGGCGTTGAAGAACTGGTCGGCCTCCCGTCAGGGCACCCGCAAAGGACCGAAGATCGGGTTTCCCCGGTTCAAGTCCAAGCACCGCACCACGCCGTCGTGCCGGTTCACCACCGGCACCCTCCGTGTCGAGGCCGACCGCCGCCACGTCACCCTGCCCCGGCTGGGCACCCTCCGCACCTGCGAGTCGACCCGGAAGCTGGCCCGGCAACGGGGAACGCTGCCCCGGCGACGCGGCGGCTCGCTGGCTCTCACCGAGAAACACTGAGAATCAGCGAACGGTGGAGCCGGTTCACCAATGATCGCGCGTCCACCGCCGCCATTCGCGGTATCCGCGGTTCTCCCCGCCCCTGAGGTGCGGGCGGTACAGCCCGGGCTCGACGGTGCGGCGCTCCGCGGCGGAGCGCCTACCGGCACGGCGCCCCGCCTCCTCGGCCTTCTTGTCCTTCTCGTCCTTCTCCAGGCCAGGGGTGTGGCCGCCGCCGAAACGCCACATGTCGGGACGGTGGAAGGAGGACGGGGGGACGTCCCGCAGGGCGCCGGACATGGACGACACCCAGATCGGGCCGGGCAGGGAGGCTCCCTGGACCGCACCGTAGTATTCGCCGCCGATCTCCACGTCCCGCAGTGGGTAACGGTAGGAGCCCCGGATGTCGCCCAGGCTGACCGCGGCGGCCAGGTCGGGGGTGTAGCCGGCGAACCAGGCCGAGGTGTAGCCGTTGTTGGTGCCGGTCTTGCCCGCCGCGTCGCGGCCGATGCTCTGGCCCGTCATGGTGCCCTTGGTGAACACCCCGGACAGGATGTGGCTGACCGCGTCGGCCACCCCGCGGTCGATCGTCTGCTCGCAGTCCGGCGGCACCTGGACACGCCTGCCGTTCCGCTCGACGATGTCGGTGATGGCCATCGGACGGCAGTAACGGCCCCGCGCGCCGAACGCGGCGAACGCCGCCGCCACCGTCACCGGGTCCATCTCGTTGACCCCGAGGGTGAAGGTCGGGACCTCGCGCAGCGGCGCGCCGTCCGCGCGGGCGATGCCGAGCGCCCTGGCGGTCCTGACCACCCGGCAGAGGCCCACCCGCCGCTCCAGCATCATGTAGAAGATGTTCACCGACTTCCAGGTGCCGGTGGAGAGGCTGTACGGGCCGCCCGTGCCCTCGCCGCTGGCGTTGAAGATCTCGGCGTTGGGGTCGTTGACCTTGCGGTGCCGGCAGTCGACGTAGCCCCAGTCGGGCACGAACCGGCCCGGCGTCATGTAGCCCTGATCGAACCGCCAGCCCCGGCTCAGCGCGGTGGCCAGCGTGAACACCTTGAACGTGGAGCCGGCCTGGAAGCCCTGGCCGCCGCCGTGCGCCACGTCGGCGGCCAGGTTGTAGGTGGTTCTGGGGCCGTTGTTGGTGTTGCCGGAGTTGCGGCCGTACTTCTTGCTGGCGGCCATCGCCCGGATCCGCCCGCTTCCGGGCTCGATCATGGCTTCGGCCGCGACCTCGGTGTCGGCTGCGCTGACCCGTGAGGAGATGGCCCGCTGTGCCGCCCGCTGGGCGGCCGGGTCCACGGTGGTGCGCAGGATGATGCCGCCCCTGGCCAGGCGGCGCTCCCGCTCGGCGACGGTGTTGCCGAAAACCGGGTTGCTCAGCAACTCCCTGTGGACGTAGATGCAGAAGTAGGGGTAGGTGCTCTCCTCGCAGCCACCGGGCTCCGGCTTCAGCCGGATGCGCAGGGGGTTCTTCTTGGTGGCGTCGGCCTGGGCCTGGGTGATGTTGCCCACCTGGGCCATCCGGTCCAGCACGAGGTCCCTGCGTTCGCGCAGGCGCTTGCGGCGCTGCTTGTCCAGCGACGGGTCCGTCGCGTACGGCGTGCGCACCGCGCCGGCCAGGGTCGCGGCCTGCTGCAGGGACAGCTTCGAGGCCGGGACCGAGAAGAACCGCTGGGCCGCGGCCTCGACGCCGAACGCCCCCGCGCCGAAGTAGGCGATGTTGAGATAACGCTCCAGTATCTCGGCCTTGCTGTACTTCTTCTCCATCGCCAGGGCGTACCGCAGCTCGATGATCTTACGTCTGAGGCTCGGCGCCCGGGCCTGGGCGCGTTCGGCGCTGGTCTGGGCGTTCTCGACCAGGATGTTCTTCACGAGCTGCTGGGTGAGGGAGGATCCCCCCTGCCGGACCCCACCGGCCTGGGCGTTGGTCACCAATGCCCGCAGCGTCCCCTTGATGTCCAGGCCGGCGTGCTCGTAGAACCGGGAGTCCTCGATCGCCACGATCGCCTGGCCCATGACCGGGGCGACCTTGTCGAGAGGGACGACCGTCCGGTTCTCCGTGTAGAACTGGGCGAACTGCCTGCCGTTCCTGTCCAGCAGCACCGTACGCTGCGGAAGCGGGTTCTCGCGCGGGCTGGGAGGCAGGTCGGTAAAGGTGCGCGCGACGCTCTTCGTGGTGATCCCGACGCCGCCGACCACCGGCAGGGCCGCGGCTGCCGCCAGCAGCCCGCCGAGCACGCCGCAGGCCAGCAGCCCCTGCAGGCACACGACGGGACTGTGCCTTACCTCGTGTCGTCGAGATATCACAGATAGTAAGGTGCAACCGGATGATCAGCCATAAACATCCGGGTGGAAGATTTTACTCCTGGAGAGCCTCAGCTCTGCTGATCTTCAGGCCCAGCGAGGCGAACTGCTCGAAGGGGCGGTGGTAGCCCCGCTCGATGTGGTGCACCCCGCGCAACGTGGAGGTGCCTTCGGCGGCCGCGGCCGCGAGCACGGCGGAGAACCCTGCCCGGATGTCGGGCAGCGTCACGTCGGCGCCGCGCAGTTTGGACACCCCACGCACGACCGCCGAGTGCTTGGCGTTGGTGTCGTGGTAACGGCACGCCGGGCCGCCGAGGCACACGTCGAAGACCTCTATCTCACATCCCATCTTCTGCAGGGCGGGCACGTAGACCAGACGGTTCTCGAACACCGTCTCGTGCAGCACCGACATGCCCTGGGCCTGGGTGAACAGCACCATCAGCGGTGTCTGCCAGTCGGTCATGAATCCCGGATGCGTGTCGGTCTGCACCGCCGCCGCCCGCAGCCCGTCCGGTGCCGACGCCGACACGTAGTCGTCGGTGATGTCCATCTCGGCGCCCATCCGGGCCAGCGTGGTGATCGCGGTGACCAGCCGGTCCTGGGGGCAGCCGTGCACCCGGACCTCGCCACCGGTGATCAGGCCTGCCGCCAGGTAGGAGAACGCCTCGATCCGGTCGCCGTTCAGCCACGTGGACGCGCCGCGCAGCCGCTCCACGCCCTCGATCACGATGCGCCGGTCCGGGCTGAGCTCTATACGCGCGCCCATGCGCTGCAGGAACAGGGCGAGCTCCACCACCTCGGGTTCCATGGCCGCGCCCTTGAGCACGGTCTTACCCTCGGCGAGCACCGCCGACATCAGGATCGTCTCGGTCGCGCCCACGCTCGGGTAGGGCAGTTCGATCCGGGTCCCGCGCAGGCGTTTGGCCTTGGCGTAGACACCGGTGTCGCTCACCTCGACCTCGGCCCCCATGGCGCGCAGGGCCTCGACGTGGAAGTCGACGGGCCGGCGCCCGATCGGGTCGCCACCCACCAGCGGCACGAACGCCTCACCCGCCAGGTGCAGCAGGGGGCCCAGCATCAGGATGGGGATCCGGTTGAGACCGGTGAACGCGGCGGGTACGTGGGGGTTGATCTGTGATCCCTGGGCGATTCTGATCTCCCGGGGTGTGATCTCCACGTCGATGCCGAGCGCCCGCAGCATCTGCGCGGTGATCCCGACCTCGCCCACGTCGGGAGCGTTGTGGATCGTGCTCTCACCGATGCCCAGCATCGCGGCGACCATGTGCTTGGAGACGCCGTTCTTGGACCCGCGGACCTCGACGTCGCCGCGTAGCGGCCCGGATGGTTCGATCAGCCATACCTCTTCGTTCACCCGGACAGACTAACGGGATCCGGGCGGAGTCTCGGGGAGCACGGGCCGGGTGCTCGGTAACATCGGGCACATCAGTACACAGGGTGAGGGGAAACACATTGCGGCACGCGCGCGACTTCGTCGTCACGGTGCTGGTGCTCGGCCTGCTGGGGATGGGAGCCGGCGTCCTGTGGTCGGTTCTCGCGCCACGCCCGCCGTACGTCATGACCGGGCAGGGACCGCTGCTCGCCGACCCCTCCACCCAGGCGCTCATCGCGGCCGACGGCTGGTTCGCCGTCGTCACCGGCGCGCTCGGGCTGGCCTGCGGAGCCCTCGGCTACAGCCTGTCGCGCCGAGGGCGCCCGGTCGCGGTGGTGCTCGGCCTGGCCGTGGGTGGCCTGCTTGGCGGCCTCCTCACGCTGGCGGTCGGCCAGGCGGTCAACCTGGGGGCGGAGAGCGTCACCGCCGCCGGGACGGCCGTGTCCCTGGTCCCCGGCCCGCTGGGCGTGACCGCCCGCGGGGTGATGTGCGCCTGGCCGCTGCTGGCCGTCGGCGTCTTCTTCGCGCTGGAGGGCATCGCGGGCTACCGTGACTCGCCGCTGCGCCGCCCGTTCGGCGGGCAGGACCCCTACGGGCCGATGTCCTCCTACGACATCAGTGACAGGTAGCCGCGCGGCGTCAGAGGCCCGCGGGCCTGCGCGTGCCGTGCCCGGTGGCTCGCTCGAACGCGTGGGCCAGCCGCAGCACCCGCAGGTCGGCGAAGGGCGCCCCGATGATCTGCACGCCCACCGGCAGGCCGCCGGCGGTGAACCCGCACGGCACGGACGCCGCGGGGGCGTGCAGCACGCTGATCCAGTAGGCCGAGCGCATCCACGCGAGGTAGTCCGGCAGCGTCTCCCCGTTGATCTCCGAGACGTACGGCGCGTCCACCGGGAACGGCGGCACCTGGCTGACCGGCGCGATCAGGAAGTCGTAGCTGCCGAAGAAGTCGGTCATCCGCCGGTAGAGGCCGCTGCGCAGCCGCTCCGCCCTGGCCAGGTCGGCCCCGGTCACCGCGCGTCCCCGCTCGACGTTCCAGCGCACGTTCTCCCCCAGGCCGTCCTGGGGGAGGTCGCCGAAGGACAGTGCGTAGTACCACGCCCGGTAGATCCGGAACGCGTCCTCGGCGTCCGACAGGTCCAGGTCCACCCTCTCCACCCGCGCGCCCAGCCCCGCGAGCACCGCGGGGGCGTCGGCGGTGACCTTGGCCGTCTCCACGTCGACCGGCAGCCCGCCCAGGTCCGGGCTCCAGGCGATGCGCAGCCCCGTCAGATCCTCCTCCAGCGGTCCGGCGAAGGCCGCGCCGCTCTCGGTGATCGACAGGGGGGAGGCGGCGTCGAACCCGGCGATCACGCTCATCAGCAGCGCGAGATCCTCCACGGTGCGGGCCATCGGGCCCGGCACCCCGAGGGTGAACCACGCCGCCGTGGGTGAGGGCGACGGCACCCGTCCAGGGGTCGGCCGCAGTCCCACCACGTTGCAGAACGAGGCCGGGTTGCGCAGCGAGCCGCCCATGTCCGAGCCGTCGGCCAGGGCCGTCATCCCGGTCGCCAGCGCCGCCGCGGCGCCACCGCTGCTGCCCCCGGCCGACCTCGACAGGTCGTACGGGTTGCGGGTGGCGCCGAACAGTTCGTTCACGGTGTGCGAGCCGGTGCCGAACTCCGGGGTGTTGGTCTTGCCGATCGTGATCGCTCCCGCCTCGCGCATCCGCCGCACGATCGGGGCGTCGGTGTCCGGGACATGGTCGGCGAAGAGCGGTGAGCCGTACGTGGTGCGGATCCCGGCGGTGTCGGTCAGATCCTTGTGCGCGACCGGCAGGCCGTGCAGCGGCCCCCGCAGGTGTCCCCGCGCCAGGTCGCGGTCGGCCTCTCTGGCCTCCTGCCGGGCGCGCTCGGCCACCAGGGTGACGATCGCGTTGACCCGCGGGTTGACCTCCTCGATCCGGTTCAGGTGCGCTTCCAGCAGCTCGCTCGCGCTCACCTGCCTGGTGCGCAGCAGTTCGAGCATCTCGGTGGCGGTCAGGTAGAACATCTGCTCTCCCGGTCGGGTGCGGCCTGCGCCGAGTCTCGCCGAAGGACGCCCGCGACGCGTCGGCAACCTTTGACAACGCGGATGGCCGGGGGAGACTAGGCCGCTCTGCCGATGGGGGCGGTGACCGC
The DNA here is from genome assembly GCF_044741965.1 of Streptosporangium sp. NPDC087985. Lineage (NCBI taxonomy): Bacteria > Bacillati > Actinomycetota > Actinomycetes > Streptosporangiales > Streptosporangiaceae > Streptosporangium > Streptosporangium sp. NPDC087985. The sequence goes on from NZ_JBIUTQ010000002.1 coordinate 428,053, forward strand.
CTGGGTCAGCCGTACCAGCTCCGCCGGGGCGGTCTCGATCTGCAGTCCGCGGCGCCCGGCCGAGAAGTAGATCGTCGCGAAGTCCAGCGCCGAGGCGTCGATCACGGTCGGCAGCCGCCGGCGCTGCCCCAGCGGGCTGATCCCGCCCACCACGTAGCCGGTGATCCGCTCCACCTTGGCCGCGTCGGCCATCGCCGCCCGCTTGCTCCCGAGCGCCGCCGCGAACGCCTTCAGGTCCAGTTTGCCCGACACCGGCACCACGGCGACGGCCAGGCCGCCCTCCACCTCGGCCACGAGTGTTTTGAAGATCTGCCCGTACGGCACGCCGAGCGCGTCGGCGGCCTCCTCTCCGTAGGCCTGGGCTCCGGCGTCGTGCTCGTAGGGGTGAAGGGTGAACTCCACCGCGGCCTGGGTCAGCGCCACCGTCGCGGGGGTGCCCTGGCCGCCCTTGTTCCTGCTCTTGCTCACGGGGGGAGTGTAGTGCCAGATTAAAATCTACATTGTAAAGGGTGTGTCCGGATGATGGACAGAACGGGACCGGGCGCCGGACCTACGTAGACTGGACAGGTGATTTCCCGTACCGACCTGCGCGGAACCCTTCCGGAGGATCTGCGCCATGTGCTGCCCCGTGCCGAACTCGACGTCGAAGCCGCTCTGGAGAAGGTGCGGCCGATCTGCGAGGACGTGCATCATCGTGGCGTGGAGGCGGTGCGGGAGCTGACCGCGAGGTTCGACGGCGTCGAGCTCGCCTCCACCCGGGTGCCCGCCGAGGCGATCACCGAGGCGCTGGAGAAACTGGACCCCAGGGTCCGGGCGGCCCTGGAGGAGTCGATCCGCCGCGCCCGCCTGGTCCACCGCGACCAGCGGCGCACCGACGTCACCACCCAGGTCGTGCCCGGCGGCACCGTCACCGAGCGGTGGGTCCCCGTCGAGCGCGTGGGCCTCTACGTCCCCGGCGGCCGGGCCGTCTACCCCTCCAGCGTGGTCATGAACGTCGTCCCCGCCCAGGAGGCGGGGGTGCCCTCCCTGGCGGTCACCTCGCCCGCGCAGAAGGAGTTCGGCGGGCTGCCGCACCCGGCCATCCTGGCCGCCTGCGCCCTGCTCGGCGTGGACGAGGTCTACGCCGTCGGCGGTGCCCAGGCCGTGGCGATGTTCGCCTACGGCACCGAGGAGTGCGCGCCGGTCACCATGGTCACCGGTCCCGGCAACATCTGGGTGGCCGCCGCCAAGCGGCTGCTCAAGGGGCGCATCGGCATCGACTCCGAGGCCGGCCCCACCGAGATCGCGATCCTCGCCGACTCGACGGCCGACCCGGTGCACGTGGCCGCCGACCTGATCAGCCAGGCCGAGCACGACACGATCGCCGCGGCCGTCCTGGTCACCGACTCGGTGGAGCTGGCCGACGCGGTGGAGCGCGAGCTGCCCCGCCAGGTCGCCGCGACCAAGCACGGCGAGCGCATCACCGAGGCCCTGTCCGGCCGGCAGTCCGCCATCCTGCTGGTCGACGACATGGAGGCGGGGCTGCGCGTCGTCGACGCCTACGCCGCCGAGCACCTGGAGATCCACACCGCCGACGCGCCCTCGCTGGCGGCCCGGGTCCGCAACGCCGGGGCCATCTTCGTCGGCGCCTACGCGCCGGTCTCGCTCGGCGACTACCTCGCCGGGTCCAACCACGTGCTGCCCACCGGCGGCTGTGCCTGCCACTCCTCCGGGCTGTCGGTGCAGACCTTCCTGCGCGGCATCCACGTCGTCGACTACACCCGCGAGGCCCTCGCCGCCGCCGCCGGGCACGTGTGCGTCCTCGCCGACGCCGAGGACCTCCCGGCGCACGGCGCGGCGGTCCGCGCAAGGTTCGACTGGGAGACGCCCGCGTGAAGCTTGAGGACCTGCCGATCCGGGACGACCTCCGGGGGCGCTCGCCGTACGGCGCCCCCCAGATCGAGGTCCCCGTCCGGCTCAACACCAACGAGAACCCCTACGGGCCTTCGGCGTCCCTGGTCGCCGATCTGGCCGAGGCGGTACGGCACAGCGCGGCCGGGCTCAACCGCTACCCCGACCGCGACGCCGTCGCCCTCCGCGGGGACCTGGCCGCCTACCTGGGCCACGGCCTGACCGTCGAGCAGGTCTGGGCGGCCAACGGCTCCAACGAGGTGCTCCAGCAGATCCTGCAGGTCTTCGGCGGGCCCGGTCGCACCGCGCTCGGCTTCGAGCCGTCCTACTCGATGCACCCGATCATCACCACCGGCGCCTCGACCGAGTGGATCTCCGGGGCGCGCGAGAAGGACTTCGGGATCGACCCGGACAAGGCCGTCGCCGCGATCGGGGAGCACCGGCCCGACGTGGTCTTCCTGACCTCGCCCAACAACCCCACCGGCACCGCGCTCGATCCGGCGGTGATCGCCCGGATCGTTCAGGCCGCGCCCGGCATGGTCGTCGTGGACGAGGCCTACTTCGAGTTCGCCCGCACCGGTACCCCGTCCGCGCTGACCCTGCTGCCGGACAACCCCCGGCTCATCGTCACGCGGACCATGTCCAAGGCGTTCGCCATGGCGGGCACCCGGCTCGGCTACCTCGCCGCCCACCCTGCGGTGATCGAGGCGCTGCTCCTGGTCCGCCTGCCGTACCATCTGTCCACGCTCACCCAGACGGCGGCGCGTGTCGCGCTGGCCCATCGGGCCGAGCTGCTCGGCACGGTCGACACGCTGCGTGCCGAGCGGGACGCCACCGTGGAGTGGCTGCGGGGCAGAGGGCTGGTGGCCGCCGACTCCGATGCCAACTTCGTGCTGTTCGGCCGCTTCGCGGACCGGCACGCGGTCTGGCAGGGCATGTTGGAGCGCGGGGTGCTGATCCGCGAGGTGGGGCCGCCCGAATGGCTGAGAGTTTCGATCGGAACGACCGAGGAGATGGTGGCCTTCCGCGCCGCCCTGGAGGAAACCCTGTGAGCAGTCTCGCCGGAGACGGGTCCGTCAAGCGTTTCGGCCGTGTCGAGCGCGTCACCAAGGAGACCTCGGTGCTGGTCGAGGTCGACCTCGACGGCACCGGGCACGTGGAGGTGTCCACGGGCGTCGGATTCTACGACCACATGCTGAACCAGCTCGGCAAGCACGGCCTGTTCGACTTGACCGTCAAGACCGAGGGTGACCTGCACATCGACTCCCACCACACGATCGAGGACACCTCGCTCGCCCTGGGGGCCGCGTTCCGCGAGGCGCTGGGAGACAAGTCGGGCCTGCGCCGGTTCGGTAGCGCGTCCTGTCCGCTGGATGAGGCCCTCGCCCAGGTCACCGTCGACCTGTCCGGCCGGCCGTACCTGGTGCACACCGAGCCCGGGGGCATGGCCCCGATGATCGGCGCGGAGTACGACACCACGATGACCAGGCACATCCTGGAGTCGTTCGTCGCGCAGGCGGCCATCTGCCTGCACGTCCACGTCCCTTACGGCCGCAACGCCCACCACATCGTCGAGGCTCAGTTCAAGGCGCTGGCCCGGGCGCTGCGCGAGGCCTCCGAGCGGGACCCTCGCGCCACCGGTGTGCCGAGCACCAAGGGTGTGCTGTGAGCGGGCGGAATCGTCCGGCGGGGGAGGGCGTGTGAGCGACAACTGGACGGCCATCGCCATGGCCTTCATCGCCCTCTTCCTGGTCGGCGGGGTCTTCTCCTTCTTCAAACAGGGACTGAAGATGGGGGCGCTGCTGCTCGCCGCCCTCGCGGTCCTGGCGACTACAGCGGCGGTGCTCTGGTGGTGAACGTAACTGTTCTTGACTACGGATCCGGCAACCTCCGTTCGGCGGAGCGTGCCCTGGCCCGGGTCGGGGCGGATGTCACGGTGACCTCCGACTACGACACGGCGATGGAGGCCGACGGTCTCGTCGTCCCGGGCGTCGGCGCGTTCGCCGCCTGCATGGCCGGGCTGCGCGCCGTGCGTGGCGACCGCATCATCGACCGGCGCCTGTCGGCCGGGCGTCCGGTTCTGGGCATCTGTGTCGGCATGCAGATCCTGTTCGACAGGGGTGTCGAGCACGGTGTCACGACCGAGGGCTGCGGTGAGTGGCCGGGTACGGTGGAGCGTCTCGACGCGCCGGTCCTGCCGCACATGGGCTGGAACACGGTGAAGGCGCCCGAGGGCACCGTGCTGTTCGACGGCATGGACCCCGGCACGCGTTTCTACTTCGTCCACTCCTATGGGGTGCGGAGCTGGGAGTTGCAGGCCGGACCGGGGTTCACCGATCCGCTGGTCACCTGGGCCGAGCATGGTGTCCCGTTCGTCGCCGCGGTGGAGAACGGTCCGTTGATGGCGACCCAGTTCCACCCGGAGAAGTCGGGCGACGCCGGGGCCCAGCTGCTCACCAACTGGCTGGGGACCGTCAGGTGAGTCCTCAGGTGAGCCGGCGGTGAGTAAGGAGCGGGCCAGACGCAGGGCCGAGCGGGAGGCCGAGCAGGAACGCCTGGTGGCGCTGCGCGCCGAGCGTGAGGCCAGGCGGGTCCGGCGGCGCGAGCGCATCGGCCGGGTCACCGCGCTGCTGCCCCGCAGGCCCGTGCGGATCGCGGTTCAGGGCGGCATCATGGCCCGGCGCCGCCGCGCGCAGAACGGCCTGGTGGCCGTCCTGTTCTTCGTCGTCCAGGCCATCGCCTGGCTGTTGTGGTCCTCGTGGACCGCGCGGTTCGGCGTGTTCGTTCTCTCGGTGCTCTTCGTGCCGCTTTTCGTCACCCTTGTTTTCGACCGGAGGTCCTGATCAGATGTCGCTAGAGTTGCTGCCCGCCGTGGACGTCGCCGACGGCCAGGCGGTCCGCCTGGTCCAGGGTGCGGTCGGCACCGAGACCTCCTACGGCGACCCCCTCTCCGCCGCGCTCGCCTGGCAGGAGGCCGGTGCCGAGTGGATCCATCTGGTCGACCTCGACGCCGCCTTCGGCCGCGGGTCCAACCGGGAGCTGCTGGCCTCCGTGGTGGGCGCGCTGGACGTCAAGGTGGAGATGTCCGGCGGTATCCGCGACGACGCCTCTCTGGAGACGGCGCTGGCCACCGGCTGCCGCCGCGTGAACATCGGCACCGCCGCCCTGGAGAATCCCGCCTGGTGCTCCAAGATCATCTCTGAGTACGGTGACCGGATCGCGATCGGCCTCGACGTCCGCGGTACCACGCTCGCCGCCCGTGGCTGGACCAAGGACGGCGGTGACCTGTGGGAGGTGCTGGAGCGTCTGGAGGCCGACGGCTGCTCCCGCTACGTCGTCACCGACGTCACCAAGGACGGCACTCTGCGCGGGCCCAACCTCGAGCTGCTCCGTGAGGTCTGCGCCCGTACCGACAAGCCGGTGGTCGCCAGTGGCGGCGTGTCCTCCCTGGATGACCTGCGTGCCCTGGCCGCGCTGGTCCCGCTCGGCGTCGAGGGTGCGATCGTCGGCAAGGCCCTCTACGCGCAGGCTTTCACCCTCGAAGAGGCCCTGGCCGCGGTGAGCTCGTAAATTGCGTTGTATGGGCGGAAACGTGGGGAGCCACCGGTCGGGCACCAGAGTGTTCAGCGGTGGCGTTTGGGAGGAGCGGTACGGCTACGCCCGCGCGGTGGTGGTGGGCCCATGGGTGATCGTCTCGGGGTGCACCGCCACAGTCGACGGTGAGGTCCAGCACGTCGGCGACGCCTACCGGCAGGCGCTGACCGCCTTCGGCATCGCGTTGGACGCCGTCAAGGAGGCGGGGCTGTCCCGCCACGACGTGGTCCGGGTCCGTTATTTCGTCGTCGACGACGCGCACTACGACGAGGTCGGCCGTGCGCACGCGGAGCTGTTCGGTGATGTCCGTCCGGCCTGCACCGGGGTGCGGGTGGCGGGTCTGATCGATCCGCGCATGCTTGTCGAGGCCGAGGTCGAGGCCTACCGTGAATGAGGAGCTGTAGAGAGATGAGTGTCGCGGTACGAGTGATCCCCTGCCTGGATGTGGACGCCGGGCGGGTCGTCAAGGGTGTCAACTTCGAGAATCTCCGCGACGCCGGAGACCCGGTCGAGCTGGCCCGCCGCTACGACGCCGAGGGGGCCGACGAGCTGACGTTCCTCGACATCACGGCCTCCAGCTCCGACCGGTCGACGATGTACGACGTGGTCAGGCGGACGGCCGAGCAGGTGTTCATCCCGCTGACGGTCGGCGGGGGGGTGCGCACGGTCGAGGACGTGGACAGGCTGCTGCGCGCCGGGGCGGACAAGGTGGGCATCAACACCGCCGCGATCGTCCGGCCGGAGCTGCTGACCGAGGCGTCGCAGCGGTACGGCGCGCAGTGCGTCGTGCTGTCGGTGGATGCCCGCCGGGTGGTCGGCGGCCCGCCGACGCCGTCCGGGTTCGAGGTGACCACCCACGGGGGTCGCCGGGGCACCGGCATCGACGCGGTCGAGTGGGCCCGCCGGGGCGCGGAGCTGGGGGCGGGGGAGATCCTGCTCAACTCGATGGACGGCGACGGCACCTGTGACGGTTACGACCTGGAGATGATCCGGGCGGTGCGGGCCGTGGTGTCGGTCCCGGTGATCGCCAGCGGTGGGGCCGGGTCGCTGGAGGACTTTCCGCCGGCCGTGGAGGCGGGGGCGGACGCGGTGCTGGCGGCGTCGGTGTTCCACTTCGGGCAGCTCAAGATCGGCGAGGTGAAGGAGACGCTCCGCGCGGCGGGACATCCTGTGCGCTGAGGCCGTGTTGTCCCGGGAAGCCGTGTTTTCCTGGGCCCGCGCTGTGGCGGGCCGGGTGGAAAGCGTGTGGCCTGGCCGTGCCGGATCTCTCCGGTACGGCCAGGCCGCACAGGCCGGGCGTCAGCCGCAGTTCGTTCCGCGCTTGCCGCCCTCGGTGCCGCTGATGCGGCCCATCCAGTCCACGCACTTGCCGGCCGCGGACAGGTAGATCGGACCGGCGTAGCTGGTGTAGTAGTCGCCCTGGTAGACGTCCCAGTGGTTTCCGGCGGGGCTGACCGAGAGGCCCGCTTCGATCAGCACGGCCGAGCCGGAGGTGTTCCGCTTCGCGACCACGCAGTTCTTGCCGGTGGCGGAGCTGTAGGTCAGGAACACCGTCCCCCGGCTGTCGGGGAGGTGGAGCTGGTTGACGACGCTGTATCCGCTGCCGCACTGCGCGCCGTAGATGGCGGCCGACGCGGGGGTGGCGGTCGCCAGCGTTCCCGCGGCCATCGCGACCGCGGTCAGTCCCATTGCGGCGACCTTCTTCGAGATCCGGATCATCGCTCTTCCTCTCCGTTGCGGATTCCGTTGTGGGATCCACAACGGAAAACGCTAGGTCGGGCCTCGTGGGCCAGAAAGGCGATCGGGTGCTGTTTCGGCGGTCGCCGAAAAACCGAGGTGACAGGGCCGGTCGGGGGTTCCGGCGATCTTCTGTGACCGCTGGAGATCGACATCTCGCTTGTGTCTCGGCATACTGCTGCCGTGAGTCAGGGTTGATGACTTCTTGATGTTCGACGGCGATCCGATGTCGTGATCCGGCGACCGGTTCCGGTCATCGGAGTGTCTCGCCTGGTGACCGTTGGGGGAAGGGCCACCCGGTACAGCCCGGATGCCGGTGGCCATGGAATGAGAGCGGGTTCAGAAGACGCGGAAGTGGTGGAACAGTTCGTAGGCGGCGTCCTGGGTGGCGAAGGCGCGGGCTTCGGAGCGTTTGACGGCGAGGTAGGCGGCGGCGCGCAGGGGGCCGAGGGCGTCCATGAGGACGTCGTCGGCCTCCAGGGCGTCCAGGGCCTCGTCCAGGGAGGTCGGGAGGCGGGGGACGCTCCCCTCGGGGAGGGTGGCGGGGTCGACGTCGACGGGCTCGCCGGGGTCGAGTCCGCGGCGGAGGCCGTCCAGGCCGGCGTGCAGGACGGCGCCGAGGGAGAGGTAGGGGTTGGCTGAGGAGTCGGAGGGCTTGAACTCCAGGTTGGCCGACGCCTCGGTGTTCTGCCCCGTCGGGGAGCAGATCCGTACCGCGGCCTCGCGGTTGTCCATGCCGTAGCAGACGTAGGCGCTCGACCACATCCTCGGCGCCAGCCGCCGGAAGCTGTTGACCGAGCCGCAGGTCAGCGCGGTGAGCGCCGGGAGGTGGGCGATCAGGCCGCCGATGAAACGGTAGGCGAGGGCCGACAGGCCGTAGCGGCCGGCGGGGTCGCTGAAGGCGTTGACCCGCAGTTCGGGATCCCACAGGGACAGGTGCAGGTGGGCGCCGTTGCCAGCCTGGCCGGCGAGTGGTTTGGGGGCGAGGGAGGCCCACAGCGACATGCCGAGGGCGACGCCGCGGACGGTTTCGCGGTAGAGGACCTGGTTGTCGGCGGCGCGTAGGGCGGAGGCGTGGTGGATGGAGAGTTCCTGCTGGCCGTGACCGAGTTCGGGGTGGTAGTGCTCGACCCGCAGGTCCTGGGTCTCCATGGCGTTGACCAGGCGCATGGTGTAGTCGTGGGCCTGGTCGAAGCCGGTGGTGGCGTAGCAGAGGCTGTCGTCGAGGGGGATCAGCCGGTCCAGCCCGCCGTCGGGGGCGGGCACGCGGCGGCCGAGGGTGAACTCGGGTTCGTAGGCGGCGACGGCGACGTGGCCCTCGGCGGCCAGGGCGGTGATCGCCTCGCGCAGGAAGGTGCGGGGGCAGCAGGGCCAGGGGGAGCCGTCGATCCGGCGCAGGTCCGACAGCATGGCCGCGGCGCCGGGGGCGTAGGGGAGGGTGACGAAGGTGGCCGGGTCGGGGACGAGACGGATCTCGCCGACCGGGCCGAGGTGCTCGACGTCCTGGAGCTGGTCGAGCATGTTCATCGCCATCATGGCCACGGTGTGCCCGATGCCGGTGGTGAGCCGTTCGGCGAGCCGGGAGCGGGAGACGGCCTTGCCCCGGATCACTCCGCCGTGGTCGGCGTAGAGGAAGCGGATCAGTTCGATGCGTTCTGTCTCGGCGTGCTCGACGGCGCGGAGGCCCGCTGGGCCGAGCCGATGAACCCCGATGACGTTGTGGCGATCTCCCATGTTCTCTGCGTAACACGTCCGCGCAGGCAGGGAAAGCACATTGCGTTGTGGCTCGGCTTGCGGTGGTTGCGCGCTCCCGCGTGGATCGGGCGGGAGCGCCGGGAGAAAGGTCGGCGATGGAGGTCAGGGGCGGAGTGAACCTCCGCCGATGGTCAACTCAGCACACGTGTGAAGAACAGGGCCAATTGGTCTGCTCCCCTCACGATCCCGTCGAAGACTCCGGTCACCGCGTCCGCCGCCTGGGCGGGCTTGGTGAACAGATAAAAGGCCACGAACGCCACCGCTACGTAGGTAGCGACCTTTTTGACCTGCATGGGGGCCTCCTGCGGTTCCAGTCCCAGCCTTACATACCCGGATTTTAAGGACCTTTGGCATCTTCGGCCCGGGTGGCTCCCGGATTTTGTTGATCATACCTGTCCGGCCGGGGCGACCCATGGTCAGATCGCCGAATTGGCATGGGTCACCTCCGTTATCGTGCGGGGGGAGAGGCGCTTCTGTCCAACCCTCATTGCCAGATATACCGGTAGGGCTAGGGGGAGAGCGAGATCGGGGCCAGGCCGGCACCACGATCATCAGAGCCCGGAAGGGGCCCGGCCAGGAAGCCGGGCTGAAACAGGGGTCCGGTCAGAGCTCCGCGGGGACCTTGGTCTCGGCGCGCTCGGGTGCGGGGGTGCGCAGGGCGGCCAGTGCGGGCAGCGCGGCCGCCGCGACGGCGGCCAGGAGCAGTCCGGCCGCGGCTAGGGTGAGGGCGTCGGGGCGCAGGAGCGGCTGGCCGCGCAGCGCCTGCCAGGTCACCAGGGCCACGAGCCCGGCGTAACCGCCTCCGCCGGCGAGTACCAGGCGCAGGCGGGCGGCCTGGTCGCGCACGCGGCCCGTCGCCAGGGCGAGCAGCGGCAGGACCTGCATGGCATGCAGGCCGACGAAGTGCGGGATGCGCAGGTCGCCGCCGGTGGTGCTCCAGCCGAGCAGCGGCAGGCCCGGCCCGCCGTCGGCGACGCCCACGCTGTGGGCGCCGACGGTGGTGATGACGGCGTCCGAGAGCTGGGCTGCGGTGGGCAGGACCATCAGGTAGGCCAGGGCCATGCCCACGACGGAGACGGCCAGCCCGAGGCGGATCGCCCAGGTGGAGGCCGGGTCGGCCTGGCGCTCGCGCAGCACCAGGATCGACACCACGAAGTTGGCGATCATGAGAACGAGGATGGTGGTGCCCATGATGGAGTACAGGGAGGAGTCCAGTGCGGTGGAGACGTTGAAGTGGCTGCGCCGTCCGCGCACGGCCTGGACCAAGATGATCGCCATCTCGACCATACTGGTGATCACCAGTATGGTGCCCAGCCACCAGCCCCAGCGCGGGGCCCGCAGCCGCAGGGACAGCAGCCACGCCCACGTGAAAGCGTAGACACCCAGCGAGACGCTGAACTTCAGTGGCTTGGCCCAGATGGGCATGCCGTCCAGCACGCGGTCGTCGAGGAGGAGCCCGCCAAGGGAGACGGCGGCCAGGACGGCCATGAGCGCGGAGAACAGGAGGAGGGGACGGTGCCAGCGGGCCATGGGATCTCCCGTATAGATAACGGATTTATCTGTTATCTATAGCTAAGATTTCGCCGGCCCACAAGAGCCGGACGACAAGAGGAGGAAAGCTGTGCGGATGGCGGAGCTGAGCCGGGCGACGGGCGTCTCCGTGCCGATGATCAAGTATTACCTGCGGGAGGGACTGCTCCCCGGCGGGGAGCGTACCAGCCCCAACCAGGCGAGATACGGCCAGGAGCACGTGCGCCGGATACAACTGGTGCGGGCCATGGCCGACTATGCGGGCCTGTCGATCGCCGACATCCGCACTCTGCTGGAACACCTCGACAATCCCGGGCGCGGCCTGCACGACCAGCTCGGTGCCGCGCAGAAGGCCGTCACACCCAGACGTGAGCCCGGCGAGGGCGAGCAGTGGGAGACGGCCGCGCGCCAGGCCGGGGAGCTGATCGCCCGGCACGGCTGGGTGCAGAATCCCGACAGTCCGGCGATGCGGACCGTCACCGGCGTGCTGCTCACCTTCGCCGGGCTGGGCTACGACGGCGTCCTCGCCCGGCTCGACGAGTACGCCGAGGCGGCCGCGCGGATCGCGGAGGCCGACCTCGCGGCGGTGGCCGAGAGGCCGGATCCGGAGAAGATGGTCGAGCTGGTCGTCGTCGGGACCTCCCTGGGCGACGCGCTGATCGCCTCCCTGCGCCGGATCGCGCAGAGCAACGCCTCGGCCCGGCTGTTCCTCGACGCTCCGGGCGAGGGCGGGGGATCGGACGGATCCTGAGAGAGGACGCCCCGTTCGAGCGGGCCGTACGGTGTGCGCCGCGCGGCCGGGACGTCGCGGAACGGCCGGCCCTCCTGCCGTCTGACGCCGGACCGAGTCCTCTCAGACGCCCAGCCGGGCGTCCATCAGGCGGGCCACGGCGTCCTCGGGGCCGGTGAGGCCGACCTTGGCGTGGGACTGGCGGCCGAAGCAGAACAGCAGGAGCTCACCGGCCGTGCCGGTCACCTCGACCACCGGAGCGTCCCTGGTTCCGCCGAGGGCGACGCCGCCGCCGCCGATGCGGTGCAGGACGACGCCGACCGGGGACCTGCGCAGGAACAGCCGCCTGCCGGTGCGGAGCCGCTTCCAGAAGATCTCCTCAAGGTCGGCCGGGAGCTCGCGCGGCTCCCAGACCCGCTGCGCCCGCCGTACGTCCTCGTGATGGACGAAGAACTCCAGGGTGTTGACGGCGCTGTCCGCGCCGGGCACCAGGCGGTAGAGCCCCGCCGGGCCGGAACGGACCAGCTCGACGAGGCCCGCGTAACCATGCCTGGCCTTCAGGGACTCCTGCACGGAGGCGGTGTACCGGGCCAGCGGCCTGAGCGCGATGCCGCCGGCGGCGTCCGGGCGGCGCTCGCGCAGGACGAGGTGGGCGGCGAGGTCGAAGGTGGTCCAGCCCTCGCAGAGCGTGGGGGCGTCCGGGCCGAGCTGGACGAACAGGTCGCCGAGAGCGGCGCGTTCGGCGCCGGCGTGAGTCATCTGATGATCCTAACAACCTTGTTGTTCCGGCAATCGGGGACGATCGGGCAAGAAACGACACTCCGCCGGAGCCCGGCGGGAATAAGGACTCGATCCGGCGTGATAGGGACTTACCGCGTGCGCACCTGTGCGCGAAGCCTAATCTGTCCTGGTCGTTTGTCGCCTGTGTAAAGCGGAATCACGTGGGATCGTCGAGACGGCGCGGAATACCAGGTCAGGCGGTTATTGACGTTCGCCGTGGTGGTTTCGGGGATGGCCGATAACTGGTCGGTCGTCGGGGTGAGATCAGGCCGCCTGTGACGGATGACAGATGTGACATGTTCTCCCGTATGAACGCCTTACATGTGTGCGCGCATGCGCCCGCGTACGCACGTAAGGGGGGAACCGGGGGGAAACTGTCATCCGTCACAGGCTCGACCGAGAAAGTCATGTTTTCCCAGCTCAGACCATGAATCTGGGCGATGACGGATCCGTCATTCGTCGTCAGCGGGTTCCGGGCCGACGAAGCTGCCGAGGCTGGGCCGGGTGTAGATCAGGCCGTCCGCGCGTAGGCCGGCGGTCACTTTCCGCGCCGTGGTGTAGGCGATCCCGAACTCCTCGGTGATGGCGCGCTCGGAGAGCAGCCGGCCGGGAGCGTACTCGCCCGACTCGATCCGCCTGCGGAGGACGGTCGCGACCTGCTGCCAACGGGGGAGGTCGGCGCGCCATTCGATCATGGACGGCAGGTTAGGTGATCATGCTGCCGGACATCTCACCGCGTAGACGTGCACTGCTGTACCCCGCTGTGTAGAGCAGGGCATAGCGGTTGTGGTCTAATCGGGACAGGTGTGGCGGTGTAGCACCATCTGCATCGCCACACCAACCAGACCGTTGACATCCCCCATAAACGAAGAAGGCCCCCACCCGGTTGGCGCCGGATGGGGGTTCTTCCAGCTCAGACATCCAAATGCGACTTGGAGTCCGAACATGAAGAACGATATGCGTGCGCCCGCATCCGTGCCAACCCCGGCTGGTAAGCGGACGAAAGCGGAGAAGCTCGCCCGGGCCGCCCAGGCCGCGGCTGACGTCCGCGCCTACGACACCAACCCCGACGTCATCGCCTACCGCATCGAACGCATGCGGGCCCGCGTCGACTGGCTCATCTGGACCGGGTTGATCCTCGGCCTCGCCTTCACCATGGCCAACGTCCAGAACTTCGCCGCGGCCGACGAGACGCCGTTCACCATCCTGTGGTGGATCGCCTGGCTGCTCGACCCCATGGTGTCCCTCGTCCTTGTCGGCGTCCTCCTGGGCGAGCAGGTCATCGCCCGCCACGAAGTCGTCGCCGGCCGATGGGTGCGCCGTACGAAGTGGACGGCGCTCCTCCTCACGTACGGGATGAACACCTGGCAGGCGTGGACTGCGCTCGACCCGGCGGCGATCCTCCTCCACTCCGTGCCGCCCGCGATGGTGTTCTGTGCCGCCGAAGCCGTCACCACGCTCCGCCTGCAGATCACCGAAGCCGTACGGAAGGCGTACGACGCGGCGGCCGTACAGGACCGTACGGAGGAGGAGCCTGCACGCCGTACGGCCCGTACGTACGTGTTCCGTACGGCCCCCCGTACGGAGGAGCCCCGCACGATCCGGCGGGCGTTCACCTTCCGCTCGGGTGGCCGTACGGAGGAGCCCCGTACGGCCCGCCGTACGTTCGTCTTCCGTACGGGCCCGGCCGCTGCGCCCGTACGTACCATCCGGCGCGCGTTCGCGTTCCTCCCGGCCACCCGTACGGAGAGGCAGCCCGTACGGCGCCCTGCCCGTACGGAGACGCCGGTATTGGCCGACCGGGAGGAGTTCGTCGCGGAGATCACTCAGGAGATCCTGGCCGCGGCCGAGCGCGGCGACCGGTGGGGCCCGGACTACGAGGTGCTGATGGCCCGTACGGGGCGGCGCCGCTCCTGGTGTGAGAAGGCCGTACGGGCCGCCCGCACGAACGTCTTCCGTACGGAGACGGCGGTGGCGGCATGACCGTCCTCGATGAGCCCCGTACGGACCGTACGGGCGACACCTTCGTACGGCCCCGTACGCCCGCCGAGTTTTGGGAGCGGCCCCGTACGGGAGCCCGTACGGCCGTACGCGTCCGGTCCGCCGTACGGACCGTACGGCAGGGTGGGGCCCGTACCGTACGGGTCGCCTACCGTACGGCCACCGCGCCGGCGGCCGGGACCGCACTCCTCGGCCGCACGTACTGGCAGTGGATCAAGGCGGCCGACTACGCCCAGACGGACGACCTCAAGTTCCTGGAGTCCGTACGGACCCGGCGGCGCCGTACGGCCTGGTGGGTCGGCACCGGCTACGTGATCGGCACCGCCGCGGGCGCGTACGTGACCGGCGGATCCGCTGCGCTCCTGGCCGCCGGTGCTGTCGTGTCCGTCGGCACGGTGGCCGAGGTGCGCAAGCGCATCAAGGACCGGCCGGTGCCCCTGAAGTTCCCGGGCCTCGGCAGCAAGAAGACGCCCGGGGAGGACATGGTGGTCCGCGCGGCCATCGCCGCCAAGCTCGGGCGGGCAGACGGGATGAAGCTGGCTTCCCCGGTGCTGGCCGAGCCCGGCGGCTGGTCCACCATCCTGCAGTTGCCGCCCGGCCAGCTCGCCCGCAAATGCCTCGGCATGGAAGGGGCTTTCGCGTCCGCGCTCGGCGTCGGTGAAACCCAGGTGGTGTTCGAGCTCGTCGACGCCCACGCCGGACACCTGACCATCTTCGTGGCGGCCGCCGACCCGTTCCTCAAGCTGTACCGGTCCCCGCTGATCGGCCGTACCGAGCCGCTCGACTTCTGGGCGGGCATCCCCGCCGGGATCAACGGCCGCGGCCGCGAGGAACGCCTACGGCTCGTCGACGCCTCGCTCCTGGTGGCCGGGGAGCCGCGCGCCGGGAAGTCCGCCGCGGTCAACGGGATCATCGCCGCGGCCGCCCTGGCGGTCACACCGAAGATCCACCTGTGGGACGGCAAGGGCGCCGGGGATCACCGGCCGTGGCGGCGGATCGCGCACACCGCGGAGAAGCGCAACGCCGTCGGCCTGCTCACTCACCTGAAGAAGATGCAGGCGCAGATGGAGCACGTTTTCGACCTGCTTGACGAGGCGGGCGGCTCCACCAAACTCACCCCCGCGTTGTGCCGCCAGTTCGGCGTCGACATCGA
The DNA here is from genome assembly GCF_044741965.1 of Streptosporangium sp. NPDC087985. Taxonomy (NCBI): domain Bacteria; kingdom Bacillati; phylum Actinomycetota; class Actinomycetes; order Streptosporangiales; family Streptosporangiaceae; genus Streptosporangium; species Streptosporangium sp. NPDC087985. The sequence continues at coordinate 443,223 of NZ_JBIUTQ010000002.1, forward strand.
ACTCACGATCGTCGACGAGACCCGGTACTACGTCACCTCCCCGCAGGGTGAGGAGATCGTCGCTCTCATGGTGGACATCGCTTCCCGGGGTCCGGCCGCGGGTGTGCTGCTGATCCTGGCCACGCAGCGGATGACCACCGATGCGATCCCCGGCCCGCTCAAGGGCGTGTGCTCGCTTCGGTGGGGGATGCGCTGCCCGGACACCACCGCATCCAATGCGGTGCTCGGGCAGGGTGCGGCGGGTGCCGGCTACAACTGCTCGGAGATCCCCCGCTCTCACCGCGGTGTGGGGATTCTGGACGCGGACGGGTCCGACCCGGGGAAGTTGCGCTCCTACTTCTTGGATGACCCGGATCTGGTCGCGGTCGCCGATGTCGCCTACGAGCTGCGTCGTGCGGCCGGAGCCCTGCCCGACCGGGAGGCGGCGGCCGCGGTCGTTGAGGATCCGGTGGAGCTGGTCCTGGCCGCGTTCGGTGAAGCCGAGAGGCTGCACACCGTCGACCTGGTCGAGGCGCTCGGAGACGGGTGGGCGCCGGCCCGGGTGGCCGAGGTGTTGAAGCCGTACGGCATCACCCCGGGTCAGGTCGTGATCGACGGCCGCAACCGCAACGGGTACCGCCGCCAGGACCTTGAGAACGCGCTCACCCGGGTCTGAGAACGGCTCTACCGGGCGTCTACCGCCCGCCCGGGGTCTACCCCGCCTCTACCGTCTGCGACCTGCACGGTAGGGGCGGTAGACCTCTTTCCCTCACCCCCTGAAACCGGCCCTGGGAGGGCTGTAGAGAGGCGGAACCGCGCATGGAGCTCATCCTCGTCGGCATGGTGGCGGCAGCGATCTGGTGGTCTTGGGATCGTCGCCGGCACCCGGTCAAGAAGTGTCCGGCCTGTCGCCGGCACCCGGGCAAGAAGATGTCGGGTTGGAACGGGTCGGCGTACGGTGCGTGCCGTCGTTGCGGTGGTAAGGGGGAGGTGCCGCGGTAGGCCCTGGGTAGATGGTGATGGCCCCGCCTCCTCCATGACGGGGGCGGGGCCATCGTTCTCTCTGCCGCTGGCCCATTCGGAGTGGGCAGGCAGGGAGGTCTAGTACCGGCTGGGAGGGGGGTCGCCGCGCAGGTCCGCGTAGTACTCGGCGAGGTTCTGCTGCCGGGTGGCCCATCTGGCCGCGTACTCCCAGTCGCCGGCTTCTTCTAGCGCCGCCTTGCGAAGCGCGTTGAGGCGTTCCGGGTCCCAGCCGCGTTTCAGAGCGGCGGCGTGCATGCGGTCGATGTCCTCAGGCGTCACGGTGCATCTCCGCCCACTCCTCGTCGGTCACCCGCTCCACTTCGAGGGTGTCGGCTACGGCGTCGAGGTCTTCGCGGGTGAGGCCCCAGTGGCGGGCGAGCTTGAGTGCTGTCTCGCGTTGGCTGATCATCCGGATTCCCGGTGCCGCTGGAGGGCCGCGGTGGCGACGGCCACGATGTGATCGAGCGCCGCCTCGATCGACAAGGTGGGGCCGTCGTCTGGTGGGGGCGTGGTGTCGGCTTCGGTCGTATCGTTGGTCATGGGTCAGGACCTCGATTCCTGATCAAGAGCCCGCCCGGCGTTCACAGCGTCGTGGCGGGCTCGTCACGTTGAGGGCTCTCAAGGTCACCGTACGTTTCCCTAGTCATGCCTGTCTATAGCTATGAGCTGATACGGGCTTCTATGAATGACGCTCGGGTCCTACGTACAGTCATGATCGTGTTCGAGTATGACCCCACCCAACCGAAGTGGCGACAGATCTATGACGTGGTCAAACACCGCATCGAGACCGGCGAGTACCCGCCGAATGGCCTCATTTCCGAGGTGCAACTCGAAGCTGAGTTCGGGGTCGCCCGCATCACGATCCGCAAGGTGACCGCCAAACTCCGCGAGGATGGGCTGATCATCACCACGCCCGGCATGGGATCGTTCGTGGCCGAGCGGTAGCCAGGAACGCAAAAGAAGCCCCCGCCCACCCTCCGAAGAGGATGAGCGGGGGCTCTTTTTCGTTTCCAGGCGAAACGCGGTCACCACCGTACGCGTACGGGGTCCGTACGTCTACAGGTTGTGCAGGTCCCTGCCAGCGTGCGCGCCCGGGTGGGCGCCCTCCTGGTAGGTCGGCATCCGGGTGGAGCCGAGCAGGATGCCGATGAGCGGCCACTTCCGCTGCAGGGTGGACACGGTCACCTGGTAGACGGTGGTCGTGGCCGCGCCGACACCGGCACCCACGGCGAGCGCATCCGCCGGGTCGACGTCGACGCCCTTCGTGGCCAGCCAGGCGGCCAGGCCGCCGACACCGGCGGGGACCGCGGTGCGCACCCAGGACAGGATCAGGTCATGCATGGGTCCTCCAAGGACTCAAGGGGGATGGTTATCGGGTTCCGGCATGCCACGTGAGGGGGCCGACGATCCCGTCATCGACCAGGCCCGCGGCGCGCTGGAACGCTCTGGTGGCGGTGCGGGTGTGCGGGCCGAACGAACCGTCGATCACGACAGATCCGTAACCCGCCCGGATCAGTGCGGCCTGCCAGACGCGGACGTCCTGGCCGTACATGAGCGGCTTGCCCGTCGTGTAGCGGAGCATCCGCCCGGGCCACGGTGTAGGCCCGGCCACGGTGGCGGGGGAGCCGTTGACGATGGCCCGTGCTCTGCGGAGGATCTCCGACTTCTGGATGATGATCCGCGGGCCGGGGCAGTGAGGGTGGTTGCCCCACGGGATGCCGCCCATCGAGTGGTGGCCCAACCCGTAGCCGGTGGGGTCGTCGGCGAGCTGGAGGGGGACTCCGTGTTCGGTGTGCGCCCACGCCAGGACGCGGGCGTTCGCGTCGAGCTGGGCGTCGGTGAGTTCGTCGCCGCCCTTGCCTTCGTTCTCGATGCTGATCCAGGAGCGGTTGCCGAGGGCCTGCGTCCAAGATCGATCCTTGGTGTCGACCCACTGGACGAGCGCACCCTGCTTGCCGGTGCCGAAGTGTGAGGAGGCCTGTGCGGCCGGGTTGCGGAACCAACTGTCGGTCCCGGCCAGGGTGCCGGCCATGATGTGGATCACGACTCCCCGGACTTCGACCTGGCCGCCGACCGTGTGGTTGATGCTGATGGGCTTCCAGTCGGCATCCGGCATGCGAGCCATGGTCAGCCTCCTCGGGTGAACGACAAGACGGCGAGGATCAGCGAGGCGATCGCGACCAAGGCGGCCAGGGACGGCAGAGGCCACCGGCTCCGCTCCAGAGCGCGGATCCTGGACTCGTGGTCGGTGAGGTCGTTGACGAGTTCCCCGTGTGCCTGGGCCACCTGGGCTACCTCTCCACGCACGGCGTCGACCTTCCGGTCCGTCTGGAGCAGTTGGTCGTAAATCTCGCGGGCTCCGATTTGGACGGGGCCGAGCGGGTCCAGGGACATGCGCACTCCGTGGGGGATGGTTGGGGGTGCCGTCGCCTGTTCCCCCCGATCAGGCGACGGCAGCATGGGGGAGGGTCAGGGGGCGATGATCCCGGGGAGGCGCAACGACTGGAGCAATGCCGTATACGAGTTGGCCAGCGACTCGCAGGTGTCTGTGATCGTCCGGATATGCGCCTGGTCATAGTTGGCCGGCGGGTTGAACAGGTTGATCACCGGGTTCGGCACGCTCGGCCCCTGGGCGGGAATCTGTTTCACCTGCCCGCTGCTGGTGATCACACGGAAGTCGCCGCCGGACCCGTAGATGACCGGGCCGCCGGACGGCCTGGCCGGGGTGCCGGAGTTGGGCAGGAAGAACGGGCCGGACGCCTGCACGATCGGCGTGCCCTTCGCCTGCCTCACCAGGGCTTCGAGGTCGGCGACGCGACGTTCCAGCGCTTGGATGATGCGGTTCTGGTCCACTGGGAACGGGTCGGGCATGCTCATGCGCCCACCCCCGGCTGCTCGGTGATGAGCTCCAGCTTGTCTTTGCCGGAGCCGCGGGTGGCGGGGGTGAGGGCCCAGCCGAGGAGGCGTTGGGAGTCGTTGCGGCTCGCCCCACCCTCCGCGGTGATGGGGTTCCAGTCGTTGTGCATGATCCAGCGCACGTACCCTCCGATCATGTTCGGGTGAAAGGAGCTGGACCGGCCGAGGATGACGTTCGCGGAGAACACTCTCGGGGCGCCGGCCGCGGTGGACGCGTACCGTTGGGCGTACCGCTCCAGCTCCGACAGGTCCGTCGTCGCGGACGGGTGAGTGAGTCGCTGGTCTATCAGTGGCCACCCCGCGGCCAGGTGCGGCGTCTCGAACAGCTTCGAGCGGACCGCGACCCGGTCTTCGGTGGCGTCTTCGGACTCGGGGATGCCGCCGATGGCTCCCCACCGGGTGCCGCCGCGCAAGGCCGACCGGATCTCTTTCCAGTCGGTGACTTCGCCGCCGGTGCGGCCCTCGGTGAAGGTGACCTTCAGGTTGGGGAAGTCCAAGGTGGGGGAGCCCCACACCCAGCGGCGTTCGATCGCGCCGCCCACGATCGTGGGGTTGATCACGTAGCCGAATCCGCCGTCGGTCCTGGCGTAGTCGCGGAGCACCCGGCCGAACGTGGTGTTGTCCGCCTGCTTCGCTTCAAGGGGTCGTTCCACGCCGGAGATGCCGCCAGTCAACCCGAACCCCATGTTGCTTCTCGGGTCTCGGCCGAGCAGTTGGATGAGGTCCCGGGCGTTCTGAATCTGATCACCCTCGAACAGGACGTCTTCCTCCAGGGCGACGGACGCCATGTAGGCGTCCAGGGTGCTGCCCTGCAGTTGGATGCCCAGGCCAAGCCTGGATGATTTGATGATCTCGGCGGTGTGCAGCCAGTAGATGCCCCACAGGACACCACCCCGCCAGCAGTGCACCACCAGGCGGCCAGGACCAGACCGCAAGTCGGCCGGATCCCTCGGGATGATGCGGGCCAGCTTGTCGGCCTCTTTCCGGTTCGACATGGGGCACCAGCCCGAGAAGCCGCCCGCCTCCCCATCCCGGCGGTCGAAGGTGACGTTGTCCGGGGTGAGCTCCCCCCGGTAGGCGCCCGTCAACGCGTCATGCACCCGGTACCGCATCCGGGCGAGGCCGCGGATCGGGGTGAACGCCGGAAACGACGGCGGGGTGGGGGGCGGCCCGGACGTGCCGGCCGCGGACGGGATGATGATCGTGTAGGCGTGCGCGTTCGTCGCGCTCGGAGCGGTGAACGCCAACTCTTGCAACCGCGTCGTCGACGTCACACGCCGGGCGGTGACCGCGCTGACGACGAACCGCCCGCTCCACGCCGATGTCATCGGGTCGTACCCGGCGGGTGGCGCCCCCCAGGTGGGAGGGGCGGGCACGGACGCGAGCGCGCCCACCCAGCGGATCTCCAACCCGTTCGGGGTGAGCGGGGTGGCGGGCGGCGCGTACGCCTTGCCGAGCGACAGGGCGGCGGCGTCGCCCACCACAACAGGAGGGGTGCTCGCGGCGCCGGACACGGAGAGCAGGGTGAGCGCACCCTCCGCCGCGTGACCCACCGTGTACTCCGGCGCCACACGCGTCAGCACGCTGCGCCACACCTTGGTGTGGATGCGCTCCGGGCCGGAGGTGTTGGACGCGATGAGCGTCCACTCGCCGGGGGTGGGCGCCGTCATCCCGCCCAGGTCGCCGCCGAACCCGACATGCAGCGCGTACAGGTAGTCGCCTACCTTGGTGCCGGGCGGCGTGTCGACGGCAACGGTCCGGAGCAGGTTGCCGTTGGCAGCGGTCCGTAGAGTCGCAGGCATGGGCCTCCTGTCCGGTCAGTTGTGGGCGTGCCGCCACAGGACGGTGGCGGGTGGTGCGCCGCCGCCCTGCGTGCTGTAGGAGATGCTGCTCTCGTCGCGGCCGAGCACGAAGTCGGGGACGCCGATGGACTCGTCAGTCAACGCGTCGATCTTGTCGTCGTCTCCGATGGACGCGTTGCCGTTGATCGGGTCAATGATCAGCGTCTGCCCGACCTCGACCTCAAGATCGAACCCGACGACCCGCATATCGTCGGAGCCGTCGTCAAGTACCCGCTCGATCACCAGCTCGGGGCCGTTGGCTGGGCCGGGACAGCGGATCAGCGGATGCGTCGACGTGTTGCCCGCATGCCACACCTCCACGGTGCCGCCGTCCGGTACGACCGCGGTCAGCAACTCCCGGGAGTAGAGGCGGGGGTTGGACAGCTCCCACATGGCGGCACCCTTGGCGAGGCCGACGCGGAAGTTCTTGTCGATCGGCAGTTGCCGGTTCAGGCAGGCCCCTTTGCCGACGAGGATCTTGTCGCCGACCCGGATCGCCAACGGGAGTTCCCCGTCGTCGTCAGGTAGGGGGAGCCCGGCCAGGAGGTCGAATGAGATCTGCTCGATTTCTTCGCGGCGGCCGCGGACGGTGAACTCCAGATTGATGATGCGGGCCTGGGCGAGTTTCTGCCCGGACATGGCTCCGGGTGCGGACGGGTGCGGCACGTTGCCGTTGTCGATGGCGGGCATGTCGACGAACGCGCCGGTCAGCCGCTGCCACCGGTACGGGCTGCCCGGGCCGCCCATGACGAAGCCGTTGAAGGACAGCATGCCGGGTGCGATGAGGTCGTCACCGGCGTTGATCGGCACCTTCACGGCAGGCGCGGGGATGGCCGCCCGGGCGACCAGCAGGGCGGGGGTGAGGGTGACGTTCTTGTCTGTGGCGACGGTCGGCCGGGGGATGCTGGCGGCGCCGCGGACGAGGTCGGGCCGAACATTCGTCGGCGGGCTGGACCCGACGAACACGTCCGGTGTTGGGACGCTCGCGGCACCCTGCACGAGGGGCGGCCGACGGGTGATGCCGAGCGAAACGCCCGGGGAGGGGATGGACGTGACGCCCAGGATGGGGGGCGGGGACGTGTCAGTGTTGACTGACAGTCGGGTGATGATGCGCCGCCGGGCGGGCCGCCACGCGATCGGCGGACCGTCCTCCGTCGCCCCGCCGGTACCGGTCAGGGTTTGCCCGTTGCCGGAGTAGTCGACGTTCTCCACCTGGCTGAGCGGATACCAGGCGTGCAGGCCGTCGGTGCGGCGGGGTGTGGTGGTCCACGCCTCGGTTTCCAACTCCGCCTGAGTGAGGTTGGACGTCCACCACTTGACGGCGGCGATCGACCCGTCGAGCCACTCCCCCCCGTAGACGGACTCGCCCAGCCGCATGGTGGTGGGGTTGATGCCCGCGGTGATGCCGTCCGTCCACGTGGTGACGGCAAACGTCGTGTCGGTGGCGGCGCGGGTGACCATGACACCGGTGCCGCCGTTCACCGATACGCCGACGTAATACCAGGTGCCGACCGTCAGGAGGCGGGTGCCTTTGGCGACGAAGGGACCGGTGCCGCCCACGACACGGTAGGACGCGAATTCGAGCGTCCTGCCGTCATCGGCGGTTTGCAGGTAGGCGCCTTGCCCATCGCCCGTCCCGGGACGGTTATCGTCCCAGCACCACATGGTGGCGCAGTCGTTCCGATTTACGCTGATCTTGAACCAACCGCTGACGGACCACCGGGTTTGGTTGCCGAGGGAAACGGTGCGGGTGCGGTGCTGGCCGGCAGCCGTTGCGCGAAGCGCCACAGGTCACCCTCCGATCAGGTGTCGCTGTAGGAAACTCGAACCTCGGTCACCGCAGCGTCGTTGGCCATCGTGTCCACGGCGTGCGAGCCGATCCGGCGTAGACGTATACGCACGTCGTCACCCTCAGCGACGCCATCACGGTTCGCCCCGGTGACGACGATCGTCGCCTCATGCAGGCGCTTGGAGGTGGCTCCCAGGTGCGCGTCATCAACGATGACGGCCGCCGCGAAGGCCTTCGTTTCAACGTTGACCGCAGCTGATTTCGGGGTGATCGCCGCCATCGCGATCTCCCAGCGGACCGTGCCGGTGGTGGCGTTGACCGCATACCAGCGGATCTTGAATGTCCAGTCGCCGCTGCCGTAGTTGTCGGCCGTCAGCTTGAAGAACCGGGCCTCATCCAGGGAGGCGTCGAACAGGATCCGCTCAACGGGGAAGGCAGTCCCTTGGATGACGTCCACCGGGGCGATGCCCGCCGAACCGCCCAGGGACTCCCCGGCGACGAGGACGTGCTTGACGGTTGCCATACGCCCTCCTTACGGGGTGAGGTCGAGCTCGTAGATTCCGGCCGGGTTATGCGTGATCAGCATCGTGCCGTCTTGGGTTTCCTTCGGGGCGCCGAACCAGACGGCGGCCAGGGCGCGATCAGAATGCGCGTGGTCGTACAGCAGGTAGCCTTCGGCGATGATCGTGCTGTTCGGGATGGAGAAGTTGTCCGCGTCGAACCGCATCGAGCCGGCCGCGGCTACGAGGGTGGTGCCGGCGACGAGGATGCCGCCCGCCGTATACCCGGCACCGGAGCATTCACCGGAGTTCCACGGCCCGCTGCCGTAGGCGAGGTCGGTGTTGAAGTTCGGGGTCACTCCGCTGCCCCAGAAGGCGGCCTTCAGATCCGTCGCCGAGGTGAGGTCCGTGGCCAGCTGGGCGGGGCCCCACTTGTTGACGTGGGAAGCGACCATGAGGCCACTTGCAGACCATGCCATCAGACACCACCTCCTACTCCGCTGGCCAGCTGCTGCATGGCGGCGATCAGCGGCCCGAAATCCCGCTGCAGCTGGGAGAGGCGGAATTCGGCCACCTTCGCCTGCTCGCTGCCGGGGTCCCGCGCGATCTCCGCCTCGGCCTGGCGGATGCCGTCGACGGCCCGCAACCAGGTCCTGGTCTCCGCCAGGGACTCCATCTCAGCCTGCATGGCCGCCCAGGTCTCCTCCGTGGGGTTGGCGGTGTGCGCCTGCTTGGCGTCGAGCAGGCGTTCCTGTTCAACCTCCAGGGCCACCTCCAGCTCCAGTTGCGCTCTGGCTTTTCCTCGCACCCTCGTCATGCTTCTGCCTTCCGGAAAAGGGCCCCGCGGATGAGCGGGGCGTGGACGTGGACGTCGACGTGGTCGCTCCGGCGCGCGTGGTATTCGCGGGTGGTGATGGTGGCGCCGGAGTCGGTCACCTCTCGGATGAGGCGCACCATGCGCAGCCCGACACGGCGTTCGACCACGCGCGGCGCGGTGCGACCCTGGCTGGTTTGCACGGACCGCAGCCTGGCCAGGTCCGCCGGGGTGAAGCCCTGAAGGTTTCCGGGCATGGCTGTACCGCCTCTCTGTCGTGGGTGGGGATCAGACGGCGCCGCGGAGGCTGTACTCGAACCCGAACTGGGCGCCGAGCTTGGTGATGTCGGCGTCCTCGCGGATGGTCGTGTCGTGCATGTTGACGGTGACCCCGCTCGGCGCCGGGGGGCTGAACCCGCCGCCACCGCCGAACTCCGTGACGGAGGCGCCGCCGGAGCTGCCCGGCACCGTATTGAGGTTGATCTTCGTCGTGGAAGCCGCCGATGCCGCCTTGCTGATGCTGCCGAGCGCGGTGTCCGCGGTGGACACGACTTTGCCGATGAGGCCGGCCATGGCTGCCAGGGTGGTGGACTCCATGGACTGAATGCCTTGGATGTAGCCGGCCATCGTGAACTGGCCGATTTCCGCCATCACCTGCGACGGCGACTTGATTTTCAGTTCCTTCTTGATCGCCTTCACCAGGGCTTGGACGATTTTCTCCATCGCCTTGTCCAGCTCCTTCAAGGACTCTTCGAGCCCCTTCAGGTAGCCTTCACCCGACTTTTTGCCGACGTCGTACATGGCGTCAGCCGACGATTTTCCAAGCTTCTTGCTGGCCTTATCCACGGCCGCCTGCGCCTTGTTCAGCGCCTTGATTTCCGCGCCGTCGGAGCCGACCAGCATCTCCGCGAAGGTGGCGCCCTTTTCGACCCCGGCGTCAATCAGGTCCTGAATGATTTTTTTGTTCAGGCCGCGCTTAGCCAACGTGGTGATGTTGTTGGCGAACGAGTTGATCGCGCTGGCCTTGTCTTGGAGTTCGGCCGCCATATCCCCGGCACCGGTAATGTCCTCGACCTTCAGCCCGGTGATGTCCGCCCACTCCTGAGCGGTACCGGCGACACGCTTGGCCATTTCCTTGGCGTCGGCCAAGGCCTGGACAATTTCCTGCCGTTGCTTCGCCAGATCCTCGAGGTTCTTGTTGCCGACGCGCACGAAATCCAGGAGCCCGTCCACCACATCCGGTCGGCCCTTGAAGCCGTCCTTGATGTCCTTGACCAGTTTGTCGACGACGCTCTTAATGTTCGCGCCCTCGGCGGTCAGCCCATCGATGAGACCCTTGACGGTGTATTTGCCGATCTCGTGCATGATGGTGGACGGGCGGGTTCCGCCACTGGCGCCACCACCACCGGACCCGGTGCCGGTGCCGGTGCCCTGCTTCGCGGCGTTCACGGCCCGATTCATCAGGCCCTCTACCGTGGTCAGGGCTTCCTTGCCCTTGTCGATGACCCCATCGATGAAGCCGAGGATCGTGTTGCCGCCGATGTCCTCGAAGATCTTGCTCGGAGAATGCTCGTCGAGCGTCTTTTTGGTGCCGCCGATGACGTTGGACATGATGTTTCGGACGGCATCCACGGGCGCGGACGCCATCGACCGGATGCCGTCGACGAATCCGGCGATGGCGTCTTTACCGGCCTGCATCAGCCAAGTTTTCGCATCCGACAAAGCGGCCTTGAGCTTATCCGGGAGCTCCTGAACGAATTTAACCGCACTGTCGATACCATCGGAAATGGTTTTCTTGAAATTCTCCCAGGCTTCGGAGGCTTGGGATTTCATTTCCTTCCAGGATTTGTCCATAAATCCGGCGGTGGCCTTTAGGGCGTTTTCCACAATGTCTTCGACTAGCCCCCACAGGCTGTCCCAGATTTTGGTGAGGCCTTCCTTCATCTCATCAAAATCGCCGGTCAGGATGCCCTTGATGGTTTTGAAAAGACCGGAAACGGTGCCCCAAAAAGCGTTCCAGACGCTGAGGAAGGTGTCGACAAGCCAGGTGACGCTGACGATGATTTCGTCGCCGTACTCGTCCCACAGCTCCTTGATGGTGGTGAGAACATCATCGACGATTTCGGAAATGCTCCCGAAACCCTCCTCGAATTTCGCCTTCCATCCGTCGATGGTTTCCTTGTTATCCTCCGCCCAGCTTTTGATGCCCTCCGCGGCTTTGGACGCGAAATCCTCGATGGCGGGTAGGGCCGTGCCGCCCAAAAAGTCGACGACGTTCTGTTCCAGGCCTCGCTTGAACGATTCGAGCTTGTTGCTGGCGGTGTCGTGCAGCGTGTCGCCGGCCTTCTTCGCGGCCCCATCGACTTGGCCGAGCGCGGCCACTGCGCTGCTCGGATCCAGCGCGTAGAGAGCGTCTCCGAGGTCCTCAGCCTTCGTCCCGAACAGCTCGACCGCGAGGGCGTTCCGCTTGACGGGGTCCTCAACGTTGCGGAGCTTGTCGAGGATCAGGTCGAGCGCCGCGGCCGCGGTCGGCCCGCCCTTGCCGAGCCGGGCGACCAGATCATCTGCGTTGAGCCCAAGCGACTTGAGCCCGTTAACGATCTTGTCGGACCCGGCGACCGCCTCGATCGAAAATTCCTTGATCGCGTCGGCGACCACGTCAGCGTCCCGGGCGCCTGCGCGGAGGCCCTGCACGATGAGGCCCATGGCCTGCTCGCCTGACAGGCCCATGTTCCGGAACTGGGTGCTGTACTCGCTGTAGGTGTCCAAGAGGTCTTCGGCTTCGTTGCCGCCGAGCTGGGCGCCGCGGACGAGGATGTCGAACGCCTCGTCGGCGCTGCTGGCCAGGTCCGTCTTTAGGATCTTGGCGACCGCCCGGGTGACGTGGCCGACGTCCTCGTCGAGGATCTTGCCGGTGTCGATTGCCCGCTTGGACATGGTGCCGAGAGCCTCATCAGAGGCGCCGCGAAGACCGTCGACGTTCTGCACCAGGCCCTTGATGGCCTGGGTGACGTCGCCGAGCCCTTCGCCGTACCCGTCGGCGTACACCTTCCCGGCGACTTTGCCGAGCTTGCCCATCTCCTTCTCGCTGGCGCCGATCTGGGCGGACAGGAGAGCGAGCAGGTCCTCTTTCTCCATGGCGCCCTTGATGCCGGAGAACAGGGCGGCGCCGATCGCAGCCCCGGCGGCGAGGGCGATGCCGACCCCAGCGGTTTTGAGGCCGCCGAGCAGGGTGTCCGCGAGCCCCGACCCGCCACCGCCGCCGCCCGAGCTTTTGACGCCGTCGCTGAACTTCGTCCCGGCGTCATGCCCGGCCTTCCGCGCCACCTGCTCGGCGTCGCGCAACCCGGCGCGGAGACCGTCGGTCATGTCGTCGCCGGCGTGCTGGCCCACCTGTTCGGCGTCGCGCACCCCGGCCCGGAGACCAGAGGTGAGTTCGTCGCCGGCCTTCTTCCCGGCCTGCTCGGCGTCGTCGTCGAGCTCGTCGAACGCGGCGTCGATGATGGCGTTCAGCTCGTCAGCGAACTGGTCGGCCTCGTCGAGCATCTCCTGCAGTCCGGCGTCGAGCGCACGCTCCAGCTTGTCGAGGTCACGGATAGCCTCAGCCGGGTCGAGGCCGTCGGCGATCGACTTTTCGATCTCGGCGAGGCTCTTGGTGACTGTCGACTCCATGGACGCCATCGAGCTGGACGTGCTGGACTGGAGCCGGTTCAGGTCCGAGCCGATCGCCCGGGTGCCGGACGTGAACTTGGAGCTGTCCACGGTTGCGTAGGCGACGAGCTCGCCAACGGTCAAGGCCACGAGAGGGTCACCCCTCTCATGGGTCAGAAGTCGTCGTCGATGTCTCGCTCGATCACAGGGGCCCCGCGGTCCGGATCCTGCTCGGATCTCAGCGCGCGGAAGATGCGGGTCTTGGGGTCGGCCAGGAGGCCGAGCACGCGGACGCGCAACCATCGGCCGGTGCGGGCTCGGAGGAGGCCGGGCTCCTCCAGATCGATCCCGTAGACCTGGTGAAGGTCAGCCTCGATCAGCGACCAACGCGTGAAGAGGTCTTCCCAGGTGATGCCCGACGACTCGGGTTCCGGGTTGTACCAGTCGCGGATGCCGGTGACGGGGTCGACGGGTCCTCCGCCGGGGTCCCCGCCGGCTCGTCGGTCGTCGAGGTCGATCGTGGTTTTGGGACGCCACCACGCGCCCAGATTTCCATGGCGGCTTCTTCACCGTGGACGTGCCATGTCAAGGCGGTGAGGCCGCACGCGCGGATCTGCTTCCACGCCGCACCATCGGAGATGAGGTCGTCGTAGACCGAGCCGAGGCTCTGCCGGTAGAGGGCGGCTTCGGAGCGGTCGTCGGCGATCTCCTCATCATCGTCCTTGGCGGCCGCGGCCCGGTCCTTCAGGCCGGTGAACCGAGAGGCGAGGCGCGCCCACGTGTCCGCGTCCAACGGCTGCACGCTGTAGGTCATGGTGCCGCCGCCCGGGAGGGGGACGGGCAGGTCGAGCGTCTCGCCCAGGCTGGCGTCGAGCTCGGGGAACTTAGGCATGGAGGGGGAGCCCTTCCTACTCGGTTTCGGTTTCGAGGTCGGGGTACGGGGTCAGTTCGGTCCGGGAGCCGCGGCCGCCGAGCGTGAAGTTGAACGGCTCCAGCGCGGTCGTGGCGCCGCCGCCTCCGCCGTACTGGACGTTGGCACGGCCCTGCCACGCGTCAGGGGCGCCGTCGCGCCGGTAGTAGCGGATCTCGATGCCGCTCCCGACGCCGACCCGGTTGCCGGCGCGGCGGATGAACTCCTGGCCGGGATCCGGTGTAAACGTCGTCTCGTTGTCGGCGTCGCGCTTGCGCTTGCCCTCGCACTCCAGCCGCCACTTGCGCTGGGTGACCTCGTCCGATCCCCATTCGGGGTCGTCGAAATCGGAGTCGTCCTCCATCGTGGAGTCGATGGTCTCCTTGAAGGACGACATGCCCTTGATGGGCGTCCACTCGGGATCATCCGAGGTGCCGGTGTTGACGTCCAACGCCCAGGCGCTGGCCAGCAGTGAGCGGGTTGACATGCTGTTATCTCCCTATCCGGGGCGGTGCTGAGTGGATTGATGCGTGAGCAGGCGGTAGGAGTCGGCCCGCTCCCACCGGTTATTGGCGTCCGAGCCCATCGGGGCCTGGATCCGGCGAGTCATGAGGATCACGCCGACGGCCGGGAACTGGGCACCCTGGAACGTGTCGAACACGCCCTGGGCGATGCCGTTGAGCACCTGGATATCGGGGGTACCGCGCATGCGGAACTGGACGCCGAGCGTGCCGTCGGTGTTGACGGGGTCGTCGCCGTCCTGGTCAGCTCCGTACGGGGTGATCGCGATGGCGCGGTCCGGGGCGGTCGGTAGCTTGCCCAGGACGATCGCGACCTCTGACGCGGCGTAGACGCCGCTCCCGGGTGGACGCCACACCCCGACGCCTGCGGCGTGCAGCTGCTCGGCGAAGGTGGTGATCAGAGTGGTGGTCCAGTCGCTCATCGCAGGGCCCGCCGGATCTGGGCGGCAATGAGCTCCTGCATCTTCTGCTGCTCGGAGTCGAAAGGATCCTCGAGGTACTTGGCTTTCCTGCCGTCGTCGTGCTTGAGCGTCAGGTCCTCATGCTGGATCGTGGCGTACGGCGTGTCGTAGGAGACCGCGCCCTTCAGCGCACCCTCGTCCACGCTCGGCGTGCCGGAGCGCTCCAACGCGCCTTCCTCGTGGGGCACCTGCTCCTGACTTTTCTGGAGTAGGTGCTCCATGGCGACCTGGAGGCCCTTGACTGCGCCGGCCTTCATCTTGGCGTCCAGCCCGGACAAGTTCAGCTTGAGCTCGGAGCGCTGCGCCACCAGAGCCTCCTTATTGGAGTGTCACTTGTAGGTGGGAGGGGACGGGGAGGCGGCCGCCGTCGATGGGCGCGGACGACAACACCGTGCTCGGCCGTCCGTCGGGGAGGGTGACGCGGGATCCGGCCGGGCAGGTTTCGGTCAGCTGCATGCGCAGCGTCGTCTCTGAGATGACCTCGGAGCCTGAGGAGTCCCGGACCAGACGCCGCTTGTGCTCGACCAGGCAGCGCACCACGACCTCAGCCCCGAACGTTGGGCCGAACGGGCCCTCCCCGATGAACGGCTCCACAGTGACGTCCTGGCCGGCCTTACGGAGCAGCCATCCCGGGATCGCCCTCACGGGTACGTCCGCGGGGCGTGTCCGAGCAGCCCGGCTGCGTCGAGGATCTCGACCGCTTCCGGGGCTCGGCGCGGGTCGACGGCTCCGCCGGTCGGGTCTGTTCTGCTCGCCTTGGACAGGCTGATGCTGCCTGCGGTGACGTTGCTGTAGTCGGATCCGGCGGCGATGCCGTCGTCCCCGTTCGCGTCCCACCATTCGACGGTGGCGCAGCAGGCGTCCCGGAGTGCGGCGGTCACGGTGTCGTCGGTGGGCTGCCCGTCCTCGTCGACGTCGTAGATGGAGGTTTTCAGGAGGACGTTGTCGATGTACCTGGTGGCCCGGTTCAGCATCCGCTCGGCCCCGGTGGGCGGGGTGTCGCTGAGCCACGTCCTCAGGTCCTCAACGGTCGCGTACGCCATCGCCGCCTCCCTCCTTGTGTTGTTGGTACGCGGGCGGGCGGCCCCCTCCAGTTCCGCCCACCCGCGCGATCAGGACCCCTCTACTTGGTTTTGCTTCGGGGCTTGGCCGGGGGCCGGGAGGCCGCCGAGGTGGTGGTGCGAACCTCGGCGTCCTCCTCGACGATCCCGAACACGTCAGGCACCTCGCGCAGCGCCTGGGCGAGTTCGGGAGACTCGACCTCGGCCCGGCCGTCCACGAAGTAGACGAGGCCGGCCGTGGTGCGGATCGGCGCCTCCCCGGCGGGGAAACGCTCGCAGCGGAAGACGCTCACGGGTCAGGCGCCTGCGGGGGCGCCGACGCGCAGCATCTTGCCGTGCGCCTTCTCGTTGCCGTACTTGAGGCCGATCTCGCCGTACATCTGCCGCTTCTCGCTGGCCCCGACCTTGGCCAGCTCCTCCACGAACAGGAAGCCCTTGCCGGGGATGGGCAGCATCACCGGGGCGCACTCCTCCAGGGAGACGACCTGCAGCACGGACGTGGGCATGTGCCGGTTGAGCATGATGTTGAGGCGGCCGAAGTCCGTCTCGAACGTCATCAGGCTGACGCCACCGACGTTGCGGGTCTGCTCCTGGAACCCCTTGTCGGTGATGTAGATCTTCGTGAGCGCCCTCTTCAAGGAGGCGCCGCACATCAGGGTCGCGGTCTCCGACTCCTGGATGCCGCCGTTCTCCCACACCTGCTGCAGCAGGTTGGAGACGAGCGCATCGGTGAGAGGGGTCGCCTTGTAGACGATCGCGCCGCCGGTGCCCGTGAACGTGATGGCGCTGCCGCCGGGGCGGGTGGCGAGGGTGAACGTGTTGGCGTCCGGCGCGGTGGCCACGTAGTACAACGTGTCCGTCTTGACTACGCCGATCGCGCCTGTGGTGAGCGTGGTCAGGGTGACCTGGTCGCCGACGGTGAGGCCGTGGGCGGTGATGGTGAACGTGCCGTTCGTGGCGATGGTGGCCGTACCGACCGCGGCGCCGCCCTGCGTGGACACGTTGCTGGTGGTGGCCTCCAGGATGCCCCGGGTGCGGCGCGCGGTGGCGTTCGTCGACGGGTTGTTGAACGTCCCGGTGATGAACGACTTCTCGACGTCGCGGGCGATCTGCTTGAGGTGCTGTTCGATCTGCCAGTCCAGCTCGTTCAGCACCGGGTTGGAGCCGTTGAGGCCGACGGCGCCCGCGTGGGAGGAGCCGGTGGAGTTGTACTGGCCGGTCGCGGCGAGCTTCGTGTAGGACAGCTCGAGCGCCTCGGTGTGGATCTCGACCACGTTGTTGACGTTGTACCGGGTGCGGGCCTCGGCGGTGGGGGCGTTCGCACCCTCCAGCCGCTGCCTGTCGTCCTGGGCGTCGCGCAGGTCGTATCCCTGCCACTGGAACAGGGTCGCCGACGCGGCCTCGCCGCCGGTCAGGCCGCCGATCGCGGACAGGAACGGGGTGTCGGTGGGGGTGACGGCGAAGAGTTCGCCGACGTAGTTCGGCAGGCCAAACGTGGTGCCCTGCCCGGTGATGCCCGGCATGGGGTCATCCTCTCTGTGTCGAGGTCGGGCAGGCGGTGGGCCTGGCCCTGGTAGTTACTGGGTCAGCATGAGCTGGGTTTTGAGCTGCCTTGCGGTCTTCCAGTCGCCCTTGGTCTCGGCTTCGCGGATCTGGTCGGCGAGGCTCTGCTGTCCGGTGCCGCCGCTGCCGGTGAAGTCGCCGCCCGACTGGGGCGGGATCGGGGGAGGCGGGGGCGCGGTGGTCTGCTGGGCGGCCATCCACGGGTTCGCGGTCAGCGCGGCCTGGATGGTCTCGGCGAGCTTGGCCGGGAAGTCCACGGCGCTCGGGTCGAGGCTCGCGGCCGCCGCGGCGAACACCGTGCTGCCGAGGAGCGCGGCCGGGTTGACTCCGTGCTCGGTGGCGGTGGTGTAGGCGTGGCGGAGCACGGTCTCCGTGCGGGCCGACGTCCTGTACTTCGCTGACTCGCTACGCAGGTCCGTGATGACCTTCTGCCACTTCTGCGGCAGCTTACCGAGGTCGTCGATACCGCCGTCGTCAGCCTGCGCAGGCTGGGGCGGGGTCCAGGTGGGCGGTTGCGGAACCGGCGGAGGCGCGGGTGCGGGGTTGGCCGGGGGCGTGCTCTGGACGGGCTGCTGCTGGCCGGGGTCGGCCGGTTCAGGCTGGGGTGCCGGGGCCGGCGGGGTGGGCATGGTCATGCGGACCCTCCTGGGGAGCGCGGTGATGGGATGGCCGGCACCTGGCCGACCGGGTGTTTCGGGCCGCTCCGGGCGGCCCTTTTCGGGCATCCATTCCAGGTGATCCGGGATGGAAAGTCATGGTTGCGTCTATGGTGCGCTGATGCACCCTCCACAGCAGCAGCCTCAGCAGTGGCCGCCCGCCCCGCCCCAGCCGTACGGCCAGCCGACGCAGCACATGCAGCCCCCGCCGGGTCAGCACCGGCCTCCGACGAAGAGCGGGGTCGGGCGTGGGCTCGCGGTGGCCGGCGGCGTGGTGCTCGCCCTGGCCGTGATCGGCGGGCTGCTCAAGTTGACGGGCGGCGAGGACGAGACGGCGGCCAGCCCGTCGGCCAGTGCGAGCCCTACAGCTGGCGCTGAGCGTGTGGTGGCAGCCGAGCCGACCCGATCACAGCAGCGCGCCTACCTGGCCGCCCTGAAGGAGATCGACCCGGGGCTCACGGTGAACCCGACGCGGGTGATGCGCCGGGCCGGACGGGTCTGTGATCGTCTGCTCAACGAGCCGGACGGTCTGCCGAAGTACACCGTGCTGGAGTTGTCGGGCGGGAACGCGACGATCGATGAAGACCAGGCCAAGCAGGTCATCGATGCCGTCGCCGCGTGGTGCCGCCCAGCCTAGACGCGTAGGTCGAGGCCTTCGGGCGTGTAGAAGTCGGGGTCGAGCACGTCGGCGGCCTCCACGCCTGCCTCGTAGCAGGTGTGGAGGATGACCCATACGGCCGCGGCCGCGCGCACCCCGGCGGGACCGGCGTCCTCGGAGGGACGGAACCCTGCGGCCTCGCGGTCGTCGGTCCACACCAGGCCGAGCAGCTGGTCGCCCTGGCGGAGCTCGGCCCGGCGCACCTTGCCCTGCGGGGTGCTGGAGTAGCCGGCCGGGGTGTGCACCTCGGCTGGGTTCGGGGCAGGGTCGTAGGCCCAACGCCCATACGCTTTCTTGCCCGTCACTCGTGGTCCTCCTTCGCCCACCCGTTCAAATATCCCTCGTTCGCGTCGCCGTACGGATCCGGTTTCCAGTCTGCGGGCTTGGTCCAGTTCTGCGGGACGATCTCCAACTCCATGAACCAGCGATCATCTTTGTGGTAGGCGGCGTGCACCACATACCGCATACCCCGGTCGAGGAGGATCTCCCGTTCCTCTTCACCGTACTGCGAGAGGCGCATCAGGTTCAGGGCCTGCGTGCCGCGAGGTGCCTTGATCATGAGGTAGATCTCGCCCTGAAACGCGGCGTTGCGACCGGCTGACGTGCTCATGTAGCCGTCTTCGGGAAAATCCTTGCCGACCAGGGCGTGCATGCTGTCAGGCCGGCGAGCACTCGCGCCGAGGAACTTGGCGAAGTTCTCGCCGACGCCGCGGTGCAGGATGACGTCCTCCGGCAGCTTGGACTTGGCGAACGCGGTGTCGCAGCCCTTGACGATCCGCTCGTAGTTCGCGAGATCGCCCGGGGTGGTGGGCAAGTTGCCGCGTAGGCCCTTGTTGACCATTTCGTAATCGCTGCCGGTGTAGGCCCGTAGGGCGTCCTGCTCGGCCTCGGTGAGGTTGTCGGGGGGCGGGTGATGGTCCTTGGCCCAGTCCAGCCCATCCTGGTTGCTGCGGTGGCGTAGGGCTTTCCGCATGCCGCCGGTGCTGGGCGGCTTCGCCGCGGCGGCCTTCTTCGCCTTCGCGGCTGCGAGGGCGCGCGTCTTGGCGGCCGCGGCCTTCTTCGCCTTCTGTGCAGCTTCCTGGGCGAGCCGGTCGGCTTCCGCCTTCTGCGCAGCCTGCTCGGCGGCCTTGGCCTTGGCTTCCTGGTCGGCCTTCTTCTTCGCTGCCGCGGTTGGAGCCGCCTTGGGCTTCGCCGGTGCGGTCTTCTTCGCGGCGGGGCTCGGCGTGGTCGGGTCCGGCGGGACCAGGTCGCTGACCGCGCCGCCCTTCGGCCCGTCGGGCCCGGGGATGTTGCCGGCGCCGATCTGCTCCCGGTACGGCAACCTCTTGAGCTTCGGATTGGCGGCGAGGTGGTCGCGGAGCGCGGCCTGAGCGGCGCGGACGCGGGCGCCTGCGGCCTTCTTCGATGGCTCGTCAAGAGCGCCGAGCGCCTGCTCCTTTTCCCGCCGGATCTTCCGCTCGAGGGCGCGCTGCTTCTGCCGGGCGACGTCACCTTCCGGGTCCTCGGTGTTGTCCTTGAGCTTGGTCACCCCGGGCAGGAACGCCGATGCTGAGTGCCTGCAGTTCGGGTGGAACAGGCCCTTGCCGCGGGCGCCGTCCAGCGTGTCGAGGACGTCGACGGTGACCATCTCGCCGTCCCGCGTCGAGTGCTCGAAGCGGAGCTTGCCGACCGGGCCCGCGTTCCTGCGCAGCACCTTGCTCTCGAAGGGTCGGCAGCGCTTGCACTCCTGCACGTTGTCCGAGATGTAGACCAGGTCGATGCCCACCGACGCGAGCCGGTCGGTCTGTCCTTGCACCATGGCCCTCTGTGCGTTGGTGCGGCCGATCATCTCCGCGTAGGAGGAGAGACGCCACTGCCGCCCGGCGCGGTCGGTGAAGCTCGTGATCCCGCGATCCATGAGCCGCTGCCATGCGGCCTGGGACGCCTGACGGCGGGTGGCGGTGCCAGTCACGATCCGGGCAGCGGTGGCTGCCTGTACGGCCCGGTAGGCGTCGAGGGTGTCGCGGAGGAGGTTGCCGTCCACCCTGCCGAGATCCCTGTGCAACGCCTGAGCGAGGTTCTCCATGATGGCCGCGTTCGGCACCTGCTGCATGGCCGTCTTGGCGTGGATCTTGACGAGGGCGTCCGTCGGAATGCTGGTGAGCGCGTTGGTGTGCCCGGACCGGTACGCCGTCCGGATCGCCTCACGCACGGCCACGCTCTTCGTCTTGGCCAGACGGGCCTGGACGGCCACGGCGGCCGCCTGGAGACGCCGGATGGCGTCCAACTTGACCTCAGCCGTGGGCGCGTCGAGGCCCTTCTTCAGCTCGTCGGCGATGACCTTGACCAGGCTGCTCTCTACCTCGCGGTAGAGGTCGGCGACGGTGCCAGCGATCTGGTCGAGGAGGTCCTGATCCGCGGCCACCAGGACCTCCCCGAACCATTCGCCCTTTTTCCCGGATCCGGGAAAAAGTCAGGTGTGCTACTCCGAGGGCGGCCCGTCCTGCTGGCCAGCATCGGCCAGGGCGGCCGGATCGTCTGGCCCTGTCATCTCGCCGGGCAGGGCGAACGGGTCCATCACCTGCTTCGGCCTGGACTCCGCGATCTTCTGCACCTCAGCCTGGACCTCGGTCTCGTCCCAGTCCGGATGCAGAAGCCTGACCAACGTGTCGTCACTGGCGGCTTCCGCTCGGCGCATCAGCTCCGCCGTGGTCGCCAACGCCAGGATGTCGGTGCCGATACTGTCGCCGAACACGATGGTCGGCCGTTCCGCTGTCACCCCGGAGCCGAACAGGGCGTTCTCCAGTTCGAGGATCATTTCGATCGCGTCGGCGAGCGGCGGCCCGGTGTAGACGGCCTTCTTCCCCCTGGTCGTCAGCGAGCGGCGTTCCTTCGCGGCCACCTCGGTTGCGGTGATCGCCACATCCCCGGACAGGCCGAAGGATTGGGCGCTGTAGCTGGTGGCGCGGAGGATCGCGGCGAGCAGTTCGGCGGCCGTGTCCCGGTGCTCAGCCACGCGGATTGCGAACTGCGTGACCGAGAGTTCCATGCGCTGGTCGCCGCCGAGGATGTCGAGCGCCTCGTACACTTCGCGGTCCGCGTCGTAGTAGGCGCCCTGGCCGCGGCCCTGCGACTGCAGGTAGGAGGAGGGGACGTGGATACGGCCCTTGCCGTGCCGCACATCCCGCATCCAGCTGGTGTATGTCTCGTCCAACGCGTCCATCAAGCCGAGGACCGGGCCGGCGAAGTCCGACCTGCCGAGGTTGGCTCCGGCGGGCAGGTTCCGCCATTCGCGGTTGGGTCGCATGTTGGGGACGTAGACCGCGGTCAGGCGGTCGATGCTGGTTGCGACGACGGGCTGCAGGGCCGCTGTCTCCGGATGCGAGGTGAGCGGGATCGGTTTGCCGAGGTCGCCGCGCTCGCCCCTGTAGAGCGCGTGCAAGATCCGGCCGGGCTCATGCCGCTCCAGATGCCGCAAGAACGTGTGGTCGTCCGGCTGCTCGACGATCCTCCAGAAGGTGACCGCGCTGAGCTTGCCCCAACGCCACTCGGGGACCGCGGCGTCCGCGTGCACCACGGCCAACCACGGCCGCTCGGCGACGGCCTGGTCCCAGACGGCCCGCAGGTAGTAGCCGCCGAGCGCCGCCCCAATCTCGGAGCCTTCCAGCAGGGTGGCCTGAAGGCCGTTCTCCACGAGTTCCTCGATGCGGGCCTGCGTCTGCGTGTTGGCCACCGTGATCGAGGGCGGCTCGGAGAACAGGAGATCCGAGCTCATGGTGGCGATGTCGGAGGCGACCGGCACGTGGAGTTTCGTCCTGCGCTCACCCTGCGGGACCGGGGCGCCCCAGAACATGCGGGCAGCCTTGCCGACGATGCCGCCGCGGTACTGCGACGGCCGGTTGACGGGTCGGGCGCCGGTCTGGTCGCCGTACACCTGGGCGAGCTCGTCGGGGTTGCCGACGTACCACGTGTTGTAGAGGTGGTAGGCGTCGTGGATGGGCTGGAGTGCTTGGGGCGGCCAGGTGCCGCCACCGCTGGGCAGCGGCACGTCAGCCTCCTGTCAGGGGTAGGTGGTTGCCACGTCGTCAGGCCGGGGCTCGGCGGGCGGTGTCCAGCCGAGCGCGATCAGCGCGTCCCGGGTCCTGTCCGGCACAGAGACGACCATCTCGCCATCGACCTCCACCTCGTGCATGAGGAGGTCAACGGTGAGGCCGGGCAGGTCGGCGATCTCGGCGGGCTCAGGCTCGACCTGGCCCGGCTCGCGGATGTACAGGTTCTCGACACGAACCGTGGGAGCGTCGACGCGCTCCGGCCAGTGCCAGGTGCCGCCACGGTGCGACGCCTCGATCCATCCGCATGCGCAGTAGACGATCGCGGCCCGGCACTGCGAGGTGAACGCCTGCGTGCCATCTGGCCGTGGCGGGGTGCCATGGCTGACGTAGTGGACGATGCGGCCGACGGTGGGAGTCTGCATCAGAAGTGCTTCCAGTCGGTCGCGAGCAGGTCCGTCTGCGACGCGACCCACGGCACGAGCTCTCCGTTGACCGCGCACATGTAGATGTAGGGCCTGTTCATCTTCGAATGTGCATCCGGCACCTGAAGGGCAATCCACATGCCCCGGCCGTTCCATCCATCACGGGTGACCTTGTCGCCACGTTGCAGTCGATCGAGCGCTTCACCGAAGTCCATGAGATGCCTCCAGAGGGGTTAGGTAGATCATCTTTTACAACTACCGGGAATGCAGATTCCCGCAAGTTGAACACGTTCAAAACGGTCTCAGGCAGCTCGTGAGCTCGGTTCACACAGCAGCGGCGACCAGATCGCCCGCGTCGTCCTGATCCCGTACCGGAGCGCGTCCACGCCATGGTCTGCGAGCTTGATCGGCTTGTCCTCACCCTTCAGGCTCGCGGCCGGATCCCACGTGTAGCCGGGAATCTCACGGATCAGCTCCTTGCACTCCGCGGAGACGAGGAGACGGCCAGTAGCGAACAGAGAGGCGACATCGCGGATGCCGTCGACGACCTCGTTGTCGGCCAGCGTGCTCGTCTGGCCATCGCGGTGCATCTGCACGCGGTAGCTCTTCGCCGAAGGGTCAACAATCCAGTACGACGGGGTGATGCCCAGACCGTTGACCCAGGCGCGCACCCGCTCGCTGTACTCCGCATCGGTCAGCGAGCCGCGCATCCGTTTGCTGTCCCACCGCCACTCGTGCCCGACGTACAGCCGGCCGTCGACGCCCAGGCCGATCGCGAGGGCGTGGAACGGGTTGGTGGTGCCGTAGTCGAGGGCGATGCACAGCCACCGGTCGATGGCCGGCAGCACGCTGACGACGTGCCGGGCCGGATCCCAGGATTCGTAAACGACACCCTCAGCGATGCACCACTCACCGAGGATCAGCCGGCGATACCACAGGCCGGTGAACTCGGAGGAGACGTCGGCCACGTACTCGGGTGACAGGCTGGGGTTGTCGGCCAGCTTGAAGCTGAACCTGTGCAGGTTCAGCGTGTCGGGACTGTCGCTGCGGTGTACCTGGCCGTCGAGGTCGACATGCAGCCGGGCCCGGTCAAGGTAGCCGACCTTCAGCCAGTGTTGCGGGCCGTCGGGGTTCGTGCTCGCGAAGAGCTGCGCACCCGGGATGGAAAGTCGGGTGAGGAGCATGACCCAGAACGACTCGGGGATCGTTGAGGCTTCGTCGACGTACGCGCCCACCAAGCTCAGGCCGCGGATCTTGTCCTCGGACCCTTCGTTGTAGGCGCCGGCGACGTAGATGACGCGGCCGAGCAGGTGGAGTTCTCCGGATCCGGCGACGAACTTGCACCGCTTCTCGCCGAGCATCTCGATCAGCGGATCGATGATGTTCCGCTTGAGGGTACGTTCGGTTTTGCCGACCATGAGGAGCGGTCCGGCCGGGCAGGTGCGGACGAACTTCAACCACTTCAGCAGGCTGGAGATGGTCTTTGAGGAGCGGACGGACCCGTCCCAAACGTTGAGGCGCGCGGTGGCCAGGGCGACGCTCTGGCGCTGCTTGTCGACGAGCGGCGTGATCCTCACAGCCCCGTCATCTCCGTCAACCAGGCGTCCACCGCGGCGTGCGACTCACCGCTGTTGTCGTGCTTCTCGATGACGAGGTGCTTGTCGATCGCGACCGCGGCCGCCGTCATCAGGTTCCGCAGATCGGACACCGGGGGTTTGGGCAGCACCTTGGAGTTGAAGGTGTTGTCCTTCCCGCCGAAGTTGAACACCGTGTGCTCGCCGTCCATCTGGTCGAGCAGCTCGTTGGCCTTCACCAGGAACCGGCGGGACGTAGACGCGCGGAGAGCGGCGTTGTCGGCCACCTTCGCCTCTGTGGCGTTCTTCGTCTGCGTACGTTCGAAGCCGAGCCCGTTCTCGCGGGCTATCTTCGCGACGGTCGAGGGGCTGACGTCGGCGGAGCGGGCGATGCCTCGGCAGGTGCCTCCGGCCTTGATGCTCTCCAGGATCGCGGCCTTGAGCTCGGGGTCGAGGGGCGGGGGCACACGCTCACCCCCGGGCGGTTGAGATACGGTGACGCAAATGGTGGAGAAGAGCGGCCGTCCGGCTTACCTGCAGATCGTCGACGTGCTACGCGGCCAGATCCGCGCCGGCTCACTCCCGCCCGGTGCGGCTCTGCCGTCGATCGCTCAGCTGGGCGAACGGTTCGATGTGTCTGCCAGTGTGGTGAAGGCTGCGATCAGCGTGCTGCGCACCGAGGGCCTGGTGATCGGCCAGCAGGGCAAGGGTGTGTTCGTCCGCCAGGTGCCCGCCGCGGCGCCTGCTGATGAGGTGTTGGAGCAGCTCGCGGCGATGCGTCAGACGCTGCAGGAGCTCGGCGAGCGGCTCACGGCTCTGGAGGAGGCAGTCTTCGAAGAGCGGGCATGAGAAAGCCCCGCACAATGGCGGGGCCAAGTTTTCGGGCACGCTACGCGTACGCCTGTGGATAATAGCCGACGCCCCTGGTCAGCGCAAGATCGCCGGATGGGCTTACGTCTCGTTCCAGGGCGTCGCGCTCAAACCCGATGGCCGGGATGGAAGTTCGTACCCTTCCGGCAGACGGCGGCGGATTTCTGCAGCCACCTCTCGCAACGCCGCGTCGATCATCGCGGTCTGTTCCTCGCTACCGTCGTCGGTGAGGTCATCGATCGCCCAACCCGCCTCGATCGTTCCGACGATGATGTCGGCTGCCGCCGATCGAGCCCGTCGCTTCGCCTCTGCCCTGTCCATTTTCATGCGGCACGCTCCTCGGCGGCCCGGATGCGCCGGGCGAGACGCTCCCAATCCGAGATGGGCCACACAGGCTGGCCGTGCCACCACGTCCCAACCTCTTTCGGGGGCGGATCACACACGCCTTCGCAGACGATCGCCACCATGCCGCCCGGGAGCTCCCGCACCCGCCACACGTCGTCTGCGCCACACCAGGGGCAGGTGACGGCCAGGTGCTGCCCGTCGTAGACCATGCACAGCGCCCGGGCCACCTGCTCGACCATGCGGTGGGCGATCGGCGCGGCATGCTCGACCAGGTCGTCGGGGAGACGCCGGGCGGCGTACAGCAGGTACGGCCGGGCGTCGAGCTCGCCGGGGCCGGGCGGGGGGAGCGGGGAGTCGCCGGCGACGTGTGCGACGGCCGCGGCGAGGTCGTCGGCCTGCACGAGCAGGTCGAGCATGCTCGACAGGATGGCGACGTCCACCGGGGCGGGGGAGGCTCCGAGGCTGAGCATGCTCCGCTCGAACCGTTCCAGCCGGGCCTGGGCATCTCGTGCGGCGATCGCTGCCGGGGTGAGGTCGGTTTGCCGCCAGGGGCGTCGGGTGCCCGGGATTCTCGACTCGATCAGGTCGGGCCAGTATTCGGCTACCCATTCGAGGTCGGCCACGACATCATTTTTCAATGCGGTCTCCTCAGAATGGCGGCTGGTCGGGGTCGGGCGGGCCGTACGGGTAGACGAGGGTGACGGGCTCGAATCTGAATAAGGGGGGTGGCGCTCCAGGTGGGCATTTGTGGTCGGCGACAACAGCCCATTTCCGAGTGCCTTGGAATCGGAATGATTCCCGGTAGATCAGGAAGGGGCGGCGGGGGAGGCCGAGGGGGTGGACGTCGTAGGTGTGGCGCCCGGCGAGGATCTCGGTCAGTTCCTGGTGGGGGTCGAGCGGCTGGGCGGTGGCGCGGATTGGGAGTCCTTGGTCGTGGCCGAGGAGGATTTGGGTGCCGCATCGGGGGCAGCCGGTGAGCACGGCCGGGCTGGAGATCATCGGCCCGCCCGGTGACGGATGACGGTTGTGACGTGTTCTCCCGCATGAGTCCCTTGCATGCGCGCACGTGACGCACGCGCACACACACGTAAGGGGGGAATCGGAGAAAATCTGTCATCTGTCATCGGCTGGTCGGGGAAAGCAGCATTTTCCCAGCTCAGGACGGCTGCGCGTGTGATGACGGATGTGTCACTCGGAACTGTCATCCCGGCCACCCTCACCACCCCGGGCCGCCGAACTTGTCGGACCCCGAATCGGTCGAACCAGTCTTATAGGCCATTCCGGGCTGTGACAGGTTCGGGGCCGACGGCAGACCGGATGACGGATCCTCATCCTCAATCTGGAGGAGGGTGATGCCCGTATAGAACCGACTCGCCCCGGTACGGCCTTCGCCGACGTTGAACCGGCGGCCGAGCTCCTGGGTGAGCTTTTTCGCCGACACGGGGGTGGTCTCACCCTCGGTGAAGCACCACCGGTCGTAGGCCTCGCGAAGCACGGTCTTCTTGATCTGCACCTGGCTGCTGGCAGCGACGTGGCAGCACTGGGAGACGAACTTCGCCACGGTGTCCTGGTCAGCCTCATAGCCCGCGGTGGCGGCCTTGACCGTGTCGGGCTCCATGAGGCCGCCCTGGGCGAACTGGGCGGCACCCTGAACGATCCACGCGAGCAGGGCGGGCCCGTGCTCCCGGATGAGGATGCCCTGCAGGTCATCGACCTCTTTCTCGGCGGGGACCTCGTGAAGGAACGGGATCAACCGCAGGCGCCGCCAGAAGGACCGGCCGCCTGCTCTGACGGCCGGCTGGTGGTTGCCCATCAACCACAGGTGGTGAGATGCCTGGAACGTGAAATGGTCCTGCCTCATAAACCGGGCGGTCAAAGAGTCACCACCCGTCAATTGCTTGACTTTCGTTTCGTCAAACCGGGCGTCTTCATCGACTTCGGAGCAGATGACCATTCGCATTCCGGCGAGGCGAGCAATTTCGGTTTCATGTTGGATGTTCGCTTTGGCCATGAGGAATCCGCTCGGCGCGGTGGTCGCATAGTCGCCGAGAACACCAATCAACGATTCGAGGAAAACGCCTTTGCCGTTGCCGCCGGAGCCGGCACAGAACGGGAGAACGTGTTTGGCGACACTGCCGGTCGCCGAGTAGCCGACGAGGCGTTGCAGGTAGGCGACCAGCTCCGTGTCGGTGCCGAAGGTGTCGGCCAGGAACTCATCCCACCGGGCTGTGCTCGCTGTGGGGTCGGGGGCGCACGCGGTGACCTTGGTGTGGAGCTTTGAGGCGTCGGAGGGCAGGAGTTCCCCGGTTTCCAGGTTGACGATGCCGGCCGGGGTGTTGAGCTCCAAGGGGTGGTTGTCGAGGTCGTCGAATGCGATGGTGACCCGCACATCCGTCGACGCCTGGGTGAGCATGGCGGTGGTGCCCTGCGACGACAACGCGGTTTTCTTCCAGGAGATGGCTGCCTTGTCGTCTTCGGGGAGACCGCGGGCGACCCGTTTGGCGTACTCACGGATGATGCCGCCGCTCTGGGGTTGCCAGTCCCAGCGCACTCCGTCCCAGGCGAGCCACCGGCCGCGCTGGGAGCAGTAGCGGATGACGTCGCCGAACTTTTCGACGAGGCCGAGGGCGTTGCCGTCGTCGCTGGCCGCGTACGTCCGCTCTTCCACCACCTGGAGGTGTGGGGTGGGGAGTTGGTGGATGGTGGCGAGGTTGCCGACCACGGCCGGGGCCTGTACGGCGGGCGCCGGCCTGGTGGGTTCGACCCGGACCCCGTACCCGCGCGCCTGGAGTGCTTTGGCGGCCGCGCTGTGGTCGCCGCTGTGCTCGAGGTGGGCGTACGCGCCGAACCGGTCGTACGGCCTCTCAGTTTCGAACTCGGTTGAGCTGGACCAGACGTACAGGTTGTCGCCGTCGTTGCGGCCGGTGGTTGCCGAGATGCCGGTCTTCTTGCCGGGGCGGCACCAGTAGGTGACTCCGGCTGAGTCGGTGTAGATCCTGCTCCAGCCGCGCGGGGTGAGGATCTCCTCCCACGTCGTCCGGTTGTTGTAGTCGTCCCCGGGGGAGACGCTGCCGTCGTCCTCGTAGGCGGGGGCGGGCTGGGTGAACAGGGGGCTGGTCGGGACGGTCGGCCCTGAGGGCCGTGCGTCTTCCTGGCCGATGGGCATGCGGTCGAACGCGCCCGCCAGGTGGTGGAGCGCGTCACGCTCCTCCGGGCTGATGGTGGCGATCGTGTCCGCGCCACCGGCGGCGAGAACCCAGGGGGCCCCGGTGGGGTGGACGGTGCCGTGGGAGGGGGCGAGGACGACCCAGCCACCCTCCCCGCGGGTTTCGGCGAGGACTTCGATGGTCGGCCGGCCCGTCTCGGGGTCGACGGGTCCGGGGCGTCGGGCGAGTTTCGTGTTCCCGGCGACCGGACCTTCTACTTTGTAAAGGATGTGGATTCCGCCGGACGGGGTGAACTCGAGGTAGCCGCCGGTCACCTTGCGCCAGAGGTCTCCGAGCCCGGAAGCGTCGGCCAACGCCGTCATCTCGGTGATCATGCCTTCGTGGACGGCGCGGCCCTCGAGTTCCAGCATTTCCAGGTTGCCGCTCACCGCGCCGGTGACGACGCCGAGCCCGGAGGGGGCCGGGTTCTTGTCGAACCACTGGTCGACCTGTTCCCGGGTGGGCTGTCCGGTCTGGAACTGCTTCCAGGGGGTGGCGGGGCGTTTGGTGCCGTCGGCGGCGGCCGGGAGGACGCAGAGGCCCGCGTTGTAAAGGTCCCAGGCGGCCTGCTGAATGTTGTTCAAGTGGTGTCCCCGCTGGTTGTGGTGGCAGATGGGGCAGCCCCCACACGCCGCTTCCCTCGGCGTGTGGGGGCTGGATCAGGGGCCAGGCCGCTTGCTGGTTAGGCGTGCGGCTGGGCGGGCACCGGGGGGATGGGGATGCCGAGGGCGGCCATGGCCTGGGCGGCTTCGGCGGTCACCTGCTGGCCGTTGGGCAGCTGCACGGGCGGACCGGCCGGGGCGGGGGCGGCCATGGGCGCGGGTGCCTGGGCGGGCACGGCGGCCGGGTAGCCGACCGGAGCCGGGGCGGGGTAAGCGGCCGGGGCCGGAGCGGGGACGGCCTGGGGGAGCGGGGCGGCCGGAACCGGAGCCGGGGCAGCCGGGGCGGCGAACGACGGCGCGGTCTGGAACGGGTTGCCGCCCACCGACTGCAGGTAGGAGGTGGCGTACGCGGCGTCCTGGTCGTTGAACGGCTGCAGGATGTACGGGGCGGACTGGCCGGGCTTGGCGGTGCCCTGGCCGAGGCGGGCGAGCACCGGGTCCTTGCCGATGCTGTTGCGCAGGGAGCCGATGAGCGGCTTCTGGAACAGCAAGACCTGAGTCTCCAGGCGGGGCCCGTTGGGGTCGGTGAGGACGACCAGGTCCACCGAGATGGCGTCCGAGCTGCCGTAGCTGGTCTGGATGCTCTCGCGGAGCTCGCGGACGTACATGAGGAGCAGGTGGCCGATGTGGTCGGCGGCCTTGAAGTCGGAACCGGCGGAAGGCTGAGAGAACATGATGATCCTTACTTGGTGGGGGGATCTAGTGATCCGGAGCGTGTGATCCGATGAAGCAAAATGATACACAGTGAATCATTATGAAGCAATATGAAGCACCCTATTGGGCGCCGGGACACCCCTTGGACGGGTCCGTGGACCCGGGCAGGAAGAACGGGCAGAACGTGCAGTAGCTCGACGTGGCGGGGAACATGGCCCAGTTCTGCGGGTTGTTGGGCGGGTCCAGCGCGTCGAGCGCGGCGAGGACGTTGTCCATCCGCTCCAGCGCGGCCAGGGCCATACCGCGGTCGTACGGTGCGGTCCACACGTGCAGGTCGGAGATGCGGCCGCCACGGGGCAGGAACACGACGGCGACGTGCTCCGGCTGCTCGCCGGCGTTCTCCTGGCCCAACCCGTACAGGTGGGCCTGCACCTCGTATTGGGGGCCGGGACCGTTCTTGGCGTACTTCTTGAGCTGGTCGGGGCCGACAATCTTCCAGTCCAGGTTCGTCCTGAGGTCCCGGTCATAGAGGTCCGCGCTGCCGTAGATGTTGCCGCGGATGTGAAGCCGCTTTTCAATCAGGTACCTCTTGCGTCCGAGCCGGGCATTCTCAGCGGCGTACCGCTGGGGCATGCTCTGGTGGAAGATCTCGGACGCGTACTCGTCTTTGGCCTCGTACGTTTCGGCCATCCAGGCGTGGACGGCGGTGCCGATGATGGACGCCCACGGGTCGCCGCTGGTATTCACCTCCGGCCAGTCACACAGCTTGTACGCCATGCGCCGCACGCACGGCATACCGATCTCGGACGGGCCGATGACCCGCTGCAACGACCTGGGGGCGTGGGCGCCGGCGTGCTTCACGGTCTGGACGACGCTGGTGGCGATGGTGGCGGCGAGGCCGGACAGGGCCGGGGTGGCCCATCCGGCCTCAGGCTGACTGAAGGCGGTCATGGCCGGTCCTCGGTGACGAGCTTTTCCAGCTCGCTGTAGTCAGGGCCAGGGCCGACGCCGAGCAGGTAGCGGATCTCGGAGACGTAGAGGAACCGGCGGTCCGGGTCCGGATTCTTGTCTTCGCGGTCGCACTGCTCCAAGAGGAGTTCGATGCGGGAGGGATCGATCATTTCCACTCTCCGGTGAGGTTGAAGGGACGGCTGGCCTTCTTCGGCTTGACGTAGGCCGCGTAAATGTCGGGGTGGTCCTTCTCCAGCGCCTTGCCGTCGAGCTGCATGCCGGGCTTGGACGTCTTCCAGGTGATGGCCGGGCGGCCGGCGACGGTCGCCTCCTCCAGCCCGCGCGCGGCGATCCAGTCCTTCAGCTTCTCGACGGCGGCGGCTTCGATGTCCGCCCACCGGGTCTTGTTCTCCCGGGCCTCCTTGGCGAGGGTCAGCCACCCGACCAGGTCGGCGGGCAGGTCCGTCCCGATGGGCTCAGGGTCGGGGGTGAGCGTGTCCATTGCGGGCGGCGGGGGCTTGGCGTGAGTGTTGCTGGAGAAGCAGGCCGGGCAGCAGCCACCAGCCCCGTTAACGCGGTCGCCGTCGAGACACTGCGAGGCGCTGGTGCCGCACGAGTGGCAGTCGAACACGCACGAAGCGACCCCCGGCCACGCCTGTGCCTCGTCGGCGGGCAGGTCCGTCCCGATGGGCTCAGGGTCCTGAACGAGCACGTCGGCCATGGGCAGCTGCTGGTCGGGTGCGCCGAGCCAGGGCTGGTAGTCGTCGCTGGTGTCGGCGGCGTCCCGGGCGACAGCGTCCTTCAGGGTGTCGACGATGGAGGCCAGGTTCCACGTCGGCTCGGGGAGCGGGGTGCTCCCCGGCAACGCGGACGGATCCAACCCCTGCTTCGCCCGGGTGACGGCGACGTAGGCCAACATGGCCTCGGCCGGGATCAGGTTCCCCTCCTTGTCATGCGGCGGCGGGAAGTCGGCAGCCAACCGGACCGTCGGCCACTCGCGACCCTTCGCCTTGTGCGCGGTGGAGACGACGACGGTGGCGTTGTGCTCGTCGACGAGCTGGTCGACGACGCGGATGATGGCTTCCGGCCCGTGGGAGTCGACCAGCTGCACCAGGGTCTTGAGGTCCTGGCCGCCGGCGTCGTGTTCGGCGTAGTCCTGGACTTCCGCCCAGCTGCTGAAGGCCATCAGCTCCGGGTGGTACGTGCCCTTACCGGATCGCAGGTCCCGGCACGCTTCCGCGAGACGCCGGATGTCGTCGCCACCGCCCACCAGGGCCGCCCGGTGTCCGGAACCGATCGCGGCGATGATCTGGCCGATCGCTCCGGCGTTGGTGCGGCACAGCACCGCGGCCGGGGCGGCGATCCGCTCGATACGGGAGTCGAGGGCCGGGTTGCCGGTGAGCCGGAGCGGTGCGCCCAGCATCTCCAGCCAGGTGTTGGCTTCGTCGGCGATCCGCTGACCGAATCGGAAACTCTGGCTCAGCTGGAAGCGTGCACCTTCGAAGGTTTCCATGGCGTCGACGGCGCCACGCCACCCGTAGATGGCCTGCGACTGGTCGCCGACGAGGATCCGCTGCGACGCTTGCGCTTCGACGATCTGCGCGATGACCGGGTTGGCGTCCTGGGCTTCGTCCAGGCACACGAACTCGGCGGGCAGGGTGGGCCGGGTGAGCGCCCACAGCTTCAGGTAATGGTCGTGCTCGAACTTGAGGCGGCCATCGGCGCGCTGTAGGTCCTCCCATGCCCGGAGCAGCATCGGCATCGCCTGCTCGCGGAGCGTCCACATCGGGCCAGGGCCGTCCGCGTCATCAGGGCCGGGCTCCATGCCGGGGATCGATGCGATGTGCTGCGGCTGCGGTTCGTCGTCGTCGGAGTAGCAGAACCGCTTGATCGCGTCCATGACGAGCCGGGCCACCTTCGGCGCGGTGAGCGCATGCGCGCCCAGGTCGAGGACGGCGGGGATGCCGAGGATCCGCGCGACCTCGCGGGCGGGCAGGCGGGGACCGTTGAGCCGGTGGACGAACTGGCGGCCAACGACGGCGAACGCGAGGCTGTGAGCCGTCGAGCACTGCACGTTGGCGGGGAACGAGGCGCGGGCGTCGTCCGCGATGCTGCGGTTGTAGGCCAAGTACAAGCCACGCTTCATCGTCAAGGCGGCCACCATCTTCAGGGTGGACGTCTTGCCGGTTCCGGCGCCGGCCTCGATGACCAGATCGTTCCCGGTGGCGGCCGCGTCGAGGATGGCGGCCTGCTCGCCGGTGGGCGGGTGCTCGAACACCGAGGCCGCCACCGGGGCGGTGAAGCCGGGATGCGCAACGGCGCCGGGCTGGGTGAACATCACCGGCCACCGTCCTGGCAGATCGTACGCAGCCATTCGACGTTCTTAATAGCGGCCAGGACGCCTTCCTGCGTCCAGCCGAGCAAGAAGCAGAGCATGCCGTCCATCTCGTCCGGGGTGCATGACTTGAAGAAGGCCAGCGCCTGCTCTTTGGTCATGGTCGCCGTGTCGATGACTTCGGCGACCACGTCGGGCTGGTTGGGCCCGTCTTCGGACTCGGTCACTGGGACCTCCATGTCGGTGGGGAAGGGGATCGTTCTGGCGTTGGGTGGGACCGCCACCCCCGAGGGGAGGGCGGCCCGGACTCAACGTCAGACCGACGTGACCGCGCCATCCAGGTTGGCGAGCGCCTTGAAGAAGGCGTCGCCGCCGCGCGTCTCGGCGCGGATCCGGTCGAGCAGGGACGCGGTCTTGGCCTGCTCCGCCTCGGCGGCCTTCGCGGCGACGTTGACGCCTTCGGAGACCGTGATGAGGAGCTGGTGGGCGCGGTCGGCCTCGTAGGTGACGGTCTCCCAGCCGGGCCCGTCCGAGTTGTCGGCGGCGTCGGCGACGACGTCCAGGGTGGTCGCCGTGTGCTTGAGGGTGAGGGAGAGGCGGCCGAGGACGGCCGCGTAGTCGCCGTCGAAGTCGTCGGAGGTGAGGGCGACGGGCAGCAGGGCCGACAGGCGGGCCATCTCGGCGACGATCTCGGTCGCGTTCTGGACGGTGTTCTCGGTGGCGTTCAACGGGGCTCCCAGGGGGGAAGGGGCGGGATGCTTCGTTTTGCTTCACTCGTGCAGACCGAAAGTAGCACAATGAATCACAGTGAAGCAATACGAAGCATTCCCGCCGATAGTGATCCCCCGAATAGGCGTGAGGTGGTGGGCTACCCGATCAGCTCGACAACCTGATCGGCATGATCAGATACCGGTAATCGGGGTCGTCCACGGTGCCGACGATCAGCCCCGGCCTGATCGGGGTTTGCATACCGATCCGGGCCCGCTTACCCTCCACCCCGGCCAACCCGTCCAACAGGTAGGGCGGGTTGAACGCGATCTGGAGCTCGGCGCCATCCAGGTCGGCGGCGACAAC
This sequence comes from Streptosporangium sp. NPDC087985, assembly GCF_044741965.1. Lineage (NCBI taxonomy): Bacteria > Bacillati > Actinomycetota > Actinomycetes > Streptosporangiales > Streptosporangiaceae > Streptosporangium > Streptosporangium sp. NPDC087985. The sequence continues at coordinate 477,690 of NZ_JBIUTQ010000002.1, forward strand.
TTCGGAGGCGCGGCCGAGGTCGCTGCCGCCGGCCTCCACCGTCACCAGGCCATGGCCGAAGGTGAGCCGGACCGGCGTGGACCGTTCGGCCAGCAGGGCGACGCGCTTCACCGCGGCCGCGAGTTCGGCGACGTCCACCTCAGCCCAGATCGTGTAATCCTGCTCGCCGAGCCGCGTCTTGTAGTCGATGAACTGGTCTTCAAGCAGGCGGACCGTGGTCGTCCGGCCTTCGCAGCTGACGGCGGCCAGCTGCTCGGACAGGTGCAGCGCAACCCCACGGTGCACCGACGGCAGCGACCGGGTGATGTCGTGCAGGAGACGCCCCGGGATCATGACCCCATGGTCGGCACCCTCATCCAAGGTGGGCTCCCAGGTGAGATCCCGGGACACCAGCCGGTACCGGTCGGTGGCCGCCAGGGTGAGCCCGTCGCCGGTGATGTCCACCCGGATACCCATCAGCATGGGGAGCGTGTCGTCTTTCGACGTGGCGCGCACCACCTGGGCGACCGCGGCCGCCAGATCAACGGCGTCAACCGAGCCGACCTCCTCCGGCAGCTCCGGAAGCTTCGGGTAGTCCTCCACCGGCATGGTCAGCAGGACGAACTCTGAGCTGCCGCAGGTGATGGCCACCTCCGTCCCAGACAAGACCAGGTCGACCGGCCGACCCCCGGGGAGGGCTTTGACGACTTCGGCGAGGATCCGACCCGGCAGCAGCACCCGGCCCGGCTCGGACACGTCGGCGCTGACGGTGGTCCGGCGGGACGTGTCGTAGTCGAACGCGGACAGGGTCAGCCCGTCGGCGCCGGCGTCCAGGAGCAGCCCGGCCAGGACCGGCACGCTGGGGCGGTTGGGGAGTGCGTGTGCAGCCCAGCCGACCGCGTCGGCCAGGACGGTGGAGTCAATCGACAGTTTCATCGGGAAGTCCTCGGGGTCGATGGGGGAGGGGTGATGCGCACCCGCGGCGCGCACCGGTGTTCGCGCTTCCATGCCTTCGCGTCCGCCTCGCTGAATCGGCCGGCGTCGTCTTCCCAGTCGTCGGCCATGGAGACGTCGCACGTGTCGCAGACGGCCTCCCAGGACGGCACACAGGTCGCGCAGAGGAGGCCGACGTTCGGGTCGAGCCACCCGGAACCCTCAACGGGCTGTGAGGTCTGCTTGGCCAGGGCCGGGCAGTCGACGTCGATGTGGTCGCCGTAGGCGCCACCCGGATACCAGGGGCGAATCCACGTCGGCATGGTCAGGGTGGTGCTCACGAAACCTCCTGCAACTGCTTGGCCAGGGCTGCGATCCCGATGTGGTAGCCGAGCGCCTCCACATACCGCTGCAACCCATCCAGGCGGGACCCGGAACAGATCTGCACCTCGTAGGAGCGCACGCCGGCAGTGGTCATGAAGAGCCGGTGCGCGAGCCGCGGCCGGCTGACACCCTGGCCGCGCCGCAACTTGGCCAGGTCGACGATGATGTCCTCGCCTTCAGCCACCACGGCACTGCCCTGCAAGAGGACAAGCCTGCGGTCGAGCCACGCCGCGTACGCCACAGCCGACCCGATCGGCGGGCTACGGTGTCCGCGATCCCACGACCCGACAGTGCACACAGCCACGCCGAGATGGTCGGCCATGGTTTGCTGTGAGATTCTCTGGCCCCGGCGGATCAGGCCGAGGCTCACACCGATCGGCGCGGTCATCCAGACACCGCCCTCACGTAACGCTGCACCGTTCGGAGGGACACCGACAACTGCCACGCGATACGCGGCTTGGACCAGCCGAGCGCAACCAGCTCGGCGACTTCAGTCCGACGGTCGACGGTCTGCTGGTGGGTGGAGCCGAGCCGCCTACCCACCGGCCACCGCCGACTCGAGCGGCTGCCCGTACCCGGCGCGGCGCAGGATGTAGCACGCGGAGGACAGCAATGTGCGGATGGGGAAGTCCTCATCAGCAGACAGAGTCGGGAAGATGTAGGAGGCGGGAAGGATCGCCCACCACCGGTGAGCGTTGCGGGGGCCGACCCCGCGCCTCTGGACGACGAGCACACCAACGTCCGCGCGGGCGTTGACCCGCTCCGTCTCTGTCTCGACCAGCCACGAGGCGATCTGCCCGTCAGAAGCCGACTTGGCGGCCTCCCCACCCTTCACCTCCCACACGATGCCGGGACACCCGGTTATGTCGCCGAGATCGTAGGTGCCGGCCAACGCGCGGCGTTCCGCGTGCGGGAAACCGTGGGCGCGGAGTGCCTTGACGACGGCAGTCTCCGCCGCGGTGCCGATGTCTTTCGGCCGGGCCATCACCGGCGGCCTCCGGTCTTCTCCCGGTCCCTGTGCAAAGACCAAGCGGTCAGCACGAGCGCGTCGACGACCAGCAGCGCGGCGACTCCGGCTGTCCAGACAGGGATGGTGGCGGCCGGGATGGCGGCCAAGAGGAGCGCGACGTAGACAGCGAGCAGGGTGCAGACGCCGGTGATGGCCGCGTGCAGCCACCAGCCGCGGCGGGCCGCCGCCACTCCGAGGAGGGCAGCGGCCAACGCGAGCAGTAGAGCAACGGTGACAGCGATCACCGGGCGCCGTCCGGGCGCTTCTTGATATCGAAGCGGGCCAGGATGCCGCGGGCGACACGATCGGCGTCCACGTCGTCGAAGACACCCTCGGAGGCGCCGATCGCCTCTTTCAGGTCCTCCAGCAGCGCGGGATCGGGTTCCGCGGCGGCGACCTCGGCCAGCTCAATGAGGACGCGGCCGACACCGTCCGCCGTGACCGCGTCCCAGCCGCCGGGCCCGCTCACGCCGGGCAGGTGGATGCGGCGGCCGCGGCGTTCGACCCGGATCCCGTTGAAGCTGAACGACGTTTTCTCGCTGCCGTGCCAGTTCAGGCGGGGACGCACGATCTGCTTCGGGTCCGTCACCACCCGGCCCCCCAGGGCTTGGGCGACCGCAATAGGGAAGGTGATGTTCTCGCTCATCAGGCCTGCCCTCCCTGCTCCCTGCCCAGCGGGGTGAACGCCTGGAACCCGTCCTGGAGGTACGGGCGGGACAGGCCCGAACGCGGCCCCACGCAGCTGTCGTCAGCCGGACGCAACGCCTCCGCGAGGTTGAGAAGCGCGGTCCAGTCGGCCAGCTCAGCGGCGGCCGCCTCAACCTGCTTCTGGCACAGGAGCACCTGCTCGTGCAGGCGGGAAATGATCGTGGGGGAAAACATCAGGAGGCCTCCTCGGTAGGCGTGGTAGGCGTGGCAGGGGTGATGAGCACGACCTCGAAACCGGGCTTGCGGTGATACGGCCGCTTCTCGCCCGTGTCGAGCACGCGGGCCTCCACATCCCAGCCCTCGCACGTCGGCAGACGACACGGCTGGGGCGTAGACAGAATCTCCACGGCCGGCGGAACGGCGGGCGAGTCGGGGAGGTGGATCGGCCTGGGGATACGGGCCAGCTGGCCGACGACCAGATCAGCGAACTTCACGCGACACCACCGGAGGTGCCGATCGCCAGGAGCAGGCGAACCTCGGTCTCCTGGTAGCGGCGGTGCCCGCCCAGCGTGCGGATGGACGTCAGCTTGCCGGCCTTCGCCCAACGGGTGACCGTCTTCGGGTCCACCCGGAACATGGTGGCGACCTCGGAGGGGGTGAGCAGGCGCTCATCCTGGGGGATACCGTTCGACATGCGCTTCTCTTCCTTCAGGGATGGGGGTTAGGGGTGTGCTGGCCTCCACCCGGTTGCCGCCAGGTGGAGGCCGTTTCTACGCGGACTTGCGGAGCCCTTCACGGGGCATCCGGGCGGCGGCCGCCCTCGCCTGCCGGGACCTGGCCGCCTTCAGCGACATCTGCTTCATGTGCGCCCGGTACGCGTTCTCCGCGGCCTTCTGGACGTCCTGGTCGCGGACGATGCCCTCGGCCTTCGTCTTAGCGACCCAGTAGTCGAGCGACATGGGGGAGGCCCGCCTGGCTGCCTCCGTCCGCTCGGTGCGGTTTGGTGTCATCGCCCACTGGACGTCGGCAGCGATGCTCGCGGCACGACGCCGGGCCTCCGGGGTCCTGGCCGCCATCAGCCGACCACCGGCACGCAGAACGCCTCAACGGCCTGCTCCGAGATCTCCCACCGTCCCTGCTGGCAGGTGGCCGGCTCCGAGCACTTACTCCCACAGCTGTGGAACTTGTCACCGGCCAGGGCGCCGGAGTGGAGGGCTCGGATCACAGTGGAGCGGCTGACGCGGAGCCGTTCGACTACCTGGGCGACCGTCAGAGACATAGTGCAACCTCGCAGTGCATATGGAGCAATACGAAGCATGACGCTACACAGTGAATCGATTTGATGCAATACGGAGCATTACGAATCACCGGGTTGACCTACCGACTCGCACTGACTCGTACCGACTCGCGCTGACTCGCACTGACTCGATATCTAGCCCGATTTGAAGCACGGTGGTTCAATACGAAGCATGGATACGCGCGAGGGACAACAACAGAAACAACACGATCACGATCCACCGGGTCTCCGGCTGTGGGAGCGAGCCGAACAGGTGCGTCTCGCCCGCGGCTGGTCGAAGACCGAGCTTGCGGAGCGGATGGGGATGGGGCGCGTCACCTACGACCGCCTGAGGACGCAGGAAAACAAGCCCCAGGCCAAGACGGTCCGCAGGGTGGCCGACGCCATCGGCATCAGCCACACAGAAGCGGGGGTCCTCGCCGGGCTCATCGAGCAACCTGCCTCCCGGATGGAGCAGGTGCTCACCGACGCCATCGCGGGCCACCTGCGAGGCGTCCCCTCCGAGGCTGAGCGGCACGTGCGAGCGCTACGGGAGGCCGGCCAAGAGTCAGGGAAAACCCTCGGCGACGTTCTCGTCCTGGCTGGCCTGGCCGAGCCGGACGAGCTGAAGGTGACCCGCAAGGACCCTGTCGTCGAGGAGCTCGAGGACGACCCCGAGCTCCCCGACGACATCAAAAAAGAGTTTCTTGACGGCTACCGGCGTCTACGTGCTGAAGTAGCCGCTCGGGTCCGGGAGTGTCACACGGACTGACCGGGCCGCCCTTTCCAGGACTCGATCTCCAGCTCGAGGTCGTCTTTTCGTGCGTCCATGACCCCTCCGAACAGGGCCCGGACGGCGACGGCGTACGCGCGATCGAAGTGGAGAACGCGCGTTTTAATTTCCAAGATGTAGTCCCGCAGGCGTTCGATAACAAGGGTGGCGATCAGCCCGAATCCGGTGACGACCGCGCCGGCCAGCAGCGTCAGGTGCAGCCGGGAGCTGCCAACCTCGGCCACCGTGACAGCGATGGTCGCCGTCCAGGTGACGATGGTGGCGGCAACCATGCAGACGACAGCGGGCTGGTGAAGGAAACCCATGCATTCTTCTTTCTCCCCCGCAAGTAGAGCTGCGCCAGGTGCAGCGTTCCACTTGCGCGACCGTTGTTCGCAGGCAGACGGTTGTGTAACCATATGTCACCGGTCTGATGGTTTAGAAGAATCTCGGCATGCCATTTCGGTCATTGTCTAACAATATTAACGGACTGCGGCACGATTATTACGCAGCGTGAATATTGAAGTTTCAAATGTGACTTTGACCCGAAATGTCAGATATCACGCCAGCCGGAAACGGTGACAGAAACCTATCCACAGAGATAGGCGGCCATGTGCATCCAGCCCGCGACATGACCCGACCCCGCACCATCGGAGTCGGGCCAGTCCACGCGGTGGACCGTCTGCCTGCGAAGCTGGGCGATCCACCGCGCAGCTTGCCGGGACCAGCAGGCTAACCGATCACTCGGCGTGAATCCCTAACAAAACGGTTAAATCCGATCCCCCGGTGACAGACGGGCATGCGTCTCCCTCGCCCGCTCATGCGCCAGCTCCCCCGTGTAGTGCCGCACCATGTCCGGGCTCTTCCATCCCAGGATGGACTGCACGTCGTCGACGGACGCGCCCGCCCGAAGCAGCTGGTGCGCCGCCGTCCCGCGGAACCGGTGCGCGGTGACGTTCTCAATCCCGGCCTGCAAGCCGCGCTTACGGAGCACATCGTCGACACCCCACCGGGTGAACCCGGGCCGCGTCCCCACCCACAGGGACGGCGAGTCCGCGCACCTGTGCTGGGAGCGGGCCCTGAGGTACCTGTCAAGCGCCGCCACCGTTTTCGAGCCGATCGGTACCCAGTGCTCGTCGCCGCCCTTCAGCGTGATCCTCAGACGCTTGCCCCGGAGGTCGACGTCAGCCAGGAGTAGCCCGGCCAGCCCGGACACACGAACCCCGTTGTCGATGAAGACGCGGATCATCGCCGCGTCCCGACGCTCAAGGAACCCGTTGCCCTTGCACGCGGCCAGGAGCCGGCCGAGCTCGTCGTCGGTCAGGTACTTCTTCGCCTTCTTCGGCACGTGCGGCCGATCCGCCTTCAGCACGGGGGAGAACGTCGAGCGCTCTCCATCCTCGATCATCCAGTTGAACCAGACGCTGAGGTACCGGTGGTGGGCGGCCGAGGTGTGGACGCTCGTCCGCGCCTGCTCCGCCACCAAGAAGCCGCGGACATGCTCGGCTTCAACCCCTTCGGCGTCGCACGGGAGGTCGTGCTCCTGGAGGTGGGCGATGAACGCGCGGGCGGTGCGCGTGTAGAGGGTGATCGTGTAGGCCGCCTTGTTGGAGGCGGCCAACGCGAGCTGCCAGGAATCCAGCAGCGCGTCCAGGGGTGTGCCGGTCGTGACGGGTTTCGCTCGGCGGGTTCGGCGGCCGCGGGCGGGCCGGGCGAACGGGACCACCGTGTTTTCGGACATGAGAGGGGGCTCCTTGCCGTCGTCCCTCGCCTACGCAAGGGAGGCTGATTATTTGGTCAACCACCTGTGCGCGACGCGGTGAGAGCCAACTCCTTTCGACCGGCCACACCTTAAGCGCCATACGACCTGGGAAAACTGATCCACTAGGCTCCGGCGGGAATAAGGACTCGATCCGGCGTGATAGGGACTTACGTAGCAATGTTCATCTTCGAAAGGACACCCCCCGAGTGGCGAGCAAGGTGACTCCCGCCGTCATGCGTAAGGGACTCCGCGTACTCGGGGTGGCCATCCGGGCCGAGAAGGCGGTCTTCGCCGCCGCCACCCTGTCCAGCGCACTCTACGGCGTCATGACGGTCGGGTCGGCGTGGGCGCTGGGCTGGGCCACCGAGAACGTCGTGCTGCCCGCGTTCGCCAGGGGCGAGGTCGCGACCGGCACACTCGTCCTGGGCGCGCTCCTCATCCTCGGCGTGGCGCTGCTCAAGGCACTGGGCGTGGCCGGCCGGCGTTTCTTCGCCGGGGTCATGCAGTACCGGATGCAGGCCCGCTCCCGCCGGGAGGTCACCCGGCAGTACCTCAGGCTCCCGCTGGCCTGGCACCACCGGCACCCGACCGGTCAGCTGCTGTCCAACGCCAGCTCCGACGCCGAAGCCGCCTGGGCACCGCTCGCCCCGCTGCCGATGGCGGTCGGCGTGGTCGTCATGCTCGTCACCGCGGCGGTCGCGCTGGTGCTCACCGATCCGGTCCTCGCCCTGGTCGGCTTCCTGATCTTCCCGGCGATCGCCGTGCTGAACCTGGTCTACCAGCGCAGGCTCAGCCCCCTGGCCACCCGCGCCCAGCAGCTCCGCGCCGAGGTCAGCGAGATCGCGCACGAGAGCTTCGACGGCGCCCTGGTCGTCAAGACCCTCGGCCGTGAGGACGAGGAGACCGCCCGGTTCCAGGTCAGGGCCGAGGAGCTGCGCGACGCCAACGTCGCCGTCGGCCGCGTCCGCGGCCTGTTCGACCCGATGCTGGAGGCCCTGCCCACCCTGGGGGTGCTCGCCGTGCTGCTGGTCGGCGCGGGGAGGCTGGAGAGCGGCGCGATCAGCTCGGGCGTCCTGGTCCAGGTCGCCTACCTGTTCACCCTGCTGGCCTTCCCGATCCGCGCGCTCGGCTGGGTGCTGGCCGAACTGCCCCGCGCCGTCGTCGGCTACGAGCGGGTCCAGGCGGTCCTCACCGCCACGGGCTCCATGGAGTACGGCGACGCCGCGCTGCCCGGAACGGTCCCGGCCCGGCTGGAGGTCCGCGACCTCGACTACGCCTACGACGGCTTCCCGGTCCTGCGAGGGGTGAACTTCGAGGCCGAGCCGGGCCGTACCGTCGCGCTGGTCGGCCCCACCGGTTCCGGCAAGTCCACGCTCACCCAGACCTTCGTCCGCCTGGTCGACCCGGCGGCGGGAGCCGTGCTCGTGGACGGGGTCGACCTGCGTGACGTCGCCCGCGGCGGGGTCAGCGGCGCGGTGGCGCTGGTGCCGCAGCAGACGTTCCTGTTCGACGACACCGTGCGCGGCAACGTCACCCTCGGCCTGCCGGTCGGCGACGAGGACGTCTGGGCGGCGCTGCGCCTGGCCCAGGCCGACGGCTTCGTCAGCGCCCTCGCCTCCGGGCTCGACACCAAGGTCGGCGAGCGCGGCACCACCCTGTCCGGCGGTCAGCGGCAGCGCCTGGCCCTGGCCCGCGCGCTGGTCCGCCGGCCCCGGCTGCTCATCCTGGACGACGCCACCTCCAGCGTGGACCCCCAGGTCGAGGCCCGGATCCTGTACGGCCTGCGGGACGCGGCCCAGGCCTCGACCGTGGTGGTCGTCGCCTACCGGATGGCCACCATCGCCCTGGCCGACGAGGTCGTCTACCTCGAACACGGCGCCGTCGTCGACAGGGGCCCTCACGAGAGGCTGCTCGTCCACTGCGAGGGCTACCGCAACCTGGTCACGGCCTACGAACGCGAAGAGGCCGAGCGCGAGGCGCTCGGGGCAGAGGAAGAGGAAGAGGTCAGCGCGTGAGCGAGCGAGCAGGTCAACCCAGCGGCCCGGGGAGCCTCCGGAACGTCGAGACGCCCGCCGGGGGGTGCGTGTGAGCTCGCTCCGCGGGGTCGAGCGGTCGGCGCTGGCCACCGTCAGGCACGGACTGTCGCTCACGCCGGAGTTCCGCAAGGGGCTGGCCGGGACGCTCGCACTGGCCGTGCTGGCGACGCTGGGCAAGGTGATCGTGCCGATCGCCGTCCAGCAGACCATCGACCGGGGACTCAAGGGAGAGGTCCCCGACCTGCCCTACATCCGCACCGCCGTGCTGGTGTGCGCCGCGGCCGTGGTGATCACCGCGCTGTGCGCGTATCTGATGAACGTCCGCCTCTACCGGGCCACCGAGACCTCCCTGGCCGGGCTGCGGGTGCGCGGCTTCCGGCATGTGCACGACCTGTCGGTGCTCACCCAGAACTCCGAGCGGCGCGGTGCCCTGGTCTCCCGGGTCACCGGCGACGTGGACCAGATCAGCGTGTTCATGCAGTGGGGCGGATTGATGATCATCATCGCCCTGGGGCAGCTCCTGGTCGCCACCGTGCTGATGTTCGTCTACTCCTGGCAGCTCGCCCTGCTGGTCTGGCTCTGCTTCCTGCCGCTCATGATGGTGCTGCCGCGTTTCCAGCGGTGGCTGTCGGGCGCCTACACGCTGGTGCGCGAGCGCACGGGCGACATGCTCGCCGCCGTCAGCGAGTCGGTGGTGGGCGCGGCGGTGGTCCGCGCCCACGGTTCGGAGGCCCGTACGGCGGAGCGGCTGGACACCGCGATCAACGCCAACAGGGCCGCGCAGGCCCGCACGCAGCGGATCGTGGCGACCGTGTTCCCGCTGACCGAGATCGTCGCGGCGGTGGCGATCGCCGGGGTGGTGCTGCTCGGCGTGGAACTGGGCATCGCCGGTGAGATCACCGCCGGACGCCTGATCGCCTTCCTGTTCCTGATCACCTTGTTCGTCTCGCCGCTGCAGATCGCCACCGAGGTGCTCAACGAGGCGCAGAACGCGGTCGCCGGCTGGCGGCGCATCCTCGGCGTGCTGGACACCCCGCCCGACGTCGCCGACCCCGGTCCGCAGGGTGTCGAACTGCCCCGCGGTCCCATCTCGGTCTGCTTCGAGAAGGTCGGCTTCGCCTATCCCGGAGGGGCGCCGGTGCTCAGCGAGGTGTCGGTGGACATCCCGCCGCGCTCGCGGGTCGCGGTGGTGGGGGAGACCGGCTCAGGCAAGACGACCTTCGCCAAGCTGCTCACCCGCCTGATGGACCCGGTCTCCGGCCGGGTCACCGTGGACGGTGAGGACCTGCGCGACATCCGGTTCTCCTCGCTGCGCGAGCGGATCGTCATGGTGCCGCAGGACGGCTTCCTGTTCGACGGCACCCTGGAGGAGAACATCCGCTTCGGACGCCCGTCGGCGACCGAGGCGGAGATCCTGCTGGCCATGACCGAGCTGGGGCTCACCGACTGGCTGGAGGGCCTGCCCGCGGGCCTGGCCACCCACGTCGGCCAGCGCGGGGAGTCGCTGTCGGCAGGGGAGCGCCAGCTCGTCGCGCTGGCCCGCGCCTACCTGGCCGACCCCGACCTGCTCCTGCTCGACGAGGCCACCTCCGCGGTGGACCCGGCGACGGAGGTACGGCTGGCCCGCGCCCTGGAGGGGGTCACGCGGGGCCGTACCGCCATCTCCATCGCCCACCGGCTGTCCACCGCGGAAGCCGCCGACGAAGTGTTCGTCTTCGACCGGGGCCGCATCGTGCAGCGCGGCCCGCACGCCGAGCTCGTCGAGGAGCCCGGGGTCTACGCCGACCTGCACGCCTCCTGGGTCTCGGCCGCCCGCTCGTAGGGGTTCTCCCGGAGGGCGGGGGCCGGTCCCCGCCTCGCGGGCGGGACGCGCCCGCCCGCCGCCGGCCCGCGGCGGGCGAGGTCGTGCCCGCGCTGAGGATTAGGGGCTCTGCGGGGAGGTAGGGGGCAGATATGAGGACAGGGCGGCCTCGGGGGTAGGGATTCATGACAGACGTACGGGGCGAGGAGCCCAAGGAAACGCAGCAGTTCCCCGTGCTCGGCGGGCGCTCGTCGGTGGCCCACCGCGACCTGCTGGACGATCTGCCGAACCTGCGGGTCCTGGACGACGACGATGACGATCCCGTCCTGGTACGGCTGGACGGCACTCCGGTGGACACCTGGAGGGAGAGGTATCCCTACGGGGAGCGGATGGACAGGGCGGAGTACGACCACCTCAAGCGGCTGCTCCAGATCGAACTGCTCAAGCTGCAGTACTGGATCAAGGACACCGGTGGCCGGCTGGTCATCCTGTTCGAGGGGCGCGACGCGGCGGGCAAGGGCGGCACGATCAAGCGGTTCATGGAGCATCTCAACCCGCGCGGGGCCTCCGTGGTCGCGCTGGAGAAGCCCAGCGAGCGCGAGAGCACCCAGTGGTACTTCCAGCGCTACGTGTCCCACCTGCCGGCCGCGGGGGAGATGGTCTTCTTCGACCGCTCCTGGTACAACCGCGCGGGAGTGGAACGGGTGATGGGCTTCTGCTCACCCGAGGAGTACGTGGAGTTCATGGAGCAGGCCCCCGAGTTCGAGCGCATGCTCGTCCGCGACGGCATCCACCTGGTGAAGTTCTGGTTCTCGGTCTCCCGGGCCGAGCAGCGCACCCGGTTCGTGATCCGCCAGGTCGATCCGGTGCGCCAGTGGAAGCTGTCCCCCATGGACCTGCAGTCGCTGGACAAGTGGGAGCAGTACACCGAGGCCAAGGAGGACATGTTCCTCTACACCGACACCGAGGACGCGCCGTGGACGGTGATCAAGAGCAATGACAAGAAACGGGCCAGGATCGAGTCCATGCGCCATCTCCTCAGCCGGTTCGAGTACGACAACAAGGACCACGAGGTCGTCGGTGAACCCGACCCCAGGATCGTCGTCCAGGCGACCGAGCTGTTCGACGACGACCGCACGCGTTGAACCGGTGGCGCCCGTGCCCGCGGTTCAGCGGGTTCCCGCGTCGCCGCCGGACAGGCGCTGGGCCAGGTAGATGGGGACGACCGACAGGACGATCAGGGCGGCGGCGACCACGTTGACCACCGGGGCCTGGTTGGGACGGAAGAGGTTTTCGAAGATCCACAAAGGGAGGGTCCTGACCCCGGCCCCCGCGGTGAACGTGGTCACGATGATCTCGTCAAAGGACAGGGCGAAGGACAGCAGGCCCCCGGCGAGCAGCGCCGAGCGCATCATCGGGAAGGTGACCAGCCGGAAGGTGGTGAAGGTGTCGGCACCCAGGTCGGCCGAGGCCTCCTCCGCGGAGGCGCCCAGGCGGCCCAGGCGGGCCAGCATGTTGTTGTAGACGGTCACCACGCAGAAGGTGGCATGCCCGACGATCACCGTGAACAGGCCCAGGCCCACGCCGAAGGGCTCCAGCACCGCCCGGAAGGCGTTGTTCAGCGCGATGCCGGTGACGATGCCCGGCAGCGCGATCGGCAGCACGATCAGCAGCGACACCGTGTTCCGGCCGAAGAAGGCATGACGTTGGATCGCGAAGGCGACCATCGTGCCGAGCACCAGGGCGATCGCCGTCGCGCCCACTCCGGCCTGGACCGACGTCCACAGCGCCTCGCGCACGCCGGTGGAGTTCCACGCCGCCTCCCACCAGCGGACGGTGAACCCGCCGGGCGGCCAGCCGAAGGTACGGTCGGCGTTGAAGGAGTTGAGCAGCACGATCAGCAGCGGCACGTAGATGACGCCGAGACCGGCGGCCAGCGTGGCCCACAGCGCCGTGCGGGCCGGACGGGACAGATTCAAAGGTTCTCCAGGGCGCCGGTGCGGCGGACCGCCGCGAGGTAGACCAGCATGATCATCACGGGGACGGTGGCGACCGCGGCGGCGAAGGGCAGGTTGTTGGCCGCGCCGATGTTGTCGTAGACGACGTTGCCGATGAGCTGCGACTTTCCGCCCACGATCTTCACGGTGATGTAGTCGCCGAGCGACAGGGAGAAGGTGAAGACCGAACCCGCCACCGCGGCCGGGAAGGTCAGCGGCCACACCACCGTCCGGAACGTGCGCAGGCCGCGCGCCCCCAGGTCGCCGGCCGCGTCCAGCAGCGAGTCCGGCAGCCGCTCAAGGCCTGCGTAGATCGGCAGGATCATGTACGGCAGCCACAGGTAGGACAGGGTGAGGACCGTGGCGGTCAGGCCGTACCCCCAGCCGAGGATGCCGTCGGAGGAGAGCATGACCCTCCAGGCGTAGGCCTTCACCAGGTAGGACGCCCACAGGGGGGTCAGAACCGCGATCACCAGCCAGCGTTGCGCGCGGGGTGAGGCCAGCTTGGCCATCGCGAACGCCATCGGGAACGCGATCACCAGGTCGATCAGCGTCACCGCGGCCGCCACCCCCACCGAGCGCAGGGCGATCGTCCGGTACACCTCAAGGGTGAACAGGTCGCGGAAGTTGGCCCAGGTGAGCTCCTTGACCAGGTCGCCGGTGAAGGTGTCGGTGCTCCAGAAGGCCGTCACGAACAGGGCCGCCAGGGCGCCGAGGTAGGCGACGCCGAGCCAGAGCATCGGGGCGGACAGCAGCAGCGAAAGCCGTACGCCCGCGTGCCGGTGCAGGAAGGCGGTGATCCTGCGCCGTGGCGTGCGGCCTGCCAGTGCGGTGGTGTTCAGCGTGGGCTCCTTGCCATGGAGAGGGGGCGAGGGCCGGACCTCCCGCTCCCCGGGACGGGAGGCGACCCGGTGGTCCGGCCCGGTGCTCAGGTGGGATCAGCCCTTGATCTCAGTCCAGGCCCTGGTCCACGCGGAGTAGTCCATGCACTGGACGTCGGTGCGGCCGTCCAGGCACTGGGCGATCGGCGTGGTCCAGAACCAGACCTTGGAGTAGTAGGCCTCGTCGGTCGCGTGGAAGGTCTCGCAGTGCTTCGGGTCCGCGGTCAGCGCGCAGGACTCGGAGTTGGCGGGAGCCTCCCCGAAGTACTCGGCGACCTGGGCGTTGGCCTCGGGGGAGATGATCCAGTCCATCCACCTGTAGGCGCAGTTCGGATGCTTGGCCACGGCGGAGACCATCCAGGTGTCCGACCAGCCGGTCGCCCCCTCCTTGGGCAGCGTCACCTCGACGGGGGCCTTGTCGGCCTGGGCCACGTTGGCGATGACCTGCCAGGTGGTGCCGACCACGGAGTCGCCGCTCTTGAAAGCCTGGACCTCCTTGGTGTAGTCCGACCAGTACTCCCCGACGAGCTTGCGCTGCTGCTTGAGCAGGTCGACCGCGGCCTGGAACTGCCTGTCGTCCAGCGCGTAGGGGTTCCTGATGCCGAGGTCGGGCTTGGTCTCCATCAGATACAGGGCCGCGTCGGCGATGTAGATGGGCGAGTCGTAGGCGGTGATCTTCCCCGCGTACGGCGAGGCGGGGTCGAACACCGCGCCCCAGGAGTCGGGCGCGGGCTTGACCGTGTCGGTGCGCCACATGAGCAGGTTGGCCCCGCGGCCGTGCGGCACGCCGTACGCGACCCCGTTGACCGAGTTCCACGCCTTGTTCTTCAGACCCTCGAAGACGTTGGCGTAGTTGGGGATCAGCGAGGTGCTGACCGGCGCGACCGCCCCGGAGGCGATCAGGCGCAGCGAGGCGTCACCCGAGGCGGAGACCGCGTCGTACTCGCCCGTCTTCATCAGGTTGACCATCTCGTCGGACGTGCCGGCGGTCTTGGAGTTGACCTTGCAGCCGGTGGCCTTCTCGAACGGGGTGACCCAGTCGACCTTGGGATCGTTGCTGCCGTCCTCGGCGTAACCGGCCCAGTTGACCAGGTTGACCTGGCCCTCACCCGCGCCGAGCGACGTCAGCGCGTCAAGCTTGGGCGGGGTGAAACCGGCCGAGCCCGGGGCGGCCGTAGCGGACTCCGGGGAGGAGGAGCCGCCGCAGGCGGTGACGGTGGCGAGGGCGAGGGCGGACAGCGCGACCGCGCCGTTCCTGAGGAGAATCCGGGGACGCATGGGATGACGACCTTTCTTACGGGACGATCGCGAACTCGTGTCTGCGGTTCCAGACGAGCCGGACCCTGGTGCCTCGCAGGCTCATCACGTCCATGGACGAGACCTGCAGGTTCTGCTGGAGCGCGATGAGCCGCCCGCCCGCGTCGAGGTCGACCAGGAAGCGGGTGGTGGGCCCGGCGTAGACGACCTCGCCGATGGTGCCCGTCGCGCTGTGCTCGGTGTCGCCGACCTCGTCGCCGAGGTCGGCCACGCGCAGTTTCTCCGGCCGCACGCTGAAGGTGCCCTCCTTGCCGAGCACGGTGCGCGCGGCCTCGCCGGAGATCAGGTTGGAGGTGCCGACGAATCCCGCGACGAACGCGCTGGCCGGCTGCTCGTAGATCTCGGCCGGAGTGCCGACCTGCTCGATCCGGCCCCGGTCGAACACCGCCACCCGGTCGCTCATGGTCAGCGCCTCCTCCTGGTCGTGGGTGACGAACAGGAAGGTGATGCCGACCTCACGCTGGATGGACTTGAGCTCGACCTGCATCTCCTCGCGGAGCTTGAGGTCCAGCGCGCCGAGCGGTTCGTCCAGCAGCAGCACGCGAGGGCGGTTGACCAGGGCGCGGGCCAGGGCGACCCGCTGGCGCTGGCCGCCGGAGAGCTGGGCCGGCCTGCGCCGCTCCATGCCCTCCAGCCGGACCGAGGCCAGCGCGCTCAGGGCGCGCTCGCGCCGCTCCGCCCGGGGGACCCGCTTGACGCGGAGGCCGTACTCGACGTTGTCCACCACGCTCATGTGCGGGAACAGCGCGTAGTCCTGGAAGACGGTGTTGACGTCCCGCTCGAAGGGGGCGAGCCGGGTGACGTCCACGCCGCCGAGCTCGACCGTGCCCGAGGTGGGGGACTCGAAGCCCGCGATCATCCGCAGCACGGTCGTCTTCCCCGAACCCGAGGGCCCGAGCATGGCGAAGAACTCGCCGTCGGCGATGTCGAGGTCGACGCCGGTGACCGCGTCGACGGCGCCGAAGCTCTTGCGGAGGCCGCGCAGCCTCACAGCTGGGTCTGACATGGGCGAAAACATATGGGGATAAATGTTTTATCGCAAGGCCCGATCCGGTATCACTGATGCGGGGCCAAGAGACGAGGCGTCTGCGGTAGTCCCCGCGAACCGGCGGGCACCGTGTGACGTCGAAGGGTGAGGAGGCGCACGACCGTGGCCGACATCTCCGGCGACGCCCGGCTGGCCGCGTTCGCGCCGGTGGACAGTACCGCGCGGGTGGACGCCGTGGTCAGGCGGCTCACCGACGCCATCACCCTGGGACTGCTGGCCGACGGTGAGCAGCTGCCGAGCGAGGCGGGGCTCGCCGCCCGGCTCGGCGTCTCCACGGTCACGCTGCGGGAGGCCCTGATGGCCCTGCGGCAGCAGGGCATGGTCGAGACGCGGCGGGGGCGCGGCGGCGGAAGCTTCGTGCGGGTGCCGCCGGAGGCACCGGAAGTGGCGGGCCGGCTGCGCGCCTTCACCGTGGAGGAGCTGCGCGATCTGGGCGACCACTACGCGGCGATCGCCGGCGCCGCGGCCCGGCTGGCCGCCCAGCGGGCGCTGCCGGAGGACGTCGTGCCGCTGCGCCGGACGCTCCAGGAGATGGCCGACGCCCGGGACGGGGCGCAGCTGCGCAGGCTGCACGGCCGCTTTCACATCGAGGTGGCGGCCGTGTCGCAGTCGGCGAGACTCACTCAGGAGGAGATCCGGTTACAGGCCGACATCGGACCGTTGCTCTGGCTCGCCCACTTGGAGGAGGATGGGCCGTCGGCTCGGCACCACGCCATCGCCGAGGCCATCCACCGCGGTGACGACGACCACGCCAGGAGCCTGGCGGAGCGGCACGTCCTCGAGGCGGTGGAACACCTCATCGAACTGCGTCTGCGGCAGCCGTGACAGTTCAGCGTGCGTAGGGCGGTGGGTCGACGTGAGTGAACAGAGAGCGCTGCTGGCGCCCGGCACCGCGGCAGAGGTGGCCGCGGCGGTGGGCGACATCGTGGAGAACGTCTTCGCCGGGCTGCACCGGGTGCGCGCCGCCGCCGTACACCTCCTGGGCGCGGCGCCGGTGAGCGCCGACCTGGCCGCGCTGCGCCCGGTGCTCTTCCCGCTGCTGGGCGGCCTGATCTCCGGGGTCGGGTTCATCGCCGCGCCCGGCCTGCTCTCCGACGCGCCGTGGTACCTGGAATGGTGGCAGGAGAGCGCCTCGGGCGAGCCCGTGCGGCTCGTCAGGGACATGGACCCCGCCAGCAGCGCCTTCTACGACTACACGCACTGGGACTGGTTCGCCGGTCCGCGCTCCGGCGCCGAGCACACGCTCGCCGGCCCCTACGTCGACTTCCTGTGCACCGACGAATACTCCCTCACGCTGTCCGTGCCCGTGCTGAGCGGCGGGGAGTTCATCGGGGTGGCGGCGGCCGACGTGTTCGTGCGCCGCTTCGAGACCGCGGTCTCGCCGGTGCTCCGCGGGATCGAGGGCCCGGCTTTCCTGGTCAACGCCTCCGGCCGGGTGGTGGCCTCCACCACCGCCAGATGGCTGGCCGGATCGATCTTCCGTGGAGCTCCCGGTCTGGCCGCCCGGCCATGCCGGACGTTACCCCTCTCCCTGGTTGCGGCACAATTGCCGCATGCCCCTTGACCCCGCCCTCGCGGCACGGCTGAAGCGCACCGCAGACGGACTGGTGCCCGCGATCGTCCAGCAGTACGACACGGGCGAGGTGCTGATGCTCGCCTGGATGGACGACGAGGCCCTGCACCGCACGCTCACCACCGGCCGTGCCACCTACTGGTCGCGCAGCCGCGGAGCCTACTGGGTGAAGGGGGAGACCTCCGGCCACGTCCAGCACGTCAGGTCCGCCGCCCTCGACTGCGACGGCGACACGATCCTGCTCAAGGTCGACCAGGTGGGCGCCGCCTGCCACACCGGCGACCGGACCTGCTTCGACGCCGACGAGCTGGCGGTGAACCCGAGATGACGGCCGGGCGGGCGCTGTGGACCTGGGTGGCCGCCTGCGTGGCGGGTGCCGCGCTGGTGCTGCTCGCCGCCGGGCGCGACTGGTTCACCGTGACCCAGGGCGCGCGCCAGGTGGCGATCCCCGCCGCGGAACTGGCGCCCGCGCTCGGTCCGGCGGCCTGGGCGGCGCTCGCCGCGGTGGTCGCCGTACTCGCGACCCGGGGCGGGTGGCGCAGGCTCATCGGCGGGGTGATCGCGTTCTGCGGGGCCGGTGTGATCGCCTGGGCCTGGCAGGGGAGCCGTACGGGCGCGGCTCTGCAGGCGGGGGCCCAGCACCTTCCCCTGGCCGGGACCGACGCCCTGAACGTCACGCCCGCCGTCGTCTGGCCGCTGCTCGCCGGGATGGGCGGGCTGCTTTTGGTGTGCGGGGGAGTGGTGGCCGCGCTCCGGGGCGCCGGATGGCCCGGCATGTCCGACCGCTACGACCGCCGCGGGTCCGGTCCCGGTGACGGGGGCCGTGGCGCCGGTGGCGCCCGGAGCGAGCGGGCGCTGTGGGACGCGATCGACCTCGGCACCGATCCGACGGTCGAGCCGGACAACAGGGAGCACTGACAGCTCGCCCGTGCCGTCGGCGCGGTCGCAGCTCGCCTGTGTCGTCGGCGCGGTCACAACTTGCCCACGGAGCGGGCGTGACCTCCCCGGGCGAGAGGCGGGTTTGGCTAGGATTTTACCTGCAGCCCCCGCAAAGAGGAGTCTTTGATGAGCTATGGGAATCAGCCCGGTGGTTACGGACCGCCGCAGGGTGGCGGATACGGCTCCTCCGGCGGGTACGGCCCGCCGCCCGGGGGCGGCTATGACCCCTACGGGCACGGCGTTCAGCCCCCCCGCGGTAACAACGGCATGGCCATCGCCGCGCTGATCATGGGTATCGCCGGTCTGTTCGTGTGCGGCATCACTTCGATCGTGGGCATCGTGCTCGGCCACGTCTCCCTGGGGCAGATCAGGCGGACGGGCGAGGAGGGCCGGGGCCTGGCCATCGCCGGTCTGGTCCTGTCCTATTTCGGCGTCGCCTGCTGGCTGGCCGCGCTGCTCGGGATCTGGTTTCTGGCCGGTCCGATCTGGACGAGCTACTGACGGGCGCCCGCGCCCGCTCTGAGTATCGTGGCGGGTGACGGGCGATAACCCGGTGGACAGTGGAGAGGGGCGGGCGGCCCGATGACGACGGGGAGGGCGGCAGGCACGCGGGGGGCGCGGGCGAGGGCCGTGTCGGTCCCGCTCGGCACGGCGCTGGCGGCCGGCGCCGCGGTTGCGTACGTGAGCGCGGTGAACCCCAACGAGCCGGGGCACTATCCCACGTGCCCGTTCCTCATGCTCACCGGTCTCTACTGCCCGGGCTGCGGCGGCCTGCGGGCCGTGTACGCGCTCGCCCACGGCGACCCCGTCACGGCCCTCGGCCTCAACCCCTTCGTCGTGGCCATGGTCCCGGTCCTGGCCTTCCTGTGGGGACGCTGGGCGCTGCGCTCCTGGCGGGGCGAGCCGTCCGACGGGAAAGCCGTACGCCCTGCCTACGTGTGGGGGTTTCTCGCACTGATGATCGTTTTTTGGATAGGGCGGAACATCCCCATTGGGGAATTCTTGGCCCCGTAGCCACCCGTAGCCATCACCCCATGGCGGGGTGACCTCGGTAAGGCCGATAGCATCGGCTGGACAGGGCAGTCGATCGGGAGGGGCCTTACTCGTGAGCGAGTGGAGCGAGTGGAGCGAGCGGACCACGGGCACGGCAGCGTTCGCGAACTTGACCTCCGAGTTTCGCGAGGAGGGCAAGTGAGCGTGCTGGAGGAAATCCTCGAAGGCGTCCGCGCCGACCTGGCCGACCGGCAGAAGACCGTGTCGCTGGCCGAGCTCAAGGAGCGGGCCAATCGGGCGCCGGCCCCCCGTGACGCCTACGCGGCGCTGGGCGGAGACCAGGTGGCGGTCATCGCCGAGGTGAAGCGCTCCAGCCCGTCCAAGGGCGCGCTGGCCGCGATCGCCGACCCCGCCGCGCTCGCCGGTGACTACGAGGCGGGCGGCGCCCATGTCATCAGCGTGCTGACCGAGAGGCGCCGCTTCGGCGGCAGCCTCGACGACCTGGCCGCTGTGCGCGCCATCGTCGACATCCCGGTGCTGCGCAAGGACTTCGTCGTCACCTCCTACCAGCTCTGGGAGGCTCGGGCCTACGGTGCCGACCTGGTGCTGCTGATCGTGGCCGCGCTGGACCAGAACGCGCTGGTCTCGCTCATCGAGCGGGCCGAGTCGATCGGTCTGACCCCGCTGGTCGAGGTGCACACCGAGGAGGAGCTCGGCCGGGCGATCGAGGCCGGAGCAAAGATCATCGGCATCAACGCGCGCAACCTCAAGACCCTTGAGGTGGACCGCGACGTGTTCGCCAAGCTGGCTCCCAAGGTCCCCGAAGGCATCATCAAGATCGCCGAGTCGGGTGTGCGTGGCCCCCACGACCTGCTCGCCTACGCCAGGGCGGGCGCCGACGCCGTCCTGGTCGGCGAGAGCCTGGTCACCGGCAAGGACCCCCGGGCCGCCGTGGTCGACCTGGTCACCGCGGGCGCCCACCCAGCATCCCGACCAGAGGGGCAGTAAGCAGTGGCAGAGACAGACGGAATCCTCCTCACCCCGGCCGATCTGGCGGGCAACGGCGTCCACGGCGACGACCCCGACATCCACGGCAAGTTCGGCGTCTTCGGTGGACGCTACGTCCCCGAGGCACTCATCCCGGCGCTGGACGAGGTGGCCGCCGAGTACGACAAGGCCAAGAACGACCTCGCGTTCCTGCGCGAGTTCGACCACCTGCTGCGCACCTACGCCGGGCGGCCGACCACGCTCACCGAGGTGCCCCGTTTCGCGGAGCAGGCGGGCGGCGCCCGGATCATCCTGAAGCGCGAGGACCTGACCCACACCGGCGCCCACAAGATCAACAACGTGCTCGGCCAGGCCCTGCTCACCAAGCGCCTGGGCAAGACGAGGGTGATCGCCGAGACCGGCGCCGGCCAGCACGGGGTGGCCACCGCCACCGCCGCCGCCCTGCTGGGCCTGGAGTGCGTGATCTACATGGGGGCCGTCGACTGCGAGCGCCAGGCGCTCAACGTGGCCCGCATGAAGCTGCTCGGCGCCACCGTCGTCCCGGTCACCAACGGCAGCCAGACCCTCAAGGACGCCATCAACGAGGCCTTCCGCGACTGGGTCGCCAACGTCGACCGCACCCACTACCTGTTCGGCACCGTCGCCGGCCCGCACCCGTTCCCGGAGATCGTCCGCGACTTCGCCCGCATCATCGGGGTCGAGGCACGCCGCCAGATGCTGGAGCTCACCGGCAGGCTGCCGGACGCCGTCGCCGCCGCGGTCGGCGGCGGTTCCAACGCGATCGGCATCTTCCACGCCTTCCTCGGCGACAAGGACGTCCAGCTCCACGGCTACGAGGCGGGCGGTCACGGCCTGGAGAGCGGCGAGCACGCCCTCACCCTCACCGAGGGCTCCATCGGAGTCCTGCACGGCTCGCGCACCTACGTCCTGCAGGACGAGGAGGGCCAGACGATCGAGTCCCACTCGATCTCCGCCGGCCTCGACTACCCGGGCGTCGGCCCCGAGCACGCCTGGCTCAAGGACACCGGCCGCGCCTCCTACCACGGCATCACCGACGCCGAGGCGATGGAGGCCTTCGCGCTGCTCGCCCGCACCGAGGGCATCATCCCGGCGATCGAGTCCTCCCACGCGCTCGCCGGAGCCCTCAAGCTCGGCCGCGAGATGGGCCCCGAGGCGACCATCCTGGTCAACCTCTCGGGCCGTGGTGACAAGGACATGGGCACCGCCATGAAGTACTTCAACCTCTGACGACCGACTTGAGCCCCCTCCGGCGCGGCCGGAGGGGACTCAGAGGCCCGAACCGCAACGGAACCAATGATGACGACTCTTCAGACGGTGTTCGCCAAGGCGAAGGCGGACGAGCGCGCCGCACTCATCGGCTACCTGCCCGCCGGATTCCCCACGAAGGACGGCGCGATCAAGGCCGCCGCCGCCATGGTGGAGGCGGGCTGCGACGTGATCGAGATCGGCCTCCCCTACTCCGACCCGCTCATGGACGGCCCCACCATCCAGGACGCCGTGCACCGGTCGCTGACCAACGGCACCCGCATCGCCGACGTGCTGCGCACGGTCGAGGGCGTGGCCGCGACGGGTGCCGCCACGCTGGTCATGACCTACTGGAACCCGATCGACCGCTACGGTGCCGACCGGTTCGCCCGGGACCTGGCCAACGCGGGCGGCACGGGCACCATCACCCCCGACCTGACCCCGGAGGAGTCCGGGCCCTGGCGCGCGGCCAGTGCCGGTGCCGGGATCGACACCGTCTTCCTGGTCGCGCCGAGCTCTCCCGAGAGCCGCATCAAGGCCGTCGTCGACTGCTGCACCGGCTTCGTCTACGCCGCCTCGCTGATGGGCGTCACCGGCGCCCGCGAGTCGGTCGGCGAGGCCGCCCAGGGGCTGGTCGAGCGGACCCGTCTGCAGACCGATCTGCCGGTCTGCGTCGGGCTGGGGGTGGGCACCGGCAAGCAGGCCGCGGAGGTGGCCCGCTACGCCGACGGCGTCATCGTGGGCTCGGCGTTCATCCGCCGCCTCCTGGACGCCCCTGACGAGGCTTCCGGCCTGGCGGCGGTCCGCGAGCTGGGTGCCGAGCTGGCGGCGGGCGTCCGAGGATAACCGTCTCCTGGGTGATGCGGCCGTCTGCCTGGACGGCCGCATCCCCGTTTCCGGTGGGATCCACCGGGCCCATGTCGCCTGCCGTACGGCGCTGCGGAGACGCCGTCTGGCAGTCCCGGAACCGGAGTTCGCCATAGGATGTCTGCCTGCTGCGTCGGGCCGCCATCTGGGCGTTTCCGGTGCGGTGACTCTGCAGGTTTCCTGCCTGGCGGCTGACTTATTCGACGCTTATCTAGCTCATGATGGGGTTTTCTCCAGATATGACCGTATCTGTGGGGGTAGGTCGTAAATGGGGCCCGGAATAGGAGGCGATAGTGCTCGTGACTTCTGACAAGCCCGTGCTTCGTCGGTCGCGTTCGGCTAGTTCGGCGCTACCCTGGGTGACAACCGTCTCCCGGCTGGTGCTGGCAGGCGTCCTGATCTTCGCCGGCTGGGGCAAGATCGGCGCCCCCGTGCTCTCCGTGCAGTCGGTCAAGGCATACGAACTGCTTCCGGACTCGCTCGCCACGGTGGTCGGCTACGGACTGCCCATCCTGGAGATCGTCATAGGGGTGTTGCTGGTTGCCGGACTGCTCACCCGGGCGGCGGGCATCGTCTCCGCGCTGCTCATGCTGGCGTTCGTCATCGGCATCGCCTCGGTGTGGGCGCGCGGGTTGCGGATCGACTGCGGCTGCTTCGGCGGCGGCGGTCAGCTCAAGGCCGGTGTGGAACCCGGCTACCTCGTCGATATCCTGCGGGATTCCGGTCTCTTCGTGCTCGGCGTCGTCACCGCCTGGTTGCCGCCGGGACGGTTCGCCCTGGATTCCACGCTGGGGCTGGCCCCGGAGCGGCAGCCCTACGACGACGATGTCGTGGACGACGACGTCGTGGACGACGACGAGAAGCCCTACGAAAAGGAGAACCACTGATGGGCAAGGCCGCGCGGGATCAGTCGGCGCGTGACCGGATCAAGGCGCAGCGCGAGGAGCAGCGGCGGAAGGAGCGGCTCAAGCGCATCGCGACGATCACGACAGTGGCGGTCGTCGCGATCGGCGCCATCGGCGCCGGCTGGTGGTACGCCGCTCAGGGAAGCAAGTCCGAGGAGGTCGCCGAGGCGCTCGCGCCGATCACCGTCGCCGCCGACGGCTCCGTGGTGATGGCCCAGCCGGGCGTGGAAAAGCCGGTGCTGGACGTCTACGAGGACTTCCAGTGCCCCGCCTGCAAGGCGCTGGAGGAGACCAGCGGCGCCACGATCAAGAACCTGGCCGCCGAGGGCAAGGCCAAGGTGGTCTACCACCCGATCACCATCTTCCCGCAGGAGATGAACAAGGGAGTGACCCGCGGCAACTCCCTCCGCGCGGGCGCGGCCTCCCGCTGCATCCCCGGTGGCACCCCGTGGATCAAGTACCACGACAGGCTGTTCAAGGGGCAGCCGTCGGAGACCGTCGAGGGCTTCAAGACCGAGGACCTGGTCGCCTGGGGTGCGGACGCCGGGGTCGACGCCTCCACCTTCGACACCTGCGTGACCAAGCAGGAGAAGGCGCCCCAGCAGATCGACTACAGCGCCAAGGTCCTGGAGTCCGCGAAGCTCCAGGGCACCCCGACGCTGAAGCTCAACGGCACCGAGGTGGCCAACGACGTCGCGTTCAAGCCAGGCGACCTGCGTAAGACCGTTCTTGATGCGGCCAAGTAGCCCACGACAGGGTAACGTCACCTGATATGCCCCTCGCCTCGATTCCCAGCCCCTCTCAGGGGGTCTGGTACCTCGGCGTGGTCCCCATCAGGGCCTACGCACTGTGCATCGTGCTCGGCGTCGTCGTCGCCGTCATCATCGGTGAGCGCCGCTGGCGCGCCCGCGGCGGCGCGCCCGGAACGATCGTGGACCTCGCCGTCTGGGCCGTGCCGTTCGGCCTGGTCGGCGGGCGCCTCTACCACGTCATCACCGACTGGCAGCTCTACTTCGGACCGGAGGCGCCGAACAGGCCCATCGACGCGCTGTTCATCTGGAACGGCGGGCTGGGCATCTGGGGAGCCGTCGCACTCGGCGCCCTGGGCGTGTGGTTCGGCTGCCGGAGCCGGGGGCTCTCCCTGTCCGCGGTGGCCGACACCGTCGCCCCCGGCATCGCCGTGGCCCAGGCCATCGGCCGCTGGGGCAACTACTTCAACCAGGAGCTGTTCGGCAGCCCGACCGACCTGCCGTGGGGCCTGGAGATCGACCCCGGCCGGCCGGGCACGGTGCCGGGCGTGTCGACCTACCACCCCACGTTCCTGTACGAGTCGATCTGGGATCTGGGCCTGGCCCTCATCCTGATCTGGGCCGGCCGTAAATTCGTGCTCCGTCACGGCCGCGTGTTCGCCCTCTACGTCGCGGGCTACACCCTGGGCCGGTTCTGGATCGAAGGCCTGCGGATCGACACCGCCCACCACATCCTCGGCCTGCGGCTCAACCAGTGGACCTCGATCATCCTGTTCGTCGCGGCGCTGGCCTACTTCTGGTACGCCGGAAGGAAGACCGGCGAGGAGTCCGTCGGCGCCACGCCGGAGCCCGCGCTGGACGGTGAGGGGGCCGTCGATCCGGCGCACCCCTCCGACCAGGCGGACGAGGCCGAAAAGGACGGGCCTGACGGGCCCGGCGATGAGGAGCCCGACGACGGGCCGGACAGCCCTGCGGCCTCCCTGGAGGAGAGCACGCCGCACGCCGGGTCCGAGGGGAAGAAAGAGAAACGATGAGCGCAGGCGAGACCGGGGCGCGCGCCGAGATCCATCACGCGCACCGTGACGTCAACGGCGGCTGGCTGCGGCCTTCGGTGTTCGGCGCGATGGACGGGCTGGTCTCCAACTTCGCTCTGATCGCCGGTGTCGCCGGCGGAGCGGCCGGCACCAAGGTCATCGTGCTGGCCGGGATGGCCGGGCTGGCGGCGGGAGCGTTCTCCATGGCCGGCGGTGAGTACGTCTCGGTGGCCAGCCAGCGGGAGCTCGCCATGGCGGAGATCGACATCGAGCGGCGCGAGCTCCAGCGCAATCCCGAGTCCGAGCAGGAGGAGCTCGCCAAGCTCTACGAGTCGCGCGGCGTCGATCCCGACCTGGCGGCCGAGGTCGCCAGGCAGATCTCCCGCGACCCCGAGAAGGCGCTGGAGGTGCATACCCTGGCCGAGCTCGGGGTCACCCTGGACGACCTGCCCTCGCCCAAGACCGCCGCCATCTCCTCGTTCCTGTCCTTCGGCGTGGGCGCGGTCCTGCCGCTCCTGCCCTACCTGCTGGGGGTGACCAGCCTGGTGAGCTCGGCGGTGATCTCCTGCGTGGCTCTGTTCGGCGCGGGCGCGCTGGTGTCCCGGGTCACCGCGCGCAGCTGGTGGTACAGCGGGCTGCGCCAGCTCGCCGTCGGTGTGGTCGCGGCGGCCCTGACCTTCGGCCTCGGCCACCTCCTGGGCGGGGGCGGCCTGGGATGACCACCCCCACCCGCAAGCGCCGCCGCACTCCGGCGAAAGAGCAGACCTGGAACATCCCCCAGCTGGAGGAGCGGGGGTTCAGCCGGAGCCAGCAGCGGCTGCTGGTGGTCGCCGTGTCGGTGATCGGCGTGCTGGTCTCCGCGGTCGTCCTCGCCTTCGTCATCGGCTCGATGGGCAACGACTTCGTGCCCGGGCGGGCCACCGCCGCGGCCATTTCCACCCAGCCCCGGCCGGACGCCTACAGGGGCTGGGTCTCGCCGAAGCTGTTCTCGCCGATCGCGCAGAGCAAGGCCGACCCCGCCCCGCTGACCCTGAAGGACGTCTTCGCCGAGAAGGTCCTCAAGGAGGGCACGACCACCCTGAAGCTGGCGGCCACCAAGCTGAATGCAGACTGCTCGGCGGTGGTCTGGGGTCAGGGGCTGGCGGACCAGCTCGCCCAGGCCGGCTGCACCCAGGCCGCCCGGGGCGTCTACGCCAGCGCCGACGGCCGCTACGTCGCCCAGTACACCCTGCTGAACCTGCGTGACACCGCCTCCGCCGACGCGCTCGTCCAGTCTCTGACGACCATGCACCGCGGCGGCTGGACCCGTCCGCTGGAATCGGGCAGGGCACGCTTCCGGTCCGGCGGCTACACCGAGGGCAGCGGCCACGCCATGGGCCACTACGCGGGGCTGGTCTGGATCGGCCGCGCAGACGGTGCCGAACCAGGAGCCAGGGACGATTTCGTCTCCCTGTCCCTGGCGGTCCGCGGCGCGGAGAAGGCCGTGTTCCGCCGTGTCGTCGCGGCCGCTCCCGCCTCTTAGACCTGCGCGACACCCGTGGTCCCAGTAGGCTCATGGGCCATGCGCAAGTGGATCGCCGTCGTCGCCGTGCTGCTCGTCGCCGTCGCGGGGGCGGCGTTCCTGTGGTTGTGGGGCGGTGAGGACGCCCCGCGCCCGGCCACCTTCCGCAGTGAGCCGACCACGGCACACTACGCGCCGATCGCCACCCGCGACGCCGACCCCGAGCCGCTGACCGTCGAGGAGATGTTCCCCACCGGATCGGTGACCTCGGGCGGGACCACGCTCGCGAGCAAGGGGACCGAGACGCTCACCGACTGCGCCCCGGCGGTGTGGGGGAGCGCCGAGGACGCGGTGGCGGGCTGCACCCAGGTGCTGCGGGCCCACTACGCGACCCAGGACGGCCGGGTCTCCGGGCAGTTCCTCATCTTCAACCTGGCCGACTCCGCCGCGGCGGACCGGCTCGTGGCCGCCCTCGGGAACGACGGGTTCGTCCGACCGGCCCCCGGCACCCCGGCCGGTTTCGACGGCTCCCGGAGCTGGGCGCAGGCCCGGGCGCTGGGGCACTACGTCACGGTGAGCTGGGTCGCCCCGGTAGGGGGAGCGGGCCAGGTGGACCTCACCTACCCGCAGGTCGCGGTGGACAGCCTCAGCCTGGTGATTCAGCGGCGTCTGCTGCGGTGAGGGAGCTCGCCACCGCCGCCGGGAGCTCACGGAGGCGGTGGGCGGGCAGTTCGAGGACGGTGACGTCTCCGGCCCAGGGGGCGGCGCGGCTGACGAGCGCCCTTGCCTGTTTCTTGGTCAGGTCGCCCCGGGCCGTGATGAGTGCCTCGCGCCAGGTGTTGGCGAGCTTGCCGTGGGCGTTGTCCAGGATGCGGCGCAGGATCCGCCCGGAGTCCGTCGTGGGGGGCGGGAGCCGTACGGCGTGGACCGTCGGGCCTTCGGCGGTCAGTTCGTAGACCGGGGAGAGCAGGCCGGTGGGGAGGTCCCGCGGCGGCCCGGCCAGGGTGACCTGGACGTGCCGGGCGCGGGTGGCCAGCAGGAGCCGGGGGAGTGCCGCCTCCAGCCCGGCCGGTACGGCTATCGCCACGCTGGCGGGATCGCTGGCGTAGGGCTTGGCGAGCCACGTCGTCAGGCGGGCCCGGGGCGTCTTGGCGAGCAGGTCCTTCGGCCACTCACCGACGAGCACGTCGGGAGCGCCGGGGGCCTGGCCGGTGGTGGCCGCCGTGGGGGAGGCCGACCCGGTCGACTCGACGGACTGGGGGCCGTGGGTGTAGATGGCGGCGCCGAAACCGTCGACGCGGGCCGCCACGGCGGGCCAGGTCTTGGTGGTGGGGCGCAGGACGTAGAGGTCGGCGGCGGAGCCGATGGCCTCGGCGCCGTGGTAGCGGTTGAAGTCGGGGTAGATCGCCTCGTTGACGAGGTTGAGCTGGGACAGCGAATGCTGCACCTTGAGAGCCAGCGCCGGGGTGCGCTCGCTGGCCCCGTAGGCCAGCAGGATCCGGCCCCGCTCGCGGTCGCGGAGCCCCTCCACGGCGCGGGCGACGAACAGCCCGACGCCCTCGGGGGTGTAGGGCGGGTCGGTGACGGCCAGGTCGGCCCAGGACTGCGCGGACGCGGGCAGGCCCAGGCGCAGGTCGGCCCAGCGGGTCCGGATGCTGAGGCCGAAGTGGTCGGCCTGGTCGGCGATGTAGGCGAGGATGCGCTCGTCGATGTCGACCACGGTCACCTCGACGCCCGGATGCAGCATCGCGGTCGCCAGCGAGGTCAGGTCGTGGTCGCCCACGCACAGCAGCCGGGCCCCGTCCAGCCAGAACCGGGCGTCCAGCAGCAGTGCCCGCCGGACCACGGTATCGGCGGTCGCGGCCACGTGGTCCAGCGCCTGGCGGCCGCGGGGCGCCTTGGCGATCAGCTCCTCCATCCGCGCCACCAGCTCGGCGTGGCCGGGCAGCAGGTGCGCCACCGGGTCGGCCGGCGCGATCCCCCTCCCGGCGAGGCCGATCAGCGGCTCCCGGAGCCGGAAGCGGTCGCCGGACCGCTCCAGCTCGACCTCGCGCAGCAGAGACTCGACCGTCCGCCGGGAGGTCGCGCTCTCCCGGACCAGATCCGCCAGCGTCCACCAGCGGCCGTCACCCAGGAACGCCAGCACCGTCCGCAGCCGCCTGCCGTCCACACCCGCCTGCGCGATGAGCGCCGCAATCGCTTCCATGGGGCCACCTTAGAGCCCCCACCTGGAATGTTCTGTCCCGCCGCATCGTTCACCAGGTGGGCAAACGCGTACCGAATGGTCGCTATATGGACCGAGTAGGCACGTTTCCGGCAGGGTACGGTAACGTCTACACGCTACGCAGCAGGGCCAACGTCGTCCCTTTGCTTGTCCAGAGAAGCAAGACGACGGGAGGGATTCAATGCCTGCTGCCCACCTCGGCTTCCCCGAGCCCCAGGGCCTCTACCACCCCTCGCACGAACATGACGCCTGCGGTGTCGCCATGGTCGCGGACGTCGCCGGACGCCGCAGCCACGACATCGTCGACAAGGCCCTGACAGCGCTCTGCAACCTCGATCACCGAGGAGCCCAGGGGAGCGAACCGGACACCGGCGACGGAGCCGGAATCCTCACGCAGATCCCCGACACCTTCTTCCGCGCGGTGACGGCCTTCCCGCTGCCCGCGGCGGGCTCCTACGCCGTCGGCACGGCCTTCCTGCCCGCCGGCGCCGAAGACCGCGAGAGCACTGTACGGCTCATCGAGGAGATCGCGGCGGAAGAGGGCCTGACGGTCCTCGGCTGGCGTGACGTGCCGGTCGACCCCGCCCTCCCCGGGCCGAGCGCCCGCGCGGTGATGCCGTTCTTCCGGCAGCTCTTCGTGAGTTCCCCCCACGGCGAGACCGGCCTGGAACTGGACCGTCTGGCCTTCTGCCTGCGCAAGCGGGCCGAGCACGAGGCGGACGCCTACTTCCCCTCGCTGAGCGCCCGGACGATCGTCTACAAGGGCATGCTCACCCCGCCGCAGGTCGAATCGTTCTTCCCCGACCTGAGCGACGAGCGCTACGAGACCGCGATCGCGCTGGTCCACTCGCGCTTCTCCACCAACACCTTCCCGTCGTGGCCGCTGGCGCACCCGTACCGCTACGTCGCCCACAACGGCGAGATCAACACGGTCAAGGGCAACCGCAACTGGATGCGGGCCCGCGAGGCCATGCTGAAGACCGCCGCCCTCCCGGGCGAGCTGTCGCGGCTCTTCCCGATCTGCGACCCGGACGGCTCCGACACCGCCTCCTTCGACGAGACACTGGAACTGCTCCACCTCGCCGGGCGCACGCTGCCGCACGCCGTGCTGATGATGATCCCCGAGGCGTGGGAGAACCACACCGAGATGGACCCCGCCCGGCGGGCGTTCTACGAGTTCCACTCCACCCTCATGGAGGCGTGGGACGGCCCGGCCTCGATCACCTTCTCCGACGGCACCCTGGTCGGCGCGGTCCTCGACCGCAACGGCCTGCGCCCCGGCCGGTTCTGGGTCACCGCGGACGGCCTCGTCGTGCTGGCCTCCGAGGCGGGCGTGCTCGACATCGCGCCGCAGGACGTGGTCCGCAAGGGACGGCTGCAGCCCGGCAAGATGTTCCTGGTCGACACCGGACTCGGCAAGATCATCGAGGATGACGAGATCAAGGCGGAGCTCGCCGCCGAGCTGCCCTACGGCGACTGGCTGCACACCGGCCTGGTCCGCTTCGAGGAGCTGCCCGCCCGCTCACACGAGATCCCGACCCACGAGGCGCTGATCAAGCGGCAGCAGACCTTCGGCTACACCGAGGAGGAGCTGCGGATCATCCTGTCGCCGATGGCCAGGGCGGGTGCCGAGCCGATCGGCTCGATGGGCACCGACACCCCGGTCGCGGTGCTCAGTGAGAAGCCCCGGCTGCTGTTCGACTACTTCAGCCAGCTGTTCGCGCAGGTCACCAACCCGCCGCTGGACGCCATCCGCGAGGAACTCGTCACCTCCCTGGCCAGCACGATCGGCCCCGAGGGCAACCTGCTGGACCCGGGCCCGGCCTCCTGCCGCCAGCTCGTCCTGCCGTACCCGGTGATCGACAACGACGAGCTCGCGAAGATCATCCACATCGACGACGAGGGTGCGCTGCCCGGCTTCCACCCGCACGTCGTCTCCGGCCTGTACGAGGTCGCCGGCGGCGGTACGGCACTGCTGCACCGCCTTGAGGAGATCCGCGCCGAGGTCTCGGCGGCGATCGAGGAGGGGGCCCGGGTCATCGTGCTGTCCGACCGCGGCTCCTCCGACGTCCTGGCGCCGATCCCGTCGCTGCTGCTCACCGGCGCGGTCCACCACCACCTGATCGCCGAGAAGACCCGCACCCGGGTCGGCCTGGTCGTCGAGACCGGCGAGGCCCGCGAGGCCCACCACATGGCGCTCCTCGTCGGCTACGGCGCGGGCGCGATCAACCCCTACCTCGCCATCGAGACCGTCGAGGACATGGTCGGCTCCGGCGTCCTGGGAGTCGACAGGCACAGGGCCGTGCGCAACCTCATCAAGGCGTACGGCAAGGGCGTGCTGAAGGTCATGTCCAAGATGGGGGTGTCCACCGTCGCCTCCTACACCGGGGCGCAGATCTTCGAGGCGCTCGGTCTCGGCAAGGAGGTCATCGACACCTGCTTCACCGGGACGACCTCACGCCTGGGCGGCGTCGGCTTCGACGTCCTGGCCCAGGAGGTCGCGCTCCGCCACCGGCGGGCCTACCCGCGGGCCGAGAACGCCCACCGCCGCCTGGAGGTCGGCGGGGAGTACCAGTGGCGCCGCGAGGGCGAGCCGCACCTGTTCAACCCCGAGACCGTCTTCAAGCTGCAGCACGCCACCCGCTCACGCCGCTACGAGATCTTCAAGGAGTACACCGGCCTGGTGGACTCCCAGGCCGAGAAACTGATGACGCTGCGCGGCCTGTTCAGGTTCAGGGACGGCGTCCGAGAGCCCGTCCCGATCGACGAGGTCGAACCGGTCGCCGAGATCGTCAAGCGGTTCTCCACCGGCGCGATGTCCTACGGCTCCATCTCGATGGAGGCGCACGAGACCATCGCCGTGGCGATGAACCAGCTGGGCGGCAAGTCCAACACCGGCGAGGGCGGCGAGGACCCCGAGCGGCTCCACAGCCCCGCCCGCCGCTCGGCCATCAAGCAGGTGGCCTCCGGCCGGTTCGGCGTGACGTCGGAGTACCTGGTCAACGCCGACGACCTGCAGATCAAGATGGCGCAGGGCGCCAAGCCCGGCGAGGGCGGCCAGCTGCCCGGCCACAAGGTCTACCCGTGGATCGCCAAGACCCGGCACTCCACCCCGGGCGTCGGCCTCATCTCACCGCCGCCGCACCACGACATCTACTCCATCGAAGACCTCGCCCAGCTCATCCACGACCTGAAGAACGCCAACCCGGCCGCCCGCGTGCACGTCAAGCTCGTGGCCGAGGTCGGCGTCGGCACCGTCGCGGCGGGAGTGTCCAAGGCCCACGCCGACGTCGTGCTCATCTCCGGTCACGACGGCGGCACCGGCGCCTCCCCGCTGACCTCGCTCAAGCACGCGGGCGCCCCCTGGGAGCTCGGCCTGGCCGAGACCCAGCAGACGCTGCTGCTCAACGGCCTGCGCGACCGGATCGCCGTGCAGGTGGACGGCCAGCTCAAGACCGGCCGCGACGTGGTCGTCGCCGCGCTGCTCGGCGCCGAGGAGTACGGCTTCGCCACCGCCCCGCTGGTCGTCTCCGGCTGCGTGATGATGCGCGTCTGCCACCTGGACACCTGCCCGGTCGGCGTCGCCACCCAGAACCCCGAGCTCCGCAGGCGGTTCACCGGCAGGCCCGAGTTCGTGGTCACCTTCTTCGAGTTCATCGCCGAGGAGATCCGCGAATACCTCGCCGCGCTGGGCTTCCGCAGCCTGGACGAGGCCATCGGCCACGCCGAGCTGCTGGACACCACCTCGGCCGAGCACCACTGGAAGGCCGCCGGCCTGGACCTGGCGCCGATCCTGCACCAGCCGGAGCTGCCCGAGGGCGCCGCGCTCCGCCGTACACAGGAGCAGGACCACGGACTGGCCAAGGCCCTGGACCACACACTGATCCAGCTCGCCGAGGGAGCGCTCAAGGACGGCCGGCGGGTCACCCTGGAGCTGCCCATCCGCAACGTCAACCGCACGGTCGGTACCATGCTCGGCCACGAGGTGACCAGACGGTACGGCGGAGCCGGCCTGCCCGACGACACCATCGACGTCCGGTTCACCGGCTCGGCCGGCAACTCCTTCGGCGCCTTCGTGCCCCGGGGCATCACGCTGCGCCTGACCGGCGACGCCAACGACTACCTCGGCAAGGGCCTGTCCGGTGGCCGGATCTCGGTTCAGCCGCACGACGAGGCCCCGCTCGAAGGCCACATCATCGCCGGGAACGTCGCCCTGTACGGCGCGACCTCCGGCGAGGTGTTCGTCCGCGGCGTCATGGGCGAACGGTTCTGCGTCCGCAACTCCGGCGCCACCGCGGTCGTCGAGGGCGTCGGCGACCACGGCTGCGAATACATGACCGGCGGCAGGGTGGTCGTCCTCGGCCCGACCGGCCGCAACTTCGCGGCCGGCATGTCCGGCGGCGTCGCCTACCTGCTCGACCTCAACCCCGGCCGCGTCAACCGCGAGATGGTGGAGATCGAGACGCTGGACGAGGCCGACTCCGAGACGCTACGGGAGATCGTCGAGGCACACCTGACGGAGACCGGCTCCACAGTCGCCAAGGCACTCCTCACCGACTGGGACCCGGCCAGGTTCAGCAAGATCATGCCGACGGACTACAAGCGGGTCCTGCGGGCCGCCGAGACGGCGCGCCTGGAGGGCCGCGACATCGACGAGGCGGTCATGACCGCTGCTGTTCAGGGATAAGGGGGCACACCGATGGCCGACCCGAAGGGTTTCCTCACTCACGGGCGCGAACTGCCGGCGCGCCGCCCGGTGGACGTGCGCATCCGCGACTGGCGGGAGGTCTACCAGGACTTCCCCCAGCCCGCACTGACCAGGCAGGCCGCGCGCTGCATGGACTGCGGCATCCCGTTCTGCCACAACGGCTGCCCGCTGGGCAACCTCATCCCCGAGTGGAACGACCTGGTCCACCGCGACAAGTGGCAGGAGGCCGTCGAACGCCTGCACGCCACCAACAACTTCCCGGAGTTCACCGGCCGCCTCTGCCCGGCACCGTGCGAGGCGGCATGCGTGCTCGGCATCAACTCCGACCCGGTCGCCATCAAACGGGTCGAGGTCGAGATCATCGACCGGGCCTTCGACGAAGGCTGGGTCACCCCCCGCCCTCCGGCGTCCAAGACCGGCAAGCGGGTCGCGGTGGTCGGCTCCGGCCCCGCCGGCCTGGCCGCCGCCCAGCAGCTCACCCGGGCCGGGCACGACGTGGTGGTGTTCGAGCGCGCCGACCGGATCGGCGGTCTGCTCCGCTACGGCATCCCCGAGTTCAAGATGGAGAAACGGCACATCGACCGCCGGCTTGAGCAGATGCGGGCCGAGGGCACCGAGTTCCGCACCGGCGTCAACGTCGGCGCCGACATCACCGCGGCGCGGCTGCGCGAGGAGTTCGACGCGATCGTCCTGGCGGGCGGCGCGACCCAGTGGCGGGACCTGCCCGTCACCGGGCGCGAGCTGGCGGGCATCCACCAGGCGATGGAGTACCTCCCGCCCGCCAACAGGGTCCAGGAGGGCGACTACCCGGTCTCACCGATCAGCGCCGAGGGCAAGCACGTCGTCGTGATCGGCGGCGGCGACACCGGCGCCGACTGCATCGGCACCGCCCTCCGCCAGGGAGCCGCCTCGGTCACCCAGCTGGAGATCATGCCCCAGCCTCCGGCGGACCGCCCCGGCAGCCAGCCGTGGCCCACGTTCCCCATCCTGTTCAAGGTGGAGAGTGCCCACGAGGAGCTGACCGACGGCGGCGGCGACCGGGTCTACGCGGTCTCCACCACCGAGTTCGTCGGCGACGCCGCCGGCAACGTGCGCGCGCTGCGCCTGGTCGAGGTGGAGGGCCCGGCGTCCGGTTTCGCGCCGGTCCCCGGCACCGAGCGGGAGATCCCGGCGGAGCTGGTCACGCTGTCGATGGGCTTCGTCGGCCCGCAGAGAGCCGGCCTGCTGGAGGAGCTGGCCTCGGCCGCCGGAGACGGATTCTTCGACGCGCGGGGCAACGTCGCACGGGACAGGGACTACATGTCGGCGGTGGACGGCGTGTTCGTCGCCGGTGACATGGGCCGCGGCCAGTCCCTGATCGTCTGGGCGATCGCCGAGGGCCGCTCGGCCGCCTCGGCGGCCGACCGCTACCTCACCGGCCACACGGCACTGCCGGTGGCGATCCCGCCAACCGCCCGGCCGCTGGTCTGATCGTCTACGGTGTTTCCGGTACGGCGCCGATCGCCGTACCGGAAACACTATGGGAATCAGTGTTCAGGGTGCCGCGCCGGTTATATCCCTGGAGGGTGATTCTTCCTGACATGGATTAATACGGGGGGACATATGAATCGGTGGAGTAGCCGCCTGACCGGTGCGGCGACGGCGGTGGCCCTGACAGGCGCCCTCACAGCGGGCACCCTGCCCGGCGGGACAGCCGCCACCACCGGACAGCTCCACGACTACCTCGTCTTCTACACCACCGGCGCACAGAACCGGGCAATCGCCGCGATCAAGGCAGGCGGCGGCACCGCGCTGTCCACCGAGACCAAACTCGGCTACGTCATCGCCAGAGGCCCAGGCCCCCGATTCATCGAAAACCTCTCCACCAGCGATGCCATCGCCGGCGTCTCCTCCGACCGCGAAATCGGCTCGGTGACCGCGTACCCCGGCACCACCGCCACGGACCGGGCCGCAGCCCCCGACGCCCGGGGAATCTCCACCCCCGCCGAGGAACCACTGGCCGGACGGCAGTGGGACATGAAGATGATCGGCGCCACCACCGACGGCTCCTACGCCACCGCCCCCGGCAACAAGAAAGTACTCGTCGGCATCATCGACACCGGCATAGACGGCAAACACCCCGACATCGCACCGAACTTCAACCGCGCACTGAGCCGTAACTTCGTCACCGACATGCCTAAGGACTCCAAAGGAAACACCTTCGACGGCCCCTGCGAGTTCAAGAACTGCAAAGACCCCGTCGACTGGGACGACGACGGCCACGGCACCCACGTCGCCAGCACAATCGGCTCACCCATCAACGGCCTGGGCATCGCCGGCGTCGCCCCCAACGTGTCCCTGGTCAACCTGCGCGCCGGCCAGGACTCCGGAGTCTTCTTCCTCAAACCCAGCCTCGACGCGCTCACCTACGCCGCCGACGCCGGAATCAACGTGGTCAACATGAGCTACTACGTCGACCCCTGGCTCTTCAACTGCACCGCCAACCCCGCCGACTCCAAAGCCGAACAACTCGAACAACGCGGCGTCATCACCGGCATGCAACGCGCACTGGACTACGCCCGCGCCCACGGCGTCACCCTGATCAGCGCCCTCGGCAACGGCATGACCGACCTGGGCAAACCCACAGTCGACGCCCTCAGCCCCGACTACCCCGCCGGCTCCGCACGCGTGCGCAAGATCGACAACTCCTGCCTCAACGTCCCCGCCGAATCCAACGGCGTGATCTCGGTATCAGCACTCGGCAGAAGCGGACGCAAGGCCTACTACTCCGACTACGGCACCGAACAGACAGACCTGTCGGCCCCCGGCGGCGACGAGTACGACGGCCCCGGAAAACCCGACGTCACCAGGACCATCCTGGCCGCCGCCCCCGAACACGTACTCCGCACCCGAGGCCTGATCGGCGCCGACGGCCAGCCCACAACCCCCTCCGTCGTCCGCGACTGCCACAACGGCACCTGCGCCTACTACCAGTACCTCGCAGGCACCTCCATGGCCGCCCCGCACGCCACCGGCGTCGCCGCCATCCTCATCAGCCGCTTCGGCACACCCGGCAAGAACGGCCTCACCATGCCACCCGCCGACGTCGAACGCCTGCTCTACGCCACCGCCACCAAGAAATCCTGCCCCACGCCGCACACCTACACCTACAGCCTCGCCGGCCAGAAAATCTCCCAAACCTGCGAGAACGGCACCCCACGCAACGGCTTCTACGGCCAGGGCATCGTCAACGCCGCCAGAGCCGCCACTGTCGCCCCATGACCCGGAGCACGGGTCACCGGCCGTCACTCCCCGAAGTAGCGTAACGTCACCGAGTTTTTCACCTGCGCTCCGGCCAACGTAACAACCGAGTGGTCTGTACCAATTAGGGTGGGACCCGTGACCCGTCGTGCGAAAATCGTCTGTACCCTCGGCCCCGCCACCTCCTCTCCCGAACGCCTTCGCGAACTCATCGCCGCAGGCATGGACGTGGCCCGTTTCAACCTCAGCCACGGCAGCCACGAGCTGCACAAGGAGGTCTACGACAGGGTGAGGGAGGCCGCCGCCGAACTCGGCCGCGGCGTAGGCGTGCTGGCAGACCTGCAGGGTCCCAAGATCAGAGTGGGCAAGTTCGAGGAGGGCCCGGTCCGCCTGGGCTTCGGCGACGTCTTCACCATCACCACCGAAGAGGTCCCCGGCGACCGCGAACAGGTCTCCACCACCTACCTCGGCCTCCACAAGGACGTCCGCCCCGGCGACAACATCCTCGTCGACGACGGCCGCGTCCACCTGGAGGTGACCCGGGTCGACGGCCCACGCGTCACCACCCGCGTGATCATCGGAGGCATGATCTCCGACAACAAGGGACTCAACCTCCCCGGCGTCAACGTCAGCGCACCCGCCCTCACCGACAAGGACGAGACCGACCTCCGCTGGGCCCTGCGCAACGGCTTCGACCTCATCGCGCTCTCCTTCGTCCGCCGTCCCTCCGACGCCGACGTGGTGCGCAACATCATGGAACAGGAGGCCGTCCGCCTCCCCCTCCTCGCCAAGATCGAAAAGCCGCAGGCCGTGGAACGCCTCCCCGAGATCATCGAGGCCTTCGACGGAATCATGGTCGCCCGCGGCGACCTCGGCGTCGAACTCCCCCTCGAAGAAGTGCCGATCGTGCAGCGGCGCGCCATCGAACTCTGCCGCGAAAAAGCCCGCCCGGTCATCGTCGCCACCCAGATGCTCGACTCGATGATCAGCGCACCGCGCCCCACCCGCGCCGAGGCCTCCGACGTCGCCTACGCCGTCATGGACGGCGCCGACGCGGTCATGCTCTCCGGAGAGACCTCCGTCGGCAACTACCCCATCGAAGCCGTGGAGACCATGAGTCGCATCGCGACCACCGCGGAGAAAACCTCACTGCACGCCACCCACAGCCTCGACCGGCTGCCGGAGACCACCGGCGGAGCCATCGCCCGCGCCGCCGCCGAAGTCGGCGCCATCGTCGGCGCCAAAGCCCTGGTCGCGTTCACCATGTCCGGGGAGACCGCCCGCCGCCTGGCACGCTACCGCTCGCCGATCCCGCTGCTGGCCTTCACCTCCTCCCCCCACGTCCGCAGCCAGCTCGCACTCACCTGGGGCGTGGAGACCTTCGAAGTGCCGTTCGTCCACCACACCGACGACATGGTCCGCCAGGTCGAGGCCTCCCTGCTGGCCAACGCCCGCCTGGAGAAGGGCGACAAGGTGGTCATCGTCGCCGGCTCCCCGCCCGGAACAGCCGGCTCCACCAACGCCCTGCGCGTCCACACCATCGGCGCGGCCGTCTCACACCCGTCCTGACCCGCCCAGCCCGACACGCCCACCCAGTACGGCCACCGCCCCCCGCGGTGGCCGTACCCGTATAGCGAGCCCCACCGATCGCACCACCCAGCGTTACGGACCCAAAATACGGCCCATAGTGTCCTAAACTCCCTGACCGCGGCCCAAACCGCCCAGATGACCAAGACCTGGCCCGCCCCACACCACCCCCGATCAAGGATTCAAATCGTCCAGCAACTGCTGATTGGCAGCGACCCCTTCAACCTGGTGTGATTCCTGAGCGGGACGGACGGCTCCGGTACGGGCGGCTGCTGCGGATCCTGCTCTTGGGGGTGGGACATCGGAGGCTCCTGGAGGGAATCTCGTGCCGTGGCCACAGCTGCCACACCTACCGGAGTTCCCCATTCCAAGCCCCTGACCAGGGCTGCCACTAAACCATATCGCTCTCCGCAGTCGAGAGACATCGGAGTGTCACAAAATCGGACAGTTGACACCCGAATTTCGGACACTCGAAAGCCAGCCCTGCTACAGGTACTCCCACGTCCGCAGAGCCAGCGGACGACCCTTCTCCTCCGCCGGAATCGGCGGCGCATCCGTCAACCGATACCCCGCCGCACGCGCCACCGCCACACTCGCCGCATTACCCGACTCGATCTCCAGCAGCAGCCGGATGATCCCCACCCGCTCACGCGCGAAATCCGTCATCACCCGCACCGCCCGGGCCGCCACCCCCCGCCCCCGATACGCCGCCCCCACCATGTAACCGACCTCCGCGACATCCAGGCCCGCCTCCGCCCGCATGAGCAACACCTCACCCATGGGCTCACCCCCATCAACCGTGATCGCCAACTGAACCCGCAACCCCGCCGCCCGACGCTCCCGTGCCCGCTTCAGATAGACCCGCGCCGCGTCCAGATCGAACGGCGAGACCAACGGCGTCCAATACGCCACCTCGGGATCATCGAACAACCCCACCATCGCCGCCAGATCGCCGTCGTCCCACTCCCGCAACACCAGACCATGCCCGGCCAACCGGACCTCAGCCGGAAAAACCACCGGAACGCCGACCTGATCCCCCTCAGCGCGGCTCACCACTCACCCCTCCCCGACCTCGCATCCTTCCCCTCCGGGAAACCTACTGGATCGCCGCTCCGGGCCCCCGCACCCATCAATACTTCGGCCCCACGAACACGTCCAGCCGCTCGACCGCCTCCCGCTTCGCAACGGAGATGGTGTTGGGCTTGGAATAACGCCATGCGACGCCGAGAAGGTCGAGTGTCTCCCCGCAGAGCCGAAGGATGTCCCGGGACTCGTTGACGAAGAGGTAGCGCGGGTACTCGTACCAGCGTGTTCCGCTGGGAAGTTCGCGTCGGGTCCGGTTGGTGAGGCGGCACCCATCGGAATGCATCAGCCCCCGGGCGAGGCTGCCGGGATGCGCTTCGATGATCTCCTGTTGCCAGACTTCCAATTTAATCAAACGGTTGTGCTTCTTGCCCGGTCCGTGCTGAGGGAACAGATGGGGCCAGTGTTTGGAGAAGGAGTTGACCTCCGTGCAGCCTTGCCTCGGAAGCATGCGCACCTTGTTTCCTGGCCTGATGGCGAGAAGTGCCTGGGCGCACTCTTCTTGCAATCCCGGCCAGGCGTCGGCGCACATAATTCTCAATGACCAGACCTGTTTTGCGGGGTCGCCGATGACGGTGATGCAGCCGTCTCCAAGGTAGAGGCCGAGGAGATAGGCGTACTTGTCATGCGGTTCCGGGAGCTGAGGAATATCCAGACATCTGGGACACGAAGCCACCCGCAATGAGAAGCGGTCCGGTTGATCCCGCCATCCTTTGATGGTGGAACGTGCGACTCCCGTCTGACGGCTGACCTCGCTGAGGGTTTGGCCGGATGTGAGTAGTTGGTGGACTCTTTTACGTGTAGTGGCGTCATGCATACGGAGAGTATTGCCGATGGGTATGACAAAACCGCCCGGCTGTGTAGCCGAGCGGTTGGAAGTGCCCCGGGTGGGATTCGAACCCACACTGCACGCTGTTTGAGAGCGCTCTCTCTGCCGTTGGAGTACCGAGGCGTGTTCAGTTAAGCCGAGCAATCCGATCATACGATCTCGGCGTGTGTCCCGGCGTGGTCCTAATCTAGCGGACATCGGTACTCTTTTGCTCGTGAGTACTCAGCGGCGAGTGGTGATCGCGGAAGACGAGGCGCTGATCCGTCTCGATCTCAAGGAGATGCTGGAAGAGGACGGCTACGCCGTCGTCGGTGAGGCCGGGGACGGGGAGACCGCGGTCAAGCTGGCGGCCGAGCACCGGCCGGATCTGGTGATCCTGGATGTGAAGATGCCCATCCTGGACGGCATCTCGGCCGCCGAGCAGATCGTGTCGCAGCGGATCGCGCCGTGTCTGATCCTTACGGCGTTCTCGCAGCGGGATCTGGTGGAGCGGGCCAGGGACGCGGGGGCGATGGCGTATCTGGTGAAGCCGTTCACGAAGTCGGATCTGGTTCCGGCGATCGAGATGGCGGTGAGCAGGCATGAGGAGATCGCCGCGCTGGAGCGGGAGGTGGGGACGCTCTCGGACCGGCTGGAGACGCGCAAGTTGGTGGAGCGGGCCAAGGGGCGGCTCATGGAGCAGTACGGGTGGAGTGAGCCGCAGGCGTTCCGGTGGATTCAGAAGGCGTCGATGGATCGGCGGCTGAGTATGCGTCAGGTGGCTCAGGTCGTGGTGGACGGGGCGCCGGGTCCGGCTGGGGCTGAGGGGGCCGGGGGGGTCTGAGGGGCGTTCCGCCGAGCCGTACGGCGGGCGGTCTGTCTGCCGGTCTGTCTGCTGACAAGCCCGCGCATCCCTGTGATCCAGGGGGGGATGTGCGGGCTTTTGCGTGTCTGTGGTAGTCGCCGGGAGTGTAGGAGGTTGCCAGTGACCATGGCTTTTGTCCTGATAGCCAAAAAGAATCGGTGTTGTAAAGAAACGGTAACGGTGGCTTTTCCTGTATCGACCCGTGACATCGGCTGGCTGTACTACCGACAACAACCCCCTGACCACCCCGTCAGGGGAGGGCATCTGTGCACCCGGTCCTGACGCGGGACCGGGCGAAAGGAAGGCAACCTTGCGGCCTAAGACTGCTCGCCTTGGTGGAGTGCTCGCTGCCGGTGTGGCGCTCACCCTCGGCCTCGCTGCCTGCGGTGACGGTGGCACCGGGACCACGCCGGCGGACGGCGGCTCCAGCGCTGCCTCCAGCACGGTCAAGATTGGCT
Source organism: Streptosporangium sp. NPDC087985 (assembly GCF_044741965.1). Lineage (NCBI taxonomy): Bacteria > Bacillati > Actinomycetota > Actinomycetes > Streptosporangiales > Streptosporangiaceae > Streptosporangium > Streptosporangium sp. NPDC087985. The sequence goes on from NZ_JBIUTQ010000002.1 coordinate 519,341, forward strand.
TCATGGGTGACCTGACCGGCGCCAACGCCGGCATCGTCATTCCGCCGCGGAACGGCGCGAAGCTCGTCATTGACGAGTACAACAAGACCAACCCGGCTGTGAAGATCGAGCTGGTTGAGTACGACAGCCAGGCGGACCCCTCCAAGGCCGTCGCTCTGGCACAGCAGGCCATCAAGTCCGACAAGATTGTTGGTCTGGTGGGTCCGGCGTTCTCGGGTGAGTCGGCTCAGGTGGCTCCGGTGCTGGAGGAGGCGCAGATCCCGAGCATTTCGGCCTCCGCCACGAACACCAAGCTCGCCGGTAACGGCTGGAAGTACTGGCACCGTGTTCTGCCGAACGACGACGTCCAGGGTCCGAGCATCGCCGACTTCATCGTGGACGGCGCCGCGGCGAAGAACGTCTTCGTCATCGACGACAAGTCGGAGTACGGCAAGCCGCTGGCTGACGCGGTCCGTACCCAGCTGGCCACCAAGGGCGCGTCGGTGACCGACGACTCGCTGGACCCGGCGGAGAGTGACTTCTCCTCGGTCGTGAACAAGGTCGCGGCGGCGAAGCCGGACGCGATCTTCTTCGGTGGCTACTACGCCGCGGCGGGCAACCTGCTCAAGCAGCTGCGTGACAAGGGTGTGAAGGACACGAAGTTCCTGTCCGGTGACGGTTCGCTGGACAAGGGTCTCATCACCGGTGCCGGTGCGGAGAACGCTGAGGGTGCGCTTGTCGGCTGTCCGTGCTACATCGCCACCGCGGATGTCACCGACGCCAAGGTGAAGGGCTTCGCTGAGGCCTACAAGGCCGCCTACAGTGCCGACCCGGCGATTTACGCGGCTGAGGGCTACGACGCCGCGTCGGTCTTCGTCGAGGCGATCAAGGCCGGCAACACCACCGCGGACAAGATCAACGAGTTCATCTCCACGGTGGACATCTCGGGTGTCTCCAAGGAGGTCAAGTTCGCGCCGAACGGCGAGGTCGAGGCCAAGGACATCTACATCTACCAGATCAAGGGTGGCGACATCACGCTGCTGGGCAAGGCGGCTGAGGCCAAGCTGGGCTAGTCGCGAGCTCGACGACAGCAGGTAGTTGACACGCGGGGGGCGGGAGTGCCGCGGTGCGGTCGCGCCCCTCGCATACTTCCGAAACGGTCTACGAGGCCGGTGGGAAGCTGCGGCTACCGGAACATTGCAGGCGACCCCCGCTAGAAGTGGTAACCCCTAGTGTTCAATGATTTCATCAATCAGTTCTGGCCGGCGACGATTGACGGCCTGGCCTTTGGTTCGATTTACGCTCTGATCGCGCTTGGCTACACGATGGTGTACGGCGTGCTCAGACTGATCAACTTCGCGCACTCCGAAGTTTTCATGATCGGCACTTTCGGTGCGATGTTCGTGCCGTTCGTGTTCGGTATCGACTCGGCGCTCTCCGGTCTCGCGCTGGTGGGTGTGATCATTCTGATGATCCTGGCCGGCATGCTGGCCTCCGCTGGTACGGCGGTCGCGCTGGAGCGCATCGCTTACCGGCCGTTGCGTAAGCGTGGTGCCTCCCGGCTCGCGGCCCTGATCTCCGCGATCGGAGCTTCGATCTTCCTGCAGGAGCTGTTCGCGCTCCTGATCATCCCTGGGGTGTTCAACCGTCCGCAGCAGGGCCGGATCCAGATGGCGCTGCCCCGGCTGATGGAGCGGACCGAGCTGTTCTCGATCTTTGGTCACTCGGTCCGGGTGGATCAGGTGCTGGTGATCGTGGCGGCGTTCGGCATGATGGTCGCACTCGACAGACTGGTCAACCGCACGAAGATCGGTCGTGGTATCCGCGCTACCGCGCAGAATCCCGAGGCGGCGGTTCTGATGGGCGTGGACATCAACAAGATCGTCCGGATGACCTTCCTTATCGGTGGCGGCATGGCCGGTGTGGCGGGTGCGCTGTATCTGATCTCGTATGAGAACACGCACTACTACGTTGGGTTCCTCTTCGGTATCAAGGCGTTCACCTCCGCGGTTCTAGGTGGTATCGGCAACTTGCGGGGTGCCTTGGTCGGTGGGGTCACGCTCGGTCTGGTGGAGAACTATGGGGCCATTTTCTTCGGCTCCGACTGGAAGCACGTGATCTCCTTCACCATCCTCGTCTTGGTCCTGATGTTCCGCCCCACCGGAATTCTCGGTGAATCACTCCAGCAGGCGCGCGCATGAACCAGAACAGTCCTTTGGCCCGGTTCCGTCACCAGCTCGGTCATTACGGCGATGTGATGCATGATCGTTGGATGCGCACGCCGGGCTGGCAGCGGTGGATCGTCTATGTGGCTCTGATCGTCGGCGCGTTGCTGCTTCCGTCGGAGACCATCGGTGGTTTCATGTCGCCCGACACCGACTGGGCGAGCATTCTGTTCTTCCCGATCGGCACCTTCGTGTTGCTGGCCATCGGCCTGAACATCGTGGTCGGCCAGGCGGGTCTGCTCGACCTGGGGTTTGTCGCGTTCTACGCCGTGGGTGGTTACGCGATGGCGTTGATCGGCACCAGGCTCGGCTGGAACTTCTGGCTGATCATGGCGGTTGGCATCGGGATCTGTGCCCTTTCGGGTATCACGCTGGGTGCTCCGACGCTCCGGCTCCGTGGTGACTATCTGGCGATTGTCACGCTGGGCTTCGGTGAGATCATCCGGATCACCGCGCGGAACACCGATGTGATCGGTGGCCCGAACGGTATCCGTGGTATTCCGCATCCTCCGAGCATCGAGGGTGTGGAGCTGTTCGGTGTGGAGATCTTCAAGTACGGCGTGCTGGATCCGCGGCCCTATTACTACCTGCTGGTCGCGCTGGCGGTCATCGTGATCATTCTGGTGAAGCGCTGGGAGAAGAGCCGCGTCGGGCGGGCTTGGGCGGCGATCCGGGAGGATGAGGACGCGGCCGAGGTCATGGGTGTGCCGACGTTCCGTTTCAAGCTTCTCGCGTTCGCGGTGGGTGCTTCCATCGGTGGCGCGATGGGTGTGTTGTGGGCGGCGAAGTCCATTTCGATCAACCCGAACGACTTCCAGTTCCTGTTGTCGGCGACGATTCTCGCCGCGGTGGTCATGGGTGGTTCGGGCAACCTGCCGGGTGTCATGTTGGGTGCGTTCCTGGTGGCCTGGTTGCCTGAGCGTTTCCGTGGTCTGCAGGAGTACCGCATGTTGATCTTCGGTGCGGTGCTCGTCTCACTGATGATCTTCCGTCCTGAGGGTCTGCTGCCGTCGCGTCAGCGTAAGGCGGAGTTGCAGGAGGGATCAGGCGGGATGGGGACGCTCGGCGCCGAGGTGCCCGGGCCGGAGTCGCGTGGCGAGGAGGTGGCTTCCAAGTGAGTGCTGAGGTGAGCGCTGAGGTCGGCGCGGAGGCGGGCCGGGAACGGAGCGGTCGCGCGATGCTGGAGCTGCAGGACCTTGTCATGCGTTTCGGTGGCGTTACGGCGTTGAAGGACGTCAATCTGACCATCAACGAGGGTGAGATCTTCGCTCTCATCGGTCCGAACGGTGCCGGTAAGACCACGGTGTTCAATGTGGTGACCGGGGTCTATCAGCCTACGGAGGGGCAGGTCCGCTTCCTGGGTGAGAAGATCAGCGGCATCAAGCGCTTCAAGATCACTAAGCGGGGTGTCGCCCGTACGTTCCAGAACATCCGGCTGTTCCACAACATGACGGCCATCGAGAACGTCATGGTGGGCGCGGACGCGCATCACCGTTCGGGCATCGTCAGTGTGGCGCTGGGGCTTCCGCTGCACCGCAGGGCGGAGCGTGAGGGCCGTGAGCTGGCGATGGAGCTGCTTGACTTCGTCGGCATCTCCCATCGCGCGAACGACCACGCCAAGAATCTGCCCTATGGTGACCAGCGCCGGCTGGAGATCGCCCGTGCGTTGGCGACCAAGCCGAAGCTGCTGTTGCTGGACGAGCCGGCCGCCGGTATGAACCCGGCGGAGAAGGTGGCGCTGCAGCAGTTGATCCGGGATATCCGGGACGCCGGTCGGACGATTCTGATCATTGAGCATGACATGAGCCTCATCATGGGCATCAGCGACCGCATCGCGGTGCTGGACTTCGGCCAGAAGATCGCCGATGGCCTGCCGGACGAGGTGCGGAACGACCCGCGGGTCGTCGAGGCGTATTTGGGGGCTCCCGCAGATGCTTCTTGAGATCAAGGACATTCGTGTCCACTACGGCAAGATCGAGGCGATCAAGGGCATCTCGGTCGGGGTGGATGAGGGTGAGATCGTCACGCTCATCGGAGCGAACGGGGCGGGCAAGACCACGACCCTGAAGACGATCTCGGGTCTGCGTGGCCTGTCGGCGGGGAGCATCACCTTCGACGGCAAGGACATCAGCAAGCTGCCCGGCCACAAGCGGGTCATGGCGGGGCTGGGGCAGGCGCCCGAGGGCCGGGGGGTCTTCCCCGGTATGACGGTGCACGACAACCTGCTCATGGGCGCCTACTCACGCTCGGGGGACTTCAGTGCCGACCTGGCGGAGGTCTACGAGCTGTTCCCGCGGCTGGCCGAGCGCAGGACGCAGATGGGCGGCACGATGTCGGGCGGTGAGCAGCAGATGGTCGCCATCGGCCGTGCGCTGATGAGCAAGCCGAAGGTGCTGCTGCTGGATGAGCCGTCGATGGGTCTGGCGCCGCTGATGGTGCAGCAGATCTTCTCGATCATCGAGGAGATCAACCGCCGGGGCACCACGGTGCTGCTGGTGGAGCAGAACGCCCAGCAGGCGCTGAAGCTCGCCCACCGAGCCTATGTGCTGGAGACCGGAAAGGTGGTCAAGAGCGCGCCGGCCGCCGAGCTGCTCAACGACCCCGACGTGCAGGCCGCCTATCTCGGTGGTGCTCTCGGGCAGGACACGCCGGAGGAGCACGCGACGCCGAGCGAGCAGGCGTGAGCCGTACCGGGTGATCCCTGGTGGGAACGGGCCCGTCGCGCATCGGTGCGCGGCGGGCCCGGCCGTTCAGGTCAGGGGGATTTCGACGCCGTCGGTGGTGCCGCCGGTGCCGAGTGGCGGGTCGCCGAAGAGCCGGACCGCGGTGACCTTCGCCTCTTTGGGGATGTCGAACCACAGGTCCATCTCGATTCTGACCTCCGCGCCGAGGGGGAGTGTGTCGGGCTGGCGTTTGATGGCCTGGGCGAACCTGTCGATGGTGTGGGTCGCGCCGTCGGCGGTGATGAGCTTCTGCCGTTTGGCGTCGAATCGGGAGTTGGCGCGGCCGGGGTTCTCCACGACGACGCGTACGACCACGTACTGGCCTCTGGCCTGCCATTCGGCGTGGGTGCCGAAGAAGCCGCTCAGGCCCGTCTGCAGTCCGATCACCTGGAAGCGCTCGTCGCCGTCGGTCACCGGCGGGGTGTTGATCGGGCGTTCGCCGGGCCGGACCGGGCGCGGGGCCAGGTTGTAGGTGGGGGTGGATTCGGGTGGCCCGGTCCCGGTGCAGCCGGTAAGGAGGATGCCGGCGAGGGCGGCACCGGCGAACCGCATTGGGGGGTTACGCACATGGGGCAAGGTAACCGAGCCGGGTCGTTGAGTTCAATGCGTCCGGATGGCGGTCGGCGGTGTCCGCCTGTCATTCATCGGAGACCGAGGGTGGTGTCACCGGCGTATGGCAGGCGGAAGAGAGAATTTTTACCATTTTCGGCAGATTCCGGGAATCAGGTCGGGTGGCGGGGCTCCTCTTTCCGGGGGAAAGGCTGTCCATCCGGGGGTCTCTCACCGCCTATCGGTAAGGTGGAGGCGACCTGAACTGCAGATATAGGCTATTTTCATATTCCAGGACTCGGCCTGACCGGTCCGAGTCCATGACGGTCGGTTCAATGAGGAGCCGTTGACCGTTCGATGAACGGGCGCGTCAGGGTCCATATCCGGGGCAGGGTATCGATCAGGCGGCTCCAGACGTGGTTGTTGTCCGAATTGTGTCGTATCGGTGATCTGTGTGGCCATGCGGGTCGGGCAGCATCACCAGCACTGAGGTGTCTGTTCGAGATGCGACATTGACTGTGAGGAGGCCTTCGTGGGCCTGAGTTTTCTTTCCCGCCGTGCGCTCGCGGTAGGTGCGGTGGTCGTCGCCGGTGTGTTTGGCCTGTCCGCCTGTGGCACCGGTGCGAGCTCCGATGACGCTGCCTCGTCGAACGCCCCGGCCGCGGGTGGTCCCAAGCTCGTCACCCCCGGCAAGCTCACCACCTGCACCAACCTTCCGTATGAGCCCTTCCAGTTCAAGGAGGGTGACAAGGTCGTCGGCTTCGACGTCGACATCGTCGACCTGGCGGCCAAGAAGCTCGGCCTGACGCAGGAGATCGTCGACATCGACTTCGCCGTCATCAAGAGCGGTGCGGCGATGGCCGCCGGTAAGTGCGACGTGGCCGCCGCGGGCATGACCATCACCCCGGAGCGCCAGGCGAACATCGACTTCTCCGTGCCGTACTTCGACGCCACCCAGGCGCTGCTGGCCAGGAAGGGCGTCAACGTCAAGACCCTGGACGAGATCAAGGCCCAGGGCCTCAAGTTCGGTGCCCAGGCCTCGACCACGGGTCTCGACTACGCCAAGAAGCAGGGCCTCAGCCCCAAGGAGTTCGCCGACTCTCCCAAGGAGCTCCTGGGTCTGCAGTCCGGTCAGGCCGATGTGATCATTCAGGACCTGCCCGTCGTCCTGACCTGGCTGAAGAAGCCGGAGATCGCCGACAAGTTCGAGCTGGTCGCCAGCCTCGACACCGGTGAGCAGTACGGCGTCGGCCTGAAGAAGGGCGCCGACCCGGTCCTGCTCAAGGCCATCGACGACGCGATCACCACGGCGAAGTCGGACGGCACCTACGAGCAGATCTTCCTGAAGTGGTTCGGCAAGAAGCCCGGCGAGCTCGGCTGATCCATGACCGACCAGCCAACGACGGCTGAGCCGTCCGGTCCCGCCGGGGCTCCCCCCGGCCGGACCGGGCTCAGTCCCCGTAAGAAGCAGCAGATCAGCCGTGCCGTCCAGTACGTCGTGCTGGCGGCCGTGGTCGTCTTCCTCGCCGTCCGCATCGACTGGGTGAGTCTCGGCGAGAACTTCACCAGGCCGGACATCGCGGAGAAGACGCTGCCGGAACTGTTCACGGTCGCGCTGAAGAACACCATCATCTACTCGGTGGGAGGGTTCTTCTTCGCCTTCCTGCTGGGCCTGCTGTTCGCGCTGATGCGGATGTCCTCGGTCCGGCCGTACCGGTGGATCGCGGTCGCCTACATTGAGATCTTCCGGGGCCTGCCCGCCCTGCTGATCTTCCTGATGATCTTGTTCCTGCCGCTGGCCCTGCGTGGCTTCGAGGTGCCCGGCGGCACCTACGGCCAGGGCATCCTGGGTCTGACCATCGTGGGCTCGGCCTACATGGCCGAGACGCTCCGCGCCGGACTGCAGGCGGTCCCCAAGGGGCAGATGGAGGCGGCGCGGTCGCTGGGCATGTCGCACGCGCGGGCAATGATCACCATCGTCATCCCGCAGGCCGTGCGGATCGTGATCCCGCCGACGACCAACCAGTTCGTGTCCCTGCTCAAGGACTCCTCGCTGGTGCTGTTCCTCGGCGTCTCCGGCGAGTACGTCGAGCTCACGAAGTTCGGCAACGACCTCGCCTCGACCTACTCCAACGCCACGCCCATCCTGGTCGTCGGCATGACGTATCTCCTGGTCACCATCCCGCTGGGCTACCTCGCGTCCCGGCTGGAGAAGCGTCAGGGGAAGGGACGGTGACCTCGGTGAACCACGCGGTCGAGATCCGTGACCTGCACAAGTGCTTCGGCGAGCTCGAAGTGCTGAAGGGGATCGACTTCGCGGTCGATCCCGGCCAGGTGGTCTGCGTCATCGGCCCCTCGGGGTCGGGCAAGTCCACGCTGCTGCGCTGCGTGAACCTGCTGGAGCAGCCCACCTCGGGCAAGGTGGTCCTGGAGGGCGTCGAGCTGACCGACCCCGACGTCGACATCGACGCCGCCCGGCGGCGGGTCGGCATGGTCTTCCAGCAGTTCAACCTGTTCCCGCACATGACCGCGCTGCAGAACGTGATGATCGCCCAGCAGCGGGTGCTCAAGCGGGGGAAGGCGGCGGCCGAGAAGATCGCCAGGGAGAACCTGGAGAAGGTCGGTATCGCCGACAAGTGCGACGCCTATCCGCTCCAGCTCTCCGGTGGCCAGCAGCAGCGGGTGGCCATCGCCAGGGCGCTGGCGATGAGCCCGGCGCTGATGCTCTTCGACGAGCCCACCTCGGCGCTCGACCCGGAGCTGGTCGGCGACGTGCTCACGGTCATGCGCAAGCTGGCCGAGGAGGGGATGACCATGCTCGTGGTCACCCACGAGATGGCGTTCGCGCGGGACGTGGCCGACCGCGTGGTCTTCATGGACGGCGGTGTGATCGTGGAGGACGGGCCGGCCGCCCAGGTGATCGGCGATCCGCAGCACGAGCGCACCAAGATCTTCCTGCGTCGCGTGCTCGACCCGACCCACACCGACATCTGAGGCCCGGATCGTCGTACGGCCCGCGCCCCTGTGGCGCGGGCCGTTGCCGTACGAGCCCGGGGAAGGCCTTTGGCACCGTACGGAGCTTCCCCGACCCCGCACGTTTTCTACTCGGCCTCCCCACGGGCACCGCTGTCACCCACGGTAGTGACCCATGTGGCAAGAGTGCAGAAAGGGGTGGTCGTGATACGGGCGAATAGTGGGATCAGACGTCACGCAGGAGGCAGGTGAGGCGGGAGGTGCACACCCGGCGGCCCTGCTCGTCGGTGATCTCGATGTCGTAGGTGGCGAGCGTCCGGCCCCCGTGGATCCGGGTGGCGATACCGGTGACGTATCCGGAGGTGGCCGAGCGGTGGTGGGTGGCGTTGATCTCGATGCCCACGGCGATGCGCCCGGGCCCCGCGTGGATGGCCGCGCCGGTCGAGCCGAGCGTCTCGGCGAGCACGCATGAGGCGCCGCCGTGCAGCAGGCCGTACGGCTGGATGTTGCCCTCGACGGGCATCCGGCCCACCACCCGTTCGGGGCCGGCCTCGGTGATCTCGATCCCCATCCGCTCGACGAGCGTGTTCCTGTGGGAGGCGCCGAGCTGCTCCTCCATGCGGCGGGTGACGTCGTCGGGGTCTGTCATGGTCAAGGGGATCTCTCCTGTCGTGCGGGGCCGGGTTTTCTGTCGCACCAGGAGACTAGGCTTCCGGTGTGCCGAAGAGCGAAACGACCCCCACTCGTCCGTGTCTCCTGCTGCTGGATGGGCATTCCCTGGCCTACCGGGCCTTCTACGCCCTGCCTGAGGAGAATTTCTCCACGACGACGGGTCAGACGACAAACGCGGTCTACGGGTTCACGTCGATGCTGGTCAACGTGCTCCGCGACGAGCAGCCCACGCACGTGGCGGTCTGCTTCGACCGGTCGGAGCCGACGTTCCGGCACGAGGCGTACGCCGAGTACAAGGCGAACCGGAGCGCGAGCCCCGACAGCTTCCGCAGCCAGATGAGCCTGATCCACGAGATGCTCGACGCGTTGCGCGTCCCGCACCTGTCGCTGGCGGGTTACGAGGCCGACGACCTGATCGCCACACTCGCCACCCAGGCCGCCGGGCAGGGCATGAACGTGCTGGTCGTCACCGGTGACCGCGACGCGCTGCAGCTGGTCGACGACCGTGTCACGGTGCTGATGACCAGGGTCGGGATCAGCAACATGACCAGGTTCACCCCCGAGGCGGTGCTGGAGAAATACGAGCTGACCCCGGTCCAGTATCCCGACTTCGCGGCCATCCGCGGCGACTCCAGCGACAACCTGAAGAACATCCCCGGTGTGGGGGAGAAGACCGCGGCCAAGTGGATCCGTGAGTTCGGCTCGCTGGAGGAGCTGGTCAACCGGGTCGACGAGGTCAGGGGCAAGGCCGGCGACAAGCTCCGCGAGCATCTCGACCAGGTGCTGATGAACCGTCGCCTGACCCAGCTCATGCGCGACGTCCCGCTGGAGCGTGAGGTCTCCGGCCTGACGGTCGGCCAGGCCGACCGCGACGAGGTCAACAAGATCCTCGACACGCTGGAGTTCCGGGGAGAGCTCCGCGACCGGCTGTTCAAGACGCTCGGCGCCGCCGCACCCGAGACGGAGGAGGGTTTCGAGGTCGAGGCCGTCGTGCTCGGCCCCGGCGAGGTCGCCGGGTGGCTGGGGGAGCTGCCCGAGGGCCGGGCCGGGCTCGCCTTCAAGGGCGTCTACGGCGGCGGCACCGGACGGATCGACAGCCTCGCGATCGCCGCGCCGGGCGGCCGCGCCGCGTTCGTCGACCCCACCACGCTGACCGAGGCCGACGAGACGGCCCTGCGCGCCTGGCTCGGCGACGACACAAGGCCCAAGGCCGTGCACGACGCCAAGGGGCCGATGCTGGCGCTGTGGGCGCAGGGGATGGACCTGCGCGGCCTGACCTGTGACACGGCGCTGGCGGCCTACCTGGCGATGCCGGGGCAGAAGACGTTCCTGCTGGAGGACCTCGTGCGGGTCTACCTCCAGCGCGAGCTGCGCAGCGAGGCCGAGGCCGGCGGCCAGACCAGCCTCTTCGACGACCAGGACGCCGACGCCGCCCGGGAGCTGGGGCTGCGGGCACTGGCGGTCCGGGAGCTGGCCGAGGCGCTGGAGGCGTTCCTGGAGCCGCGTGACGGCACCCGCCTGATGCGCGAGGTGGAGCTGCCGCTGGTGACCGTGCTGGCCGAGCTGGAGCGGGCGGGTATCGCCGCCGACAGGGACTACTTCAGCGGGCTGGAGGCCGAGTTCGGCGCCGCGGTCAAGCAGGCCGTCGAGGCGGCGCACGCGGCCGTGGGGGAGCAGTTCAACCTGGGCTCGCCCAAGCAGCTGCAGGAGATCCTGTTCGTCCGGCTGAACCTGCCCAAGACCAAGAGGACCAAGACGGGTTACACCACCGACGCCGACGCGCTGGCGTGGCTGGCCGCCCAGACCGAGCACGAGCTGCCGACCATCATGCTCAGGCACCGCGACCAGGCCAGGCTGAAGGTCACGGTCGAGGGCCTGATCAAGGAGATCGCCGACGACGGGCGGATCCACACCACGTTCAACCAGATCGTGGCGGCGACCGGGCGGCTCAGCTCGGAGAAGCCCAACCTGCAGAACATCCCGATCCGCACCGTCGAGGGCCGCCGGATCCGGCAGGGATTCGTGGTCGGGGCGGGTTACGAGACCCTGCTGACCGCCGACTACAGCCAGATCGAGCTGCGGATCATGGCGCATCTGTCGGGGGACGAGTCGCTGATCGCGTCCTTCGAGTCCGGGCACGACTTCCACAAGGCCACCGCGGCGCGGGTCTTCGACATCGAGCCCGAGCAGGTGACGGGGGAGATGCGGGCCAAGATCAAGGCCATGAACTACGGCCTGGCCTACGGTCTGTCGGACTTCGGGCTGGCCGGGCAGCTCAACATCCCGGTGCCGGAGGCGAGGGCGCTCAAGGAGGAGTACTTCGAGGAGTTCGGCGGGGTCCGCGACTTCCTCAACGCGATCGTCGCCCAGGCCAGGCACGACGGTTACACCGAGACCATCATGGGCCGTCGCCGCTACCTGCCCGACCTCAACAGCGACAACCGCCAGCGCCGCGAGATGGCCGAGAGGATGGCGCTCAACGCGCCGATCCAGGGGTCGGCGGCCGACATCATCAAGGTCGCCATGCTCAATGTGCAGAGCGCCCTCAAGGAGGCGTCCCTGAGTTCCCGGATGCTGCTCCAGGTCCACGACGAGCTCGTGTTCGAGGTGGCGCCGGGAGAGCTCGCGGCCCTGCGCGAGCTGGTCGTCGACCGGATGAACGCCGCCTACTCGCTACGCGTCCCGCTGGAGGTCTCCGTGGGGGTCGGCCGCACCTGGGAGGACGCCGGTCACTGATCGATTGCCCGGCCTGTCCGACTCTGTTCTAGGGTGGTGAGCCAGCCGATCCCTCGACAGGCCCGGGAGTACTGTGCGGAGTTCATCCCCCCTCACGCTGATCATCATGATGGCCAACATCGTGGTGGTGTCCGCCGCGGTGGTGGCGCTCCTCACCCTTCCCACTCCCACGGAGGCCGTCCGGCAGGCCGCGCCCCTGACCGGCGCGGCGCCGGGCGCCCCCGTGCCGCCGCCGCCGCAGACCGACCTGCCCTCGGCTGACCTTCCGCCGCCGGTCCAGGCGACCCCGGAGTCCGCCCGCGAGGTCAAGGCCAACGAGGCGGGAGTGGTCCCGGTGCTGATGTACCACCGGATCATGAAGAAGCGGCTGGCCTCCATCGACCGCACACCCTCCCAGGTGCGTCAGGAGATGGAGAAGCTGGCCAGGGACGGTTACGTGCCGATCACCGCGCGGGAGTTCGTCACCGGGAAGATCGACATTCCGGCGGGCAGGCACCCGGTCGTGCTGACCTTCGACGACGGGCACCCGAGCCACTTCGCGCTGGACGGCAACGGCATGCCGGCCAAGGACACCGCGGTCGGGATCATCTACCAGGTCGCGAAGAAGTATCCGGAGTTCCGGCCCGTCGCCACCTTCTGGGTCAACCGGGAGCCGTTCGGCCTGCGCGACCGGCATGACCAGACGCGCGCCGTGCAGTGGCTGACCTCGCGCGGCTTCGAGGTGGCCAACCACACCTGGAGCCACCCCTACCTGCCGGGTCTGTCGAACAAGAAGGTCGCCGAGCAGATCGTCCGGACCGAGCGGCTGCTCGACAAGCTCGGCGCCGGCCCGTCCGACACCTTCGCGCTGCCCTTCGGCGCGATGCCGCGTAAGAGATCCACCGTGCAGTCCGGGAAGTGGGACGGGAGCCGCTTCGCGTTCAAGGGTGTCTTCCTGGCCGGCGCGCAGCCGTCGGAGTCGCCCTTCGTCAAGGACTTCGACTGGCGGGCCATCCAGCGGATCCAGAGCAACGGCAAGAAGGGCGAGTGCCGCAGATGGTGCTCGCAGTACTGGCTGGAGTGGTTGAACAGCCACCCCGACCGGCGCTACACGGCGGACGGTGACCCCGACCGGGTGTCCGTGCCGGAGAGGCTTCGAGGTACCATCACCCCCAAGCTGAGGCAGCAGGTCAATGCGTACTAATGCGTATTAACGTTCTGTTTACGGCGTGTTCCGTCTCCGGATTGACCAGACTCGTCTGGTCTCATATGCTGATCGCTGCGCTGTGGGCTCGCGCGTGTCTCGGACGGAGTGGGCTCGCGCTCGTCACGCCGATGATTTTGTTCGGCTGAACGATAAGAGGCCTGCCGCGTGTTCGCCACATCGACATCTGTCCGCGTTCGGAGCAATTCCACACATGACGAGCAGCACTGAGGCCACCTCGAGCACCCCGCAGGTAGCGGTCAACGACATCGGTTCCGAGGAAGACTTCCTCGCAGCAATCGATCTGACCATCAAGTACTTCAATGACGGCGACATCGTCGAGGGCACCGTCGTCAAGGTCGATCGAGATGAAGTTTTGCTCGACATCGGCTACAAGACCGAGGGTGTCATCCCCTCGCGTGAGCTCTCGATCAAGCACGATGTCGATCCCGCGGACGTCGTCGAGGTTGGCGAGCACGTCGAGGCCCTGGTTCTCCAGAAGGAGGACAAGGAAGGGCGTCTGATCCTGTCCAAGAAGCGCGCTCAGTACGAGCGGGCCTGGGGCACGATCGAGAAGATCAAGGACGAGGACGGCATCGTCACCGGCACCGTCATCGAGGTCGTCAAGGGTGGTCTCATCCTCGACATCGGCCTCCGTGGCTTCCTCCCGGCGTCCCTGGTCGAGATGCGCCGTGTCCGCGACCTCCAGCCCTACGTGGGCCGTGAGCTCGAGGCGAAGATCATAGAGCTGGACAAGAACCGCAACAACGTGGTTCTCTCCCGCCGCGCCTGGCTTGAGCAGACCCAGTCCGAGGTCCGCCAGACGTTCCTCAACACCCTGCAGAAGGGTCAGGTCCGCAAGGGCGTCGTCTCCTCGATCGTCAACTTCGGTGCGTTCGTGGACCTCGGCGGCGTCGACGGTCTGGTTCACGTCTCCGAGCTCTCCTGGAAGCACATCGACCACCCGTCCGAGGTCGTCGAGGTCGGCCAGGAGGTCACCGTCGAGGTTCTCGACGTCGACATGGAGCGCGAGCGGGTCTCCCTGTCGCTCAAGGCGACGCAGGAGGACCCCTGGCAGCAGTTCGCCCGGACCCACCAGATCGGTCAGGTCGTCCCGGGTCGCGTCACCAAGCTGGTGCCGTTCGGTGCGTTCGTCCGCGTCGAGGAGGGCATCGAGGGCCTGGTCCACATCTCCGAGCTGGCCGAGCGCCACGTCGAGATCCCCGAGCAGGTCGTCCAGGTCGGCGAAGAGATCTTCGTGAAGATCATCGACATCGACCTCGAGCGTCGCCGGATCTCGCTGTCGCTCAAGCAGGCGAACGAGAGCGCGGCCGGCGCCGACATCGAGTTCGACCCCACGCTGTACGGCATGGCGGCGACCTACGACGACCAGGGCAACTACATCTACCCCGAGGGCTTCGACTCCGAGACGAGCGAGTGGCTTGAGGGCTTCGAGAAGCAGCGTGACGAGTGGGAGCGGCAGTACGCCGAGGCCCAGACCCGTTTCGAGGCTCACAAGAAGCAGGTGGAGGAGGCCCGCAAGGCCGAGGCCGAGGCGGGCGAGGCCGCTCCCACGTCCTACTCCGGTGAGACCCCGGCCGCCGGCTCCGGTTCCAGCTCCAGCAGCAGCTCCTCCGCTCCGGCGGCGGGTGCCCTCGCCTCCGACGAGGCTCTCGCGGCTCTGCGTGAGAAGCTCGCGGGCGGCCAGAGCTGACCTGGGTGAAGCAGTGAGGATCTGAGGATCCGAGGATCCGAGGAAGGGCCCCGCTCCGGCGGGGCCCTTTTCCGTGTCTCCGCCAGGGTTGCGCCGCGACCTTCAGACGTGACCGCAAAGAATCATCAATCACCGGTCCAATTAGACTTTGCCGAGACGGGATGCTCCCGCGCTCCGGGTGATCCGGCGTCCCCGCGGACCCGCCCGCTCCCGGCCGTGAAAGCCCCCGCCTCGGCGGGCAGGCCGTACCGCGTATGCTGCGGATCATGCTGAAGGTTGGTCTTACCGGCGGGATCGGGTCGGGCAAGAGCGAGGTGTCACGGCGGCTGGCATCCAGGGGAGCCGTCGTCATCGACGCCGACAAGATCGCCCGTGAGGTGGTCGAGCCGGGGACCGAGGGGCTGGCGCGGGTCGTCGGCGTCTTCGGAGACGAGATCCTGCACGGGGACGGGTCGCTCAACCGGGAGAAGCTCGGCTCGATCGTCTTCGCTGACTCCGAGAAGCTGGCCTCGCTCAACGCCATCGTGCACCCGCTGGTCGGGGCGCGGGTCGCCGAGCTGCAGCACCAGGCGGACGGCGATGTGATCGTGGTCTACGACGTGCCGCTGCTGGCGGAGAACGGCCTCGCCCCGATGTACGACGTCGTGGTCGTCGTGGACGCCGCCGACGACGTCCGCCTCGCCCGGCTGGCCGAGCTGCGGGGCATGAGCGAGCAGGACGCCAGGGCCCGGTTCGCGGCCCAGGCGTCCCGCGAGGATCGGCTGAAGGTCGCCGACCTCGTGGTGCCGAACGAGGGGTCGCTGGAGGAACTGGACACCCGGGTGGACGAGATCTGGGCTGAGCTGGCGGGCCGGGCCAGGAAGCGATAGGGCGGGCGGCGTCCCCGGCCCCGGCGCATGTGGTTGCGCCGGGGCACGGGTACGTGCGGACTCGGACGTTCCTTCCGCGGAGCCCCATCGGGCCCCTCGGGGAGACGGAGGGCTTCAGCCGGGTTCGCCGGGGGGCTGGAGCCGGCCGTTGCCCTGGCCGAGCCGCGGCAGGATCTGGGCCAGGAGCAGGGTGGACAGCGCGGAGGACTCGCCGGACATGCCGTCGGTGCGGACCACGACGGGCCGCGGGGCGTTCTCGGCGAGCCTGGCTCCCACGTCCAGGCGGCGCCGGGCCAGCTCGTACTGGAGCACGGCACGGTTGTCGCGGTAGGCGTCGGCCAGCCGGCGCAGCCCCTTGGCCTCGTTCTCCGCGGAGGTGAGCTCGGCCCGTCCCTTGGCCTCGATCTCCCAGCGCACCCGCTGCGCCTCGGTCTCGTGCTCCTCCAACATGCGGGCGACGTCCTTGCGCGCGGTGTTGGCGGCCGCCCGTACCTCGACGATGCGGGCGTCCCGCGTCTTCTTGGAGCGCTCGATCTCCATCAGCAGCGTGTCGATCCGCCGCTTGCGGGTGAGCTCCCACTCCCGTTCGAAGGCCGACAGCTCCTTGGCCACCTTCTCGCGGGTGGCCAGGTGCTGCTGGTACTGGTCGGGCAGCTGCACGTCGGGGATGTTGGCGCCGGTGATCCGCACGCCGTACCGGCCGAGCTGGCGGGTCAGCAGCTCCTGCATGTCGCCGACGTCGGAACCGCGCAGGTCGTAGGCGCGCTCGGTGTGCACCCGGCGGCTGCGCTGGCGGATGGCGTCCTGCACGGCACTGCTGAGCACCAGGTCGAAGTTGCCCGCGCCGATCGTCCGGACGAAGGCGACCGGATCGACGATGCGGAACTTCAGGAAGAACTCGATCGACTTCAGCGGCACGTTCTCCGCGGTCGGGCAGGCGATGATCGGAGCGGAGTAGGGGATCTCGGTGGAGGTGTCCACCACCGCGTCCACCCGGTCCCACGGCAGCCACAGATAGTGGCGTCCCGGGGCCAGAGTGCCCACGATCGCGCCCCACCGGCTGCTCACCCCGGTGGTGCCCTCCTCGATCTCGATGATCGCCCGGCGCCACAGCCAGACCAGCGCCGTGAGCAGGAACAGCACCGCGCCGATCGCGGCGAGGGTGGAGAACACCCCGTCCGACAGCAGCGCCGTACCGGCCAGGTAGAAGGCAATGAACAGCAGCGTCAACCAGCCGAAGCCGCGGCGATCCTTGGGGATGACCACCGGGACGAGCTGACCGGACTCGCCGCCACGCAGCAGCTGGCGGATCTCCGACCAGGAGGCCAGGGATTCCTTGATCTTGGAGAAATCTCCGCTCACCTTAGACCTCTTCCTGCACGGCGGGCACTCTGGCCTCCGGAGTTCCGCCTGTGGTGGGCGCCGCGGTCCTCGCGGCCGGGTTGAGCAGGGCGCCGATCTCCGCCTCGCGCCCCTCGACCCGCCTGCCGATCTCGGTGATCCGTCCTCTGATCGCCGCCATGTCCGCCGTGGAGAACAGCTGCGTTTCCCGGCTGCCGACCAGTTGCCTGGCCAGGGTGAGCAGGTCGATGTCGGTGGTCTCGCCGACCTGCACCACGTGGGGCAGGTGGGGGGCCACCGACTCCAGCTTGTCGAGCAGGTCCTGCTGGAAGCGGTAGTCCAGGATCTCGGGGGCCTCGGCGGCGCTGAGCGCCCTGATGTCCAGTGCCTGCGCCTCCAGCAGCGCCGCGTTGGCCTTGGCGGTGGACTCCGCCTCCACCAGCCGCTGGCCGGCCTGCGCCTTCGCCTGGTGGGACGCGCGCTCCAGTGCGGTGTCCATCTGGGCCTGGTATACGGCGATCTCGGCGTGGATGGCGGAGAGCTGCTCCTGCAGCCCGGCGAGTTCCTTGATCAGGTCGCCCTCGTTCTGCTCCTTGCGCAGTTGGAGTTCGTACTCGTAGGTGTAGGCCTCCTTGGCGACTCTGATCATCTCCGGGGCGGCCAGGTCCATCCGGTACTCCTGGCTGGACGGTTCGGCGTGGGTGATGTTCACGTCGGTGAGCCGTACGGCGGGCAGGAACTGCTGGTTGAGGTTGCCCAGCATGCCCTTGGTGCTCTCACCGACCAGGTCGTAGATGTCCTCGGCGCGCTGGGCGTAGATGAGGGAGCGGGTGACCTCGCTGATGGCGTTCTGCAGCTTGGCCTGGAAACCGCCGACTGAGCCGAGGACGAAGATGAACTCGGCGGGGTCCTCGATCCGGAACTGCAGGAACAGGTCCACGCTGGCCTTGACGCCCTGCTGGGTCGGGGCCTCGCGGATGGGCGTGTTGAAGGGGTACTCCCGGGTGGTGTTGACGATGTAGCTGACCCGCTTCCATGGGTTGAACAGCGTCACCCTGCCCGGCTCGGCGATCTGTACGAGCTTGCCGAACTTGGTGATCAGGGCCTTGCAGCCCTCGGGCACCATGACCACGCTCTGCCGCCACCACAGGAACGCGGTGGCAAGCACCAGCACGGCCCAGTAGTGCGGTCCGAACAGCACCCGCGCGCCGTCGGGGAGGCCGGTGGCGACCAGGCCGACCAGGCCGAGCCCCGCCAGCACGACCAGGGGGATGATCACCCGGGCCATGGTGCCCTTGGGGATCACCACCGGTGAGATCACGTGGGCCGCCTCGCCGTCCGGGCCGGTGCCGGTGAAGCTGCGGTTGACGATCTCACCGGCCTCGTTCAGCGACGCGGTGCGGGCCTCGATGAGCGTGCTCAGGGACGCGCCCTGTTCTCGGGCGGCCAGGAAGTCGCCGGGGTTGAGCGCGAATCCCTGCTG
Organism: Streptosporangium sp. NPDC087985; assembly: GCF_044741965.1. Classification (NCBI taxonomy): domain Bacteria; kingdom Bacillati; phylum Actinomycetota; class Actinomycetes; order Streptosporangiales; family Streptosporangiaceae; genus Streptosporangium; species Streptosporangium sp. NPDC087985. The sequence continues at coordinate 537,788 of NZ_JBIUTQ010000002.1, forward strand.
GCCGGCCATCTGGCCTCTGACCTGGTTCGCCACCTGGCCCGCCATCTGGCGTAGGTCGCCTCCCTGTCCTATCGCCTGCGCGGCGGTCATCGCCGACCGCATTGCCTCTCTTGGCCGGGACATCAAACCTCCGGGGTAGCAGGGTCAGGTATATGTCGAGAGCCCGATATATCACGCTTTATAGGCGACGACATGAAGAAAGTAAAAAGCATCTGGTTTGCGGATCACTTGCCACCTGATTGAAAGGGGGAGGACCGGCCCACGGCCGAGGGCGGAATGTCGGTGGCTCCGCCTACAGTGGGTGGAGTGAGGCCGGTAACTGATTTGCAGCGTAAGGTGGCTCCCTTCGGGGTCGTCACCGACATGACCCCCTCGGGCGACCAGCCCACCGCGATCGCCGAGCTGGAGCGGCGTGTGAAGGCAGGTGACAAGGATAACGTCCTGCTCGGCGCCACGGGCACGGGCAAGACCGCCACGGTCGCCTGGCTGATCGAGCGGCTGCAGCGGCCGACCCTGGTCATCCAGCCGAACAAGACGCTCGCCGCGCAGTTCGCCAACGAACTGCGCGAGATGATGCCCGACAACGCGGTCGAATACTTCGTCTCCTACTACGACTACTACCAGCCCGAGGCGTACGTCCCGCAGAGCGACACCTACATCGAGAAGGACTCCTCGATCAACGACGAGGTCGAGCGGCTGCGTCACTCGGCGACCAACTCGCTGCTGACCCGCCGCGACACGATCGTGGTGGCGTCGGTCTCGTGCATCTACGGCCTGGGCACCCCCCAGGAGTACGTCGACCGCATGACCTCGCTCAAGGTCGGCCAGGAGATCGAGCGTGACAGGCTGCTGCGCCGGCTGGTCGACATGCAGTACACCCGCAACGACCTGGCCTTCACCCGGGGCACCTTCAGGGTGCGCGGCGACACGATCGAGATCATCCCGAAGTACGAGGAGCTCGCCGTGCGCATCGAGATGTTCGGCGACGAGATCGAGAAGCTCTCCACCATGCACCCGCTGACCGGCGAGGTGATCACGGAGGACACCGAGCTCCACATCTTCCCCGCCTCCCACTACGTCGCGGGCACCGAGCGGATGGAGAAGGCCGTCCAGGGCATCGAGGCCGAGCTCGCCCAGAGCCTGGAGACGATGGAGCGGCAGGGCAAGCTCCTGGAGGCCCAGCGGCTGCGCATGCGCACCACCTATGACCTGGAGATGATGCGCCAGATCGGCACCTGCTCCGGCATCGAGAACTACTCCCGCCACATGGACGGCCGTGCCCCGGGCAGCGCGCCCAACACCCTGCTCGACTACTTCCCCGAGGACTTCCTGCTCGTCCTGGACGAGTCGCACCAGACCGTGCCGCAGATCGGCGCGATGTACGAAGGCGACGCCTCCCGCAAGCGCACGCTCGTCGAGCACGGCTTCCGCCTGCCGTCGGCGATGGACAACCGCCCGCTCAAGTGGGAGGAGTTCCTGGAGCGGATCGGCCAGACCGTCTACCTGTCGGCCACCCCGGGCACCTACGAGCTGGGCCGTTCCAAGGGCGACGTGGTGGAGCAGGTCATCCGGCCGACCGGCCTGGTCGACCCCGAGGTGATCGTCAAGCCCACGAAGTCCCAGATCGACGACCTGGTCCACGAGATCAGGACCCGGACCGAGAAAAACGAGCGGGTCCTGGTCACCACGCTGACCAAGAAGATGTCCGAGGACCTCACCGACTACCTCCTGGAGCTGGGCATCCGGGTCCGCTACCTGCACAGCGAGGTCGACACCCTGCGCCGCATCGAGCTGCTGCGGGAGCTGCGGATGGGTGAGTTCGACGTCCTGGTCGGCATCAACCTGCTCCGTGAGGGCCTGGACCTGCCCGAGGTCTCGCTGGTGGCCATCCTCGACGCCGACAAGGAGGGCTTCCTGCGTTCGGAGACCTCGCTGATCCAGACCATCGGCCGCGCGGCCCGTAACGTCTCCGGCCAGGTGCACATGTACGCCGACCGCATCACCCCCTCCATGGAGCGGGCGATCGAGGAGACCAGCCGGCGCCGGGCCAAGCAGACGGCCTACAACGAGGCCAACGGCATCGACCCGCAGCCGCTCCGCAAGAAGATCGCCGACATCCTCGACTCGCTCAACCGGGAGGACGCCGACACCGCCCAGCTCCTCGGCGGCAGCGGCCGTCAGCAGTCGCGCGGCAAGGCGCCGGTCCCCGGCTTCGCTGCCAAGCAGGTGGGCCGGCACGCCAAGGCGATCGCGGGGGAGATGCCCCGGGCCCAGCTGGAGGCGCTGGTCGAGTCGCTCACCGACCAGATGCACCAGGCCGCCGCGGATCTGCAGTTCGAGGTGGCCGCCCGGCTCCGCGACGAGATCAAGGAGCTCAAGCGGGAGGTCCGCGACATGCGCGAGGCCGGGGTCTCCTGAGACGGGTACGCCGTATCTCCTTCCTTCCCGGAGGGGATACGGCGCCTACGGCGGCTCCGCGGTGCCTACCGGCCGATGAACGTGCTCAGGTCGAGGTCGATGTCCACGTCGAAGCCGATGTAGGTCTTCAGGCGCCCGCGGTGGATACCGGTGGGGACATAGGCCTTGACGGAGGGCTCCAGCTCGAAGGTGTAGACGACGGGCTGTTCGCCCTCTTGTTCAACACGCCAGAAATGCCTGATCCCGGCGTCTGAGTATTTGATCGGCTTGGTGGTCCGGTCTCGATCCACCGATTCGGGGGACACCACCTCGATGGCAAGGCGCACGTCCGCGGGCTTGAAGGACGTCGTCTTCATGGTCAGCAACGCCGCCCTGTCCACCACCATGATGTCGGGCTCGGGCCGTTGCCGGATTCCGAGCGTCACCGTCATTTCCCGGACGACGGCAAGATCGTCGGGGGGTGTGAGCTCCTGTTCGAAACGTCTCAGTACGAACATGTGGAACGCGGTCTGGGGAGACATCATGATGAGGGATCCATCGATCAGTTCGACGTGCCGGGGGGCGTCGGGGGGGAGCCGATCGAGCATGTCGGCCGTCCACCCGCCCGGCGGGCCCGGGTAGAACCACTCGGGAAGCGCCGTGCTCATGATGACCTCCTTATAACTCGCCCCTCGGAACCGCGCGACGTGTCCATGATGACACGTTCCGTAGTCGTCAGCGGTGCTCTTCCGGGCGGGAACGGCTGATCATGGCACGGTTGTAGAGCTCGTCGATCTGGTCCAGGGGGTCGGGGGCGCGGCGGCGCGCCTCGATCTCGATGTCGGTGCGGCTCTGGACGTCGGCGATGCCGCCGGCCGCGTGCGCCATCTGGTCGTTGAGCAGGTCGGCGCGGATCCGGGCGCAGGAGCCGGTCAGCTTGGCGTGGTGCTCGCGCAGGCGGCCCAGAGAGGTGGGGTCGCCGTGAGACGACATCCGGATGTGCTGGGCGTAGAGGTCGAGCTGGGCGTCCAGCTGGTCGGCGTGCGCACTGATCTCGGCCACCAGCTGGGGCAGGTCGCCCAGGCCCCACCCGTCGCGCAGCGCGTGGTCCACCGCCTGACGGGTCAGGGAGACCTCCCGCCGCAGGTCCAGCCGCATCCGCTCAAGCTCGGCGGCCTCGCCGGTGCCCATCGCCGCCATGTGAGAGGCCACGCGGGTGCTCACCTTGCGGGCCTCTTTGGTGGCCTTCTTCCCGACCTTGACCAGAAGGTAGATGCCGGCCGCTCCCATGAGGAGGAGGAACAGGAAGATCACCAGCAGAATGGTGAGGAAAGTGCCGATCGGAGCCACCTCCCGATGGGGGCGAAACGAGATTCTTCGAGCATAGCCCGCGTGTTCACCTGTACGCGGATCCAGAGGTCTCGATCCCCGGACTGAGGGATTCGGCGGGCTCCACACCGGTGCCGAGAGGGCCGGGGGATTCGGCGGGTCGGGCGGGGGCGTCGCCGAGGTGGGGCGGCAGCCACCCGTCTCCGGGCACGTAGTGGCGGACGACCCTGGCGGGAACACCGGCGATCACGCTGTGGTCGGGGAACTCGCCGCGGACCACGGCCCCGCCCGCGACCACGCACTGCCTGCCGATCCGGGTGCCCGGCAGGATGATCGCGCCGGTGCCCAGCCAGGAGCCCGAGCCGATGACCACGGGATTGTTGCGCGGCCACTGGCGGCCGATCGGCGTCTCCGGGTCGTCGTAGACGTGGTTCTGGTCGGTGATGTAGACATATGGGCCGGTGAACACATGGTCGCCGATGTCGATCGACTGGTGGCCAACGATGTGGCTGCCCCGGCCGATGGAGCAGCTCCCGCCGATCCGCACGATCGAGTCAGGCCCCAGGTCGACCCCCGGGCCCATGCCCGCGGAGATGGAGACGCGCTCGCCGATCAGGGTGTGGCCACCTATCTCGATCCAGGCCTCGCCGAAGACGGCGCCGAGGGGGAACGACAGGAAGGCGCCCTCACCGAGGCGGCGGAACCGGTATCCGGCGGGACTGGCCGGGCTGACCGCGCCGATCGCGCGGATCGCGGCCCAGCCACGATGGACAAGGCCGCCGGCGACACGCCGTAACACCCCACGAATCGACATAACGGCCTAAGCTACCGGCTGGTCGGATACCGGTGGAATACGGGCCGGGGGATGTTCGGGCGGTTCGCGACAACGGTTTGATATTCTGAGAGCCCGTGGGCATGTGGGCCGTCATCAGGGCGCGCCAACTGATCTATGACGACCACGGGAGACTCCTTGCGCAGCGCCGCACAAACCAAGCATCTGTTCGTCACCGGCGGCGTCGCCTCCAGTCTCGGTAAGGGACTGACGGCGTCGAGCCTCGGGCGCCTTCTCAAGTTGCGTGGCCTGCGGGTCACCATGCAGAAGCTCGATCCCTACCTCAACGTTGATCCCGGGACGATGAACCCGTTCCAGCACGGTGAGGTCTTCGTCACAGACGACGGGGCGGAGACCGACCTCGACGTCGGGCACTACGAGCGCTTCCTCGACACCGAGCTGCACGGCTCGGCGAACGTGACCACCGGCCAGGTCTACTCCAACGTCATCGCCAAGGAGCGCCGCGGCGAGTATCTCGGCGACACCGTGCAGGTCATCCCGCACATCACCAATGAGATCAAGGACCGCATCCGGTCCATGGCCGGCCCCGACGTGGACGTGGTCATCACCGAGGTCGGCGGCACCGTCGGCGACATCGAGTCGCTGCCCTTCCTGGAGGCCGTCCGCCAGGTCCGCCACGAGGTCGGCCGCGACAACGTGTTCTTCCTGCATGTCTCGCTGCTGCCGTACATCGGGCCGAGCGGCGAGCTGAAGACCAAGCCGACCCAGCACTCGGTCGCCGCGCTGCGCAGCATCGGTATCCAGCCCGACGCGATCGTCCTGCGCTCCGACCGCCCGGTCACGAACGCGATCAAGCGCAAGATCAGCCTGATGTGCGACGTCGACGAGGACGCGGTCGTCTCGGCCATAGACGCGCCGAGTATCTACGACATCCCCAAGGTGCTGCACTCCGAGGGACTGGACGCCTACGTGGTCCGCCGCCTCGGCCTGCCCTTCCGCGACGTGGACTGGAAGGAGTGGGAGCAGCTCCTGCGCCGGGTGCACCACCCGGCCAAGGAGGTCACGATCGCGCTCGTCGGTAAGTACATCGACCTGCCCGACGCCTACCTGTCGGTCACCGAGGCGCTGCGTGCGGGTGGCTTCGCCAACGACGCCCGCGTCAACATCCGCTGGGTCAAGAGCGACGACTGCGAGACCCCCGAGGGCGCCACCCGCGAGCTGGCCGGTGTGGACGGTGTGCTCATCCCCGGCGGCTTCGGCGTGCGCGGCATCGAGGGCAAGCTCGGCGCGATCCGATACGTCCGGGAGAACAAGATTCCGCTGCTCGGCATCTGCCTGGGCATGCAGTGCATGGTCATCGAGGCCGCCCGCAACCTCGCGGACATCGAGGACGCCGGCAGCACCGAGTTCGACCCCGAGACCACACACCCGGTCATCTCCACCATGGCCGACCAGGAGGACGTCGTCTCCGGCGAACGCGACATGGGCGGCACCATGAGGCTGGGCCTCTACCCCGCCAAGCTCGCCGAGGGCTCCCTCGCGCGCCAGCTGTACGGCATGGCGAAGGCCGATGAGCGTCACCGCCACCGTTACGAGGTCAACAACTCCTACCGTGCCGAACTGGAGAAGATCGGCATGGTCTTCTCCGGTCTGTCGCCCGACGGCCGCCTGGTGGAGTACGCCGAGCTGCCCGTCGACATCCACCCGTTCTTCATCGGCACCCAGGCGCACCCGGAGTTCCGCTCCCGGCCGACCCGCCCGCACCCGCTGTTCAAGGGTCTGGTCGGCGCCGCTCTGACCTACGCCGGCACCCGTGGCACCGTCGCCCGGGCAGGGCGGAGCAAGTGAGCGTCCCCGAAGTCGAGGTCACGGACGTCCCTGAGAAGTGGAAGGTGGTCTCCTCCACCGAGCACTTCAGGGGGCGTGTCATCACCGGGGTGACCGACGCGGTCCTCATGCCGGAGGAGGAGGTCGTCAACCGCGACTACGTGATCCATCCCGGGTCGGTGGCCGTGGTGGCACTGGACGACCAGGACCGGGTGCTGATGATCCGCCAGTACCGTCACCCGGTCCGGCACCTGCTCTGGGAGCTGCCGGCGGGTCTGCGCGACGTCGAGGGCGAGCCGCTGCACGTCGGAGCGGCCCGCGAGCTCGCCGAGGAGGCGGGCTACCGGGCGGAGACCTGGCACACCCTGATCGACGCCTTCATCTCGCCGGGGATGAGCAACGAGCGGAGCCGGATCTTCCTCGCCAGGGACCTCAGCCCCATCCCCGAAGAGGAGCTGGACTTCGTCCACCAGCACGAGGAAATCGACATGCCGGTGGTCTGGATTCCCCTGTCCGACGCGGTTCGGCGTGCCCTGGCGGGAATGATCCACAATTCCCAAGCCGTGGCCGGTATTCTCGCCGCATACGCCGCTTCGGCGGATGGTTTCGCCTCGTTGCGGCCCGCCGACGCATTGGAGGCATGACAGGAGGACACCCTGAGCGAGACGGAGGCCGTCCTCTCCAGCTACCTCGCCCATCTGGCGATGGAGCGGGGTCTGGCCGCCAACACACTGGCCTCCTATCGCCGTGATCTCCTGCGATACGTGGATCATCTGAAGAGCCGTGGCCTCGTCAACTTCGGTGAGGTGGCCGAAGCCGATGTCACGGCCTTCCTGGCCGCGCTCAGGGAGGGCGACGAGGACCACCAGGCCCTCGTCGCCAGCTCGGCGGCACGTGCGGTCTCGGCGGTGCGCGGGCTGCACCGCTTCGCGCTGCGCGAAGGTGCCGCCGGCCATGACCCGGCCCACGGCGTGCGCCCGCCGCGGCAGCTCAGGCGGCTGCCCAAGGCGATCAGCGTGGACGATGTGGAGCGGCTCATCGCCGCCTCCGGTCCCGAGGGCGCACCGCTCACGATGCGCAACCGGGCGCTGCTGGAGCTGTTGTACGGCACGGGCGCCCGTATCTCCGAGGCCGTGGGCCTCGCCGTGGACGACGTCGACCTGGGCTCGAAGACCCAGCAGGTGCGCCTGCGAGGCAAGGGCGGACGCACCCGCCTGGTGCCCCTGGGCCGCTTCGCCAGAGAGGCACTGGGCGCCTACCTCACCCGGGCGCGCCCGGGCATCGCCGCTCACGGCCGGGGCACCTCGGGGCTGTTCCTCAACGCCAGGGGCGGGCGGCTCACCCGCCAGGGCGCCTGGGAGGTCCTCCAGACGGCCGCCGAGCGTGGAGGGCTGGCAGGAATCTCACCCCATATCTTGCGACATTCGTTCGCAACACACCTCCTCGAGGGCGGTGTGGACGTTAGGGTGGTTCAGGAATTGCTCGGCCACGCCTCGGTGACCACCACGCAGGTATACACCCTGGTCACGGTCGACAAGCTCCGCGAGGCCTATGCCGCTGCGCATCCGCGCGCGCGGCATTGACCTTGCTTATGTCCGGGCGTGCCGCCTTGCCGCATACGTGTTGACGCCATAGTGTCCGTCCGGACGGTCCGGTTCAAGGCCGTCAGGGAGGTTCGACTGGTGACTGTGACCACCGACGGTTCTGTCCGGGGAACGACCCCCGGAAACCCCGAGAATCCCTGGGGGGACACCAAGACCGCCGGGACCCCTCACGCTGGGGGAGTTCTCGGCCCGACCGGGCGACCTCGCCCGGTCTTTCCCGACCCGCCTCCTCGTACGGTGCACGGGCCGGCGCGTGTCGTGGCCATGGTCAACCAGAAGGGCGGCGTCGGCAAGACGACCACCACCATCAACCTGGGTGCGGCGCTGGCCGAGGCCGGGCTCAGGGTGCTGCTGGTCGACTTCGACCCGCAGGGCGCCCTCTCCGTCGGCCTTGGGATCAACCCTCACCAGCTTGACCTGACGGTCTACAACCTCCTGATGGAGCGGCAGATCACCGCCAGGGACGTGCTGATGGAGACCGGCGTCGAGGGCATGGACCTGTTGCCCAGCAACATTGACCTGTCGGCGGCCGAAGTCCAGCTCGTCACGGAGGTCGCCCGCGAGCAGGTGCTCGGCCGGGTGATCAAGCCGCTCCTGCCCGAGTACGACGTGTGCCTGATCGACTGCCAGCCCTCCCTGGGCCTGCTCACGATCAACGCGCTGGCCTGCGCGCACGGCGTCATGGTGCCGCTGGAGTGTGAGTTCTTCGCGCTGCGCGGGGTCGCGCTGCTCATGGACACCATCATCAAGGTCCAGCAGCGCATCAACGAGGACCTGGTCATCGAGGGCCTGCTCGCCACCATGTACGACGCGCGGACCCTGCACGGCCGCGAGGTGCTGGCCCGGGTGGTCGAGGCGTTCGACGAGAAGGTCTACCACACGGTGATCAACCGGACGGTCCGCTTCCCCGACGCCACCGTGGCCGGTGAGCCCATCACCAGCTTCGACTCCTCCTCGCTCGGCGCCAGCGCCTACCGCGAGCTGGCCCGCGAAGTCCTCACCAGATGGGCCGCGCTGGAGAGGTGACCGCGGTCCCGGGTGCGGGACAATGGCGGGATGACCGAGCAGCCGCAGACGGCCGACGACACCTTCAGAGTGCACCTGGAGGTCTTCGAGGGCCCTTTCGACCTGCTGCTCGGTCTGATCTCCAAGCACAAGCTCGACATCACCGAGGTCTCCCTCAGCCAGGTCACCGATGAGTTCATCTCCTACATCCGTGCCCGCGGCCCGGAGTGGGATCTGGAACAGACGAGTCACTTCCTGCTCGTCGCGGCCACCCTGCTCGACCTCAAGGCGGCCAGACTGCTGCCGTCGGGCGAGGTCGACGACGAGGAGGACCTCGCCCTTCTGGAGGCGCGCGACCTGCTGTTCGCCCGGCTCCTGCAGTACCGGGCCTACAAGGAGGTCGTGAAGGTCTTCTCCAGCCGGATGGCCGAGGAGGCGCTGTGCTTCCCCCGGACCGTGCCGATGGAGGCCCAGTTCGCCAACCTCCTGCCCGAGCTGATCCTGGGCATCGGCCCCGACCGCCTCGCCCAGCTCGCCCAGCGGGCCTTCGCGCCCAAGGTCCCCCCATCGGTCTCCGTCGACCACATCTACCAACCACTCGCCAATGTCAGGGATCAGGCGGTTATCCTTGTCGAGCGGCTGCGGCGGGTGCGCCGGGCGACCTTCCGGGCCCTCACCTCCGACTGCGCCGGCACCTTCGAGGTCGTCGCGCGTTTCCTGGCCGTCCTGGAGCTCTATCGGGAGGCGGCTGTCTCCTTCGACCAGGTGGAGCCTCTCGGAGAACTGCACGTGACCTGGACCGGTAGCGACGACGGAGACGTCGCCGTGGCCGACGACTACGACGAGAGCACCAAGAGAGAGCCCGCCCATGACTGACGTGGTGCCCGACCCGGACCTGTGCGCCGGGTTGGAGGCTATCCTTCTCGTGGTCGACGAACCGGTCAGCCAGATGACCCTCGCCCAGATTCTGGAACGGCCCACCGGTGAGGTCGCCGCCGCACTCCGTAAACTGTCGGCGGAATACACTGAGGCCGGCCGGGGTTTCGACCTGAGAGAGGTGGCGGGCGGCTGGCGGTTCTACACGCGGGCCGAGCACGCGGCCCTCGTGGAGCGGTTCGTCCGCGACGGCCAGCAGGCGCGGCTCACTCAGGCCGCACTGGAGACCCTGGCCGTGGTCGCCTACCGGCAGCCGGTCAGCCGGGCCCGGGTGGCGGCCATCCGAGGTGTCAACAGCGACGGTGTCATGCGCACGCTGGTAACACGGGGGCTGGTCGAAGAGGCCGGCACCGAACCGGAGAGCCAGGCATTGCTCTACCGGACAAGTTCGTATTTTCTCGAGCGGATGGGCCTGCGGGATCTCGGTGAGCTTCCCGAACTGGCACCGTTCCTGCCCGACGACGTGGAAACCCTAGAGGAGCACAAGTAGTGAATAACAGGCGTAGCACCCCGTCCGGTGATGGACGCGGTCAAGGCCGTGGCGGAGCCCCGCGCGGCGGCAATCCCCGCGGCGGCTCCCGGTCCGGCGGACCCCGTGGTGGGTCGCAGGGTGGGTTCCGTTCGGACGGTCCGCGTCGTGATGACCGTGGGGCGTCCCGTGGTGGGTCGCAGGGTGGGTTCCGTTCGGACGGTCCGCGTCGTGATGACCGTGGGGCGTCCCGTGGTGGGTCGCAGGGCGGTTTCCGTTCGGACGGTCCGCGTCGTGATGACCGTGGCGGGTTCCGTTCCGAGCGTGACGGTTCGCGCAGCCAGTACGGCAGGCCCGCCGAGGGTGGTTTCCGTTCGGATGGTCCGCGTCGTGATGACCGTGGGGCGTCCCGTGGTGGGTCGCAGGGCGGTTTCCGTTCGGACGGTCCGCGCCGTGATGACCGTGGCGGGTTCCGTTCCGAGCGTGACGGTTCGCGCAGCCAGTACGGCAGGCCCGCCGAGGGTGGTTTCCGTTCGGATGGTCCGCGT
>NZ_JBIUTQ010000002.1:548793-772589 GCF_044741965.1 Streptosporangium sp. NPDC087985
GTCGTGATGACCGTGGGGCGTCCCGTGGTGGGTCGCAGGGCGGTTTCCGTTCGGACGGTCCGCGCCGTGATGACCGTGGCGAGTTCCGTTCCGAGCGTGACGGTTCGCGCAGCCAGTACGGCAGGCCCGCCGAGGGTGGTTTCCGTTCGGATGGTCCGCGTCGTGAGGACCGTGGCGGGTCGCAGAGCGGGTTCCGCTCGGACGGTCCGCGCCGCGATGACCGCTCCGGCGCCCCGCGAAGGGATGCCCGTGACGGTTCGCGCGGCCGCTACGAGGCGCCGGGTGGCGGTTCCCGTGGCCGCTTCGGCAGGACCGATCGACGAGACGAGGTCCAGACGATCGGTGGCAAGCGGGCCGGCTCCTACGGCGAGCGCCGCCCCGGTGCCGACCGTGGCCCCGCGAAGGCCGAGCGCCGCCCTGGCGCGATCGAGAACGACCGGTTCAAGACCGCCCGCCAGCCCAAGCGCGACTCGGACTTCTACGACAGGGACTACGTCGACGAGCGCGACACCACCGAGGTCCCGGACGGCGTCCGGCTGCAGAAGGTCCTCGCCCAGGCGGGCGTGGCCAGCCGCCGGGCCTGCGAGGACATGATCGGCGATGGCCGGGTGACGGTCGACGGCCAGGTGGTCCGCCGCTTCGGTGCCCGGGTCGACCCGGCCAAGCAGGTCATCCATGTCGACGGCAAGCGTCTGCCGACGATGCCTGACCTGGTCTACCTCGCCATCAACAAGCCGATCGGCGTCGTCAGCACCATGTCCGACCCCGACGGCCGTCCGTCGCTGGCCGACTTCGTGGCCGACCGCACCGAGCGGCTGTTCCACGTGGGCCGTCTGGACACCGAGACCGAAGGTCTCATCCTGCTCACCAACGACGGCGAGCTGGCCAACCGGCTCACCCACCCGAGCTATGGCGTGCAGAAGAAGTACTGGGCGAAGGTCCCCGGCAAGATCGAGCGTGATCTGGGCCGCCGCCTGAAGAAGGGCGTCGAGCTGGAGGACGGCATCGCCAAGGCCGACTCCTTCACCCTGGTCCAGGAGCACGGGCAGCAGGCGCTGGTGGAGATCGTCCTGCACGAGGGGCGCAAGCACATCGTCCGCCGCATGCTGGAGGAGGTCGGGCATCCGGTCATCGACCTGGCCCGCATCGAGTTCGGTCCGGTCAAGCTCGGCCGTCTCAAGCCGGGCACCGTACGCGCGCTGAGCCTCAAGGAAGTCGGCGAGCTCTACGCCGCCGTCGGCCTGTAACCTTCCTGGACACGCATGGTTTCAACACGCCGGATCGCCTGCGGGTGGTCCGGCGTGGACGGTATGGAGGAGCGACGATGGTGCGGGCGATTCGGGGCGCGATCCAGGTCGAGGGTAACGACCGGGAGGCCATTCTGTCCGGGGTGACCGAGCTGGTCACCGAGGTGATGGGACGTAACAGGCTCACCACCGACGACGTGATCAGTGTGATCTTCACGGCCACCCCCGATCTGACCGCGGAGTTCCCCGCCCTGGCCGCCCGCAAGCTCGGCTTTCACGACGTCCCGCTGATCTGCGCGTCTGAGATCGACGTTCCGGGCGCGCTCCCCCATGTCGTACGGCTGATGGCCCATGTGGAGACCGACCGGCCCCGCCAGGAGATCCAGCACGTCTACCTGCGCGGCGCGACGGCCCTGCGTGTGGACATCGCCCAGTAACCCCGTCATGCGGCACCACGTCCAAGAAGTTCAGGGAGAACGCGTGAGCGGCCTCGAAAGCGTCCTCGTCGTCGGCACAGGGCTGATCGGCACCTCCGTCGCCCTGGCCCTGCGCGAGCAGGACATCACCGTCTACCTGTCCGACCGCGACGAGGGAGCCGTACGGCTGGCACGGGAGCTGGGTGCCGGCACCGAGTGGACCGCCGGGCGGACCGTGGATCTCGCGGTCATCGCGGTCCCCCCGCACATGGTCGCCGACCGGCTCGCCGACCTCCAGCGCGCCGGGGCCGCCCGGTTCTACACCGATGTGGCCAGCGTCAAGGTGCTACCGCTCCAGCAGGCCGTGGATCTCCGCTGCGATCTGACCACCTACATCGCCGGACACCCGCTGGCGGGCCGGGAGCGCTCAGGGCCCGCCGCGGCCCGGGCCGACCTGTTCCTGGGCCGTCCGTGGGCGCTGTGCCCGACGGAGGAGACCTCGCCCGATGCGGTCGAGGCCCTGATGGGACTGATCAAGCTCTGCGGCGGCGAGGCCGTCAGGGTCGAGGCGGCCGAGCACGACCGGGCCGTCGCGGTCGTCTCGCATGCCCCGCATGTGGCCGCCGCCGCGGTGGCCGCCCGGCTCGCCGCCGCCCCGGCGACCGCGCTCGGCCTGGCCGGGCAGGGCGTCCGCGACGTCACGCGCATCGCGGCCGGCGACCCCGGCCTGTGGACCGGGATCCTGTCGGGCAACGCGCTGCCGGTGGCCGACGTGCTGGAGGCGGTGGCCGCCGATCTGGCGGCCGCGGCCGCCTCGCTGCGTGCCTCCGCCGATCCGACGGCCATAGGCCAGGTCACCGAGCTGCTGCACCGCGGCGTCGCGGGCACGGACCGGATCCCCGGCAAGCACGGAGGCCCGGCACGCACCTACGCCACCGTCCAGGTCATCATCGGTGACCGCCCGGGCGAGCTGGCCCGGCTGTTCCAGGTTGCAAAGGAGGCGGGCGTCAACATCGAGGACGTCCGGCTGGAGCACGCCCCCGGCCTGCCGCTGGGCGCCGCCGATCTGTCCGTGCAGCCGGATGCGGTGACCGCGCTGTCCGCGGCACTGCGCGCGCACGGCTGGCACCTGCCGTAACCGCTTTTCCCGCGGTCCGCCCGGTGGGCCGCGGCGGACGCTTCCGGAGCCGATCGATGCGTGTTTCCGCCCTGGCTCCCGGTAGCCTCCTAGGGACAATTGAAACGGGCTGCAAGGGAGAGGCGTCGTGACCGGACTGGTCGTCGCCATGGACGGTCCTTCGGGGTCGGGCAAGTCGAGTGTGTCGCGCGGGGTCGCGCGGGCACTGGGACTGCGTTATCTCGACACCGGAGCGATGTATCGGGCCATCACGTGGTGGGTGCTCGAGCGGGGCGTCGATCTCACCGACCCCGGAGCGATCGCCGCCAGGGCACTGGACCCGGTTCTCTCGATGGGCACCGACCCGGACGCCCCGACGGTGGCGGTGGACGGTGCCGACGCGGCCCTGGCCATCCGCACCGCCGAGGTCACCGCCGCGGTCTCCGCGGTCAGCGCGGTGCCCGAGGTGCGGCGCCGGTTGGTGGCCGAGCAGCGTGAGATCATCGGCGGGGGCGGCATCGTCGTCGAGGGCCGTGACATCGGCACGGTGGTCACGCCCGACGCCCCGGTCAAGATCTATCTGACCGCGAGCGCGGACGCCCGGGCACTCCGCCGTACGGCGGAGCTGACCGGCACCACGGTGGAGGCGCAGCGGGCCGCGATGGCCCGGCGCGACACCCTGGACTCGACAAGGAAGACCGACCCGCTTGCCATGGCGGCTGACGCCGTCGAACTTGACACCACGGCGCTGAACCTGGAAGAGGTCATCGCCGAGGTGCTACGTGTGATTAAGGAAAAGGCGTGATCGGGGAAGAAGACAGCGGCTGGATCGAGGCTGAGCTGGCCGATCTGGGTACCGACAACAGCTCTGAGGACGTGGGCCCGGACTCGGGCCCGCAACCGGTCGTGGCCGTGGTGGGCCGCCCCAATGTGGGCAAGTCCACTCTGGTCAACCGGATCATCGGCCGCCGTGAGGCGGTCGTGGAGGACGTGCCGGGCGTGACCCGCGACCGGGTCACCTACGACGCCAACTGGCGCGGACGCCGGTTCACGGTGGTCGACACCGGCGGCTGGGATCCCGACGCGACCGGGATGGCGCTGAAGATCGCTGAGCAGGCGCAGGTCGCGGCCGAACTGGCCGACGTGATCCTGTTCGTGGTGGACGCGGTGGTCGGTGTGACCGACGCCGACGAGATCGTCGGGCATGTGCTGCGCGGTTCCGGCAAGCCGGTCATCCTGGCCGCCAACAAGGTCGACAACCAGCAGATGGAGCTGGAGGCCGCTGCTCTCTGGTCCCTCGGCCTGGGTGAGCCACAGCCGGTCTCGGCCCTGCACGGCCGCTCCAGCGGCGATCTGCTGGACGTGATCCTGGACAAGCTGCCGGAGACGCCGCAGCAGCGTTTCGGCGTCGAGCGCGGTCCGCGCCGGGTGGCCCTGCTGGGCAAGCCCAACGTGGGCAAGTCCTCGCTGCTGAACAAGCTGGCGGGTGAGGAGCGCGTGCTCGTCGACCCGATGGCCGGCACCACCCGTGACCCGGTCGACGAGCTGATCCAGCTCGGCGGCAAGACCTGGCGGTTCGTGGACACCGCCGGTATCCGCCGGCGTGACCGCGAGCTGAAGGGCGCCGACTTCTACGCGAGCATGCGCACCCGGGGCGCCCTGGAGCGCTCGGAGATCGCGGTCGTGCTCATCGACGCCAGCGACGTGCTGACCGAGCAGGACCTGCGGATCATCTCCCTGGTGATCGAGTCGGGCCGTGCCATGGTCGTGGCGTTCAACAAGTGGGACCTTCTCGACGAGGACCGCCGCTACTACCTGGAGAAGGAGATCGACCGCCAGCTCATCCGCGTGCCGTGGGCGCTGCGGGTCAACATCTCCGCCAAGACCGGCTGGCACGTGGAGAAGCTCGTCCCGGCCATCGAGAAGGCGCTGGACTCCTGGTCCACCCGGGTCCCCACGGCCCGTCTCAACGCCTTCCTCACCGACCTGGTCGCGGCCACCCCGCCCCCGGTCCGCGGCGGCAAGCAGCCCAAGATCCTCTTCGCCACCCAGGCGTCGACGGAGCCGCCCAGGTTCGTGCTGTTCACCTCGGGCTTCCTTGAGGAGACCTACCGCCGCTTCATCGAGCGCCGGATCCGCGAGGAGTTCGGCTTCGCGGGCTCTCCCATCGAGGTCACGATGAAGATCCGCGAGAAGCGGCAGCGGCAGGGACAGGGACAGAAGAAGTAGGGAACTCCCGCGCGTGGCCCGGTCCCCAGGCCGGGCCACGCCGGTCAGGTGCGCGGGGCCGTACGGACCGGGCCAGGTGGTCAGGCGGGGTCGGGGCCGTATCCGGTGTCGCGGAAGAGCTTCACCTCGCCGAGGTTCTCAGGGGCGTTCATCTGGTACTCCCCGGTGTCGGAGTAGCTCTCGATGTGGTGATGCGAGCGCTCCAGGACCTCGATCTCGTTGATCCAGCCCAGCCGGCGGCCGAGGACGGCACGCACGACGTCGCCCTCGGACAGGCCGTCCCACAGCTCGGCGCTGATCCCGTAGGCCTTGACCAGGCGCTCGTTCCCCTCGTCGAGGGCACACCAGTAGACGTACTTGGGATTGTCGCCGGAGCCGGCCTGGTAGCGGCGGAGCCGTACGATCTGGCCCTGCGCGGTGGTCTTGGTGGTGAGGTCGGAGAGCGCGTGGAGAATCGGGACCACCGCCACGCACATGCCCACGGCGAGGGAGACGGGGCGGACCAGGCTGTCGGGCCAGAGATCGAAGGCAGAGGCGACCAGTAGCGCGATCCACGTCCAGAAGCCGGTGAAGGCGCCCGCGACCAGCGCATAGAAGATCATCGGTAGTGGCCGGCGTCCCCACATCAGGCGGCGCGGGTAGCGCACCTGGACGGTGTGCCACATGCCCCCGTAGTCCGACCAGGCACGCCGGTCGTCGGCGGGGGTGCTCACCGGGAGACTGGTCACCGCGCGGGGGGCGAGACCCAGGGCGGCGGCGTAGGCGAGCTGCCGTCCCCAGATCGTGACCGCCGCGGCGGGCTGCTCGGCGAACCGGCCGCCCGCGAGGTGCTCGCGGACGCCCAGCCAGTGGCCTGCCACCTCGGCGCCCAGCCGGGTGCCCCGCTCACCGTTGAGCCTGCCCATCAGCTGGACGAGGACGCCGAAGGCGACCAGGGCCGCGCCGAAGCCGCCCCGGTCGTCGCCGTCCTTCGAGGTGACGATGACCGCCAGGCCGATCATGAGCGCGGGCAGCGCGGCGGTGACCGTGAGGAGGGCGGCCTGGGCCCTGTTCCAGCGGGGCTGCGACAGTCCTTGGGCCCGGGCTTCGGCGATGACCTTCCGGCGGAAGCTCTTCCACCACCGGCCCAGGTCGCGCGAGCCCTCGGCGAGGGCGCCGGTGGCCACCACGCCGTTCACGGCGAGGGACGTCACGTGGTCGAAGACGAGCTGCTCGTACGGGTTCAGGCCCACCGCGCGGCGGATCCTCACGAGGGCGAGCTCCGGGCCGATCTCCTCGATCTGCACGGCGCCCTTGGCCGCCAGGTCCAGGAGGGTCGCGGAGGGCGCCTCGTCGCACAGGCGCCAGTCGCCGGTGATGAGGTCGACGAGCGCCGGGGACTGCCCGGGAAGCTCGCCGGGGGGCGGCCCGGCGTGAACGGGCGGGTTCCTGGTCGCGACAGCCATGGCGAGCAGGAGCAGCAGCCAGAGTCCGGTGGCGGCCGTCGCCGCGAGCCAGAGGCCCATCTCTAGAACCGGACCTGGACCGGGCCGCGCTCCTCGTCGGGTGCCCGGAAGTAGTCGCGTGGGGAGAAGCCGGTCATGCCCGCCACGATGTTGGCCGGGACCGTCTGGATGGCGTTGTTGTAGGTCAGGACGGCGTCGTTGTAGTACTGCCGGGAGTAGGCGATCCGGTTCTCGGTGGTGGCCAGTTCCTCCTGCAGGTCGGCGAAGTTCTGGCCGGCCTTCAGATCGGGGTAGGCCTCGGCCACCGCGAACAGGGTCTTCAGCGCCGCGGACAGGGCGTTCTCGGCGACCGCCTGGTCACGCGGGGTCCGCGCGGAGATCGCCTGGGAACGCGCCGCGACCACCGCCTCCAGGGTCTGCCGTTCGTGGGAGGCGTAGCCCTTCACGGTCTCCACGAGGTTGGGAACGAGATCGTGGCGGCGTTTGAGCTGGACGTCGACCTGGGCCCACGCGTTGTCCACCGCGCCGCGCGTGCGGACCAGCCTGTTGTAAACCGAGGTGAGGAGAAGGACGAGGAGGAGAACGAGGACGGCGAGGACAGCCAGAGTGATCAAGGGGGGCCTCCTGGAGGGGGGCGGCAGCGTACTGTGAGCCGGTCCGCCGGATCGGGTCCATCTGATCCCGTACTCCTTGCAGGCCGCCTGCAGACGGATGTCCAGCCCAGACCTGATTACCCCGGATCTTCCCTTAAAGGAGTCTGATCCGATAGACCTCGGAGCAAGATCGCGAAGATGGGTGAGGGCCCGGAGTCAAAGGTCGGCCCGTGTCCGTCCTCAACGGAGGCGCCGGCGTTCAGCGTCCTGTCATGGGCGGCGTCCCGGACCTGGGCGGGAGCAGCAGCGCGACCAGCGCTCCCGCCGCGCACAGGACGGCGGTGATCAGGAAGATCTCGCTGTACTCGGTGTGCAGGGCGACCCGGACCCGGTCTCCGTACTCGGCGAGCCGCTGGGCGTAGACGGCGGGGTCCACGCCGAACGGCAGCGGCGTGTCCAGGTCGGCGGTGAGCGACTGGAACCGGTGGAAACCCCACGCCGACAGCCCGGCGACGCCGAGCAGCATGCCC
This sequence comes from Streptosporangium sp. NPDC087985, assembly GCF_044741965.1. Lineage (NCBI taxonomy): Bacteria > Bacillati > Actinomycetota > Actinomycetes > Streptosporangiales > Streptosporangiaceae > Streptosporangium > Streptosporangium sp. NPDC087985. Next base: position 556,371 of record NZ_JBIUTQ010000002.1, read on the forward strand.
ATCATCCGGGCCACGACCACGGCCGCGGACGTCACACCGTGCTGGGCGGCCGGGGTGGCCCGCAGCGCGGCCGAGGAGAGGGGGGCGATCACCACGCCCAGGCCGAGACCGGCGACGACGAGGTCGACGTCCATGCGGTACCCGGCGGCTGCCAGGTCGACGGGCCACTGGCCGATACGGACGTAGCCAGCCGTGGCCAGAGCCAGCCCGGCCACCGCCACCGCCCGCTCGCCGTACCGGCGGGCCACGACCCCGCCCAGCAGCGCGGCCACCGAGAGCGCGATGAGGAAGCGGGACAGCACCAGCGCGCCGTCCAGCGTCTCCAGCCCGAGCAGCGTCTGCGCGGACAGCTGGACGTCCACGAGGGTGACCAGCAGTGCCGCGCCGGTCAGGAAGCTCACTCCGAGCGTGGCGAAGAACGGGCCGCGCAGCACCCCGGCCATGTCGATCAGCCGGGTCCGGGACCGCATCTCCCATCCGACGAACCCGAGGGCGGACACCGCCCCGGCTGCGATCATGGGCAGACCCCAGGGCGGGAGGACCGACGTGCTCGGGTCGGGATTGTAGAGGCCGGCCACCAGCAGGCCCAGCGCGAGGGCCAGCAGCAGGCCGCCGACCACGTCGACGCGGGTGCCGCGGGCCGGCCCGCGCACCGGCGGGGGGACGGACCGCTGGACGGCCGCCGCGGCCAGGGCGACCAGCGGAAGGTTCAGCCAGAAGATCGACCGCCAGCCGCCGAACAGGATGCCGTCCAGCCGCAGGGTGACCGGCACCAGGGCCGCGAGGGCCGCGCCGTACAGGGGGCCGAGCACGCTGCCGAGCTCCTGGGCCGCGCCGACCGCGCCGAGGGCCACCGGGCGGTCGTGCTCGTCCCACAGGTCGCCGACCATGGCCATGGTGATGGGCAGCAGCGCGCCGCCCGCGATGCCCTGCAGGCCACGCCCGGCGACCAGCCAGGGCACCGTGTCGCCCAGCGCGGTGACGAGCGAGCCGGCTGCGAAACCCGCCAGGCAGAGGTGGATCAGTGGGCGCCTGCCGTACCGGTCGGAGAGCCGGCCGAGCAGCGGCATGGCCGCGATGTAGCCGAGCAGGAAGCCGGTGACGATCGGGGTGGCCCGCTCCAGGTGGTTCAGCGGGACGCCGACGTCCCTGGCGATGTCGACGAGGACGGTGACCACGACGTAGGCGTCCAGGGCGGCCAGCAGCACCGCGGTGCCGCCGACGCCGAGGGCCACCCGGCGCCGGGCCGTCCGGTCACCGCCGGGCACCGGACGGTCATGGGCGCTCGCGGGAGGTGCCGTGGGGTCGGTCATGGGTCACTCCACCGGCGCGGTGACCTGGACCGGCACGTCGTAGTCGCGGAAGGAGACGGTCACCTTGCCGCCGTTCAGCGGCAGGTCGGCCTTGAGTAGACGGCCGGTGGCCTTGTCGATCCAGAGCATGCCGTTCACGCTCTGCGCGATCCCCGGCACCATCGTGGCGAGGACCTGCTGGGAGAGGGTGGCCGAGACCCGGTAGGCGTCGGTGCCGTCCACCTTCTCCTCGGCCTCGGTCCTGGGGTCCAGCGCGTTGGTCAGGAGCTGAACGACCCCTCGGTCGGGGTTGAGGATGGCCGACGGGTCGTAGATCGCGGCGAGATCGCTCCGTGACATCCTCTGGAAGCCGCCGGTCACGCCCTTGAAGTGGACGACCTCCCCGATCACCACGAAGCTGATCTCCTGGAGGCTGCCCGCCAGGTCGAGCTGGATGGTGCCGTCGGCGTCGCCGGTCCCGCTGAGGCGACCGGTCGCCTTCTTGACCGGCACCGGCGGAGTGCCCTCGGTCTCCATGGTGAAGGCGGCGGACGTGGCGGCCCGCATCGCCTCCGCCGACTTCTTGACCAGCTCGGCACCGCCGGGCAGCGCCGCCCGATCACTGGAGGCGCCACCGCCGCTGCATGCGGTGATCAGGGAGAGCGCGGCGATTACCGCGGCGATGAGGATCCGGTGAGCAGGCATGGCCGGATCGTAGCGACCGTCCGCCGGCTAGGGGCGGACTCGCCGGTATCGGTTTCGCTTCACCGCAGGCTTTTCAGATGGTTCACCACGGGGGTGTAGGCCTTCTCCAGCTCGATGAGCTGGTCGTCGGTGAGCAGGTCGATGAAGTGCTGCCGGACGCTGTTCACGTGGTGCGGCGCGACCTTCTTTATGGTGGCCCAGCCGTGTTCGGTGAGCACGGCGAAGGTGCCGCGCCGGTCGTCAGGGCAGTCCTCCCTGGCCACCAGCCCCGCCGCCTCCATCCGGGAGATCTGGTGGGACAGGCGGCTGCGGGACTGGATCGTGGCGTCGGCCAGGTCGCTCATGCGCATGCGGTGGTCGGGGATCTCCGAGAGGTTGACCAGGATCTCGTAGTCGTTGACGGAGAGCCCGAAGGGGTTCAGCTCACGGTCGAGGCGGTGTTCCAGGAGCTTGTACGCGGCCAGGTGGGCACGCCAGGCCCGCTGCTCGATCGAGGTGAGCCAGCGTGGCTCCTCATCGTTCACTGGTGGCTCACCGCTCCTCGTCCGCCGGGCGGCTCCGGCCGGTCGGTCACTGGGCTCCCCGTGACGGGTCCGCTCCCGGTTCATGGATCAGAACCTACCTCAAACGGTGGTGACAACTTCGTCGTAGGCCAGGCGGGGAAGGCGGTCGAACCAGGGGTTCTCGCCGGGCTTGCCGATGTTGACGACGGCCAGCACGGTGTGGTCGCCGTCGAAGTACTCCTTGTCGATCCCGGCGGCGTCGTAGCCGGTCATCGGACCGGCGGCCAGGCCCGCGGCGCGGACGCCCAGGATGAAGTAGCCGACCTGCAGGGTGGCGTTGAACCTGGCGGACTGGATGCGCTTCGCCTCGTCGGTGGCGAACATGTCCCTGGCGCCGGTGGCGTGCGGGAAGACCTTGGGGAGTTCCTCGTGGAAGTCCAGGTCGGCGGCGAGGATGGCGACCAGCGGGGCGGCGGCGGTCTTGGCCTGGTTGCCCGGGGCCATCAGGCCGACCAGGCGCTCGCGGGCCTCGGGGGTCCGGACCAGGACGACCCGCAGCGGCTGCTGGTTCATCGCGGTCGGGGCGTACTTGACCAGCTCGTAGATCGCGCGCACCTGCTCGTCGCTGACCTGCTCGTCGGTGAAGGTGTTGGCCGTACGGGCATCACTGAAGAGAAGGCGCTGGGCGTCGGAGGAGAGAACGAGAGTCATCTTTGATCCTTAGTGCGTTCTGCGAATTACCTACCTTCTCCAACATGAGTGAAAATTCAACCATTCCTGAGGGCCGGTGAGACATGAGACACAGGCGACCTGCCAGTTCATCGGCCCGCCGCCCTGGACCGGGCCGCCGGCGGAGAGGAACGCAGGCTCAGTGAGCTCTTTCCCCGACCTCACAGGTGTCCCTTGCCCCGGCCTCCGGAAGATCAGCCCAGGGCGGCCGGATGGTCGGTGACGACGCAGACCGCGACACCTGAGCCGGTCCGCCACTCCAGCAGGTGCCTGCCCTCCCACTCCAGGCGGCCGGACCCGTCCACCTCGAGGGGGAGCCCGGACAGGTCCGTCGTGCGCAGGTCGTCCATGGTGAGCTCGCCTCGCTTGATGAGCGCCTCCTTACGGACCCAGAGGCGGATCAGCGCTCCGTTGTCACCGACCAGGGGCCTTTCCACGGGAGCCAGGGCGTGCGCCACCAGGACCTCGTCCAGCGGGCCCTCGGGGACGTGCTCGGCGTCCACGCCGACCCGGCCCGGGCCCACCGCCGCGCACACGTAGCCATGGGTGTGGGTCAGGCTGACGCCGAGCTCTGGGACCTCCGCGAGGTACGGTCTGCCGTGCCCCGGCCCGCACCGGTCGCAGTGCTGGAGCAGCGTCAGCCGGTCCTCGGGAACGCCGACGACCTTGGCCGCGCATCGCCGTACCAGGAGGTGGGCCGCCACGAAGTCGCGCCGGTCGGTCTCCCGGAGGAACTTCGCCGCGCGTTCGCGCTCGACCTCGGTCAGCAGATCCATGGCGGCGGGGGAGTGGATCTCGCCGGTGGGGCCGGCCATCACCAGGCAGTCGTGCATTCGATCAGACTAGATGTTCGAGGCCTTGGCCGGGGGATGACTACCCGTCCTTTCCGGTGGCGCTCGGGGAGGGCCCGGGAGCCGGTTCCACCGCCTTGCCGTGGGGGTCGGTGACCAGTTCGTCGGCCGCGCCCATCACGGTCGCGTCGTTGACCTTCCACTGGTCGCCGGTCTTGACCAAGCCGAGCTCCATGTAGGTGCCGAGCATGCGCCGGGTCCCTGCCGTGCTCGTGACCTGGGAGTCCACGACCGTGATCGCCTTTGCCCTGCCCCGCGCGATCTCGGAGACGTAGACGCCCCTGACCAGGGCGGACGAGCTCGCCTTCATCGAAGTGATCACTCTTTCAAGGGGGCTGAACGCCTCGTTGTAGGTCTTCTCGAAGTTCTCGTCCGAGATGGCGAGGACCTGGTCGCGATAGGCCTGGAGGTTGGAGTAGTCGTAGGTCTGCAGGGCCGTGGCGAACTCGCGTGCCCGCGCGGAGACCGCGCCGCGTTCGGCCTTCTCCGCGGCCAGCCGGCCGGCGGCCCTCCACTGGAGCGCGGCGGTCGTCGCCGTCGACGCCAGGACCACGGCGGTGACCGCACCGATCAGCCTGCCCCGCCACGCCCCGAACCCCACCGGCTTCTTCCCCGCGGCCCAGGTGCTCGCCTCCCCTCCGGCCCGATGCGCGACGTCGGGCGCGAGGGCCGATCCGGGCTCCCGGCGCTCGGGCAGAGCGGGGACGGCCTCGGCTGAGGGTTCCGTGGGCGGGCCGGGGTCGACGGCGGCAGGTTCCTCAGGCTGCTGCGGAGTGGGGCTCAAGTGTCTTACTCCTGTTCACGGCGGCAGGATGTCCGGCCGGTGGCGATCCAGCCGAGCACGCCGCAGGAGATCACGACGGAGACGGATGGACCACTGCGCTCACCGTGTTGAATTCTTTCCCTTTCCGCAGGTCGTTCGCTCTTCCTGGTTACTTCGCGAACGGATTTCCTCGTTGCGCCGGCCGCCGTGGCTCACCGGGCCGGGCTCCCCGCCCGCTGCCTCAGGCGAGGATCGCGCTCATCCAGCCCTCGATCTCGTCGGGGTGGCGGGGCAGCTCCGCAGACATCAGGCGGGCGCCGTCGGCGGTGATGACGAGGTCGTCCTCGATGCGCACGCCGATGCCGCGCAGCTCCGGCGGGAGCGTCAGGTCGTCCGGCTGGAGGTAGAGGCCGGGCTCGACGGTGAGCACCTGCCCCTCCTCCAGCACGCCGTCCAGGTAGACCTCCGAGCGGGCCTTGGCGCAGTCGTGGACGTCCATGCCGAGCATGTGGCCGCTGCTGCACAGGGTGTAGCGGCGGTACAGCCCGCTGTCGGCCTCCATCGCCTCATCCGCGCTGATCTTCAGGACGCCCCAGTCATGCAGGCCCTCGGCGATGACCCGCATGGCCGTCCGGTGGAAGTCACGGAAGCTCGCACCCGGCCTCAGGACGGCGATCGCCGCGCTCTGAGCCTCGTAGACCAGCTCGTAGACCTGGCGCTGGATCGGACTGAACCGGCCCGACAGCGGCAGGGTCCTGGTGATGTCGGCGGTGTAGAGGTTGTCGGTCTCCACGCCCGCGTCGAGCAGCAGCAGGTCGTTCTCGTTCAGCCGGCCGTCGTTGCGGATCCAGTGCAGCACGCACGCGTGGGCGCCGGAGGCCACGATGCTGTCGTAGCCGACCGCGTTGCCCTCCAGGCGGGACCGGAGGCCGAAGACACCTTCCAGGTAGCGCTCGCCGCGCCGGTGGGCCAGCGCCGCGGGCAGCGCCCGCACCACGTCCTCGAACCCGCGCGCGGTCGCGTCCACCGAGAACTGCAGCTCGGCGACCTCCCACTCATCCTTGATCAGCCGCATCTCGGAGAGGAACGTCTCCAGCTCGCCGTCCCCGTCGTGCGGCGCGACCCGGGCGTCCAGCGACGCGTCCACCCCGCGCAGCACCCGTGCGGGGCCGCCGAGCACGTCGTCGAGCTTGTCGATCGGCGCGCACTCGATCAGGTAGAGCGCCTCGGCCTCGGCCAGGTCGGGGCGGCGGCCCACCCAGAACTCGCCGTAGCGGCGGTCCCGGTAGAACTCCTGCCCGGCCGTCCCCGGCGCGGAGCGCGGTGAGCGAGGCCGCAGGAACAGCGTGGCCGCTCCGGACGGCGCGATGACCAGGACGTTGTCCGGCTCCTGGTCGCCGGTGAGGTAGGTGAACGCGCTGTGCGCCCGGAACCGGTAGTCGCTGTCGTTGCTGCGGGCCTTGAGTGTGCCGGAGGGGATGATCAGCCGCTCGCCGGGGAAACGCGCGGCGAGCGCGGCACGGCGCTTGGCGGTGTAGGAGGCCAGCGGCAGCGCGGTCAGGTCGTCGCGGCGGGTGTCGGCCCAGCCGGTCTCCATGAACGCGGCGAGGGCTTCGGAGACCGGCAGGTCGTGGCTACCGGTGTTGAGTTTGTCGGTCATTGTGTCCCCGGGGGCGAAGATATGTGGTATTTCACACGTTACTGCTGGTCCATGCGGCTCGCACCCCACTTTAGGTGGATGCGGGCCGCGCTCCGGACCGGAGATCAGCCCACCGGCACCGGGTAGTCCTTGGCCAGGTCGGAGACCGCCGCCTCCTTGAAGATCACGGCGCCGCCGAGGGCCGTCCTGTCCGGCTTGACGACGGAGGAGGCGCGCGTTCCCTCGGGTGAGGGCGCTCCCTTTACCGCTGCCGGCGCTTAGACAGGGCGTCGGCAGGGCAGGGTTCAGAGATACCCCAGCCGGGATGAACCGAGGTGGTGTCAATGCTGATCGGCGCGATTCTGCGGAGCAAGGGAACGGCTGTGGCGACCGTCCGCCCAGAAGCGACGGTGACCGAACTCCTGGCGATCCTGGCCGAGCGCAACATCGGCGCCGTGGTGGTCTCCGAGGACGGCTCGTCGATCGCGGGCATCGTCTCCGAACGTGACGTGGTGCGGCGGCTGAACGACCAGGGCGCCGACGTGCTGGCCGCCCCGGTGTCGTCCATCATGACGACCGAGGTCCGCACCTGCCTGCCCACCGCCAACGTCGACGACCTGCGCCAGACCATGACCACGCACCGCATCCGGCATGTGCCCGTCGTGGAGGGTGAGCGGCTGGCCGGGATCGTGAGCATCGGCGACGTGGTCAAGAGCTCCATCGAGTCGCTGGAGAGCGAGAAGGCCTACCTGGTCGACTACCTGCAGCGCTGAGACCCGGGTGGGGCCCGGCACTCCGGTGCCGGGCCCCACGGGGTCCGCTACTGCACGGTTATCTTGTCGACCTTGATCGTGGTGCCCTTCACCTGCGGTGTCGACGTACTCGTCGTCACCGTCCCGGTCCCCTTGCTGACTCCCTTGACCTTCATCGTGTAGGTCAGGGTGCCGCCGGGGGCTCCGGGGGTGCTGGTCACCCGCAGGTCCTGGGTCGGCGGCCCGGTGATCTGGGAGCCGGCCGTACCATCGCTGTTCTCGGCACCGACGGTCAGGCCGTAGCCCGCCGGCGGATTTCCGGGAAGCCTGCTCGGGTTGTAGGTGTAGGTGATGTCCTCGGTCCCGTTCAGCCCGATCCACTGCTGGAACACCTTGGTGTTCCTCGTGCCGTAGGGGTTGACCCGCCATTCCACGACGAGCCAGGTGTCCACGCCGTCGGTCAGGGTCGCTACGTAGACGCCCGGCGCGCCGGTGCCGTCCAGGTCGGTCCAGTAGGTGGCGAGCACGTTGTTCGGTCTGGCCGGGTCGGGCAGGGTCTGCGGTTCGTAGTCGATGTCGGCGGAGCCCGAGGTGCCTCCGGGGATCGTGTAGCCGTTGGAGACGATGCCGAGCCGGGTGTAGGTCTTGCCTGCGTAGACGAACGCCGGAACGGTGTAGTTCAGCGCCTGCTCGTCGCCGATCGGCGTCGGCGCGATGCCGAAGGCGTCGAGCGGCAGGTAGGGCGCGGGCCCGGTGCCGGGCGCGATGCTCGGCCTGTCCGGCTGCTTGGCGGTCAGGGTGGTCTTAGCCGTCGCGGTCTGGGAGCCGACCTTGGTGGCGCCGGTCACCGAATTCAGCTGCAGCTTGCCGTCCAGCGTGCTGACCGCCGTGACCTCGGCGTCCTCAAGGGTGTTGTTCTGCACGCTCACCGTGCAGGTGGACTCGCCGGTGTTGCGGGCGATGGTGTCCGGCACGCAGGTCTGCTCGACCGGGACGGCGCCTTGCTTGCGGTAGAACGCGACCGGCAGGTGCAGGTCGCGGTTGCCGTTCACCTGCTTGAGGTTCACCTGGCCGAAGTACTGCCCCTCGGGCAGGTCCGGCGCGGTGACCACCACGGTGATCTCGACGCTCTTGCCCCGCTTGACGTTGAACCGGGACGGCTGCACCGAGACGTTCGCCCCGCTCACGGTCGTGCCCGTGGCGGTGTAGACAAGCGTCTTGTCGGTGACATTGGTGAGCGTCCGCTTGGCGGTGATGAGACCCGGCATGGTCGGGGCGTTCACCGACGGCAGGTTGAGATCGATGCGGTTCAGCGGGTCGTTCGCGGAGGCGGCGAAGTTCTCCGCGGTCTCGTTCAGCGTCAGACCCGGGTCGCCGGCCTTGGTCAGGTCGATACGGCCGCCGCCGAGGTCGAACGGGTCGGCGGGTGTGACGCGGTCCTGCTTGGTGACCGAGGTCTTGGCCGTCGTCTCCAGCGCGGACTTGACCTGGCCCGGGGTCCAGTCGGGATGCAGCGCGAAGACCAGCGCCGAGGCGCCCGCGACGTGCGGTGACGACATCGAGGTGCCGGCGATGACCTGGTACAGGTTGCCCTGCGGGCCACCCGCCGGGTCCTCCAGCGTCGGCGTCTGCCCGGCCAGGATGTGCAGGCCGGGCGCGGTGACGTCCGGCTTGAGGAAGTCGCCACCCGGTCCCCGCGAGGAGAACGTGGTCATCGCGTCGCCCTGCCAGGTGGCCTTGGTGCCCTGGGTGAACGAGCCGGTCGTCCCGGGGTTGGCCGACAGGAAGGCCTGCAGGGTGTCGCCGTCGGGCTTGTCGAGGTGGACTGTCGGGATCCAGTGGTTGTCGGTCATCACGTCGAGCGGCGTGGTGTTGGTGAGGATCATGCCGGCCGCGCCGCCCCTAAGGACGTTGTAGCCCTTCATGACCCGGCCCGCGCCGCGCTCACAGACGACGATCTTGCCGGTGAACAGGCCCGGAGGGGCCGGTGCCGTACACAGCGCGTTGTAGTACGGCGCTGCCGAGGCGAGCACCACCGGGAGCGACGAGGTGACGCCGGCCGTGATGGAGGCGCCCTTGACCGTGGTCTTCGCGCCGCCCGAGCCGTTCAGCGTGACCGTGGACTGGAAGGTCCTGCTCTGCGTGGAGGCCGCCACGGTGGTCACCCACGGGCCGAGGTGGTTGACGGTGGCCGCTCCGGGGCCCTCGTTGCCCGCCGAGGCGGAGACGAGGACGCCCGCCGCGTAGGCGTCGAGGAAGGCCAGCTCCACCGGGTCGCTGTAGGGGGAGGTGCCGCCGGAGATCGAGAAGTTGATCACACGGACGCCGTCGAGGATGGCCCGGCCCACCGCCTGCGCGGAGTCGGAGGGGTAGCAGCCCTGCACGCCGCAGACCTTGTAGACCGACACGTGCGCCGCCGGAGCCATGCCATGGATCGGCCCGCGGCTGATGCCGAGCGGGTTGGCGTCGGCCACCGGGCCGCCGGCCGAGGTGGTCGCGGTGTGGGTGCCGTGACCGTTGGAGTCACGGGCGCTGGTGGGGTAGACCTCGCCGCCGAACACCGAGTTGTAGGTGTCGAGGAACGGCGCGCCGCCGATCAGCTTCCGGTTGCAGACGAACGGGCCGGTCCCCGGCGTCAGCGGGTTGTTCCCGAAGTTGCAGACGCGCGGGGTGCCGTCCTTGGTCGGAGGTACGGGGGGCAGCGTGCCGGGATCGGCGAACTGGGGGTGCTCCGGCCAGACACCGGAGTCCAGGATGCCGACGATGACGCCCTTGCCGGACGAGGCGCTGCCGCCCAGCTGGCTGTAGATCGTGGGGGCCCCGATGAAGGAGGCGCTGGAGTCGGTCAGGAGCTGCTCGGGCCTGTCCTCCTGGACGGCCGCCACCCCGGGCAGTTTCAGCAGCTCGGCTGCCTTGTTGGCGGGGATCCGCAGCGCGATCCCGCCGTAGACGGTGCGCAGCTTCTGCCCGGCCCGGGCGCCCGGCATCTTGGCCAGGCCGGAGAGGAAGGCGTTCTCGACTTCCTCGATGTGCTTTTCGTATTTCTTGGCCTCGGCGCTTTTGATATCAAGCGCCCTGCCGGTCTTGGAGGGGCTTGTCGCAGGAAGTCCTTCGAGCTCACCCTGATAGGCGGCGTACGAGTCGTAGTCGAGTTTGACCATCACGTTGACGGTGGCGTCCGAGGTGGACTCCAGAAGAGCCTGGTCGCTCTGGGCGAGCTTGCCGGTCGTGGACTTGGCGCCCTGGACCGATTCGCCTCCGGTCAGCGGGGTTGCCGTCCACTTTCCGGTGTCCGGGGTGGGGGGCGGATCCGCGCTCGCCGGCGGCGCCATCGCCGCGACGAGTCCGACGCCGGCGGCGAGCACCGCCACACGCCTGATCCGTGATAACTGGGACTTCCTGAGCAACGAGACCTCCCTGTGGGGACGCATGACCACGTCACGCCATGGGAGGGGTGAGGTCACCCGGACATGCCCGGATCAGGGCATGGCTGAGGAGGCCTCGGCCCTCCCCGTTGGGTGACGAGAGAGCGACCGCCTGTAAAGGCGGACGATCATGACTGGGAGCCTAACCAGAGGTTATTTATTTGCCTAGATCCGGAAATTGCCACAATTAGCGCCCGAGTTGGTCAACTTTGATGGCAGGGCCGCCCCGCGATCCGGCAGGACCTCATCGTGGCCGGTGAACGAAACGCCGGCGCCGATGGCCGGCCGGGCACTCACCGTGGCCGTCCCGGATTCCCCGTGGACCGACGCGTAAATGGCCATGTTTCGTTGTTTACGTGATTTGATGCTTATTGCCTGATTTGTTCCGGGGAGGGTGGGCTCACCCGGGGGGCGGGAGGATGAGAGGCTTGGGCGCGTGAAACTGAAGCTGGATCTGCACCCGATCTTCAACCGTGGCGGTGAGATCGACAAGGCGCTGCGCGGCATCATCGACGAGGCCATCAGGAAGAAGGCCACCGAGGTCGAGATCATCCCCGGGAAGGGCTCCGGCCAGCTCAAGAAGAAGGTCCTGCGCTTCCTGGAGCAGAAGGAGATCAAGGCCCTCTATCACCGCATCGACAAGGACTCCAAGAACCACGGCCGCCTGTTCGTCTACTTCCGCTACAAGTAGGGCGGCCGGGCCATGGCCGGTGACGACCTCCATGGCGGACGTCCTCGTCAGATCCCCTCCGGCTGCCATGTCAGCCGGGTGATGCCAGGTCTGGCGGGAAGGGTGCTCTTGCCCACGGGGCTGCCGAATTCGTAAACGACCCGGTGCATCGTCCAGGTGCCCTTGCCGGTCTCCAGCATCTCCGAGTAAACGGGCAGCCGGGTCTCGGGGTCGATGTAGCGGATGATGTCCACAGCGGACCCGCCGTTGGCCAGCAAGCTGTACGGGTGGGTGAACGAGTCGAGTTCGGTGTACTTGAACGCGTCATGGTACAGGCCCGCGCCAACCGCTGACCCGGTGCCGAACCGCAGCGGCTTCACGCTGATCTCGAGGCGCACGTACGGCTTGCCATCCCGTTTGACGACGCTCATCCCACGGCCTTTGATCAACCCCTGATAGTTGCCGAGTTGCCCGACGAAGATGTCGGCCTGCTTCTCGGTCAGCCCGCCGACGCCGAGACCGTCGTTGAGCCACACCTGGGAGGGGAGGCTCGGGCACCGGGTGGAGGATCTCATCTCCCAGTCGCCCTCACCGGCCCAGAACCATTCCTCCTTACCGCGGCACCAGGTTGCCCACGCCGTCCAGGTCTTTCCACCTGCCACGGTCACCTGTGATTTCTCCAGGCGCACGTCTTTGGTCCGGTAGTCGAACCCCGAGACCACGACGTTACGACTGCCGCCGGGATAGAACTTCTCCTGCCGGTAGTACTCCTGCACCAGGTTGACCGATGGTTGCATCGCCTGCTGCCGCAGCGACTCCAGGTAGAGCTCGCGCGCGTCGGCGGGCTTCTTGGCGTCCTTACCGTTCTTGGCGTCCTTCGGGGAGGGTGTAGCCACGGTGGTGCTCTCGGCCGCCTGCGGGCGCTCGCCCCAACCGGTCACCGCGCAACCGCACACCGCCGCCAGCAGGGCCATCGCCAGCCCTCCTCGAAAAAACCGCACCGCGCACCTCTCAGGTCTCGCCTCTGTTCAGCCGGAGACTCTACGCCCAGGCGCCCGACCCGCTACGGCACCCCTTCTGCTGCACACGTTCCCTTCACCGCGCCGCGAGTCCTGTGCTCGGGCGTCCTCGTCCGTACGGCGAGCAGGAGTTGGAGGCGCCGTTCGGGTTCACCGTGCTGGAACGCGACTGAGCGTCACCCGGTAGGACGCAGCGGACCGTCCTCAGGTCGCATGAGCGCGCGGAAATGCCTGACGAGTCTGCGCACCACGTCGGGATCACGGAGGATCACGCCGACTTCGAGGTTGTGGGCGAGCGCTCGATCGGCTGGAGGCCGCGCCTGGACGCCCTGGCCAGTTCTCGGGCCACTTCGGCAACGCCGAAGGCGGTGAAGCTCACCACGAGCAGCGACGTACGGCTGGCGCGGATCACCTCGATGATGACCGAGCCGGTTGTGACGCAGACGGTACATCCGATGGGGCGGGCCGTAAATATGTAACATTCGTAACGATCGACCGGTGCGGGAGCCGTTGCAGAGACGTTACGTCCGTTACACCTTCACGGCAGGAATGGATATCTGTAATGTCTGGTCCACTCGTCAGAGCCCCCACCAACGAGGTGCGATCATGCGCAGACTCACCCTGCTGCTCACCGGAGTCACCCTGCTCACCGCCGCCGCGTGCGGGAAGAGCACCACGGCGGCCGATCCGGCCACGACCGGCGCCGCCTCCGCCTCCGCCAGCCAGGCGCCACAGGCCACAACCATCGCCGGAGTGCCCATCACCGCCGACCCCGCCCTGGCGGGGCTCCTCCCGGACCAGATCAAGAGCGCGGGGAAGGTCCGTGTCGCCACCGAACCGCCCTACGCGCCGTTCGAGATGTTTGTCTCCGAGGGGAGCCAGGAGCTCACCGGGATCGACGTGGATCTCGGCCATGCCATCGGGGCGAAGCTGGGCGTGCCGTTCGAGTTCGCCGTGCAGAAGTGGGACGGCATCATCCCGGCCATCCAGACCGACCAGTTCGACGCGGTGATGTCGGCGATGACGGACAACAAGGAGCGGCAGGCGGTGCTGACCTTCGTCGACTACTCGGTGTCCGGCACGGGCATTCTGGTCAAGAAGGGCAATCCGGAGGGCATCGCCGCGCACACCGACCTGTGCGGGAAGAAGGTGGCGGCGCAGGCCGCCACCAACCAGTCGAAGCTCATCGACAAGTGGCAGGCCGACTGCAAGGCGGCGGGCAAGCCCGCGGTCGACAAGAAGGAGTACCCGAAGGACGTCGACATCCAGCTCGCCCTCAAGTCGGGCACCGTCATCGCCTCGCTCATGACGAAGCCCGCCGCGATCTACACGGCCCAGACCACCGACGGGGGTAACGCCTTCCAGGCCATCGACGACCCGGCCGCGATGGGCGGGTACAACGCCTCCCCGAACGGCATCGGTGTGGCCAACAAGAACAAGCAACTGGCCGAGGCGATGCAGAAGGCCCTCCAGGCCTTGATCGACGACGGGAGCTACGCCAAGATCCTCGCCAAGTACGACGCCGAGTCCATCGGCATCACGACCGTGACGATCAACGCGGCGGTCGACTGATCATGGCAGGCAACCAGGCCGCCGGGCCCGCACCGGGCTCGGCGGCGCCAGAGACGCTCAAGGCGATCCCGGTCCGCCACTACGGCCGGTGGGTGGGCGCCGCTGTGGTGCTGCTTCTGCTGGCGGCCCTGCTGAACTCGGTGCTCAGGAACCCGAACCTCGACCTGCCATCGGTCCGCGACTACCTGTTCAAGGGCGTCATTCTCGACGGCCTGGTCGTAACGATCTGGCTCACGGCCGCCTCGATGGTGATCGGCGTGATCGGCGGCACGCTTGTCGCGGTGATGCGGCTGTCGGCCAACCCCGTGCTGTCGCTCAGCGCGGGAGCGTTCGTCTGGCTGCTCCGGGGAACGCCGTTGCTCGTCCAGATCATCTTCTGGGGATTCTTCGGCCTGTTCTACTCCGACATCTCGCTGGGCATCCCGTTCACCGACGTGGTCTTCTGGTCAGCCCCCTCGAGCCAGGTCATCACGCCCATGATTGCGGCCCTGCTCGCGCTCGGCCTGAACGAGGCGGCCTACGCCGCCGAGATCATCCGGGCGGGGATCCAGGCAGTCGACCACGGGCAGACCGAGGCCGCGCACTCCCTCGGCATGTCACCGGCGCAGACCATGCGGCGGATCGTACTTCCGCAGGCCATGCGGATCATCGTGCCCCCGATGGGAAACGAGACGCTCAACATGCTGAAGACCACGGCGCTGGTTTCGGTGATCTCGGCTGCCGAGCTGATGACCCAGGTGCAGCGGATCTACAGCCAGAACTTCAAGCAGCTCCCGCTGCTCATCGTCGCCTGCGTCTGGTATCTGGTGCTGACCTCGCTGCTGTCGGTGCCGCAGGCCTACCTCGAACGCAGGTTCGGGCGCGGCACGCTCCAGCAGAGCCCGGGCATGTTCCGGCGGATGTTCGGGAGGATCCGGTGATCCGAGCAGTAGGCGTCCGCAAGAGCTTCGGCAAGCTGGAGGTGCTCAAGGGCATCGACCTGACGGTCGAGAAGGGACAGGTCGTGTGCCTGCTCGGTCCGAGCGGCTCCGGCAAGAGCACGTTCCTGCGGTGCGTCAACCACCTGGAGAAGATCGACTCAGGCCGCCTCGAAGTCGACGGCCGCCTGGTCGGCTATGCCCTGCAGGGCGGCAGACTCCGCGAGCTGAGGGACAAGGAGGTGGCCCGGCAGCGCCGCGACATCGGCATGGTCTTCCAGCGCTTCAACCTGTTCCCGCACATGACCGCGCTGGAGAACATCGTTGAGGCGCCCGTCCGAGTGAAGGGCGTGCCCAGGGCGGAGGCCGTACGGCAGGCCAGGGAGCTCCTGGCCAAGGTCGGCCTCCAGGACAAGGAGAAGGCCTATCCCGCACAGCTGTCCGGCGGGCAGCAGCAGCGGGTCGCGATCGCCCGCGCGCTGGCGATGCGGCCCAAGCTGATGCTGTTCGACGAGCCGACGTCGGCGCTCGACCCCGAGCTCGTCGGCGACGTCCTCGATGTCATGCGCGAGCTGGCCACCGAGGGCATGACCATGCTCGTCGTCACCCACGAGATCGGGTTCGCGCGCGAAGTCGCCGACATGGCGGTTTTCATGGACGACGGCGTGGTCGTCGAGTACGGCCCTCCCAGCGAGGTTCTCGTCACCCCCCAACACGAACGCACCAAGGCGTTCCTCTCGAAGGTGCTATGAACACCCACGGATTCGTCCGCGACCTGGAACTTCTCGTCAACATCGACAGCGGCTCCTACAACGCGGCGGGCGTCAACAAGGTCGCTGATTTCTGCCAGGGCCGGCTCGTCCAGCTCGGCTGCTCGGTGGAACGGATCACCACGGGCCTCGGCGACGTCGTGATCGGCCGCAGGAAGGGCAACGGCGGCCCGAAGATCCTGCTGATCGGGCACATGGACACCGTCTTCGACGACGGCACGGCCGCCGCCAGGCCGTTCCGGATCGAGGGGACGACCGCCTACGGACCCGGGGTCTGCGACGACAAGGGCGGCCTGCTCGCCGGCCTGTACGCCCTGGAGTCGCTGATCGAGCAGGGGCGTGAGCCGTACGACGAACTGGTCTTCTGCTGCTCCCCAGACGAGGAGATCGGCGCGCCGGGCAGCAGGCCGATCATCGAGGCGCTCGCCCGCGAGGCGGCCTACGTCCTGTGCCTGGAGGGCGCCCGGGAGAACGGCGACCTGGTCAAGGCCCGCAAGGGCGCCGCCGACCTGACCGTTGAGATCGAGGGAAAGGCCGCGCATGCCGGGATCGAACCCGAGCGCGGGGCCAACGCCGCCCTCGCAGCAGCCCACCTCACGGTCGCCCTACAGGGGCTCAACGGCCTCGCCCCCGGCGTGACGGTCAACGTCGGCGTCATCCGGGCCGGGTCCCGGCCCAACATCGTCTGCCCCACGGCCTCCATCGAGCTGGAGGTCAGGGCCACCGACATGCGGGACTTCGACGCCGTGCTTCAGGCCGTGGAGCTGCTCGCCGCCGATCCCGGCGTGCCGGGCACCCGCGCGACCGTACGGCGAGGCCTGGTGTGCAGCCCAATGGAGGCGGACGAGCGGCTGGTCGCCACCGCTCAGGCCGCCGCACGCTCTGTCGGGCTGGAGGTGGGCGCCGCCGTCACCGGAGGAGTCGGCGACGCCAACCTCTGCGCCCCGACGCCGACCCTCGACGGGCTGGGTCCCGTCGGCGGCGGCGACCACTCCGACGCCGAGTGGCTCGACCTGACCTCGGTCGGGCCCCGGATCAGCCTCCTCGTCACCCTGATCAATTCACTACAGGAGACGCCATGACCCCCCTCACCCGCAGAACCGCCGTCGTCGCCCTCACCGCCGGCCTGCTGGCCGCCGCGGTAGCCGTACCGGCCGAGGCCAGAACCCAAGGCGGCACGCTGATCCTCGTCGGCGGCGCGCTCGCCGACACCAACCACCAGATCTACGGCGAGATGGTCGACCGCGCCGGCGGCGCGAACGCCCGCTTCGGCGTGTTCACCGCCGCGTCCGTCCCCCTGTCGCAGGACCCGGACGCCGGGACCCCCGACGCCAGCAACAGCGAGGCCAACGGGAAGTTCTACGCCGACCTGCTGAAGAAGCACGGCGCGGGCTCGGCGGAGTGGGTCCCGATCGACCTGGACCACATGACCGCGGCCGACGACCCGGCCCTCGCCGCGCGCGTGCGCTCGATGACCGGATTCTTCTTCGGCGGCGGCGACCAGTACCGCTATGTTCTGACCATGATCCGGGATGGGAAGGACTCGCTCGTGCTGCGCGCGATCCGCGACCGGCTCAACGAGGGGGCCGTCGTCGCGGGCACCAGCGCGGGCGCCCAGATCCACGCCGGACGCGACATGGTCACCGGCGGCGTCAGCTATCTGGGCCTGCGCGACGGCGCGCAGCCGGGTTACTTCGAGGACGACAGGCTCGGCTACCACCCGGCGGGCGGTTTCGGGTTCTTCACCCACGGCCTGCTCGACTCCCACTTCTCCCAGCGGGGCAGGCAGGGCCGCTCGATCAAGCTCGCCGCCGACACCGGTCACGACCGGGTGTTCGGCCTCGACCCCAACACCGCCCTCGAGGTGACCGGCGTCGGCACCGGCCGCGAGAGGCTGACCGTCCTCGGTCAGCGCGGCATCTCGGTTCTCGATATGCGGCAGGCTGATGGGACGACCGGGGTCCGGTGGAGCTACCTCACCAGCGGAGACACCTACGACCCCTACACCTGGAGCCCGCGGGTCTCCAGTCCCCTGCACGAGGCGAAGGGCCGGACCGCGAAGACGCCTAGCCAGGACATCTTCGGCTCGTACGAGATGACCGATGTCGCCCTCGACCTCGCCACCGCGGGCAGGTCGCGGAGCACGTACGGGCTCACCCTGGAGTCCAACCCGCGGTTCCGAGTGACGCTCACCAAGGAGGACGGCTTCCGCGCCTGGGCCTCCGGTAGCTTCGCCGACCTGTGGGTGTCGATCACCAAGGAATGAGGCCGCCTTGCGGCGATAACCGGCAATAGGATCATCGATGATGGAGAGGGACCAGCGAGTGGCGCGGATCAGCGACGTGATCAGGGAACGGCTGGGCGAGTGCAGCCCCGCCGAACGCAAGGTCGCCCGCGCCCTCCTGGCCTCCTACCCGGCGGCCGGGCTGGAGACCGTGGCCCGGCTCGCCGAACGGGCCGGCGTCAGCGCCCCCACCGTGCTGCGCTTCGCCGGGCGGCTGGGCTTCGGTGGCTTCCCGGAGTTCCAGGACGCGCTGCGCGACGAGCTCAGCGAGCGCGACGCCTCGCCGATAACGCTCTACGAGACCACGGAGTACGGCTCGCGCACCGCTTCGGACGCGGCGACGCTGCTCCGGTCCTCCGGCCAGGTGTTCCAGGAGTCGGTCGGGCAGACGTTCACCACGATCCCGCCCGACGACTTCCAGGCCGCCGTCAACCTGCTCGCCGATCCCGGCCGCCGGATCCTGATCTTCGGCGGCCGCTTCAGTCAGCTCACCGGCCGATACCTCGCGCTGCACCTGGTCCAGATGCGCGACAACGTCCACGCGCTGCCGGATCTGAGCGTCGAACGGGCCGCCCTGCTGGCGAGGCTCGGTCGCAAGGACGTGCTCGTGCTGTTCGACTACCGGCGGTACGAGCCGGGGTCCCTGGCACTGGCCAGGCAGGCCAGGGAGCAGGGCGCTCGGGTCATTGTGTTCACCGATCCATGGCTGTCCCCCGCCGCCTCGGTGGCCGACGTCGTCCTGCCGTGCCAGGTGGGGGCGCCCTCGCCGTACGACAGCCTCGTCCCCACCTTCGCCGCCGTCGAGGCGGTCGTCGCCGGCCTTCTCATGGCACTCGGCCCGGCGGCCCACGAGCACATGCGCAAGGTCGAGGACACCGCACGCTGCCTCAACCTGTACAGCCAGCAGGAGTGACCCACTAATCCCGTTCGGCGTGCTCCGGCAGCGACGACGCGCCGCACATGTGCTCGACGGGGCCATGTTCGAGGTGGTCTTCGTACACCCCGACCTTGAAGGTGATCAGGTCCAGACAGTGGGTCAGCTTGTCGATCTGGGCGATCACGTTCTCCCGGTGCCGGCGCAGCAGCGTGAGCCGCTCTTCCTCGGTGCCGGAACCCTGTCTGACGAGTTCGGTGTACTGGCGGATCGCGGGGAGAGGCATGCCGGAGGCGCGGAGGATGATGCAGAGCCGCAGCCATTCCACGTCGTCCTCGCTGTAGAAGCGACGCCCGCCGGGGCCACGTCGTACGGGATTGGCCAGGATGCCTTCACGCTCATAGAAGCGCAGCGCGTGCACGCTCAAACCGGTGCGTTCGGCGACCTGTCCGATGCTCAGGCTCTGCACGACTTCAGGCATGCCCTCCAGAGTAGAGGTTGCCCTAGAGCTGACTCTAGAACCTAGAGTACCCCGCATGATCGCCCCTATCCATGACCACTAAGGGAGCATGACCATGCGCTACCGCGTCCTCGGCGGTACTGGCATCGAAGTAAGTGTCCACTGTCTCGGAACCATGATGTTCGGCGCTGTCGGCAACCCCGACCACGAAGATTGTGCCCGCATCATCCACGCCGCCCTCGACCAGGGGATCAACTTCATCGACACCGCGGACATGTACTCGGCGGGCGAGTCGGAGGAGATCGTGGGGAAGGCGCTGCGCGGCCGCCGTGACGACGTCGTGCTCGCCACCAAGGTGCACTTCCGGATGGGCGATGGCCCGAACCGCAGTGGCAACTCCCGACGCTGGATCATCAGGGAGGTCGAGGAGAGCCTCAAGCGCCTGCAGACCGACTGGATAGACCTCTACCAGATCCACCGTCCCGACCACACGACCGATATCGAGGAGACGCTTTCCGCGCTGAGCGACCTCGTACACCAGGGCAAGATCCGCGCCTTCGGCTGCTCCACGTTCCCGGCCGATGAGATCGTCGAGGCGTATCACGTCGCCGAGCGCCGCGGCCTGCAGCGTTTCAGGACCGAGCAGCCGCCGTATTCGCTGCTGGCCCGGGGCATCGAGACCTCCGTGCTGCCGGTCTGCCAGCGGTTGGGGATGGGTGTGCTGACCTGGAGCCCGCTGGCCTCGGGCTTTCTGACCGGCAGGTACCGCAAGGGGCAGCCCATCGATCTCGCCACCGGCCGCGCCGCGCTGACGCCGGCGCGCTTTGATCCCTCGCTTTCCGTGAACGCCACCAAGCTGGACATCGTCGAACAGCTTGTCGAGGTCGCGGATGGCATCGGCTGCTCCCTGCCCGAGCTGGCCGTGGCCTTCACCGTGGCGCATCCCGGCGTCACCTCGGTGATCATCGGGCCGCGGACCACGGACCAGTTGGAGACGCTGCTGAAGGGTGCCTCACTCACCCTCGACGACGCGACCCTCGACCGGATCGACGAAATCGTGCCGCCCGGGACCAACGTCTACCACCCGGACGGTGCCTGGCGCTCGCCGGTGCTGGTCGACACCACCCGGCGCCGCCGCCCGTTCGCGGACCGCGCTGCGGCCTAAACCAAGCTCTTCGCCCATCGCCGACCTGGTCTGCCTGAAGCCCGGGCAGCGTAGTTGGTTGATCTACCGCGCCCCGGCTTTATCACCGGCTTCTTTGCTGAGACCAGACTGCTCTTCAACCTGGCCTGACTCCGGAGATTTAACCTCAGTAACGCTCCGGCCGCTGTTGTCGCTGAATCTGGAGGCGCAGCTCCTGTTCACGCTTCAGGTGCTGCTGCTCACGGCGTATTTCCCGTTCTTCGGCGTCCTCCTCGTCCCAGCGTGTTCGGGTCTTCTTGATCTGGTACAGGGTGATACGGGCTACCGAGGCGATGGCGATGGCCATGGCCATGGGCAGGGGCATTTCTGAACGGCCGGTGATGAACAGTGCGAAAACGGCGACGACACATATCCATGACGCGGTCTTGGCGGCGATTTCTATCGCGTCGGTGTGATCTTCAAACAGTGACACTCGCTGTCCCAATGGTGGTCGATTTAGCGTGAGATGGAATGACTGAAATACCCGACTCGTCCACTCTCAAAGCTACGGCTACGGCGATGGGATCGCGATTTCGGCGGTGGCCGGGTCTTGTCGACATAGACGATCAATACCTAGTGTGGTATTAGATTTTTTCTTTCATCGCGGGGTCCGGAGAGGACGGGGGTGGCGTGGCCGAGCCGATGGTGCCCAATCCCCGGCGCGCGGAACTGCAGCGTCTCCTCGCGGAGGTTGCGGACAGGGCGCACGAGGTACGGCAGGCCTACCAGCGCGCCTCCTCGGCGATGCGGTCGGGGAAGGTCTGGACGGGACCGACGGCCGCCACGTGGACCACCGAGCTGGAAGACCGGCACCAGAGGTTGGGGCGGCTCGCGCAGCGCGTGATGGACGCGATCGAGGAGGAGCTGCGCCGGCAGCCCGCCATGGTGACCGAGTCCCAGGCGGACACCATGCGCCGGGAGATGGCCGGGCGCATATGACCGTCGTGACCGCGAAGGGGAACGCTCGATGGCACCCACCGCCGAGTTCTGCGGCATCGATCCCGAGGAGATGGGACAGCTCGCCACCTCCCTGCGCGGCGCGGCGGACCGGCTGACCGCTTTCAGCCGGGAATTCGAGGGAAAGCTCCGCCAGAACGGGATCAGTACCCCCGCGCTGCGGGAGATCGCCGACATCGCCGACTGGGGCGGCACGCAGGTCTCCATGCTCCACGGCCGGATCGACCTGATCAGAGCCCTGGGCGACGGCGCCCCGGAGCTGGGCGGCGGAGGCGACCGGCCGTCGTTCGTCCGTCTCCCCGACGAGCTGGAGGGCTTCGAGACCGCCCAGGGCCTGGCGAGCATGTACGGCAAGGACATCTTCGTGAACTTCGCGGGCGAGCTCCAGGGCGAGGTCATCCACAACCACGCCGACGAGGTCGCCAAGCTGGCCGACAACCCCCAGGCCGCCGCTGCCTTCTTCGCCCTGCTGTCCCCGCAGGTCCGCGACAGCCTGCCGAGCCTCATCGCGAACACCGGCAGCAAGACCGCCAAGCAGGACCTGGCCGCCTTTAGCAAGGCCCTCGGCGCGGCACTGAGTGCCCCCACCCTCGTCCCGGCGTTCGCCAAGGTCAGAAGCGACCTGGTGAAGCCGGCCGGCAGCAAGGTCGCCGCATGGAACCGGCTCGCGCTGCTCAAAGGCGCGAACGCTCCCTCGGGCGTCCGCAGCGCGGCGGCCCGCGCCCTGGTCCTGGACGATTTCGTGAAGAAGCCCCGGCAGGACTGGCGCGCCGCCGGAGCCACCGAGGTCAAGGCGTATGGCCTGCCCTCCGACGTGGTCGCGCTGGGACTGGAGGTGCTTGCCGGAGACGGCACGGCCGCGCGGGACGCGTTCACCGCGATGGGCGGGGCCGACGTCAAACTGAGCCAGGTCGAGAAGATGAAGCGGTTCCTCGACTACGCCAAGGGGGCGGGCACCGGGGACGAGGTGGCTGGCGCCTTCGGCCGGGTCATGGAGGCGGGCACCGAGGCCACGACCGAGAAGCCCGGGCAGCACAGCCCGGCCGCCGCCGCCTTCACCCTGGACGCGATCAGGGCCGCGGGCTCCTTCGGCGACGGCCTCCCGGAGCCCGCCCGGGGCTCCATGGCCACCATCGCGAAGTCCTACATCCACGAACTGGCCTCGGGCGCCCGCTTCGACAAGGCCGTGGACCGGACCTCCGGACTCAAGGTCCCAGACCATTGGACCCCCCTTCCCGGCGTGACCCCGGCGTTCTACCTCAGCCCGGGCGACACTCATCGCTTCTTCAAGACTTTTGTCGGGGACAAGCAGCTCACCGACGACTTCGACAAGACTGCGGCGCAATTCCGCCATGACACGCTGACGGCAGCAGCCCGTCTGGATGTGCAAGGTGGGACCAGGTATTTCGAGGACACGGCGAGGGTGTTCGGCGACCTCGCTGGCGTGGAGTTTAAGGCGACATTAGATGTGCGCGGTGAGCAGGACGCCACCAACGATTTGATCCTCGACATCACCAAGAACACCCTTGCCCTCGGGGTCGACCAAATTCCCATCGTGGGAACGGGATGGGAGCTGACCAAGGCATATGTAATCAGCGGCGTTCTCGACGGCTGGGCCGACAGCTTCGAGACACGGGTCGAGGAAGCCACCGGAGCTCGGTCGGACTTCGTCCTCCGCCAGAAGTACGACATGGCTCACCTCCTTCATGAGGCCGGTTACCCAGCGAGCGAACCGCCTACCGAGCTCATCAGCAAGAGCACTGGCAATCTCAAGACTTATGACGAGCTCTTAGCAGAGGCGAAGCAGGAAGCTAGCGAGGATAAGAAATGGGAGCAGGTGCTCCGGCAGAAATTGACACCTTACGAAAAGTGGATGGACCGTAACGACAGCTTAGACAAAAAGATCGAGTACTCCTCACAGTTCCTGACCAGCGAACAAGCCAAAGAGCAGCTAAGAGTCTGGAATTGATTCGGTTTCCTCACTGCGGCAAACATGCGGTCATCGCGTGCAGTCGCCAAGTGGGAGCCTCCGAAGCCACATACACGGTCACCGTGATACCCAGGTCCTTCTTCGCGCCGTGGATGAATCTTCCTTCATCAGTATCCATCTGACTGAAGTCATGCTCCAACTTGTATCCGAACTTTTGAGTAAGGACGTTCTCCATCAGTGCTTGGGCTCGGCCCAGATGAGAGTCCAATGGTTCGTTGACACGTTCATCATCGGCCGTGGCCCGCAGTACCCGTCTGAACTTGTCTTTGTCGCAGCGGATGTCCTTGTCCGGACGCTGCAGGATACGCAGTTTCATGAGTGGATTCTTGAAGAGATCATCTGTCTCTAGCCGCTGCACGTCTTTCTGTAGCTCCGCCGCCGCCTCTTTCAGTGAAGGCCCGGAAGTGCATCCCGATGCCGCCATCACCAGCGCCAGGCCGACGGCCAGTAACCGGACGAAACGCATTCAGTACCTCCGGGGGACGGCTGATGCCGGGACGTACCCAATCCTTACCCACTCGGCTCGCCTTCGCCACAGCCTTCCCATATCCGTCTGTCAGTGAGGGTCGTCTTCGCGTCGATGGAGCGGCTCCACCCGCCGTTGTCGGCCTGGCGGAGGCATGTCCTCGCGGGCTGGAGCCGTGATCCGTCCGGCCGGCAGCTTGCTTACCGTCATGGGTTCGTCTTTCGGGTGCTTTCTGGCATTTGTTACCGGGAGTGAAGGGTGCTGTCGCATTCGTGTGTGGTCTGATCCGTCTCCGGTTAAGAAGGCGATGAACTGCTTTCTTTATTGGACTGTCATGGAAGGAATTTCTGTGCCTAGAATGCCGTACCGAGAGTTGATCGGCTACCGGCTCGAAAATCCAAGCCAGAGCAGATGATGACGGTCGTTGGTCTACCCCAGACTGGTTTTGGTATCGCCGATCGGATAATAGGTCCGTTTTTTCTAAATCGGGAGGAAACGCAATGGATGGGGTGCCCTCTCTCGACCCTGGCTCTCCCCGCGTGCGATTCGGCGCCGAGATGCGCCGTCTGCGTGAGGCCGCAGAGCTCTCGCAGACTGCCGTGGCTTCCCGCCTTGGCTGCACCCAGACCCAGGTGTGCCGCCTGGAGAAGGCCACCCGCACCCCATCGAAGTCCGACGCAGAGAGGCTGGACCGGCTCTTCGGGACGGCCGACGGCGCCTCCTTCACCCGGCTCTACCAACGCATCATCGCCCAGTCCGGCAGCCCGGTCTGGTTCCGCGACTGGGCCGAGGAGATCGAACCCATCGCTCTCGTCCTACGCTCCTGGGATCCTCTCCTCGTCCCGGGCCTTCTCCAGACGGAGTCCTACGCCCGGAATATCTTCAGCCAGGAGCCTGAGATCACTCCCGAAGAGGTGGAGAAGCGGGTCCAGAACCGTATACAGCGACAGGGGATCCTCGACCGGAGCAATCCCTTTGCGCTTCGCATACTCATTGACGAGGGCGTGCTACGCCGTAAGGTCGGTGGAGCCGAGGCGATGCACGAACAACTCGGCCATCTGCTGGAGGTCGCCCAGAGACCAACTGTCTCCATTCAGATTGTCGGCTCGGAATGCCTGACAGGCCTAATGGGTGCCTTCATGATCGCTGAACTTCCGGACGGCAAACCGGAAGCTATTCACGTGGACTCTTCGGCTGAAGGGCAGGTCACGACGGACCTCGATTCCGTGACTGCAATCCGAAAGCGCTATGAGGCGATCCGGCTCTGGGCCTATCCTGAGCACATGTCCCTCAAAATGATCGAGGATGTGAGGCGGGAATGGATCTGAGTGCCGCGGTGTGGCGGAAGTCGTCGCGTTCCGGTGGAAATGGCGGTCAGTGTGTAGAGGTCGCTGCCAACCTGCCTGGGGTGGTCGCGGTCCGTGACAGCAAGGACCCTGACGGCCCCAAGTTGCTCTTCACTCCCGCCGAGTGGGGATCCTTCATCGGTGGCATCAAGACCGGCGAGTTCGACCGCTGACCTGCCCCTGCCCCCCAAGTTCGGCTACCACGCCTCTGAACTGCGGGGAAACGGCCGGGTGACGACCACCTGTCCCCGCCGGGGGCGTGGTAGCCGACGTCAGAAGAGAGCCCGTCGGGGGAACAATCCGTCCTTGAAGCAGTCGGTTCCCTGCATCACCGGGTCTGAGCCTTGCGTACGGCTGGCCAGCCAGTGTGCCCAAGGACGCCGCGCGGTTGGCGCCTGCCCTCAGGGCGGCGATCGTCGGGCCGGCGTATTGCATCCCGGCTCAACGCGATGATCTGGGCGCGTTGGATCCAGTCGGTAGGGGCGTGCCGGGCACCAGCGAGTTTGTGGATCTGATGCTCCTCCCCGCTGTCTCGTGGTGCCCGGGTATAGGAGTTTCGGCATGACAGCATTTTCTCTGTGTCATCCATGATGCCCCTGATCAGACTGATCAGGAGTAAACGCAACACCCGCTAAGGAACGTCACACCAGGCTCGGTTGACCTCATCGACCGGATAGGGGGTGGTTCTGCTCTCGGTCTGCAGCTCTCGATAAAACTTGTTCATGACGGCGACGATCGGCGCATAACGCTTGATGATCGCTGTCACCGATTTGGGAAGATTTCCGGGATTCCCGCCCTCGGCATATTCCCGAAGGAGCGCCTTACGATCCATCTGACTGCACAGGGCGGTGGCCAGCCAGTTGACCAGATGAGCTGTCGTATAGTCTCGGTCATAACTCAGGTGTTCCGCGAAGAAGCCGGATTCGGATTCTTCGAAATCGAATCGAGAGCTCTTCGCAAGGCCGAAATCCGCGAAGTAGAGGTGCCGGCCGTCTGTGAGGATATTCTCAAAATGGGCGTCGAAGTGTAGGAGTCCATTCGAGTTCATGAAGGAGACGCCGGTTCTCAGGCTCCGTTCCACCATGGCGCACGCCGATTCGACGGCGTCATCACCGAGGGCGACCTGTGCGGTCAGCCACTCGTGCAGGTTCTGGGGGATGTACTCAAGAAACAGCACGACACTGGCCGATGACCGCGTGACCGCCTCAAGCCGCTCGCGCACCGCCGGCGAACCGTCCCAGTACGCGACCGTGCGTGCCAGGTCCGCTCGCTCCTCGGACGTTGGTGTGCGAGGTGGCGGCCCCGCCAGCACTCGCCAGTGATACATCAGCGGGAAACTCTCACATTGCCTTCCGAGCACCCAATTGGTCGTCATGGCATGTACGGCCAGCTCGCGCCACACGCCGAACCCCGACCCCGAACCCAGCCCGTACTGACAGAATGTGGGGAGCCGGAATACGTTCGCCGTGGACATGACGTTCTCCGGGCGTCTTTCCAGATCGGTGAGAGGAACTTGTTTCGCGAAGACCGGTGTGCCTTCGATTTCCAACAACACCGCCGTGCCACCCACCCCGGAGCTAATGAGCGGAGCCTCGTCCACGAGATTGCCCAGCCGTCGATCGCTCAGCAACGCCAGGGCGGTGGAGGCGGCACCGTAGCCGGCAAGACGTGCGGAGTGAGACATGTCGGAGCGGTCCAGCGACAATCCCATGAAGACACACCCTGTTTCATCATTTTTATGATCTTGGTAGTGAGGCTATCGCAAATCGGACAATGTAAATGTCCCGGATGCGTAGCCGTCCGCGCTGCGCCACGATCTGTGACTACCGTGGACTTCCTTTGCCGGGCAGAAGGAGGCCCCCAACTACCAGAACTTCCGGGCGTGGATATGGGTAAGGACTCTGGAATAAACGGAGGACGCCCAGGAAGGGGCTCCCATGGCCACTCTGTTCCTGACCTGTGGTCTGCCGGGCTCCGGAAAAACGACCCTGGCCAAACGCCTGGAGCGCGAACGGTCGGCGCTCCGGCTGACGGCCGACGAGTGGCTGCATCGGCTCCATCCGGAGCGCGGGCCCGAGCTCGACGCGCTCCGCGCTCCCATCGAGCAGATGCAGTGGGATGTCGCCGTACGCGTGCTGCGGTTGGGGTGCAACGTGGTGATCGACTGGGGGCTCTGGTCGCGGGAGGAGCGTGACCATTACCGGTTGCAGGCGCGGGAACTGGGCGCACGCGTGGTGCTGTGCGTACTTGACCCGCCACGTGAGGAACTGCGGAGACGCCTGGCACGGCGTAACGCGGACCTGCCCTCGGGCACGTTCCGCATCTCCGAGGCCGAACTCGATCTGTGGTGGTCCAAGCACTTCGAACGGCCGGGCCCCGACGAGCTCGCCGCTTTTGACCAGCTCTCCGTGCGGTGAGGTGCCGATCGGAGCGGTCTATCGGGCGGTGGTCGTTGGCGGCATGTGAGCTAACGACAGGGCCGAACCTCTTCTGCAGCCGCCAGGGGCTGGTCGGTGAGGTTCGCCGCGGCGGCGATTCGCTGGCGCATCGGGCGCCGGTGCAGGGCGTCGAGTGCCTCGTCGACGAGCCGGCTCAGGGGGAATGACAGCTCGGCCTCGAATTCGACGGCTGCGGCGGCAGTGGCCGCCCATTCGGTCTCCAGTGCCGGGAGGAGAGACTCGGCCTTCGGCGTCAGGCTGACGATCCGTTGGCGCGCGTCGTTGCCCGGGGCGAGGACGACCAGTCCGTCCTCGGCCATCTGGGCCACGGTCTGGCTCGCCGCCGAGTGGGTCACGCCGGTCGCGTGTGCCAGGTCGCTGATGGGGCAGGGGCCCGAGGCAGCCAGGATCCGGATGACCGGGGTGAACCGCGGCCGGAAGCCGTCCAGCCCGAGGTCGGTGTAGACGGCGGCGACGCCGGCGTCCAGGAGGTTGAGCAGGTGGCGCAGCCGGGTGCCGAGCAGCTCCGGCCCGGACGCGGAGAAATCCATTCGGCTAATGTAACAGTGCTGTCGTATTCTTGTCGCTCCTACACGAGACACCGAAGGGAACGACGACATGGCCAAGGCCTACCCCCCGATCGAGCCGTACGAGCACGGCATGCTCGACACCGGTGACGGCAACCTCGTCTACTGGGAGGTCTGCGGCAACCCGGACGGCAAGCCCGCCCTCGTCGTTCACGGCGGGCCCGGCTCGGGGTGCTCCACCAGCGTCCGCCGGACCTTCGACCCCGAGCGCTACCGGGTGGTCCTGTTCGACCAGCGTGGCTGCGGACGGAGTACCCCGCACGCGAGCGACCCCGCGACCGACATGAGCCTCAACACCACCGAGCACCTGATCGCCGACATGGAGAAGCTGCGCGAGCACCTCGGCATCGACCGCTGGCTGCTCTACGGCGGCTCCTGGGGGTCCACGCTGATCCTCGCCTACGCCGAGCGTCACCCGCACCGGGTGTCGGAGATCGTCATCCCCGCCGTCACCATGACCCGGCGCTCGGAGACCGACTGGCTGTATCGGGGGGTGGGGCGCTTCTTCCCCGAGGAGTGGGACCGCTTCCGGGCCGGTGTCCCCGAGGCCGACCGCGACGGCGACCTCGTGGCGGCCTACGCCCGCCTCATGGAGGACCCCGATCCGGACGTGCGGGCGAGGGCCGCGACCGACTGGATGAACTGGGAGGACGCGGTGATCTCTCTGGAGCCCAACGGCAAGCCGAACGCCTACAGCGATCGTCCGCCCGCCGCGACACTGGCGTTCGTCCGCATCTGCGCGCACTACTTCTCCAACGGTGCGTGGCTGGAGGAGGGCGCCCTGCTCCGTGACGCGGGACGGCTGGCCGGAATCCCCGGCGTCCTGGTCCACGGCCGTCACGATCTGGGCAGCCCGCTCGGCACCGCCTGGGAGCTGGCCCAGGCCTGGCCCGACGCGGAGTTGCACGTCATCGGCGACTCGGGGCACACCGGGAGCGCCGCGATGGGCGAGCTGCTCGTCGGCACACTCGACCGGTTCGCCCAGCGGTGAGGCCGCGCCGCTAACGGGCCTCCTGACCCACCGCCGCTCCTGTCGGGAAGGACGCCGGTGGTGATCTGCGGAGCGCGGCGACGGCGGTCGCCGCGCGGACGAACGCGGCGAGGGCCGGAGAGCGGCTCTGCTCCGGCCAGGCGATCATCATTGTGCTCGGTGGCGCGTCGAGGACAGGCACGCCCACCAGGTCGCCGCCCAGATAGCCCAGGGCCGACTCCGGCAGGATAGCGATCACTCGCCCTACGGCGATGAGCTGTACCAGCTGCCCGGCGTCATGGACCTCGGGGCCTTGGGCGCCGCCCTGGAGCATGCCTGGCCAGTGGGGCGTGATCTCGCCGTCCAGATCCGCCAGGGTCACCGCCGCTCTCCCGGCCAACCGATGCCGGGCCGGGAGCACCACCACCTGCCGCTCGATCAACAGGTCCTCGGTGTCGAGGCCGTCCAGGTCTGGCGAGCCGTGCAGCAGCCCGACGTCCGCGTGTCCTCCGCGCAACAGGGCCGCCTGTTCACCGAAACCGCAGAAGAGCACGTCCACCGGGATCGCGTCCGGTTCGCTCTCGTAGGTGGTCAGGATCTCCGGCAGCATGCCACCGTCCCCGACGGCTTTCGTCACCAGGACCAGTCTCGGATCGGGCCGGCCCGCCCGCTGGGTCCGCCGGGCGGCTGCCGCCACCCCGCTCAGGACCCTCCTGCCCTCGTGGAGCAGCGTCCGCCCGGCGGCCGTGAGAATGACCTTCCTGCTGGTCCGCTCCAGCAGGATCACGCCGAGGCGACGTTCGAGCTGCTTGATAGCCCTGGACAGGGGTGGCTGGGCGATACCGAGCCGCTGCGCCGCCCGGCTGAAGTTCAGCTCCTCGGCGACCGCCACGAAATAGGCCAGCTCGCGCGTCTCCAACCGATCCATACCCTCAGGGTATCGTCGGCGACCGAGCCGGTCATGGTCCTCCATGCCCCGCTCGTGATGAGGTCAGATCATGACCGATCGCACCACACCGACCGGCTGACCAGGCAGGGGGAGTTGTGGAAATGACGGATGGATACCGGCGTCCAGGCTGGTTCACCGTACGGGTGCTCAATTCCCTGACGCGATGGCTGGGAACGGCCAGCACGCTGGAGGTGGTGCGACGCCAGACGGGTGTCCTTCAGCGCGTGCCGGTCAACGTGCTCGAGCTCACCGGCGACCGGTATCTGGTCTCCATGCGAGGCCAGACCCATTGGGTGCGTAACCTCCGTGCCGCCGGCCGCTGCACCCTGCAGAGGCGTGGCCGACGGCGTGCGTACCTGGCTGTGGAAGTGTCCGGAGAGCAGCGGTCACACGTCATCGCCGCCTACAGGGGCCGGTGGCAGGTGCGACGCTTCTTTGATGGGATGCCCGATCCCGCCGACCATCCGGTTTTCCGTCTCGACCCGGTCGACTGACCGGAGAGCCTTCCGACGGGTCCGTGGACCTCTCCCAAAACCTTCCGGCCCCTTGACGCGGAGCAGACCCTGGCGACGACCTCGGACGCATAGCTTGGGGGACATAAGGCGCGGGGTTGCGATGGGGAGAAGGCTGACATGACGGCAGCGGGATCCGCTTATCCTCCGGGATCGGTAGACGCTCCCCGATACCCGCCGATCGCCGACCACGGGTTGATCGGCGACCTGCGCACTGTGGCACTCGTGGACACCCGCGGTACGGTCAGCTGGTACTGCTGCCCGCGTTTCGACGCGCCGAGCGTGTTCGCCTCGATCCTCGACGCCGACCGGGGCGGATCGTTCGAGCTGACCGCCGACGTGCCGGCGAGAACCAAGCAGTTCTACTTTCCCGACACCAACGTGCTGATCACCCGGTTCTTCGCCGCCGACGGGGTCGGGGAGATCCAGGACTTCATGCCGATCGCCGGCGACCCGGGTGAGATCGACCGGCACCGGCTGATCCGGCGGGTGCTGTGCGTCCGGGGGATGCTGCCGTTCCGGGCGCGGGTCGCGCCACGCTTCGACTACGGAAGGCAGTCGCACCGGCTGAGCCTGCGGGACGGCCGGGCGACCTTCGAGTCGCCGTCGCTGTCCCTGGCGCTGACCGCCTGCACGCCCCTCGAGGCCGACGGCCCGGACGTGTGGTCGGAGTTCAAGCTCAGCGAGGGCGAGAGCACGGTGTTCGCTCTCGACGTGCTCGGTGACGGCGTGGCGCCCCGGTCATGCCCGATCGTCGAGGCCGAGCAGGAGTTCACCGCCACGGTCGCGTTCTGGCGGCGCTGGCTGTCCGCGTCGCGCTATCGCGGCCGGTGGCGGGAGATGGTGCACCGTTCCGCGCTGACGCTCAAGCTGCTCACGTACGCGCCGACCGGCGGGATCGTGGCCGCGGCGACGACCAGCCTGCCCGAACAGATCGGCGGGGAGCGCAACTGGGACTACCGCTACGTCTGGATCCGCGACTCGGCGTTCTGCGTGTACGCGCTGCTCAGGCTGGGCTTCAGCGAGGAGGCGGCGGCGTTCATCGGCTTCCTGTCCAAGCATGTCAACTGCAGCGGCGGCGGTCTGTCGGGCCCGCTGCAGATCATGTACGGCATCGACGGGCGCACCGAACTCCCCGAGGTCGAGCTGTCCCACTTCGAGGGCTACCAGGGTTCCTCCCCGGTCCGGATCGGGAACGCGGCCGCCCACCAGCTCCAGCTGGACATCTACGGGGCTCTCATCGACTCGATCTACCTCTATAACAAGCTGTGCCAGCCCATCTCCAGCGACGACTGGGAAGAGGTCCACACCCTGGTGGACTGGGTCTGCGACAACTGGGACCGGCCCGACGAGGGCATCTGGGAGACGCGTGGCGGCCGCAAGGACTTCGTCTACTCGCGGCTGATGTGCTGGGTGGCGATCGAACGGGCCATGCGGATGGCCGCCCACCGGGGACTGCCCGCCAACACGCCGCACTGGCAGCGGGCCCGCGACGCGATCTACCGGCAGATCATGCGGCGCGGCTGGTCGGCCCCGCTGCAGGCGTTCGTCCAGCACTTCGACGACGACGTCCTCGACGCCTCCGTGCTGATGATGCCGCTGGCCAAGTTCATCGCCCCCACCGACCCGAAGTGGCTGTCCACCCTCGACGCGCTCGGCAGGAGCCTGGTGTCCGACTCGCTGGTCTACCGCTACGACCCCGAGGCCAGTCCGGACGGGCTGCGGGGGCAGGACGGCACGTTCTCGATCTGCTCGTTCTGGTACGTCGAGGCGCTCACCCGCGCCGGGCGTCTCGACGAGGCGCGACTGGCCTTCGAGAAGATGCTCACCTACGCCAACCATCTCGGTCTGTACGCCGAGGAGATCGGGCGGACCGGCGAGCAGCTCGGCAACTTCCCGCAGGCCTTCGCCCATCTCGCGCTGATCAGTGCCGCGTTCAACCTCGACCGCGCCCTCGGCTAGGGGGCGCCGTTCACCGAGGGGCCGGTTGCACGGGTCCGGCTCGCCGGACGGGGTGCGGTCGCCGGCTACGGGCCGGGGCCGTGGTGTCCCGTCGCCGCGGAGCGGATCAGCTCGGCGCGGGAGGTGATGCCGAGCTTGGCGAAGATGTTGCGCACGTGGTAGTCGACGGTGCGGGGGCTGACGAACAGCTCCGCCGCGACCTCCCGGTTCGTCGCCCCTTCCGCGATGAACCGGGCGATCTGCAGCTGCTGCGCGGTGAGCACCTCCCCGATGGGATTGCCCGGCCCGGCCACCGACTCGCCGGTGGCTCGCAGTTCGGCGCGTGCCCTCTCCCGCCAGCGGGGCGCGCCGAGCCGCTCGAAGATCTCGAACGCCTCGCGCAGGTGGTCGCGTGCCTGCGCGCGCCGGCGTCCCCGGCGCAGGTACGTGCCGTAGAGCAGTGCCGTATGCGCCCGTTCGAAGTCCCGCTCGCTGAGCGCGTGCAGTTCCAGCGCGGTCCGGTAGTGCCCGTCGGCGGCCGGCCCGTCGGCGAGCAGCGCCCGGCACCGTTCGGCCAGGGCCTGGGCCCAGGTGCTCTCCACGGTGTCGGCCCAGAACCGGAACATGCCCAGGGCGCGGACGGCCCGCTCGCGGTCGCCGCTCCGTACCGCCGCCTCCACGAAGTGCGGGGCGGACAGCATCGTGATCGCAGCGTGTCCCAGACCGGTGCCTGCCCGGGTCATCCGAGTCAGCCGCTGCGCGGCCTGGCCGTACCTGCCGGCGGACAGGTCGCTGAACGCCAGCGCCCACACGGCCACGGCGGCGGCCAGGCCGATCTCGTGCCGGCGGGCGAAGGCCAGCGCGGCCTGCGCCCGTTCCCTGCAGGTATGCTCGTCGCCTTCGATGGCGGCGTGCAGCGCGAGGAGAGCCCGCAGGTGGCAGACGCAGTTGAGCTGCCCGGTGTCGGTGGCCAGGCGCAGTCCCTCCAGCGCGTTGGCGCCGGCGATGCCGAGCCTGCCGGTCCAGAGCTCGCTGTAGATCAGCGGTTCGAGGGCCTGGGGGACCGCGGTCACCGCGCCGCGGGTCCGGGCGAGCGCGACCGCACGTGAGGACAGGGACCGCGCGTTCGCGTCGTCGCCCAGCATCAGTGCCGCCGTGCCCGCCCAGCCAAGCGCGTCCGGGTCGTCGACGAGACCAGCCGTCCGTACGACTTCGCGGAGCGGTCCGAGCGCCCGGGGGATGTCACCGGAGGCGGCCTCGGCCATCGCGGACAGATACGCGCGCATCAGTACGGCCCGCGTTCCCGGTGTCGTGTCCAGGGAGTCCGCCCGGCGTGCCGCGGCGGCCAGGCGGACATGGTCGCCCGCGTACGAGGCGGCCTCCGCCGCGCCCATGAGGGCGCGCAACGCCATGACGGGGTCGAGCAGGCGGGCGGCCGACAGCAGCGACTCGTAGGCGTCCTTGGTGGCTCCACCCCGCAGGCCGATTACACCGGACAGGAAGTCGATCCCGCCGGGCTCGTGGGTTCCGGCCGAGTGCCTGGCCCGGTCGAGCAGCTGGACCGCGAGGTCGGTGTGGCCGGCGAGCCAGCGGTCCCAGGCCGCCGCGACGAGGCGCCGGCCGCGCTGGGACTCGGTAGGGGTCAGCTCGGCGGCCCGTTCCAGGGCGACGGCCGCGGCCGCGTAACCGCTGCGGACGCGGGCCCGGGCGGCGGTCTCCTCAAGCTCCGCGGCGAGGTCGGCGTCGGGTTCGAGCGCGGCGGCCGCCCGGTGCCAGGAGCGCCGGTCCGGCGGGCCTGAGGTCTCGGCGAGCACCTGGTGTGCCCAGCGTCTGCGGGTCAGTCCCGCCCCCTGGTAGACGGCCGACCGCATGAGCGGATGGCGGAACCGCACGCCCGTCTCGGACAGCTGCACCAGCCCCGCCGCCTCCGCGGCCTCGATCGCCGACACGTCGATCCGGATGTGGGATGCGGCGCGTAACAAGGTCGCCGCGTCGATCTCCGCCTCCACCGCGGCGAGCAGGAGCAGCGTCCGCGTCTCCTCCGGAAGCGCCGCGATCCGGTCGAGGTAGGCCCGTTCCAGACCGGGCCCGATCGGCAGGGGGCGGGGCAGTGCCGTACGGCCGGCGAGCTGCTCGGTGGTGAGACAGCCGACGATCTCCCTCAGGGCCAGCGGGTTGCCGCGGGTGTGAGCCACCAGCCGGCTGCGCACCGTGTCGGCGACCGGCCCTTCGGCGAGGGTGCCGATGAGCCGGCCCGCGGCGTCCGGGGTGAGACCGCCGACCGGTGTCACCGGGAGGTCGTGGAACACGGAGGGGTGATCGGGCCGGGCGGCCGCCAGCAGCGCCACGCCCTCCGCCTCCAGCCTGGTTGCGGCGAAGGCCAGCGCGTCGAGGGACGGCCCGTCCATCCAGTGCGCGTCGTCCAGCACGGCCAGGACGGGACCGCGTTCGGCCGCCTCGGACAGCAGGCTGAGCACTGCCACCGAGATCAGGAACCGGTCGGGCGCCGGGCCTTCCGCCTGGCCGAGTGCCACCGCCAGGGCTTTGCGCTGCGGTCCCGGCAGCCCGTCGACGAGCGGAGCCAGCGGGCGGAGGAGCCGGTGCAGGGCGGCGAAGGGCAGCCGCGACTCGGAAGGCACACCCCGGGCTGCCAGCACGGCGAAGCCATCCGCGTGGGCGGTGGCGTATTCGAGCAGCGCGGTCTTGCCCGCGCCGGGCTCGCCGACCAGCACCCGCACGCCGCTGCGCGAGGCCGAGGCGGCCCGGAGCAGAGAGTCGAGCTCGGCCTGCTCTCGCTCGCGGCCGTACAGGACGGGCGGTGTGATGACCGACACACCCATAAGTTACTCGTCAGTTACATCCGTGTGAATAGGCCATCCGACCGAGAAGGCGCACTCCTGGTGAGATCGCCGGTCTTGCGATGACCGGTGATCTCACCGGTGCCCGAGTGGCACCTGTAAGCGGACTCTTTCGTCGGCGCCGCC
Source organism: Streptosporangium sp. NPDC087985 (assembly GCF_044741965.1). Classification (NCBI taxonomy): domain Bacteria; kingdom Bacillati; phylum Actinomycetota; class Actinomycetes; order Streptosporangiales; family Streptosporangiaceae; genus Streptosporangium; species Streptosporangium sp. NPDC087985. The sequence goes on from NZ_JBIUTQ010000002.1 coordinate 591,919, forward strand.
ATACGGCGGGCCGTATGGAGGAGGCATCTATGCGACGACGGTTGCGACTCGTCTGGCTGGCCGTGCTGGCGCTCAGCGTCTCATTCGTCCCCGTGCCGGCGCAGGCCGCGGTCCACAATCCGGTGATCTTCGTGCACGGCTGGGCCGGAGGGGGGTGGAACTGGGCCGTCATGAAGAGCGACTTCCAGAAGGACGGCTGGCCCGCCGACCGCCTGTTCGCATGGGACTATCGCTCCACCCAGTCCAACGTCACCACGGCGAAGGAGCTCGCGAGCTTCGTCGAGCAGGTCCGCCGCCAGACGGGGGCGGAGAAGGTCGACATCGTCACGCACTCGATGGGCGGGCTCTCCTCGCGCTGGTATCTGAAGTTTCTCGGCGGGACGGCGTTCGTCGACCACTGGGTGTCCATCGGCGGGCCCAACCACGGCACCAACGCCTCCTACCTCTGCGACCTGCTCATCGTCTCCTGCGGCGAGATGAACTACAACTCCTCCTTCCTGAAGCAGCTCAACAACGGTGGTGAGACTCCGGGGCCGGTCAACTACGGCACCTTCTGGTCGTGGTGCGACGAGATCATCAATCCGGACGAAAGTGTCAAACTGGACGGCGCGGTCAACGCCCAGGTCGGCTGCATCGGTCACCTGTCTCTACTCATCTCCGGCTCGGTCTCCCGGCAGGTGCGCGACTTCGTCCGCTGACGGCCCGCCACCCGCCCGCGCTCTCCCGGCCCGCCCCGGGGGCAGGGCTCCCCGTCCCCTCTCTCCGGAGGGGGACGGGGAGACCCGTCCGGACCTCGAGCGGCGGAATCCTCCGGCAGGGGAGACGTCAGAGCTTGCGGAAGGTCCGCGACTCCTCAGCCGCCGCGAGCACCGCCTCCAGCGAGGCACCCGAGCCCGCGGTGACGACGGCCGCGATCGCGCCCTCCACGAACGGTACGTCGGCGATCACCACCCCCGGTCCCTCCACCAGCCGGGCGGTCAGCACCGAACTGCCCAGGTCCGGGATGAGGACCACCCCGTCACCCCGGTCCACCTTCTCGACCGCCGCCGCCACCAGGTCGAGGCTGGTGCCCAGGCCGCCGTCCTCGGTGCCCCCGGCCGCGGCCAGGGGGACGCCCTCCCCGCCGATCTGCGCGGCCAGGGCCGCCACCTCGGCGGCCAGCGGGCCGCTGTGGGAGACGAGGACGATGCCTACCACCGGGCCGGTCCCTCCGGCCGGATCGACGGCGGTCCGGACCCCGCGCGGGAGGTTCCCGGCCCGGTGAGAAGGCGGATCACCGGGTCACCACCGCGCGCAGGGCGCCGACGATGAGCGCGGTGGACGCGGCACCGGGGTCCTCATGGCCCACGCTGCGGGGGCCGAGGTAGCTGGCCCGGCCCTTACGGGCCTGCATCGGGACCGTGGCCTGCGCCCCGGCGAGCGCCGCCGACGCGGCCGCGCCGACCGCCGCCGACGGCTCCTTCCCCTCCCGTGCGGCCTGCGCCAGCGCCCGGACCGCCGGAGCGAGCGCGTCCACCATGGTCTTGTCGCCCTCGGCGGCCGACCCCAGCCTCTGGATCCCGGCCAGGGCGGCTTCCAGGGCGGTGGACAGCTCCGCGACGGACACCTCGCAGGTGTCGCCCAGGGCCTTGCCCGCCTCCCGGAACGCCATGCCGTACAGCGGCCCGGAGGCCCCGCCGACCTTGCGGATCAGCGTGCTTCCCACCATGGCCAGCAGCGCTCCGGGGGAGCCAGGCTCCGTACCGGCCAGGGCCTGGGTGACCGCGGTGAAGCCCCGGTCGAGGTTGGTCCCGTGGTCGGCGTCGCCGATCGCGGCGTCCAGCCGGGTCAGCCGGTCCTTCTCCGCCCGCACCGTCCGGGTGACCTCCTCGATCCACGCGGTGAAGAGCGCGGTGTCCAGAGCGGTGCCGGTCACGTCAGCGGCCCCAGCGCAGGGCGGGGGTCTCCACCGGAGCGTCCCACAGGCGGGTGAGCTCGTCGTTCAGCCGGCAGACCGTGACGGAGAAGCCCTGCATGTCGAGACTGGTGACGTAGTTGCCGACCAGGGCGCGTGCGGCTCTCGCGCCTCTCTCCGCCAGGTAGTCCGCCACCTCGGCGAAGGCGATGTAGAGCTCGATCAGGGGCGTGCCGCCCATGCCGTTCACCATGACCAGGTTGTCACCGGAGATCGGCATGTCCTCGTCGATGGCGTCCATCACGGTACGGACCAGTTCGCGGGCCTCGCACATGGCCGAGCGGGCCCGGCCGGGCTCGCCGTGGATGCCGATGCCCAGCTCGACCTCGTCGTCCCCGAGGTCGAAGGTGGGTCTGCCCGCGGCCGGGGTGACGCAGGCGCTCAGCGCGACGCCGAAGGACCGGCTGGCGGCGTTGACCTCCTTGGCCACCCGCACCACCTCCTCCAGCGGCGCGCCGGTCTCGGCCATGGCTCCGGCGATCTTCTCCACGGAGAGCGTCGCGCCGGTTCCCCGGCGGCCCGCCGTGTAGAGGGAGTCCCGCACGGCCACGTCGTCGTCGACCAGTACGCCGGCCACCTCCATGCCCTCCTCGGCGCAGAGCTCGGCGGCCATCTCGAAGTTCAGGACGTCACCGGTGTAGTTCTTCACGATGTGCAGCACTCCCGCGCCGCCGTTCACCGCCTGGCTGGCCGCGATCACCTGGTCGGGCACCGGGGAGGTGAAGATCTCGCCGGGACAGGCCGCGTCGAGCATGCCGTACCCGACGAAACCGGCGTGCAGCGGCTCGTGCCCGGAACCCCCGCCCGAGACCAGGCCGACCTTGCCCGCACGGGGTCCCGAGGCGCGCACCACGATCTGGTTCTCCACGTCCACCCGCAGTCCGGGATGCGCCGCCGCGAGCCCGCGCAGCGCGTCGGTGACGACTGAGTCGACGCCGTTGATGAGTTTCTTCACATTGCAAGGCTTCCCCTGGGCCCTGTCGGCAAGCACGCCCGGGAAGAACCTCTTCCGGGCCGCCGCCTGACCGGCGGGTTCCGGTCGCAGGGCCCGCCCGGTGTGATGAGACGGGCCCTGCGCGCCGGTGAGCTCGCGCGTCAGTGGGCGACGGCGTGCGGGCGGTACGGCTCGGCCAGGAAGTCGAGTTCCTTGTCCGTCAGAGCCAGGTCCACCGCGGCGACGGCGTCGTCGACATGCCTGTCCTTGGTCGCGCCGACGATCGGAGCGGACACGCCCGGCTGGCGGAGCAGCCAGGACAGCGCCACCTGGGCCGGCGGAACCCCCCGCTCCCGGGCAGCCTGGGCGACCCGGTCGAGGATCTGGCGGTCGTTGTCCGCGTCGGTGTAGAGGAAGCCGATGCGCTGGTCGCTCCCGGCGCGGGTGCTCGCCTCCTCCGCCCCGGCGCGGGCGAGCAGACCCCGGGCCAGCGGACTCCATGGGATCAGGCCCACTCCCTGGTCGACGCAGAGCGGGTTCATTTCCCGCTCTTCCTCGCGATAGAGAAGATTGTAGTGATTCTGCATCGTCGCGAATTTTGTCCAGCCGTTGGCCTCGGCGACGTGCTGGGCCTTGGCGAACTGCCAGGCGCTCATGCTGGAGGCGCCGATGTAGCGGGCCTTGCCCGCGCTGACCACGTCGTGCAGCGCCCGCATGGTCTCCTCGATCGGGGTCTCGGGATCCCAGCGGTGGATCTGGTAGAGGTCCACGTAGTCGGTGCCCAGGCGGCGCAGCGAGTCGTCGATCGCCGACATGATGTGCTTGCGTGACAGGCCACCGTCGTTGACGCCCCTGCCCACGGGGAAGAAGACCTTGGTGGCCAGCACGTAGTCGTCCCGGCGGGGGAAGATCCCGCTGAGCAGGCGGCCGGTGACCTCCTCGCTGCTGCCGTCGGAGTAGACGTCGGCGGTGTCGAAGAAGGTCACTCCCGCGTCGGCGGCCCGGCGCACGATCGGCTCCGCGGCGGCCTCGTCGAGGATCCAGTCGCTGCCCCTGGCCGGATCGCCGTAGCTCATCATGCCCAGGCAGATTCTCGACACCTTTGTGCCGGTGGACCCCAGACGCACATATTCCATGATGGAACCTCCCGATCTTCGCTATCAACCCCAGCCTAAGACCGGCGCTTCCCCTCGGGGGGATCGGCGGCCGACCGGTGGACACCGGCCTCCGAGGTCACCTCCCCGCCGGCCCGCGTCGCCATCCCGCGGACCCGGGCGCCCGTGATCGTGAAACGTGCGCCCAACCTGGCAGGCCGGGCATCCGCCGGATGCCCGGCCGGCAGGATCAGGCCAGGTGGCGCGACCACCATTCGAGGACGGCCTCGAAGCGCTGGAGGCGGTGGCGGGGACGGCCGCTGCGGCTGAGCTCGTGCCCCTCGCCGGGGAACAGCAGGAACTCGGCGGGGACGCCGTTGCGGCGCAGGGCGACGAACATGCGCTGGGCCTGCTCGACCGGGCAGCGCCAGTCCTCCTCGGAGTGGACCACCGCGAACGGCAGGTCGATCCGGTCGGCGTGGTAGAGCGGGCTCATCGCGCGCTGGGCCTCGACGTCGGGGCCGCAGTAGGCCTCGGTGAAGAACCAGCCGATGTCGGAGGAGCCGGTGAAGGAGTCCCAGGCGTTGACCGCCCGCTCGCTCCAGGCGGCCTTGAACCGCTCCCCGTGGTGGGCGGCCAGCCAGCTCGTCATGAACCCGCCGTAGGAACCGCCCATCACGCCGACCCGCTCGTTGTCGCACTCGGGCCGGGCCAGTGCCGCGTCCAGCAGGGCGAGCACGTCGTCGGTGTCCACGGTGCCGAACGCGCCGATCACCGCCTGTCCGTGAGCCTGGCCGTACCCCGCCGAACCGCGCGGGTTGGGCAGGACCACCGCGTATCCGGCCGCGGCGTACACCTGGGTCTCGTCCAGGAAACCCCACCCGTGGTGGTGGAACGGGCCGCCGTGCACGTTCAGCAGGACCGGGTGCGGGCCCTCACCCTCCGGCAGGGCCAGCCAGCCGTGGACCGGGTAGCCGTCGGCGGACACGGCGGTGATCTCCTGGAGCGGACGGGTCCCGGCCAGCGGTCCGCAGAAATCGGTGAGCGTCCCGTCCGGGGTGACCACCTCGCCGGGGCTCTCCGGTGTGGACACCACCGCGACGACCCGCCCGTCGTAGGCGGTGAACGCCTTGACGTCCGCCTGCTCGCCCAGCACGAGGGGGAGTTTCTCCAGCGGCGTCTCCGGTGCGCCGGTGGGGACCAGCCGCAGTTCGACCGCGCCGCGCACCCGCACCGCGACCAGGACGCCGTCCTCGACCGTGACGGGGAGCATCGGCTCGATGTCCACCGACTCCTCCTCGGTCAGCCGCACCCCGGTCGCCGGTCCGTCGCCGATCCGCAGGGGAGCGCGGTAGAGGCCGGTGTTGCGGGCCACCGAGTTGATGCCGGAGAAGGCCGTGCCGAGGTAGAGCACGTCCCCGCCGGGGAGCGCGACGGGGTGCCCGGCCGATCCGTCGCTGTGTACCACGAGAATCGGCGCGCCACCGGCGGCCGGCACCGCGTACAGGTCGGTGTGCAGGCTCTCACCGTCGAGGTCGCGGTTGGCCGGGACCAGCACGTGCTCGCCGTCGAGGGTCCAGTTGGGGGAGCCGACGTCGTAGGGGCCGTCGGTGAGCCGTACCGGCTGGGGGACGTCCGCCAGGGCGTCGACCATGTACAGGGCCGGGCGCCGGTCCAGGGTGAAGCCGACGTCGTCGAGCCGGTAGCGGAACCCGGTGATCCGCCGCGGCGCCTCGGCCGCGGCGCTCACCTCCTTCTCGGTACCGTAGCGGCCGTCTTCGGGGACGCGGGCGACGAAGGCGATCCGGCGGGAGTCGGGGGCCCAGACCGGGGCGCCCGCCCCGAGCGGCAGGTCGGTGAGCGGGCGGGCCTCGCCGCCGCCGGTGGGCATCACGTGGAGCTGGGGCCTGTCGCCGGCGTTCGCCCGGAGGAAGGCCACCCAGGCGCCGTCGGGGGAGATCCGGGGCATGCTGTCGTGGTCGCCGAAGGTGAACTGGACGGGCGGGCCGTCCTGGGGGAGCCGCCACAGGCCACCGCGGTAGGCGTCGGCCTCCAGGTCGGGCCGGGCCACGCCGACGAGGAGGAGATCCTCGTGAAGGGTGATGCTACCGGGGACATGCAGCAGGGCGAGATCTTCTGGACGCATGCCTAGGGACGCTATCACCGTGTTCGTCATCTCCTGTGGGACCTACAAGTGGTTTGTCCGTATAGGTGTGCGCCGCCTGGCGCGGGGGGAAGGCGTGCTAGCGGGCCTGTCGCGACGGCAGGATCATCGTGACGCCGGGGACGGAACCGATCGCGGCGAGCGCGGGGCCCGCCTCGTCGAGGCCGATGGTGCGGGTGATCAGCAGATCCGGGCGGAGCAGCCCGCCGGTGACCATCTCCAGCATCGCGGGGTAGGCGTGGGCGGCCATGCCATGGCTGCCGAGGAGTTCGAGCTCGTGGCCGATCACCCGGTTCATCGGCAGCGAGGTGAGGCCGGGCAGCAGGCCGATCTGGACGTGGCGGCCCCGGCGACGCAGGCTCTCGATCGACGACGCGCACGTCTGCGGGCTGCCGAGCGCGTCGATCGAGACGTGGGCTCCGCCACCGGTCAGGTCCCGGACGCGCGCTGCCACGCCGGCACCGCCTCCGACGTCGCCGGGAGTGACGCCGGCGGTGGCGCCGAACCGTCCGGCCAGCTCCAGGGCCTCGGGGGAGACGTCCACGGCGACCACCCGGGCTCCCGCGGCGGCGGCGATCATCACGGCGGACAGGCCGACGCCGCCGCAGCCGTGCACGGCCACCCACTCGCCGGGCCGTACCCGGCCGACCGTCACCACGGCGCGGAAGGCGGTGGCGAAGCGGCAGCCCAGGCTCGCGGCGGTGGAGAAGGCCATCTCCTCGGGCAGCCCCACCAGGTTCACATCCGCGTTCTCGATCGCCACGTACTCGGCGAAGGAGCCCCAGTGGGTGAAACCCGGCTGGGTCTGACGCTCGCAGATCTGCTGGTCACCGGCCGCGCACGCCGCGCACGAGCCACAGGCGCAGACGAACGGGACCGTCACCCGGTCACCGGCCCGCCACGGGCCGACCCCCGGACCCACGGCTTCGACGACCCCGGCCAGCTCGTGTCCCGGCACGTGCGGCAGGACCCGGATGTCGGGGTCGTGGCCCTGCCAGCCGTGCCAGTCGCTCCGGCACAGCCCGGTCGCCTCCACCCGGATCACCACCCCGCCGGGCGGCGGTGCGGGGATGGGCACCTCCCGGACCTGAAGGTCGGATCCGAAGGCGTCGAAGACCACCGCTCGCACGCGCACACACTCCTCTGGCCGGTCTGGCTCGGTGACCTGGATCTTAAAGGGCGCGGGCACTGTCCTCATCGCCGAGGTGCGCGCGCCGAAGTCATGATCGCTCTCATTGTGGGTGCCGGACAGGGCGTTGAACAGGCTATGCGGGGGTCGTCTGTCGCCGGCCCGATTAGAACACGCATGCTGGGAGAGGAGGAGAGGCACAACGACCGACCGATCGGATGGTGAGATGGGCCAGCACGTCGACAAGGACCGGTTCTCCGAGGCGGAGTTCGCCCGTTTCGGAGAACGGCTGGTGGCGCAGCTCGCCGAGCTCCGTGAGCTGCTCGCCAGACCTGGCTTCGGCGCGGGGCCCGCGACCGTCGGGGCCGAGCTGGAGATGTTCCTCATCACCCCTGACGGCCGGCCGTTCCCGCGTAATCGGGAGGTGCGTGCCGTCGCCGCCGACGGCCGGTTCGTGCTGGAGCTCGGCCGGTTCAACCTGGAGGTCAACCTGACCCCGCTGCCGATCGCCGGGCGGCCCTTCAGCGCCCTGGCGCGGGAACTGCGGGAGACGATGGACCTGGTGGACGCGGCGGCGGCGACGCAGGGCGGGCAGGCCGTGGCGATCGGGATCCTGCCCTCGCTGAGCGAGTTCGACTTCACCTACGGGGCGCTCAGTGACGAGAGCCGCTACCGGGCACTGAGCCGGGGGATGCGGAGGCTGCGCAGCGAACCGTTCCGGGTGCGTATCGAGGGGGTCGAGAAGCTGGAGCTGGAGGTCGAGGGGGTGATCCTGGAGAGCGCCAACACCTCCTGGCAGGTCCATCTCCGTACGGCTCCCGCCGACTTCGCCCGCGTCTACAACGCCGCCCAGCTGGCAACCGGTCCTGTCCTCGCGGTCAGCGGTAACTCCCCGTGCTTCCTGGGCAGGCGGCTGTGGGAGGAGACCAGGATCGCGCTGTTCGAGGAGACGGCCGACGACCGGGACGTGGAGCGGCACGGCCGCAGGGACCGGCGGGTGGCCTTCGGCTCCGGGTGGGTGAGCGGTATCGAGGAGATGTTCGCGGCGTGTGTCCGCGACTACGAGCCGATGGTGCCGATGATCTCCGAAGAGCTGCCGGTGGCGGAGGGGGAGGCTCCTGCGCTGGCCGAGCTCCGGCTGCACCAGGGGACGGTGTGGCAGTGGAACCGGCCGGTCTACGACCCGGTGGACGGCGGTCACGTGCGGGTGGAGATGCGTGCCCTGCCGGCCGGGCCGACCCCCGCCGACATGGCGGCCAACACCGCGTTCCTGCTCGGGCTCACCGCGGCCATGTCGACCGAGCCGGTTGAGGAGTTCCCCTTCGCCGCGGCCTACCGCAACTTCTACCGGGCCGCGATCCACGGCCTGGACGCCCCGCTGGCCTGGCCCGGCCTGGTTGGGGAGGTCCCCGCCGCGCGGCTCGCCCTGGATCTGCTGCCGGTCGCCCGGGCCGGGCTCAGCCGGGTGGGCGTGGAACCGGCCGAGGCCGACTGGGCGCTGGGCATGATCCGGCAGCGGGTCCTGCTCCGCCGTACCGGTGCGATCTGGCAGCGGGAGACCCTCGGACGTCTCGGCGGCGATCCGGCGGCCCGGGCCCGCATGGTGACCCGTTACCGGGAGCTGGCACTCACCGGCGAACCCGTACATACCTGGCCCATATGATCACAAAAAATGTCTGATTAACGGCATACTCGGGAACTCCACATCGTGATCCGCCTGTCCGGGCGTGACCGGAGGAGGAGACCCCCCATGAGTGGGATGACGGCCGTACCGGTGGAACCGTTTCAGCTGAAACGGGACGGCGGCGAGTTCGCGGCCGGTGCCCAGGCCCTGGAGAAACAGCTCAAGCGGGCGACCCTCGACACCGTGCTCGCCAAGGCGAACCGCGTCGCGGTCAGGAAGGGCGCAGCCGGCGCCGGGGCCTTCGGGACGATGAAGCCCCAGCCGGTGGACTGGTACTGCTTCGACGCCGCCGACAACGCCGTCCGCGACTGGTACCCCCAGGGCCTGACCTGCTCCTCCGACGCGGGAACCGGCGGGGGAACGTACGTGGTGAGCTGGTACTACAGGCCCGATACGGGCGTCAGGCGGGGTGTGCGGCTGTCCTTCCTCAACACGGTGACGCTCCGCTACCGGCACGTGCTGCTCGTGGTGGCCCGCCCGGACGGCGAGATCGTCCCGATCAACATCCACGCCGGCGGCATCGCGTGGTACGGCGACCTGATCTACGTCGCCGACACCACCCGGGGCATGCGGGTCTTCGACACCCGGCAGATCTTCGAGGTGAACGGGGAGGACAAGACCAGGATCGGCAGGAAGGGCGGAGTGTACGACGCCTTCGGTTACCGCTACGTGATGCCGCAGACGGGCGCCTGGACCGCGGCCGCGGGCGCCGCCCGGTTCTCCTTCGCCGCGATCGACCGCACCACTCCGGTCCACACCCTGATCTCCGGCGAGTACGTGGACACCCCCGGCACGTTCGGCCGGGTGGCCCGCTGGCCGCTGAACTCCGACGGCTCTCCGCGCGCCGCCGACGGCGTCGTCTCCGCCCTGGACGCCTACCGCCTGCCCGAGTCCAAGATCCAGGGCGCGCTCTCCCACCGGGGCACCTGGTATCTCAGTCAGGGGGCGGGCGCGACCAGGAACGGCAGCCTGATCATGATCGGGAACACGGTCGGCAAGCGCCCCTACCCGGTGGGCTCCGAGGATCTCACCTGCGTCCGCGACAAGAACACGCTGTGGAGCGTGACCGAGTTCGTGGGCCGCCGCGTGGTGTACGGCGTGCCGCTGTAGGCGTCCTCTCCGCGGGGGTGCCCGCTCAGTGCAGGGAGCCGCCCGCCAGGCGGAGGTCGCCGTCCATGGAGACGGCCGCGGCCACGATCGCCGTCAGCGCCTCGGCGACCGTCGCCACCGGCATGGACGGCCTGGACTGGTCGAGAACCTGCTCCGGGGCGAACGGCACGTGCACGAAGCCGCCGCGGACTCCGGGCCGCTCGGTGGCGATCAGGTGCATGAGGCCGTAGAAGACGTGGTTGCAGACGAACGTCCCGGCGCTCTGCGACACGCTCGCCGGGACCCCGGCCGTCCGGGCCGCCGCCACGCACGCCTTCACCGGCAGCGTGGCGAAGTAGGCGGCGGGGCCGCCGCGCACCACCGGTTCGTCAATCGGCTGCCGCCCGGCGTTGTCCGGGATGCGGGCGTCGTCGAGGTTGACGGCCACCCGCTCGACCGTGACGTCGGGCCGCCCGCCGGCCTGCCCGACGCAGACGACCACCGCGGGGTCGTGCTCCAGCACCGCCGCGTGCAAGTGTTCCAGCGCCTGGCCGAACACGCACGGCAGCTGTACGGCCCGCACTCCGGGCACCAGCCTGACCGCCTCCCACGACGGGTTGACCTCGGCACCGTCGAACGGCTCGAAGCCGGTGAGCAGGACGGTCATCGCCGGTCCGCCGGCAGCGAGCAGGCGGGGGTGCCGCCGGGCAGGCGGTGGCGGTTTCTCGCGACGAGCAGGTAGAGCCCCTTGGCCACCCACCGGAACGGCGGGACCCGCAGCACGAACCCCGGCAGGCTCCACGGTGGCCCGGCGGCGATCAGCAGCCTGGCGACGGCCTGCGCCCCGCCGTACACCCGGCCCCGGTCGATCCACAGAACCTCGCGGTCCGCCCGCTCCCGTGTGGCGCCCAGCGCCGCCAGATCGGCGAACTGCCAGGGGGTGACGCGGGCCCGGACACCGATCCGGCGCTCGGCGAACCGGACGCTCGTCGTGCAGAACCCGCAGTCGCCGTCATAGACCAGCACCGGTTGTTCGCTCATGGAACGGACCCTATCCCGACGCCCCGATCAGGACTACGGGACCGGGGGCCGCAGGTCGGGGCAGTGGTGCGGGCGTTCAGCGGGAGGAGGGCCCGTCCAGGTAGCGGAAGGCCTCGTGGGCGGAGCGGATGCTGTCGTGGAGCGCCCTCTGGAGCTGGACGGCGTCCTCGCTCAGATGGCCGATCTCCGGCGCGGAGAACCTGGAGGCCCCCGACTCGGCGACGAGCTGCTCGTATTCCGGGAGGTGGGCGAGGAGGGCGTCGATCTGATCCTGGGACCTGAGGGTGCGGTCGGCGGCGGAGACATGGCGCGCGTAACGCTCCAGCGCCTCCACCCGGGCGACGACGGCGGCCTCGCTGGCGGCCAGCGCCCGCTCCAGTGGTGCCATCGCGGCGATCACCTCCGGCGTCCTCCCGCCGCGGGCGAGGGCGCGGTGCCTGGCCCGCAGCGCCGACAGCTTGGTCAGCAGGTGGGCGATCTCCCACTCCTCGGCCGGCAGCATCACCGAGTTGCGCACGCCGTCAAGCATGCCCAGGGCGTTGACCCGGGAGCCGAGGATGTGGTCGATCGCCCGTTGGACCCGGCCGAGCAGGTCCCTGGAGCCGTAGTCGAAGTCCTCCAGGATCAGGTAGCCACCCCTGAACCGCTGCGCGTGCCGGTACAACACACGCTCGACGGAGTTGTACGGAGCGGGTTTCCTAGCGAGATAGACGCAAGTGAGGATCGTGAAGTAGAGGCCGGCCAGAGGCACCAGGAGCGGCGTCGGCATGTGGGCGACGATCGCGGTGACGTTTGCCAGAGCCATGGTCACGGTAAGGGGGACCACCAGGGCCGCGGGGAGCCGTGAGCCGCGCGGTTCCGGACTCCATCCGGTCCGGAAGCGGGAGAGCAGTGGTCCGTGCCGCCGGAGCAGGTTGGCCACGTCCGCGGGTACCTCCGGATCGACCACCACGCGCTGCACAGGCGAGCTCCCTTCACCACGGTCGAAAGAGCATAGCGATTAACCGATTCCGAGTTATGCGTCCCTCTATGTTGCCTCTTAATGGCGTTGGCGGGTATTGAAAAGGATGATCTTCGTCATCCGCGGAGCACGAATGATCGACGGGAGTCAGGGGCCGGCCTCCGTCCGTGGTGACGGCCGGTGTCCGTGCCGTGCCGGTCGGCGACGGTGTGGCCGGCAGGCAGTGTGAACAGCAAAAGGTCCCCAGATCGATGATCTGGGGACCTTGGGCGGTGGACGATACAGGGATTGAACCTGTGACCTCTTCCGTGTCAGGGAAGCGCTCTCCCGCTGAGCTAATCGTCCTCGGGTTAACCAGAGCGGAAGACGGGATTCGAACCCGCGACCCTCACCTTGGCAAGGTGATGCTCTACCACTGAGCCACTTCCGCGTGTCTGCTCCGGGTTTCCCCTCTGCAGCACGTGCGCTACTTTACCGGATCCCTGGAGCTCCGGTGTCCGTGCACCGAGGTGGAGACGGGATTTGAACCCGTGTACACGGCTTTGCAGGCCGTTGCCTCGCCTCTCGGCCACTCCACCAGTCAGATCCCGGGGGACCTGCCAGAGCGGAAGACGGGATTCGAACCCGCGACCCTCACCTTGGCAAGGTGATGCTCTACCACTGAGCCACTTCCGCGTGTTTCCCGGAAAGTCTGTCCGGGACACGTGAAAACTCTAGCGCCTCCGGAGCGTGGATGTGTGCATCCGGAGGCCTCAGCGAGGGTCTCCGTCGGAGAGCACCCGGACATCGGCGGCCCGGACGAACATGATCCGGTGGCCGAACTGGATCTGCCGGTAAGGGTTGCCCCCCCTGATGATCCGGTGTTGCGACGGGCTGAAGGCGCCCGCCCGCAGGTAGGTGGCAGGGCTCGTCATGCCGAGGCTGTAGAACTGCCCGGCGGGAAACGTGTACTGCAGGGGGACCAGCTCCTGCGGCGGGACCCCCCGGGGATAGGCCGCCGCCTCGGGGTAGGCCCTGCCGTACACCTTGACCGAGGTGAGGCCGGGCCTGGGCGTCACCAGGCGGCCGGTGGCGGGTACGGAGGTGCGGCCGGTCGCCGGATCGTGGAACCACGCCTTCTGCCCGAGGTACCAGATGGCGGTCCAGTCGCCCCTGCGCTCGGCGAGCGCGTAGCGCTGGCCGGTGGAGGCGCGGGCGGCCTGGTCGTAGACGCTGTAGGTGGAGTCGCCTCCCGGATGCTTGCCGACGTCCCTGACCAGCGGGGCCGCCTCCGAGGGGCGGCTGTGCAGCCAGACCGAGGAGGTGCTCCGCGTGGGGCACTCGCCGGACTTGGCGCAGCCGGTGAAGCGGGCCTGGTTGAGAGCGTAGTCCGGTCTGATCATCACCGAGCGCGCGGCGGGGTCGGAGGAGCCGGTCAGAGGGCTGCCGAGCAGTTCGAAGTAGTGGCTCCAGTCCCAGTAGGGGCCGGGATCTGAGTGCATGTCGCGCACGGTCGCCGGGGTGGTGCCCGGCACGTTGTCATGGCCGATGATGTGCGCCCGGTCGAGGGGGACCTTGTACTTGCGCGCGAGGTAGGCGACCAGCCTGGCCGAGGACCGGTACATCGCCTCGGTGTACCATGCGCCGCCCCTGGCCAGGTAGCCCTCGTGCTCCAGGCCGATGGAGCGGCTGTTGACGTACCAGTTTCCCGCGTGCCAGCCGATGTCGCTGCACCGCAGATGCTGGGCGATGTGGCCGTCGCTGGAGCGCAGGGTGAAGTGCCAGCTCAGATAGGCGGGGTCTGCGGACAGCCGGGTCATGGCGTCGTAGCTGGTCTCCCCGTCGTGGATGACGATGTAGTCGATCGGGCGGGAGCCGTTGTAGCGGTCGTGGTTGCCGTAGCCACCCTGCTTGAGCCGCTGGTAGGCGGCGGGCATCCACTCGCAGGAGACGGTGGGCGGGCAGTCGGGCGCGGGCACGGGCGCGGGCGCACGGCGCAGTCCGGCCGCTGTGGGCAGTCGCGGCGGGGGCAGGTCCGGGACAGCCCGCAGGACTACCCGCTCGCCGTCGTCGGTCACGCGTGCGGCTCCGGCGCGGATCGTCGCGTAGACCTCGTCGGCGAAGGAGCTCGCCGCCCCGGTGTCCGCCCCGGTGTCCGGCGGGCCCGGGTAGCGGGCCACCGCGCCGTACCATCGCGCCGGATCGGTGTCCGGTGGCTCACCGAGGTGCCGCTGGTGGTCGGCGAGTAGCGCCGCGCCGCCCTCGATGTTGGCCGCCGGGTCCCGGCGCAGCCGGCCAGGGGCGATCCCGGTCAGCTCCGCCGCCCGGTGCAGGGTGTCCTCGGGCCGGGGCACGGTGACGTCCTGGACGACGGGCGGGTGCGGACGGCGCTCGTCGCCGCGCGGGTCCTCCGCGCTGTGAGGGGGGCGGTCCGGACCGATGCGGGCGTCGACCAGGTGCATGGGGCCGTAGCCCGCCGAGACGCTGGGCAGCCCGTCGTTGACGTCCCACCGGGACTCCAGGTAGGAGACCGCGAGCAGCACGCTCTCCGGTACGCCGTAGGTCCGGGCCGCTCGGGCGAAGGCCGCCTGCCTGCTCTCCGGCGCGCCGTGGGTCCGGGCCGCCTGCCTGCCCTCCGGTGCCGGCTCTCCCGGGACGGGCGGGGCCAGTACGGCGAGAGCGGCGACGACGGCGATCCCCGGCAGACGGCGCATGGTGGTTCCTCCGGCCGATGGCTACGCAGAGTTAGAGTGGATTACCGAATGTCTCACGATTGGACGGGGTTGAGATCCACTGGGGCAAAGCTTGCCCGAAATCGGGCAGAAAACTTGGTGAAGGGCGTCAATGCTGCGTATGGTCCTGCTCTGTGTCCATGGCATGGCATCCGCATGAGGATCTGATTACCCACCTGACCCGGACGAGCGCGCTCGGTCCGGGGGAGGCGGCACGGGTGGTGGCGGACGTGCTGGCGTACTTCTCCGAGCCCGTCGAGGAGTTCGTCCGGCGACGTCACGCCGAGCTCAAGGCCAAGGGGCTGGTCAACGACGAGATCTTCCCCCGGATCGCCGCCGAGATCCTGGCCCGCCGTGTTGCGGCACCTGAACTCTCCCTGCGCCAGCTGCGCCGGATCGTCTACGGATAAGGAGCGGTTAGATGTGCGGAATCGTGGCCTATGTGGGGCCCAAGGACGCTGCGCCCATCCTGCTGGAGGGCCTGCAGCGCCTTGAATACCGGGGCTATGACTCGGCCGGCGTAGTGATCTCCAACAAGGGCCTGAAGATGCGCAAGGTCAAGGGCCGGGTGGCCGATCTGGCGGCGGCCGTGCCGGCGCGGTTCAAGGGCGGCCTGGGCATCGGGCACACCCGCTGGGCCACCCACGGGGCGCCCAGCGACGTCAACGCCCACCCTCACCTGTCCGCCGACGAGCGCATCGCGGTGGTGCACAACGGCATCATCGAGAACGCCGACGAGCTCCGTGCCAAGCTGGAGGCCGACGGCGCGGTCTTCCTGTCCGAGACCGACACCGAGGTGCTGTCGCATCTGATCGCCCGCACCGTCGAGGAGGCCGACTCGCTGGAGGAGGCGGTCCGGATGGCGCTCAAGCGGATCGTCGGCACCTACGGCATCGCGGTGCTCGACGCCCAGCGGCCCGGCGAGGTGGTGGTGGCCCGCAACGGCAGCCCGATCGTGCTGGGCATCGGCGAGAAGGAGATGTTCGCCGCCTCCGACGTCTCCGCGCTGGTCCGCTACACCCGCCAGGTGGTCCACCTGGAGGACGGCGAGCTCGCGGTGCTGAAGGCCGACGGCTTCACCACCTTCGCCGGCGACGCGCGCCAGACGGCCAAGGAGCCGCTGACCGTCGACTGGGAGGCCGGTCACTACGACACCGGCGGCTACGAGCACTACCTGCTCAAGGAGATCTCCGAGCAGCCCGAGACCGTGGCCCGGACGCTGCGCGGGCGGCTGGACGACCGCTTCCACGTCGCCCACCTGGGCGGCCTCAACATGGACGCGCGCGAGACGCGGTCGTTCCGCCGCGTGAAGATCATCGGTTGCGGCTCGGCCTACTACTCGGGCCAGATCGGCGCCCAGCTCATCGAGGAACTGGCGCGGATCCCGGCCGACGCCGAACCGGCCAGCGAGTTCCGCTACCGCAGCCCGGTCGTGGAGCCCGACACCCTCTACGTGGCGATCAGCCAGTCGGGGGAGACCTACGACACCCTCGCCGCCGTCCAGGAGCTCAAGCGCAAGGGCGGCCGGGTGCTCGGCATCGTCAACACCGTCGGCAGCGCCATCGCCCGCGAGTGCGACGGCGGTGTCTACCTGCATGCCGGCCCCGAGGTCTCGGTGGCGAGCACGAAGGCGTTCACCTCGACCGCGGTGGCCTTCGCGCTGCTCGCGCTCCACCTGGGCCGGGTGCGTGACCTGTCCCCGGCCGACGGCCGCCGCATCTGCGAGGGCCTGCGCAGGCTGCCCGGCCAGATCAAGGAGATCCTGGCGCTGGAGCCGCAGATCAGGGAGCTGGCGCACAAGTACGCCGATGCGCCGAGCATGATGTTCGTCGGCAGGGTCCGGGGTTATCCGGTGGCCCGCGAGGGCGCGCAGAAGCTCAAGGAGATTTCCTACGTGCACGCCGAGGCCTATCCGGCCAGCGAGCTCAAGCACGGGCCGCTGGCGCTGATCGGCCCGGAGATGCCGACCGTGGCGATCGTGCCCGATGACGAGCTGCTGGACAAGAACCTCACCACGCTGGGCGAGATCCGCGCGCGCGGGGGACGGGTGCTCATGGTCGGTCACCGTACGGCTGACCCGAAGCTGGCCGACGACTGCGTCGTGGTGCCGAGGAACGAGACCGAGCTGGACCCGATCCTGCTGTCGATCCCGCTCCAGCTCTTCGCGTACCACGCCGCCGTGGCGCTGGAGCGTGACGTGGACAAGCCTCGCAACCTGGCCAAGAGCGTCACGGTGGAGTGAGCCGGCGCCTCGATCCTCATAAGGCGATAAGGCCCCCAATATATGACAGAGAGTGATGCATCTGTAACCTGAGGTATTGAATGGTCTCGGGGAGGGGGCGCCTATGCACCGCCGGCGGTTCTTCGCGCTCGCCCTGGGAGTCATGGTCGCCGGCGGCTGCGGGGCGGGGGGCTCCCCCGCACCCACGGCGGGCCGGCTCACCGTCGTCGCGCCAGCCGCGCGCGGGCAGGGCTGGGACCGGGCCGCACGTGCGCTGGCCATGGTCCTGACCGGCGACCGGATGGCGCGGACGGTTGAGGTGAGCAACTATCCGGGTGGCCTGGGCGCCGCCGCGCTGGGGGCGTTCCCCGCCGCCCACGACCCGTTCATGCGCGAGGGCAGGCTGCTCCTCACCGGGATGCCGATGGTGGCGGGGGCGGAGATCGCCAATGCCGCCTCCGTGGTGAAGTCCACCACACCCCTGGCCCGGCTCGTCGGCGACTGGGCAGCCCTGGTCGTCCCGGCCGGCTCACGCCTGCGCGCCTTCGAGGACTTCGCCGCGGCGCTCCGCCGCGACCCGGCCAAGCTGACGGTGGGCGGCCGGATGGATGGTGGCTCCGACCACGTGCTCTACGGCATGATCAGCAAGTGCCTGGGAGTGGACACCCGGCTGCTGAACTACGCCGGCTACTCCAGCGGGGCCGAGGCCGCGCAGGCGCTCCAGGATGGCCGGGTCGCCGCGCTGCTGGGCTCGGCCCGCTCCTTTGTGCCCGAGATCGCCGCAGGCCGCCTGCGGCCGCTGGTGGTCTCCTCCGCCGAGCGGATCGACGGGATCGACGCGCCGACGATGATGGAGCTGGATATCCGTCTGGAGTACACCGACTGGTGCGGCATCCTCGGCCCCCGCGGCATGAGCTCCGAGGACAGGGACGCGGCCGTCGCTCTGTGTGACCGCGTCGACGCCTCACCCCGCTGGCGGGCCGTCTGCGTGGCCAACGGCTGGAACCGGGTCTACCTGAGCGGGGACGACTTCCGCCAGTGGCTCGTCACGGAGACCGGCCGCACCCGGGAGGTGCTCAACGAACTCGGCCTCCTGAGCACTTTCTCCACAAGTTGTTGGGGTAGTTGCGTCCGGCGGCCCTACATGTAGGATCCTGCTCGTTGCTGGTTCGCCCCCTTGCGAGGGCGAGGCAAGAGGGAACCCGGTGGGAGTCCGGGACTGCCCCGCAGCGGTGAACGGGAACGACCACCGTCATGAGAGCACTGGGCGCGCCATGCCTGGGAAGCGACGGTCAGTAGGCAAGAGTCAGGCGCCCGTGAGTCCGAAAACCTGCCGGCGATATGGAACTGTCCAGGGCTTCGAGGGAGGGCCCGCGGACTGAGGCGGTCCGGCGTGCCCGGAACCGCCCTCGGACGCGTGCGCTTTTCCGGCGAGAGCCGTGCGGGGAATTCGAGCGCGCGAGGGGTAGCACGTGACACAGACTTTGGCCGATGCCGCCGGGAAGACCGGCAACGACCCGGCTGCCCGCCGGTTGGCCATCGAGGAGGCCGCCGCCCGAGTGATCACCGATCCGGAGAACTCCAGGATCGCCGCCGGGCTGCTGGCGGAGCTGATCGCCGACGAGGCGGCTGAGCACGGCGTGCGGACCTTCTCCGAGTCCATCGCCGCCACCCACGAGGCCGGACTCGTCCAGGACGGGCTGGCCGCCTTCGTGGCCGCCCACGCCGAGGTGCTGGACGCGCTGGTGGCGGAGGACGCCGACGGCCGGTTCGAGTACTTCGGGCTGCGCACGGTCTACGACCGTTACCTGCTGCGCCACCCGCGGACCCGCAAGGTCCTGGAACGTCCGCAGCACTTCTTCCTGCGGGTGGCCTGCGGCCTGTCGGAGACGGTCGAGGAGGCCGCCGAGCTGTATGCGCTCATGGCCACCCTGTCCTACCTGCCGAGCTCGCCGACGCTGTTCAACTCCGGCTCGCGCAGGCCCCAGCTGTCGTCCTGCTTCCTGCTCGACTCGCCCCGCGACGAGCTGGAGGCGATCTACGAGCGCTACGGGCAGGTCGCCCGGCTGTCGAAGTACGCCGGGGGCATCGGCATCGCCTGGACCAGGGTCCGCTCGCGCGGCTCGCTGATCCGGGGCACCAACGGCCACTCCAACGGCATCGTGCCGTGGCTGCGCACGCTGGACTCCAGTGTCGCCGCGGTCAACCAGGGTGGCCGCCGTAAGGGAGCGGCCTGCGTCTACCTGGAGTCCTGGCACGCCGACGTCGAGGAGTTCCTCGAACTGCGCGACAACACCGGCGAGGAGGCTCGCCGCACGCACAACCTGAACCTGGCCAACTGGGTCCCCGATGAGTTCATGCGCCGGGTCGAGGCCGACGGCGTGTGGTCGCTGTTCGACCCCAAGGAGGTCCCGCACCTCACCGACCTGTACGGCGCCGCGTTCGAGGAGGCCTACCGGGTCGCCGAGGCCGAGGGCCGCTATGTCAGGCAGGTCCCGGCGCGGTCCCTGTACGGCCGGATGATGCGCACCCTCGCCCAGACCGGCAACGGCTGGATGACCTTCAAGGACGCGGCCAACCGGACCTCCAACCAGACGGCCCGCCCCGAGAACGTCATCCACCTGTCGAACCTCTGCACCGAGATCCTCGAGGTCACCAACGACGCCGAGACGGCCGTCTGCAACCTCGGCTCGATCAACCTCGCCGCCCACCTCGACGGCCAGGAGATCGACTGGGCACGGCTGCGCCGGACCGTCCGCACCGCCGTACGGTTCCTGGACCGGACCATCGACCTGGGCTTCTACCCGACCCCCGAGGCCGAGACGGCCAACCGGAAGTGGCGGCCGATCGGCCTGGGCCTGATGGGCCTGGCCGATGTGTTCTTCGCGCTACGGCTGCCGTTCGACTCGCCGCGGGCGCTGGAGCTCTCCACCCGGATCTCCGAGGAGATCGCGCTGGCGGCCTACGCCACGTCCGCGGACCTGGCCGTCGAGCGGGGCCGTCACCCTTCCTACGACGAGACCCGGGCCGCCGGCGGTGTGCTCCATCCCGACCACTACGGGGCCGGGCGGTCGCCGGAGTGGGAGCGGCTCAGGGAGCGGATCGCCGAGACCGGTCTGCGCAACTCGCTGATGATCGCGATCGCGCCCACCGCCACGATCGCCTCCATCGCGGGCTGCTACGAGTGCATCGAGCCCCAGGTGTCCAACATCTTCAAGCGTGAGACGCTGTCGGGGGAGTTCCTCCAGGTCAACCGCTACCTGGTCCGCGACCTTTCGGCCCGCGGCCTGTGGACCCCGCAGATCCGGGACGCGATCAAGCGGGCCGACGGCTCCATCCAGGACGTTCCCGGTATGCCGGAGGACCTCAAGGCGCTCTACCGGACTGCCTGGGAGCTGCCGCAGAAGGCGCTGATCGACCTGGCCGCGGCGCGCACGCCGTACATCGACCAGTCGCAGTCGCTGAACCTCTTCATGGCCACGCCGACCATCGGCAAGCTCTCCTCGATGTACGCCTACGCGTGGAAGTCCGGTCTCAAGACGACCTACTACCTGCGCTCACGCCCGGCGACCCGGATCGCGCAGACCACGGTGGCCCAGGCCACCCCCGATCCGGAGGCCGTCGCGTGCTCCCTGGAGAACCCCGAGTACTGCGACGCCTGCCAGTAGGCCCCTCTCCGAAAGGCTTCTCTGCGATGTTGCTCGACCCTGGCATGGACCTCACGCTGCGGCCCATGCGCTACCCGGAGTTCTACGAGCGCTACCGGGCCGCGATCCGTAACACCTGGACCGTCGAGGAGGTGGACCTCACCTCCGACCTGGCGGACCTGGCCAGGATGACGCCGGAGGAGCGTCACCTGATCAACCGCCTCGTCGCGTTCTTCGCCACCGGCGACTCGATCGTGGCCAACAACCTGGTGCTCAACCTCTACCAGCACGTCAACGCCCCCGAAGCGCGGCTGTATCTCAGCAGGCAGCTCTTCGAGGAGGCCGTGCACGTCCAGTTCTACCTGACCCTGCTGGACACCTACCTGCCCGACCACGACGAGCGGGTCAAGGCCTTCGCCGCGATCGAGCACATCCCCTCGATCCGCGACAAGGCCGAGTTCTGCTTCCGGTGGATCGACTCGCTGGGCGGGCTGAGGCGACTGGAATCGCAGGACGACCGGCGGGCGTTCCTGCTCAACCTGATCTGTTTCGCCGCGTGCATCGAGGGGCTGTTCTTCTACGGCGCCTTCGCCTACGTCTACTGGTTCCGCTCCCGGGGCCTGCTCAGCGGTCTGGCCACCGGGACCAACTGGGTCTTCCGGGACGAGTCCATGCACATGGAGTTCGCCTTCAGCGTGGTGGACACCGTGCGGGCCGAGGAGCCGGAGCTGTTCGACGACAAGCTCGGCGCGCAGGTCACCCAGATGATCGAGGAGGCGGTGAACGCCGAGCTCGCCTTTGCGGCCGACCTGTGCGGCGACGGCCTGTCCGGAATGGGGGTGGACCAGATGCGGCAGTACCTGGAGTACGTGGCCGACCAGCGCCTGGTCCGGCTCCAGCTCCCCATTCGGTACGGCACGGCCAACCCGTTCGCGTTCATGGAGCTGCAGGACGTGCAGGAGCTGGCCAACTTCTTCGAACGGCGGGTCTCTGCCTATCAGGTGGCCGTTGAGGGGAGCGTCACCTTCGACGAGGCGTTCTGACTCTTCAGGCTCCGCAGCCGCAGTCACAGTCGCAGCCTTCACAGCAACTGCAATCTTCACAGCAGCCGCAACAGTCGCATCCGCCGCATCCGCTGCAGCAGTCGCAATCCCGCAGATAGCAGCGGTCCTCGCACGGTTGCCCGTGCTTACTGCTCCACTCGGGCCGCCACATCCCGCAGGTGAGCAGGGTCGCCACCCCGGCGGCCGACGTGCCGACGACCCCGGGCCGCTTGTCGGATTGGGCGAACGTCCGGTCGACGGCCCGGCGCACCTCGGTGCCGAGCAGCACGTCCACCAAGTGCCGCTCGGCCAGGTCCAGCTCGCGCAGTGCCAGCTCCAGGCCGTGCGCGGCGTCGTCGCAGAGCCGCCGTGCCTCCTGCCGGGTGGTGCCGGTGGCGGCCAGCGGGTTGAACGCCCCGCGTGCGGCGTCTTCGGCCTGGTCCTCCACGGCGTCCAGCAGGTGGGCGATCCGGCCGAAGAACCGGCCCGCCTCCGCCAGCGGCACGGCGTTGCCGGGTCTGCCGGCCAGCACCGCGGTGTGTACGAACGCTGCGGCGACCGCCTCCTCGGTGGGAGCCGTCAGTTCCAGCAGGGTGATCTCCGGCGTACCCTCCCGTTCGAGCTGACGCTCGGCCGTCGAGGTCAGCACGGCCGTGTCGAAACCGATCGACGCGCCCATCCGCGCTCCGGCCGCCTCCCACCGGGCCGCCAGTCCCCGGCGGGCCAGGCCGGTGCCGGGGGCCGAGTCACCGTCGGCCACGTGGTCGCGCAGCTTGCCCGCGGCAAGGAGCAGCGAGACCGTGGCGGCCAGCCGTACCCCCTCGGCCCGCGCGTCCACCACGTCCGCCGGCCTGAACCCGCGCAGCGCGCAGGGCCCGGCGGTCCGGTGCGGGGAGGCGGACGGGCTCTGCGCCTCGGCCAGCACCGAGATGATCAGCCCGTCGTAGTTGGTGGCCAGCCGTGCACCCTGCCCCTGCCCGTCGCGGAGGGCCAGGCAGAGCCCGCACAGGTGTGCCATCCACGCTCGGTGTAACGACGGGCAGGAATGGTCACGGCAAGGGCGAACGATTCCGAACATCCGGCCTCTTCGATTTAGGGGTGGTCTGATTGGTTGATTTCGGGAATGTCCCGGCAGAATCTATCCCGTGCAGATCTCCGACGGTTTCATGCTGTCCATCGACGATCACGTCGCCACGTTACGGATCAACCGCCCCGGCAAGCGCAACGCGATGACCGCGGCCATGTGGCGGGCGCTGCCAGGGGTGCTCGCGCCCCTGGCGGTCGATCCCGCCGTGCGCGTCCTCGTGCTGACCGGTGCGGGCGGGACCTTCTGCTCCGGGGCGGACATCTCCGAGATCGCCGGGCTCTCCGAAGCCGGCGACGACACAAGGCTGACCGTCACCGCGGAACGGGCGCTGGCCGAGTTCCCCAAGCCGGTGATCGCGATGATCGAGGGGTTCTGCGTCGGTGGCGGCTGCCAGCTCGCCCTCGCCTGTGACCTGCGCTTCGCCGCCGAGGACAGCCGTTTCGGCATCACCCCGGCCAAGCTCGGCCTCGTCTACCCGCCCAGCTCCACCCGCCGCCTCGTCGACCTCGTCGGCCCGTCTACGGCCAAGCTCCTGCTCTACTCCGCCGAGCTCATCGACGCCGGCCGGGCGCTGCGCACCGGCCTGGTGGACGAGGTCCTGGCCTCTGCCGAGCTGTCCGAACGGGTGTACGGCCTCGCCCGCATCCTGGCCGGGCGATCCCAGCTCACCCTGGCAGCCGCCAAGGAGATCGTGGAAGGACGGGCCGACGAGGCACGCTTCCACGCGTGGCAGAAGGCGGCGCGCGACGAGGTCCCCGAAGGCGTCGCCGCCTTCCTGGAGCGCCGCCCGCCCCGCTTCACCTGGTCTCCCTGACCTTCCGGGACGTCTTTCAGCCGGAGGACCGGACGGCGTCAGTCGTCGACGCCGCGGGCGGCGAGTGCCTCGCCCAGGTTGTCCGCGTGCCGCAGCGTCCGCACCAGGAGGGGGACGGCGAAAGCGGTGGGGCTGTTGGTGATCCCGCGCGCCCGCTGGGCCTCGCGGACCTCCTGCGCCAGTGCCGCAGTGACGGATACGGCCCGGATCGCGAGGGCGAGTACGAGGGCGACCCGAGCTCCGTCGACACCCAGGAAGCGCAGAGGCCGGCAACCCCGTTCGATCACGTCGAGCAGTTCGCTGCTGCGCGTGGTGAGGGTGACCAGCCCGGCAACGGACACGCAGAGGATGAGCTGCCCGGTGACGACGAGAGCCCGGTCGAGTCCTGCGCTGAACATCTGGAATCCGCCGATGAACAGGGCGATCAGCAGGATCGGCCGCGTCTGTGACCAGGCGAGCCGAGCCGGGACGCCCGCGGCGGCATACAGGCCGGCCACCGACACGAGGGCGGCTCCGACGCTCCCCGGGCCGGGCAGCAGCAGCACGCCCGTCTCGGCCAGCACCAGGCCGAGGAGTTTCGCCCCTGCGGGGGCGCGGTGCAGCCAGGAACCGCCCGGGAGGTAGAGGCCGAGGGTGCTCATCGCATCAGCCGCCGGTAGTGGGCGATCGCGGCCGACGGCGGAGCGTCGCAGACCACCCGGCCCTCGTCGAAGACGAGCACCCGATCGAAGCCGTCCAAGAGGTTCAGATGGTGGGTGACGAGCACGATCCGTTGCGGCAGCGAGGCCAGCAGGTCGCCGACCATCGAGGCGTGGCGCAGGTCCAGCAGCGTCGTCGGCTCGTCGCAGACGAGGACCGACGGCTCCATGACGAGGATGGCGGCCAGGGCGAGCAGCTGTTTCTGCCCGCCGGACAGCAGGTGCGCCGGGGCGTCCGCGAAAGCGCTCAGGCCGAACTTTTCCAGAGCGGTGGCCACCTTCGCCGCGATCTCCGTGCGTGACAGTCCTGACCGGCGCAGGGAGAAGGCCACGTCCTCGGCCACCGTCGGCATGATGATCTGGGCGTCGGGGTTGGTGAAGCAGAAGCCGACCCGGCGCCGGATCTCCCGGCCCTGAGTGCGGCTGTCGAGCCCGTCGACGACGACCGTGCCGGTGGTGGGTATGACGAGCCCGTTGAGCAGGCGCGCGAACGTGGACTTGCCCGAGCCGTTGGCTCCGATCACGCCTACTCTCGCCTCGGTCAGCGTCAGCGAGACATCGCGGAGTACGGTCCGCTCGCCGTAGGCGTGACCGACCCCTTCCAGGCGGATCATCCGACACGCTCCACCAGGATCGAGACGCCCATGCCGCCACCGACGGCAATGGCGGCCAGTCCACGGCCGGCAGCGGGGTCGCGGGTCATCTGGCTGAACAGCCGGACCGCGAGCACGGCACCCGAGGCACCCCATGGGTGGCCCAGCGCCAGCGCCCCGCCCTCGCGGCAGACCCGGTCGGGGTCGAGGCCGAGTGCGTCGTAGCACGCCAGTACCTGACCGGCGAACGCCTCGTTGACCTCGATGACCCCGATGTCGTCCAGGCTCAGCCCGGCCCCGTCGAGCACCCGGCGTACCGCCGGGACCAGTCCGAGCCCGGGCAGGCGGGGATCCACCCCCGCGGTGTCCCAGCCCACGATGGCCAGCCCCGGCCAGCCGAAGCCGGCGCGCACCCGCTCCGGCACGATGACGACGGCGGCCGCGCCGTCGTTCACGCCGCTGGAGTTGCCTGCGGTGACGGTGCCGTCCGCCGCGAACGCCGGACGCAGCCGGGCCAGGCGCTCGACGGTCATCCCGCGGCGTACTCGCTCGTCCCGTTCGAGACCCGCCACGGGGACGGACTCCGCGGCGAAGCGTCCGGCGTCCTGGGCGGCGGCCGCGAGAGCATGGCTTCGGGCGGCGTAGGCGTCCTGGCGCTCACGGCTGATGCCCGCCCGGCGGGCGACCAGCTCAGCCGCCGGCCCCATCTCGGGGTCGCCGATCTCGGATGGCGCGAACGGCGCCCGCGAATAGCGGCGCGGCGCCTCACCGTCGGCCGAGGGGGGCCAGTGCCGCCAGGGCGCGGTGCTCGTGCTCTCGACGCCCCCGGCGATGTAGACGTCTCCGAGTCCGGCGCGGACGAAGGACGCCGCGGTGGTGATGGCGGCCAGGCCGCTACCGCACTGCCGGTCGACGGTGAGTCCCGGTACCGCGGAGGGGAACCCGGCCAGCAAGGTGCAGACCCGGGCGATGTTGCCTCCCGGCCCCATGCAGTTGCCCAGTACGACGTCGGCCACCTGCGCCGGGTCGAGGTCGAGGTCGGCGAGAACGGACCGGAGCACCGGCGCGGCCAGCCGTTCCGCGGTCATGTGACGCAGCGCGTGCCCGGCGGTGCCGATCGGGGTGCGCCGGGCCGCGACGATGACAGGTGTCAGAGGATCCATGGTGTCGTCAGGGAAGCACTCGCGCGCCGAGCGTGCCGTCGGCGAGCCCCTGCCGGATCCGCCCGCGGGCGGGTTTGCCGGCGGGGGTGAGCGGCATCTGGTCCACGGCGTACCAGCGACGGGGGCGGTGCGCCGGGGACAGCCGGGCCGCGGCGTGCCGGCGCAGGGCCGATCCGCTGGGCGGTCCGTCGGTGCTGGGCACGATGACGGCGGTGACCACCTGGCCGAGCGAATGGTGGGGCAGGCCGACCACCACGACGCCGGCCACCCCCGGCGCGTCGGAGATCACCTGCTCGACGTCGCCGGGCAGGACGGACGCGCCACCGGTGAGAACCATCTCGTCGCCGCGGCCGAGGACGGTCAGGCCCTCCGCGTCGCTCCAGACGGCACGGTCGCCGACGCTTGCCCAGCCCTCGTCGTCGCGGGTGAGCGGGCCGGTCGTCCGGCCGTCGTAACCTTCGGCCAGGAAAGGGCTGCGCACCCAGACGACCTCGTCCCTCAGTTCGATCTCGGCACCGGGAAACGCGCGCATCGCCCCGTCAGGGTGGCGGATCGCGACGAACGACAGTTCCGCCGCGCCGTAGTAGTCCACGACCCGGATGCCGGCCAGGTCCGCACGCTCCCGCGTGGCGCGGGGCAGCCCCGCGCCGCCGCAGATCACGGTGCGTAGCGGGCCGCCCGGCGGCAGGCGGTCCAGCAGCGCGTCGAGCATCGGGGGTGTCACGTGGGCCATTGTGCACTCTCCGGCCGCTGCGGCCGCCACCTGGGGGTGCCATCGGGGCAGGTCGAGGATGCCGGCGCCGGCAGCCGCGGTGTGTGCGGCCGCGAACGCGAACAACGAGGAGGACAGGGGAGCCGGGATCAGCACGCGGTCGGCCGCCCGGATCCCGGTGATCTCCGAGAGGGGGTCGAAACTGTCGGTCCACGAGTCGACGGTCCGTACGACGGCACGCGGAACGTCGGTGCTGCCGGACGTGTACAGAACCAGTAACTCGTGCCCGTCGCGGACGTGCAGCAGCCCCGCCCGGGCGAGAACCGCCACCGCGCGGTCGCGCGGGGTCATCTCCGTGCCGATCCCGCGGAGCCGGCGCCAGGCAGCACGGGATAGGCACGCCGGACCCCGCGGGTCACGAACGTGGAGACGACGGCCTTGATCACGTCACCCGGCAGGTAGACCGTAGCGGCGATGAGGGTGCCGACGAACGTTGAGGCGGAGATCCGCCACGACTGCACGGGGATGCCGAAGGCGTAGACGACGACGATGCCGCCGAGGACGTTGGCCAGCAGGCCCACGGGGATCGAGTAGCGGGGCGAGCGTTCGCTGATCCAGCCCGTGACGAACGCTCCGAGTGGCCAGCCGATGAGATACCCGGCGCTCGGGCCCGCGAACACCCCGAGGCCGCCACGGCCGCCGGAGAGCAACGGCAGGCCGATGGCCACCAGGGCGAGGAACACCAGGCAGGCCAGGAAGCCACGGCGTGCGCCGAGGACCGAGCCGGCGAGCATGACACCGAGGGTCTGCAGGGTGACCGGTACCCCTCCGCCGAACAGGTAGATCGGCGGGGCGACCCCCAGGGCGGCGATGAGGCCGGCGAACACGGCGATCAGTGCGAGGTCCTGAGCGGACCGGTGCGGGCGGCCGGGCCGCGCACCCGGTGAGGAGTCGACGTCGGTGTCGGGCGGGGTGTGTCGCATGGGAAACGGTCTTTCTCGGTAGGGCGTCGTTCCCTTGAAGCGGGATCAGCCGCAGCTCTTGGCACACAGGTGTTCACGCGGCGGTTCCGGGTCGATCCGGTGGCCGATGTCGCTCTACGGGACGGGATTCCTGCAGACGCCCGCCCGGCTCAGGGCATCGCCGGCGAGGTACGGCCTGTGGGCCAGGCCGCCCTGCTCGTTGGTCATGGACCATTCGCTGCCCTGCTCCAGCTGGGACTCCAGCGAGGGGTTTTTCAGCGTAGCGTACGTCTCCTCCACGACCTCCGGGTGCAGGCCGGGTCCGGTCCGGGACGACGTGGGGCCGGGCGCCGGGTTCTCACACGCGGCGGCCGAGGCGAGATCGTGCGCCTACCGCTCGATGACCTCGTTCTTACCGATGACCACGATGCCGTTGCGGGTCACCGCGAAGCGGCTGCGGTCGTATTCGAGGTCGAGGCCGATCCGGGCGCCGTCCGGGATGATCACGTTCTTGTCGATGATGGCCTTGCGGACGACGGCGCCCCGGCCCACCTGCACGTTGCCCATCAGCACCGAGTCCTCGACCTGGGAGTGGGAGTGCAGCACCACGCCGGGGGAGAGGACGGAACGCTCCGCCAGACCGCCGGAGACGATCACGCCCGGGGAGACCAGCGAGTCGATCGCCCGGCCGACCCGGTCACCGGCGTTGTGCACGAACTTCGCTGGAGGGAGCGGGTCGTGGCCGGTGTAGATCGGCCACTGGCTGTTGTAGAGGTTGAAGACCGGGTGTGCCGCGATGAGGTCCATGTGCGCCTCGTAGTAGGCGTCGAGGGTCCCCACGTCACGCCAGTAGCCCCGGTCCCGCTCGGTGGAGCCGGGCACGACGTTGTCGGCGAAGTCGTAGACCTCCGCGCTGCCCGACTTCACCATCATCGGGATGATGTTCCCGCCGAGGTCGTGCTTGCTGGCGGGGTCGAGCGCGTCCTCCCGGAGCGCGTCGAGCATCGCCTGGGTCCTGAAGACGTAGTTGCCCATCGACGCGTACACCTGGTCGGGCGCGTCCGGCAGGCCCACCGCGTTCTTGGGCTTCTCGCGGAACGCCACGATCCGCCGCCCCGCGGGATCGGTCTCGATCACTCCGAACTGGTCGGCCAGTGACAGTGGCTGCCGGATCGCCGCCACGGTCACCTCGGCGCCGGAGTCGATGTGCTGTTCCACCATCTGCCGGGGGTCCATCCGGTAGATGTGGTCGGCCCCGAACACGATGACGTGGTCGGGCATCTCGTCGTAGATCAGGTTCAGGTTCTGGAACAGCGCGTCGGCGGACCCGGAGAACCAGTGCGGCCCGAGCCGCTGCTGCGCGGGCACCGGCGTGACGTAGTTGCCCAGCATCGCCGACAGCCGCCAGGTCCGGGAGATGTGCCGGTCAAGACTGTGGCTCTTGTACTGGGTCAGCACCACGATCTTCAGGTAGTGACTGTTGGCCAGGTTCGACAGCACGAAGTCGACGAGCCGGTATATCCCCCCGAACGGCACCGCCGGCTTCGCCCGGTCGGCCGTCAGCGGCATCAGTCGCTTGCCTTCACCGCCGGCGAGCACGATCGCAAGGACTCTCATATCAGGACCTTAACCTGACAGACGGGGCTGAAACACTAGGCTGATCACATGCGCGTTGATCTGCTGAGTCGCGAGTACCCGCCCGAGGTGTACGGCGGAGCCGGCGTCCATGTCGAGTACCTCGCCCGGGAGTTGCGCAGGCTGGCAGACGCCCGCGTCCGCTGCTTCGGAGCGTCGCGGCCCGAGCATGGTGTCGAGGCCTACCGGGTGCCCGGCGGCCTGGAGACGGCCAACGCCGCGCTCCAGGTTCTCGGCGTCGATCTGGAGATGGCGGCGGCCTGCGAGGGCGCGGATCTGGTGCACAGCCACACGTGGTACGCCAATTTCGCAGGCCACGTGGCCAAGATGCTGTACGGCACGCCGCACGTGGTGACCACGCACAGCCTGGAGCCGCTGCGCCCGTGGAAGGCCGAGCAGCTCGGCGGCGGTTACACGCTGTCGTCGTGGGCCGAGCGGGGCGCCCTGGCGAGCGCGGACGCGATCATCGCCGTGTCGGAGGGCATGCGGCGCGACGTCCTCACCAGTTATCCCGAGATATCGCCGGAAAAGGTCACGGTGATCCACAACGGGATCGACACCGGCGAATACGCTCCCGACCGTGACACCGGCGTCCTGGTCGGACACGGCATCGACCCGAGTCGGCCGTACGTCGTGTTCGTGGGCCGGATCACCCGGCAGAAGGGTCTGGTCCACCTGCTCCACGCGGCCAGGGACTTCCACCCCGACGCCCAGCTGGTGCTCTGCGCGGGCGCCCCCGACACGCCGGAGATCGCCGCCGAGGTCACCGCGCTCGTGCGCGGGCTGGACCGGGAGGGCGTCATCTGGATCTCGGAGATGCTCCCGCGCCCCGAGGTGATCCAGATCCTCACCCACGCGACCGTCTTCGCCTGCCCGTCGGTCTACGAGCCGATGGGGATCGTGAACCTGGAGGCGATGGCCTGCGAGACCGCCGTCGTGGCCACCGCCACCGGCGGAATCCCCGAGGTGGTGGCCGATGGCTCGACCGGTCTGCTGGTCCCGATCGACCAGTCCGCGGCCGACGGCACCCCCGACGACCCCGGGCGGTTCGCCGCCGACCTCGCCGCGCGGGTCAACCGGCTGCTCGCCGACCCGGCACTCGCCGCGGAGATGGGCAGGGCCGGGCGGGTCCGGGCCGTGGAGCACTTCTCCTGGGAGCGGATCGCCCGGCGGACGATGGATCTCTACCGGTCGCTCCTCCGGCCCTGACACCCGCCCGGGTGGCGGGTCGCCGATCGGTGGGAGCCGCTGCCCGGGGCCGCCGCCGGCCCCGGTATCTCTCGGGGGATCTGCGCACTCGCGTAACGGACGCCCCAAGAGGGGGGTTCTCCGGGGGCGGGTAGGGTCGGGCCCGTGAATGTTCAAACCAGGATCACCGACCGACATGGCGGCGTCAGCGCAGAGCCGTACGGCAGCCGCAACCTCGGAGTCGGGTCCGGGGATGACCCGTTGGCGGTCGCCGCCAACAGGGCCAGGACCGCGGCCGAGTTCGGTCTGGACCGGGTCGTGTTCATGCGGCAGGTCCACAGCGCCGACGTCCGGTACGTGACCGAGCCGTTCGGCGACGACCCGCCCCCCCTGGACGGGATCTTCACCGATGTGCCCGGCCTCGGCCTGGCCGCGCTGTGCGCCGACTGTGCCCCCGTCCTGCTGGCCGACCCGCGGGCCGGCCTCGTCGGGGCCGCGCACTCCGGGCGGGTCGGCACCGTCCTCGGCGTGGTCCCGGCCCTGGTCGCGGCGATGGCCGCGCGCGGCGCCGACCCGGCGGACATGACCGCTCTGATCGGCCCGATGGCCTGCGGCAGCTGCTACGAGGTCCCCGCCGAGATGCGTGGCGAGGTCACGGACGTCCTTCCCGAGGCGTGGTCGATCACCCGCCGGGACACCCCCGCCCTCGACCTGCGCGCCGCCATCACCGCGCAGCTCGCCAGGGCGGGCGTCGGTGAGGTCACCCATGACACGCGCTGCACCATCGAGACCCCCGACCTGTTCTCCCACCGCCGGGATCGGACGACCGGCCGGTTCGCCGGTTACGTCTGGCTGGAGGCCTGAGAGCCGGCAGGTCACGCCCGGATAGGTCCCCCCGGAAGGGGGGGATCTCTCATCTCAGTCCGCGGCCAGAACGCTCCCGTAGGCGCGGGCGGCGAGGTCCGCGATGAGGCCGTGCGAGCCCAGAAGGTCGGCGTAGTCCGCCCCGATCCCGGCCGCCGCGTCGCTCGCGAGGCCGGGGGCCATCTCGGGACCGATGGCACACGGGGACAGGGCGATGCGCTGGGCGCCGATGCCCCGCAGCCGCTCGGCCGCGTCGGCGACGCTGGGAGCGCTGTCCAGGGAGGCGACCAGGACGGGGAGCGTCAGCCGGGAGGCCAGCAGCACCGCCGTCGGCTGCGCCTCCACCGCGGCGTTCTCGCCGCCGATCGTGGCGAGGATCACCGCGTCGACCGGGCTGGAGACGTTGAGCAGCCGCATCCGGTCCGCTCTCGCCAGGTCCTTCTCGGCGAGGCGGATGTGCAGGGCCTCGGCGAGCAGCGGATGCGGGCCGAGCGACTCGGTGACCGTCACCGTCGCCCCGCTGGCGGCGACCGCGGTGGCGATCAGCTGGTCCGCGACCGGGTGCGGTCCGGTCAGGAGCGGTACCACGACGGCGGCGACACCGCCCTCGGGACGCTCGCGGGCGGCCGTCTCCAGATCGGCGGTCAGCGCCTTGCCGTCCTCGCCGAGGTCGGCCAGGCGGACGTCGATCTGGGGATGATCACCCCGGATGAGGGCGGCCAGCTCGGCGGCGGCTCCTGTCTCGTCGCCGAGTGTGGCCAGCACCAGCGCGGGTGCCTCGGGCGGAAGCTGGGAGGGCACGGGCCTGCGGTGCCGGCCGGAGGGCCGTACGGCACGCCCGCGCACGGGGAGGATGGAACTCTCACTCACATGCGCGGACTCTAGGCCCATTTGGCTCGCTTTGTAGCGAAAAACGGCGGCAATTCCGTCACGACATCCGCGGAAGCGGGAATTCCTCTCGCACGGCGCCGGATCGGACAGCCGGGCGGGGTGGCGGCTCCCATGCCGCCCGCCGGAGGCCGGGCCCCTTCCCCGCTGTCACAGGTCCCTGTGTCCCTCCCACTCGTCCTCCAGGGCCGAGTGGACGATGGAGTCGCGCCAGGCGCCGCGTGCCCGCACGTGATGCCTGATCCTGCCCTCCTCGACCATTCCGGCGACCAGCATCGCGAGCTGGGCGGCGGTGTTGGCGGGGGAGCGGGCGCCCCAGAGGCGGTGCAGGCGCAGATCCCGGAAGCCGAACGTCAGTATCAGCCGGATCAGGTCGGTGCCCATGCCCCTGCCCCAGTGGTCGGGGCGCAGGCCGAGGCCGATCTCCGCGCTGTGCGGATGGTCGGTCTCGATGTGCAGCCGGGCGACGCCGATGGTCTCCTCGTCGTCCAGGTCGATCACGGCGAGCACATACAGCCCCCGGGGTTCGGCCTGTGCGGCCTCCAGCGCCTGGGCGACCAGCTCCTCGACCTCCTCGCGAGTGCGTGGGTCGAACGGCAGGTGCTCGGTGGCGGCGGGGTCGCCGTAGACGGCGTGCAGCGCTTCCACGTCGGCGACGGTGACTTCCCTCAGCCGGAGCCTCTTACCGGAGATCTCAACGTGACGCATGCGCAGACGCTAACGCCTCAGCACTCCCCAGGGCTAGAGACCGCGGGTGAGGACACCGCCACCTTCACAGGAGTGAAAAATTTCAGATAAATGCCGGTTAACCCTTGACGGAGTGAAGAGCTTCATTATGATGAAACCCACGCGGAGTGAGTGAAGGAGGCCAACGATGTTGGACCGTTCGGCGGCCCCCGGAGAGAACCTCCCGGTGGCTGCGATGCTGAGTGAAGTCGGCAACCAGATCCGCTCGATCCGCAAGGAAGCCGGACTCACTCTCGACCAGCTCAGCGAGCTGTCGGGTCTGAGTATCGGTATCGTCAGCCAGATCGAACGGGGACGCGCCAACCCCTCCTTCGCCACGCTGGTCCAGCTTGCCCACGGTCTCGGCATCCCGGTCGGAAGGCTGTTCCAGGTGCAGGACCAGCGCCGGTCACCGGTCGTCCGCAAGACCGAGCGCCGTCTGCTCGACGGCCACGGCGTCGGGATCCCGGACGACGGCAGTCGGTATGAGTTACTCACTCCCGACCTCAACGGCGCACTCGAGGTCACATGGGTGGAGACCCCACCCGGATATGACACGAGCGGCACGCCTTACCGGCACAACGGTGAGGAGTTCGGTCTCGTCCTCTCCGGACGCAAGGACGTCTATCTGGACGGCGTCCGTTACGAACTGGGCGCCGGCGACTCCATCCGATACCCGTCCACGACGCCGCACTGGTACGTCAATCCAGGGGACGAGACCTGCACAGCCGTCTGGGTGACCACTCCGCCCACCTGGTGATCAACCTGTGGCATTAGGCCACCGCGTACCGATCACGTTGTCGCTTCCGCATGCGCCCGCGTGCGTGGCCCCGCCATGCCCGGCGACGCATGCCACCCGGCGACGCCGTATGTGAGGACGTCCCCCCACCCCCCGTGTGGCGCGCGAGGACGTCCACCCCCACTCCCCACGCGCCACGCGGCGCGCGCCTCGGAAGGAGGCACCATGACCGCAACCCTTTCGGCTCCGGCCCCGTCCACCACCCGCAAAGGCATGCTCGGCCTCGGCCTGGGCAACACCCTCGAGTGGTACGACTGGATGATTTTCGGCCTGCTCTCGGCCTTTCTCGGACCGAAATTCTTTCCCTCCACCGAACCGCTCTCAGCGACACTGAACGCACTGGCGGTGTTCGCCGTCGGGTTCGCCGTCAGGCCTCTGGGCGGCGTCCTCCTCGGCACCGTGGCCGACCGGATGGGCCGGCGCAGGGTGACGCTGTTGTCGGTGGGGCTGATGGCACTCACCACCCTGATCATCGCGGTGACCCCGACGTACGAGTCAATCGGTCCCTGGGCGGGCGTCATCCTGGTCGTCTGCCGCCTCCTGCAAGGCATCTCGACCGGTATTGAGGCGCCGTTGTCCACGACCTACGCGGTGGAGCTCAACTCCGCCGGTCGCGAGGGCCGTGCCGCCGGTTACATGAGCTTCTTCGTCAACCTCGGCATCCTCCTCGCCTCACTGGTCAGCTTCGCCACCAGCTGGGTGGTCGGCGGCGACACGATGCAGGACTGGGGCTGGCGTATTCCGTTCCTGATCGGCGCCGTGATGAGTGTCGTGGTGATCTACCTGCGACGCGCCCTGCCCGAGACGCTGCACGAGACCGAGCGGGCCGAGAACTCGTCGGGCGCGGTGTGGCGCGGCATCGGCCGCAACTGGCTGGGCCTGCTCGCCATCGTCTTCGTCGTCGGCTCCGTCCAGGCCTACAACTACGCGTGGAACGTCGGACTGCCCAACCTCGCCCGCAGTTCGTTCGGCGAGGACCCCACCAAGGTGTTCGGTCTCACCACCGCGCTCGGCGTTGTCCTGCTCATCGGCTCTCCGCTCACCGGCATGCTGGCCGACCGCGCGAAGCTGTCGCGCACGTTCATCGTGACCCGCGTGCTCGCGGTGCCCTCCGTCTTCCTGATGCTGCTGTACCGCGAGCCCGGTCTCCTGGGCTTCGCCGCGGTGCTGCTGGGTGGGTCCGTCGTCCTGGCGCTGAACATGACGCTCTACAACGTGGTCGCGACGTCCCTGATGCCGAAGTCCTCTCGTGCGACGGGTGTGGCACTCGGGTACGGCGTCGCGGTCGCCCTCTTCGGCGGCACCGCGTCCTACCTCATGGTCTGGCTCCAGCAGCAGGACATCACGTGGATGTTCCCCGTTTACACAGCTGTTCTGTCCGTCGTCAGTGTGGTGCTCTACGTCGCGGTTCGCCGACGCGGCGGTGTTTTCATCGGTGAATGAGAAAGGCCTGAATTCGATGCAGTCTCTCGACCTGAGGGTGTCATCCGACAACCTGTCCGCCCCCGTGGTCCGGCGCTCCGACGTCGTTGTCGTCGGTGGCGGCCCGGCCGGCGTGAGCGCCGCCGTCGCCGCGGCCCGCACCGGGGCCAGCGTCACCCTGCTGGAGCGTTACTCGGCCCTGGGTGGCCTGGCGTCCGGCGGGATGGTGCTGGTCCTCGACGACATGTGCAACGGCAACGAGATCTCGGTGAGCGGGATCGTGTCGGAGTACGTCGAGCGGATGGAGAAGCTCGGCCTCGCCGTCTACCCGCCGGAGTCCGACCGGCACTCCTCGACCGAGACGTGGAACCGCTGGGGCCGTTGGGGCACCTTCGACTTCCACTCCCACTCCAACCCCAAGCCGATCTGCTACGCGGTCGCGTTCGACCCCGACGGGTGGAAGCGGGTCTCCAACGACCTGGTACGCGAAGCCGGCGTGAACCTGCGCCTGCACTCGTGGTTCTCCCGGCCCATCGTGGACGACGGGCGGCTGGCAGGCGTGATCTGTGAGACGAAGCAGGGACCCCAGGCCGTGCTCGGTGACGTGGTCATCGACACGACCGGCGACATCGATGTCGCCTCGCGGGCCGGTGCCGACTTCACGAAGGACAACTACCTGACCACTCTGGTCTTCCGTCTCGGCGGGGTGGACACCGATGCGGCTGAGCGGTTCGAGCAGGAGAACCCCCGCGAGGTGCGGGCGATCAACCGCAAGATCAAGCGCATGCTCGGCGGAGCCTGGGAGCTGTGGTGGCTGAAGACCCCCATCCCGGGTGTGGTCTGGTGCAACTGCCCGCACATGACCGGCTACGACGGCACCGACCCGGAGTCGCTCACGAATGCCGAGTACGACGCCCGTGACCGGATCGCGGCCGCGGTCGACTACATCAGCCAGCACCTGCCGGGCTTCGAGAACGCCCATCTGCTCGACGTCGCCGAGCAGATGGGAGTCCGGCAGACGCGCCTGCTCCAGGGTGAGTACGTGGTGACCAAGGACGACGTGGTCTCCCGCCGTCACTTCCCCGACTCGGTCGCCCGGGGCCGTGACTACTACACCCCGTACCGGGCGCTTCTCCCGCGCAACGTCGACCAGCTGCTGGTGGCCGGGCGTCACTACTCCGCCACGCCTGACGCACAGCGGATCGCCCGGGAGATCCCCCCGTGCATGGCGATGGGCCAGGCCGCCGGTATCGCCGCCGGACTGGCCGTGGACCAGGGGGTGACCGTCAGGGAGGTGGACGTGACGCAGATCCAGCGGCGGATGCGTGACCAGGGCGCTGATCCGGGCGACGTGCCCGCACCCAACGCCACGGTAGCCGAGTTCGAGGAGACACTGAATTGAGCAGCACCAACCTGCCGCTGGGCGGGGTCACCGTGGTCGACTTCACCCAGGTCTACATGGGGCCGAGCTGTACCCAGCTGCTCGGGGACTACGGCGCCGACGTGATCAAGATCGAGCGGCCCGGTGCCGGTGACCTCTCGCGGTCGTCCATCCCGGACCGTGACGGCCTGGACAACCCGATCTTTCTGTCGATCAACCGCAACAAGCGGAGCATCTCCGTGGACACCCGGACGGCGGAGGGCGTCGAGGTGATCCACCGCCTCGTGCGCGACGCCGACGTCGTCGTCAGCAACTTCCGCTCCGGCGTGATGGAGCGCATGGGCTTCGGCTACGAACGGCTCCGCGAGATCAACCCCAGACTGATCTGGGCGTCCGGTACGGGCTTCGGGGAAACGGGCCCCTACTCCCACAAAGGCGGCCAGGACGTCATCGCCCAGGCGTACTCCGGCGTGATGTGGAGGCGGGAGACCGAAGATCTCCCCCTGTCGGTGTACCCGACGCCACTCGCCGACTACACGACCGGGATGCACCTGCTGCAGGGGATCCTGCTCGCCCTCCTCGCCCGCAACACCACGGGGGAGGGGCAGAAGGTCGAAGTCACGATGTACGACTCGATGCTGCACATGCAGATGCAGGAGGCCTGCATGCAGCTGAACCGCGGCTACGAGATCAACTGGGCGTCCATGCCGCTGAGCGGGGTCTTCCCGACCGCCGACGGCGCGGTCTGCATGGTCGGCGCGTTCAAGCAGAACCCGCTGCGGGACATCTCCGTCGCCCTTGAATTCGACGAGGACCTGTCGCTGCGCGAGGAGTTCTCCACGCTGGAGCGGCAGTTCGAACGCCGGCCGGAGTTGCAGGCGATCTTCCGTGAGCGGTTCGCCGTCAACACCACCGACCACTGGGTCAAGCGGCTGGAGGAGCAGGACATCCTCTGCGCGCCGGTGCACACCCTGGCCCAGACCCTTGAGGACGAGCAGACGCTCGTCAACCGGATGGTGCTGGAGATGGAGCACCCGACGGTCGGCACCATCCGCGCGGTCGACGCTCCGATCCGCCTGTCGCGGACGCCGTCCCAGGTGCGCCGGGTGCCGCCGCGGCTCGGTGAGCACAACGCCGAGGTGCTCGCCGAGCACGGCTACGACGAGCAGTCCATCGCCGCCCTGGTGAAGGCGGGAGTCCTGCGATGAACGACCGATCACACGTCGACGAGGTGCGCTTCGAGGTCAGCGACCACGTCGCCCGGGTCACCATCGACCGGCAGCACGTGCTCAACGCGATCGACGACGCCACCCTCGCCCGCTGCAACGAGATCTGGGATGAGATCGAGCGCACCCCGAGCATCCGCGTCGTCGTGGTCACCGGCGCCGGCTCCCGCGCCTTCTGCACCGGCGCTGACATGTCGACGGAGGGCGTGGGGAAGAGCGGACTGGAGTACTGGGCCGACCTCGATCCCAACGGGTTCGCCGGGCTGAGCCTGCGACGCACGCTCGACGTCCCCGTCATCGCGCGGGTCAACGGTTACGCTCTCGGCGGCGGGATGGAGATCGTGCTCGGCTGCGACATCGTCGTCGCGTCGGACAAGGCCCAGTTCGGCCTGACCGAGCCGCGTGTCGGGCGCCTGGCCCTGGACGGCGGAATCGTGCAGCTCGTCCGCCGGATCCCGCGGACGCAGGCGATGTCGGTCCTGCTGACCGGACGCAGGTTCCCGGCCGCGGAGCTGCTGAGGATGGGTCTGGTCAACGAGGTCGTGCCCGGCGAGGAGCTGGACGCGGCCGTGGACCGCTGGGTCGACGACATCCTCGCATGCGCGCCCACGTCGCTCCGGGCGATCAAGCAGATGGTCAACCGGACGGAGCACATGACCGCCGGCGACGCCAGGGCCGCCCGGCTTCCGGCGCTGATCGAGGCGCTCGACAGCGGCAACGCCACCGAAGGGGTGCGCGCCTTCCAGGAGAAGCGCCCACCTGTGTGGTCCGACCGCTGACCTCGTGCCCGGCCTCAGGCCACGTTCTCACCGAAAGGATCTCCCATGCAGCTTCCTCCTCTGTCCTCCGGCGTCTGGGGTGTCGTCGCGACGCCCTTCTCCGGCTCCACCCTCGACGTGGACGAGACCAGCCTGGCCCGTCTCGTCGAGCACTATGAGCAGGTCAACGTCACCGGGCTCACCGTGCTCGGCGTGTTCGGCGAAGCCGCACAGCTCTCGACAGAAGAGCGCTCTGCGGTGCTCGAGACCGTCGTCGACGCGGTGGAGCTGCCACTCGTCGTGGGTATCACGTCGCTCGGCACGGCACCGGCCATCGAGGAGGTAAGGCACGCCAAGGACATCGTGGGGGATCGGCTCGCCGGTGCCATGGTGCAGGTCAACTCCCCGAACCCGGACGTCCTCGCGAAGCACCTGCGCGCCGTCCACGAGGCCACCGGTGCGCCGATCGTGGTGCAGGACTATCCCCTGGTCAGTGGCGTCGCCATCTCAGCCGAGTCGCTCGTCAGGGCGGTCCGGGATCTTGAGTTCGTCGTCGGTGTCAAGGCCGAGGCGCCGCCGACGCCCGTCTCGGTGGCGGCGCTGACCGCCGCCCTCGACGTGCCCGTCTTCGGAGGACTGGGCGGTCTGGGGCTGCTGGACGAGCTGGCGGCCGGCGCGGCCGGCGCGA
The DNA here is from genome assembly GCF_044741965.1 of Streptosporangium sp. NPDC087985. Lineage (NCBI taxonomy): Bacteria > Bacillati > Actinomycetota > Actinomycetes > Streptosporangiales > Streptosporangiaceae > Streptosporangium > Streptosporangium sp. NPDC087985. The sequence continues at coordinate 631,195 of NZ_JBIUTQ010000002.1, forward strand.
TGACCGGGTTCTCCTTCCCGGAGGGGCTGGTCGCCTGCGTCGACGCCTGGAAGGAGGGCGGCTACGACCGTGCCCGCGAGGTGTACACCGGCTACCTGCCGCTGGTGAACTTCGAGCAGCAGGCGAAGGTGGCCCTGGCCATCCGCAAGGAGTGCCTGCGTCAGCGGGGCCTGATCATGGAGTCGTCGGCGCGTCCCCCGGCCGCGTCCATGCCGGAGGCGCTGCGAGAGCAGCTGGTGCGGCACCTCGCCGCGGTGCCGGTGCCCGAGGTGGTGCGCTGATGGACCTGGGGCTGAAAGGCCGCACCGCCATCGTGTGCGCGTCCACCGGCGGCCTGGGCGAGGCTGTCGCCCGCGCCCTCGGGGCCGAAGGGGCACGGGTCGTGGTGTCCGGACGGCGCGGCGACCGGGCGCGCGAACTGGCCGCTGAGCTGCCGGACGCCATCGGCGTCGAGGCCGACCTCACCGCGGACGACGGCCCCGACCGTCTGCACGAGGCCGCGGTCGAGGCGTTCGGCGACGTGGACGTCCTGGTGCTCAACGGCCCCGGACCCGCGCCGGGTGCCGCGGCCGACGTCACCCAGGACGGGGTGGAGGCGGCGTTCCGCACGCTGGTGCGCCCGCAGCAGCGGCTCGTATCGCTCGCGCTGCCCGGGATGCGCGCCCGCGGCTGGGGGCGCATCCTCGCGGTCGGCTCAAGCGGTGTCGACGCTCCGCTGCCGAACCTGGCACTGTCCAACCTGGGCCGTGCCGCGCTCGCCGCCTACCTCAAGACGCTTGCCGCCGAGACGGCCGCCGACGGCGTCACCGTCAACCTGCTGCTGCCGGGCCGCATCGCCACCGACCGCGTGGCCCAGCTCGACCGGGCCGCCGCCGAGCGGCAGGGACTTTCTCCGGCCGAGGTGGAGAAGCGGTCGAGAGCCACCATCCCGGCCGGCCGGTACGGGCGGCCCGAGGAGTTCGGGGCCGTCGGCGCGTTCCTCTGCAGCGACCTGGCCTCGTACGTCACCGGCACCTCCCTGCGCTGCGACGGCGGTCTCGTCCGCAGCCTCTGACCCAGCACAGGACAGCCTCACACCATCCACGGACAGGAGACTCTCGTGACCACGCATGTGCAGAACCTCATCGACGGCCAGTGGACCGGCGACCCACAGACCGAACGGCACAACCCCGCGCGCCCCGAAGAGATCGTCGTGGTCTCCCCGCGCTCCGACGCCGGCACGGTCGACGCCGCCCTGACCGCCGCCCAGCGGGCCCAGCGCGGATGGGCGGCGCTGCCCGCTCCGGCACGTGGCGCCATCCTGATGGACGCGGCCGAGCTGCTGCGGGCACGCCAGTCCGAGGTGGCCCGTGACCTGGTGCGTGAGGAGGGCAAGACGCTGGCAGAGGCGATGGGGGAGGTACGCCGCGCAAGCGACGTGCTGCGGTACTTCGGATCCCAGGGCTGGCGGCTCGGCGGCGAGGTGCTGCCCAGCTCGATGCCCGCCACCTCGGTGCACACCCGCAGCGAGCCGGTCGGCGTGGCCGCCCTGATCACGCCGTGGAACTTCCCGATCGCGATCCCGGCGTGGAAGGCCGCGCCGGCACTGATCAGCGGTAACGCCGTCGTTCTGAAGCCCGCGGAGTTGACGCCGCTCAGCGCCACCCACCTGGCCGCCGCGCTGGTCGACGCCGGGCTGCCGGCCGGTGTGCTGAACGTGGTGCACGGCAAGGGGTCCGTGGTCGGTGACGCGCTGGCACGCGACCCGCGGGTGGGCGCGCTGTCGTTCACCGGTTCGACGGCCGTCGGCCTGGGACTGCACGACGTACTCAGCAGCCGGCGGGCGAGGGTTCAGCTGGAGATGGGCGGCAAGAACGGGTACCTGATCCTGGACGACGCGGACGTCGCCGCGGCTGCGCGAACCGTGGCGGCCAGCGGGTTCTCCCTCACCGGGCAGGCCTGCACCGCGACGTCCCGGGTGTACGTCACCCCGCGCGTCCGCGACGCGTTCATCGAGGCCCTGGCCAAGGAGGCCGAGAGGTTCGTCCCCGGTGACGGTCTGGCGGAGACGACCGGCATGGGCGCGGTCGTCAGCGAGCAGCAGCTGGCCGTGGACGTCGACGCCGTCCGACGCGCTCGCGAGCAGGGTGCCACCGTGGTCACCGGCGGCCGGACACCGGACGGGTCGTTCTTCGCCCCGACGGTACTGGCTGATGTGGCGCACGACTCGGACGTCGCCCGCAAGGAGGTTTTCGGGCCGGTGGTCGCGGTGCTCGGGGTCGCCGACTACGACGAGGGCCTGGCCCGGATCAACGACTCCGAGTACGGGCTGACGGCCGGCATCTGCACGACCGATCTGCGCGCGGCGCACGACTTCGCCGCCCGGGCGCAGGTCGGTGTCGTGAAGGTCAACCGGCCCACCACCGGCCTGGACCTCAATGTCCCGTTCGGGGGCGTCAAGGACTCCTCGTCCAACACGTTCCGCGAGCAGGGGCCGACGGCCGTGGACTTCTACACCTGGAGCAAGACGGTCTACCTGGGGCATGAGTGACCGCCTCGTCTGGCCTGACGGACGCCGACCTCGTCGCCCTGCCCAAGGCCGAGTTGCATCTGCACCTTGAGGGGGCGATCCGCGCGTCCACGGCGGAGGAGCTGGCTGATCGCTACGGCATGTCGGCTCCTCATGTCGGTTCCTTCCGGAACCTGAGCGAGTTCGTCGTCGCCTACGAGGCCGCCCGTGACCTGGTCGGTGACCTGGACGACCTGTGGCGGATCGCCCGTGAGCTGGTGGAGGACGCCGCCGCCCAGGGGGTGGTGTGGTCGGAGGTGCACGTGATCCCGCCGACCTACGCCGGCAGGATCGGGCCCGACGAGGCGGTGCTGGAGGCGGTGCTGGACGGCTTCCGCGCCGGCGCGGGTGACGGATCGGCGGCCGGTGTGATCGTCGGGGTGAACCGCGGACTGCCGATGGCCGCCGCGGAGCGGTCTCTGGCCCTGGCGATCCGCTACCGGGATTCGGGTGTGGTCGGGCTGGGACTGGCCGGTGACGAGGCGAACCACCCGCCGGGACTCTTCACGGACGTTTTCGCCCGGGCGCGCGAGGCGGGGCTGAGGGCGTTGCCGCACGGCGGAGAGGGAGCGGGCGCCGGTAACGTGCGCTCGTGCGTCGAGGATCTCGGGGCGGTCCGGGTGAACCACGGCGTGCGTGCCGTGGACGACCCCGCCGTCGTGGATCTGCTGGTTGAACGGCAGGTCTGTCTCGACGTGTGCCCGTCGTCGAACGTGGCCCTCCAGGTCAGCTCCTCACTGGAGGAGCACCCGTTGCCGGTGCTGATCGCGGCGGGAGTGCCGGTATCGCTGAGCAGCGACTGCCCGCTCTTCTGCGCCACGTCCGCGAACGCCGAGTACCGGCTGGCCCATGAGCGGCTGGGGCTCGGCATCGACACGTTGGCGCGCATCGCCCGGACGTCGATCATCGCGGGCTCGTGCCCCGACGAGCGTCGGATCGCGGCGCTGAGCCGGCTGGACACGTGGAGAGCTCGGTGCGGCGAGAGACGCGCGCCGGGTCCGACCGGCGGGGGCGGGGACGGCCGCCCCCGCCCGTGAGGCGCGTGGCGGTTTCAGGCCTCCGAGGGAGGAGACCGAGGCTTCTGGTGCGGGCTGTACGTCGACTCAAACCGTGATCACTGAGGCGTCGAGGGAGGACAATAAGTGGATGAACCATCCCACCCTCAACGTTCTCGTGGCCATCGGTCCCGGGCTGGTCGCCGACCTCCGGCTGCTCACCGAGGTGGCCGACCGTGAGTTCGCCGCCCTCGGCGTCAACGGGACAGTGGCATCGGCCGTCGACCTGCCCGGTCTCCGGGCCGCGCTGGAGTTTCCCGGGGCACTGGTCGTCGTACCCGGCCCGGACCCCGAGATCCGGAGCCTGTTCCCCGAGTACCCCCGTGCGGTCTGGCTCGACCTGACGAGGTCCGCCGCGTCCTCGCGTCCCACGTCCACCCCGTCTCCCGCGCCCGCCGCTCCGCCCACCCCGGACGGAGGAGACGGGGGAACCTACCTGCATGGGCGAGGCATCTGGGGACTGACCTGGGCGATCAGGCATGCCGTCCACCGGCTGCGGTGGCCGGCGCGGAGGATCGCCTACGGTGAGCACCCCGAGCAGTGGGCGGACGTACGGCTGCCACGCGAGACCACCGGCTCGGCGCCCGTCGCGGTGCTGCTGCACGGCGGCTACTGGCGCTCGATCTGGGGCGCGGACCTGATGGACGCGCTCTGCGTCGACCTGGCCGGGCGGGGGTTCGCCACCTGGAACCTGGAGTATCGGCGCCCTGACCTGCACGGCTGGGCCGCGACCACTGAGGACGTCGCGGGCGGGATCGCCCTGGCGGCCGAGGGCGCGTCCGGCCCGGTCGTGGTGATCGGCCATTCGGCGGGCGGCCAACTCGCCCTCCGCGCCGCCGCCGACGACCCCCGGATCACCCTGGCCGTCTCCCTGGCCGGAGTCCTCGACCTGGTGGAGGGCGACCGCAGGCATCTGAGCTCCGGCGCGGTCGCCGCAGCCCTCGGCGGTTCAGCCGCCGAGGTGCCCGAGGTCTACGGGCGGTCCAGCCCGCTGGCGCGTCTCCCCCTGGGGGTGCCCCAGCTCATCGTGCAGGGCGGCGGCGACGACCTGGACCTGGTCGACCTGGGCCGGTGCTACGCGCGCGCCGCCCAGGCCGCAGGCGATGAAGTGACATATCTGGAAATGTCGGGTGACCATTTCGACGTCATCGACCCCGCCTCCCCGATCTGGCGGGCAACGGCCGGAGTGATCGCCGACGGCGGGGCCCGGAACTGTCCCGCGGGCCCCTGAACACTCCCTGGACCGCACGGGGCGCCGGCCTCGCCGCCCCGTCAGGAGACGGACAGGGCCCCCGACGGGCACAGCTGCACGGCGCGGCGGACCGCCGCCTCCAGCGAGGCGGGCGGGTCGCCGTCCAGGACCACCACGGTCCCCTCCTCCTCGCTCTGGTCGAAGACCTCCGGCACGGTGAGCACGCACATGCCGGCCCCGATGCAGACAGTGGTGTCCGCGGTGATCTTCATGATCCTTTTCTCCTTACCCGATGACACTTACCTGAAGGTCTCTACCCGGTGACCGGCAGTCGGTGCACGCCGTAGACGGCCATGTTGGAGCGCGGGGAGACCTCCTGGTGCCGATCTTGGAGGTTGGACGGCGACGCGAGGTCCCGCGCCACGCCCGCACGGTGGGGATGCGGACCTCGCAGACAGGGCCGACGCACACTGGAACACGATCGCTGGAATCGCCCGAGGCTCCACCGTGGGGTGGATCCTCACTGCCCCGCGTGGAGTGCTTCGATGGTCATGTCCAGACGTCAGATGGTCGCCGGACTCGGCGGGCTGGCCGCCACCCTCGCCCCGCGGGCGCCCGCCTCCGCCTCGCCACCCATCAGGCCGCCGGTCGTTCCTGCCGGGGTGGCGCCCGACCGGCTGGCCGTGGACGAGGGCTTCTGGGGTACCGTCGCACAGCAGTACCGGGTCAGCCCGGACTTCGTCAACCTGGAGAACGGTTACTACGGGATCATGCCCGAGCTGGTGCGCCGGGCCTACCACCGCAACGTGGACTACCTGAACGAGCAGAACTCCTACCTGCTGCGTACCGCCTACAAGGCCCGGGCCGACCAGGTGAGACAGCGCATCGCCACTGTCCTCGGCGTGCTCGGGGAGGAGATCGCCCTCACCCGCGGCGGCACCGAAGCCCTGCAGAACCTGATCGCCGGTTACCACCGGCTCCGTCCGGGCGACGCGGTGATGTACACCGACCTCGACTATCACAGCATGCAGTACGCCATGAACTGGCTGCGCGACCGGCGTGGGGTGAGCGTCGAGCGGATGGTCGTCCCCGAGCCGGCGACCCGCCAGGCGTCGCTGGACGCCTATGCCCAGGCCCTGCGCGACCACCCCCGGGTCAGGCTGCTCCTGCTCAGCCACATGAACAACCGCACCGGCCTCGTGCTGCCGGTACGGGAGATCATCGAGATGGCCCGCGACAGGAACGTCGACGTCATCGTCGACGCCGCCCACTCGTGGGGACAGCTCGACTTCACCATGGGCGACCTCGGCGCCGACTTCGCCGGGTTCTCCCTGCACAAGTGGATGGGGGCGCCCCTCGGGAGCGGGTTCCTCTACATCCGTAAGGACCGCCTGGCCGACATCGACCTCGCCTACGCCGACGAGACCTATCCCGCCGACGACATCCGCTCGCGGGTCCACTCCGGCACCCTGGACGTCGCGCCGGTTCTCACGGTGGACACCGCCCTGGACTTCCACGACACCCTGGGGGCCGAGGTCAAGCAGGCGCGGCTGCGTTTCCTGCGCGACCGCTGGGTCCACCAGGTGCGTGACATTCCCAACGTGGAGATCCTCACCCCCGAGGAACCGGCCATGTACGGGACGATCACCTCGTTCCGGATAACCGGCCGAGTCTCGGAGGCCGACAACGTCGCGCTCACCACCCAGCTGCTCGAGCGCTACCGGATCTTCACGGTACGGCGGGGCGGTCCCGCCAGGGGCGACTGCGTCCGGGTGACCCCGGCCCTGTTCACCTCGCGAGACGACGTCGACCGGCTCGCGGTGGCGGTGCGGGACCTCGCCCGGCGTTTCCGCAGCTGACGGGCTCGCGGTCCGGCGCGGGCCGGCCACACCCGGCCCGCGTCGCCGCCGGGGTCGACGACCCTCCGCCGTGACGGCCATCCGGCATGAACACCGCCCCCGATTTCACTATCTGTAGTGACTTGAGTACATTGAGTCACTAGTTATGAGTATGCAGTGGAGGGCCCAGGACAGGCCACACGTGGCCGTGTGGCCTGTCCTGCTGCTCGGAATCATCACGGCGATCCACATGTGGAGCCACGCCGCGATCCCGTACAAGGACAGGACGTGCCGGGCCGTGGCGGCCGTCACCGCCGACTCCCACCCGTCGTCGCAGGACCATCACTGCGAACGGGCCCACGCGGTCGAATGTGTGCTTCCCGCCGCCTGGTCCGCGCCGCCGGTCCGGGCGGACGGCACCCTCACTCCGGCCGACACCGCCACCACGTCCCCTGCCCCGCCTCTGCTCGGACGGCTGGGCAGGGCCCCGCCGGATGGTTACCGGGCACGGTCCGTGCTCACCCACACCCTGGAGGTCTGTCGCTGCTGACGGGCACCGGGCGTCGCCGTCCACCGGGACGCGCGGCGCACCGACGTGCCGTCACAGACCAACGACCATCGCAAGGGTGCATCATGCCGTCGATTTCCACTGTTCACAGCCAACCGCCCCGCCTCACCGATCTGGTGGGCAGCACACCTGTCTGCCGGATCGGTGAACCCTTCGTCCCCGAGGGCCGGGCATTCTGGGCCAAGCTGGAGGGGGCCAACCCCGGCGGGCTGAAAGACCGTCCCGCACTGTACATCGTCCAGCGCGCCCGGGTCCGCGGCGAGCTGGCCCCGGGCGCGATGATCGTCGACTCCAGCTCCGGAACCTTCGGACTGGGTCTCGCCCTTGCCGGAATCGTGCACGGCCACCCGGTCACGGTGGTCTCCGATCCCGGCATGGAGGCCATCGTGCACGGCATGCTGGCCGCGTACGGCACGCACATCGAGACCGTCACCGAGCCGCACCCGGTGGGCGGCTGGCAGCAGGCCCGACTGAACCGGGTGGAGGAGCTGCTCAGAGCCCATCCGGACGCCTACTGGGCACGCCAGTACGACAACCCCGACAACGTCGACGCCTACGCGGAACTGGCCCACGAGCTCATCACCCAGGTGGGCCGCGTCGACGTCCTGGTGTGCAGCGTCGGCACCGGAGGACACTCGGCGGGCATCATCGGCGTGCTGCGCCGCTTCTCCCCGCGCACGCGTCTGATCGGCGTGGACGCCACCGGGTCGACGATCTTCGGTCAGCCGGCGCGACCCCGGCTGATGCGCGGTCTCGGCAGCAGCATCCGCCCGCGCAACGTCGCCTACGACGCGTTCGACGAGGTGCACTGGGTCGCCCCGCACGAGGCGGTGTGGGCCGCCCGCAGGCTGGCCGCCACCCACTACACCACCGGTGGCTGGAGCGTCGGCGCCGTCACCGTGGTCGCCGCCTGGTATGCCCGCGTGCTGCCGCCGCATACCCGCATCGTGGCGATCTTCCCCGACGGGCCCGCCCGCTACTACACGACGGTCTTCGACGACGCCTACTGCGCCGCGCACAACCTGCTCGGCCGCCCTCCCGCCGACGAGCCCGACGAGATCGCCCACCCCGGCGACGCCGAGGTGTCGCGCTGGACCCGCTGCGCCACAGTGGTGGGCTCCTGATGTGGCGGCGCCTGCGCTCCTTCGACCGCAGCGTCCAGCTGCTCATGCTCAACCAGCTCACCATCAACATCGGCTTCTACATGCTGATGCCCTACCTGGCCGGCCACCTGTCCGGCGGGCTGGGCATGGCCGCCTGGACGGTCGGGCTGGTGCTCGGGGTGCGTAACCTCTGCCAGCAGGGCCTGTTCCTGCTCGGCGGCACCCTGGCCGACCGGCTCGGTTACAAGCCCGTCATCGTCGCCGGATGCCTGCTGCGTACCGCGGGCTTCGCCCTGCTCGGACTGGTCGACTCTCTCCCGGCGCTGCTGGTCGCTTCAGCCGCGACCGGGTTCGCCGGAGCGCTGTTCAACCCGGCCGTGCGCGCCTACCTCGCCCATGACGCCGCCGCCCGCAGGGTGGAGGCGTTCGCGCTGTTCAATATCTTCTACCAGGCGGGCATCCTGGTGGGGCCGCTCATCGGGCTGGCCCTGGTCGCGGTGGACTTCCGGCTGGCGTGCCTGACCGCGGCGGCCGTCTTCGCGGCGCTGACCGCGCTCCAGATCCGCGCGCTGCCCCGGTGCCCCGTCGACGCCCCTGCCGCCCGGGGAGTCCTCGCCGACTGGCGGGCCGTGCTGTCGGGCCGGTCGTTCCTGCTGTTCTCGCTGGCGATGGCCGGGTCGTACGTGCTGTCGTTCCAGCTCTATCTGGGACTCCCGCTGCAACTGAACGGCGCCGGCGCCGTCAGCGTGCTGTTCGTGCTCTCTGCCGTCGTCGCCATCGCCGGCCAGCTACGCATCACCGACTGGGCCCGTCGCCGCTGGTCCCACCCCCAGGCCATCACCCGCGGCCTGCTCCTCATGGCCGTGGCCTTCCTGCCCCTGGCGCTGACCGGTACGGCATGGCCGCACTCCACCGTGCCGCGGGTGGGCGCGGTCCTGCTCTGCGCGGTGCTGCTGACACTCGCCACCACCCTGACCTACCCCTTCGAGATGGACACCGTCGTCTCATTGGCCGGCGACCGGCTGGTGGCCACGCACTACGGCCTCTACAACACCGTCGCCGGGATCGGCATCGCCCTGGGCAACCTGCTGACCGGCCTGCTGCTGGACAGCGGATCCACGGCACTGCCGTGGACCGTCCTGTCGGCCCTGGGCGGCGCGTGCGCGCTCGCCGTCCACCACCTCGGCCGTCGCGGACGGCTCACCGCGGAGGAGACGGCGGAAGGAGGGGAGGAGCGCGCCGGTGACGGCGGCAGAACGTCCAGGCTCCGTTGACCTGAGGCACGTTCCTCACGTCGGGGAGTGGCCCGGACACGAGGAGCGGCATGCTCAGCGTGGAGCGTGGAAGAGACCGAGGCTCTCGGCGAGCTGCGAGTGCAGCGGTCGCGGCAGCGCGTCCGGCGCGAACCAGCCCAGCTCGTCGAACTTGTGGAGTTCGCCGATGGCGACTCCGGCGGGGTCCACCCGGACCGCGAAGACCACCGCGACCCAGTGGGAGACCGGATCCTCCCGCAGGACGTTGCGGACACCGAGCGTCTCGATCTCCAGCGCGGTGGCCGAATACTCCTCGCGGACCTCGCGGGCGACCGCCGCCTCGAACGACTCGCCGTACTCCAGCGCCCCGGCGCCGCAGTCCCACGTGCCGGGCTCGTCCCGCGCACCGGCACCGCGCCGGGCCAGCAGCACCCGGCCGTGGCCGTCATGGCAGACGAACACGCAGGAGACGGCGGGCGTCTTCCGCTCCTGCCCGGCGGCGGGAGCTTCCGAGGGTGAGGCGGTGCTCACAGGGGTTTTCTCCGTTCTCAGAAGTGGTCTGGCAGCTCGGAGAACCTTCACAGCCGCGGCACCCCTCTGTCATCGGGGTCGAGCGCGGTCGCCGGCCGTCCGTGCAGCCGCACCAGGCAGTCGTGCGGCCTGCGAAGAGTACCCAACCGGCGCGACCACGCCCCACTGATTTTTCCGGCGGCGCGGGCGGCCCGGCCCTGGCACGTGGCGGAGCGGTCACCGGCCGTCAGCCGGGGGAGAGCGGCCGCCAGGGGACCGGGCTGGAGAGCACCATCATGCTCGACGGGTGCCCGTAGGGCGCGAGCCGGTCGATCAGCTCCTCGAAGGCCGTCATCGAAGAGGCGGCCACCCGCAGCAGGCAGCAGGTGTCGCCGGTCACCCGGTGGACCTCCAGGATCTCCGGCCAGGCCAGCGCCTGCTCGTCGCGGAGCACGCAGCGCGGCCCGTAGCACGACATCCTGATCAGCGCGGCCACCCCGCGCCCGGCCAGCGCCGGATCGACCCGCGCGTGATAGCCGATGATCACCCCGGACTCCTCCAGCCGCCGTACCCGCTCGGCCACCGCCGGAGCGGACATGTGGACCCGCCGGGCGAGCTCGCTGTAGGACAGCCGCGCGTCGCGTTGCAGCTCGGCCAGCAGCGCCCAGTCCATCGCGTCCATCGTCACTTTCCGTTACCTCATAACCCGGTTGCCTTACATGCCTTCCGTTCCGAAGGCGGAAACGCGAAATCACCTTGTCTGCATTATTTCCGGACCGGCTCATACGGGCCACCATGGAAGGGGACAATCTCAAGGAGCCACCAATGACCAGCACCAGGCAGCTCACCGAACGGGACCGGGAGGAACGGGCCACGGCCAACGAGGGACTGCCCACGCTCGGATTCGACGCGGCCACGCCGTACGACGACTACGTCGGCACCGCCACCCTGCACCGGCTCCAGCGCACCGTCACCGACGCTCCCGAGGAACTCGCGTTCCTGGTCACCACCCAGGTGATGGAGCTCTACTTCGGTCTGCTCCGCTCGGAGTGGCAGCTCGCCCAGCGGCAGCTCGACGATGACGACGCCGCCACCGCGACTGTGACGATCAAGCGTACGGTCCGGCACTTCGAGGCGCTCAACGCCGCGTGGGCCTCGCTCAGCTGGCTCACCCCCGCGCAGTTCAACCGGTTCCGCGATGCGCTCGGCGAAGCCTCGGGCTTCCAGTCGGCACTGTACCGGCACGTGGAGTTCCTGCTCGGCAACAAGTCCGAGGCGCTCATCCGCCCGCACCGCCGTAATCCCGACGCCTACCGGGAGCTCACCGAGGCGCTGGCCCAGCCGAGCCTGTACGACTCCGTGCTCGCCTTCCTCGCCCGGAACGGCCATCCGATCCCGCCGGAGGTGCTGGGGCGCGACTACGCCGCCGAGTACGAGCCCCGCCCCGAGGTCGAGGCGGTCTGGGCGGAGGTGTACGGCGGCCCGCTCGCGCCACTGGCCGACGCGCTGACCGAGCTGGCCGAGCAGTTCTCCGACTGGCGCTACCGGCACCTGATGGCGGTCCGCCGCTCGATGGGCGCCAAACCGGGCTCGGGCGGGTCGAGCGGCCTGAGCTGGCTGGAGAAGAGCATGCGCCGGGAGATCTTCCCCGAGCTGTGGAGCGCGCGCACGCTGATGTGAGGCCCTCCCGAGCCGGGGACCGCGTGCGCTGACGTGACGTCCCTGTCCGCCTGTGGGCGGCGCGCACGCTGAGGTGGCGTCCCTGACCCGCTACCCGGCGGGCCGCTTGTCACGGGCGCCGGGGATCGACGACCGCAGCGCGGCGGTGAAGGCGGCGACGGCCGGATGGGCCGCGGCTCCCCGGCGGAAGGCGACCCGTGTACGGCGGCGCATCGGCAGTTCGGTGAGCCGGACGCCGGCGGGCGGATCGGCCGCGCCCAGCTCCGGCACGAGCGCGACCCCCTGGCCGACCGCGACCATGGCCAGCACGGTGGCGAAGTCGTCGATGTGATGGCGGATCCTGGGGGCGAACCCGGCGGCCTGGCAGGCCCGCACCGTCATCGCGTGGCAGAGCGTGCCGGGGCTGGAAACGATCCAGGAGGCGTCGCGCCGCCCTGCCAGGGAGTCCTCGCCGTCGCCGGGCGCGTCGCCGTACCGTGCGGGCGGGCCGGAGGCGAGATACATGGGCTCCTCCAGCAGGGGTTCGGTGTCCAGGGCGAGGTCGGGGACGGCGGGGACGAAGTCGTACTCGTGGACGAGGGCGACGTCCAGCTCGCCCGACCGGAGCCGGGGCGCCACCTCGGCGGGGTCGATCTCGTCCACCATCGGCTCCAGCTCGGGATGGTCACGGCCGAGGGCGGCCAGGGCGGCGGGCAGGATGGTGCGGGTGGCGGTGGGGAATGCGCCGACCCGGATGGTCCCGGCCAGGCCCGTGCGCGTGGCCGCCAGCTCGGCCGAGGCCTGCTCCAGCCTTTCCAGCACGGCCTCGGCGTGCCCGACCAGCGCGACCCCCGCCGGGGTGAGCGCCACCCGGCGGCCGGTCCGCTCCAGCAGCGCCACCCCGGCCTCCCGCTCCAGGGCCGCGAGCTGCTGGGAGACCGCCGAGGGCGTGAACGTCATGGCCTCGGCGACCGCCGCGATCGTTCCCCGGTAGGAGAGTTCACGGAGCAGCCGGAGCCGTCGCACATCGAGCATCAGTTCAGCTTAATGGTCTCGGAAGAAAACGGAACTGGACCTGCATGGTTGATGGCCGCGAGGCTGGGGGCATGACATTTCGCGGTGTTTACGTCCCCCTGATCACCCCGTTCGCCGAGAACGGCGAGGTCGCCGTGGAGGCGCTCGACGGCCTGGCACGCGCCGTGCTCGACGAGGGCGCGGCCGGGCTGGTCGCGCTCGGCACCACCGCCGAGGTCGCCATGCTCGCCGGCGAGGAGCGGCGGGCGGTCGTCGAGGTGTGCGCGAAGGTCTGCCGGGAGCGGGGGGCCACGCTGGTCGTCGGCGCCGGGAGCAGCGACACCCGCGGCTCCGTCGAGGCCCTGCGCGGGCTCAAGGACCAGGCGGACGCCGCGCTGGTCACCGTGCCCTCCTTCGTCCGCCCGTCCGAGGCCGGGGTGCTCGCCCACTTCACCGTGCTGGCCGAGCAGAGCCCGGTGCCGCTGATCGTTTACAACATCCCCTACCGGACGGGGCAGTCCGTGGGCGCGGCCACCCTGCGACGGCTGGGCGAGCTGCCCATGGTGACCGGCGTCAAGCACGCCGTCGGCGGCGTCGACCAGGACACCGTCACCCTGCTGGCCGACCCGCCCGAGGACTTCGCGGTGCTCGCCGGTGACGACCCGTTCTTCTCCGCCCTGCTCGCTCTGGGCGCCTCCGGCGGCATCCTCGCCTCGGCCCACCTGCACACCAGCCGGTTCGTCGAGCTGGTGGAGGCCTGGGGCTCCGGTGACGTCGCCCACGCCCGCGCGCTGGGCCACCGGCTCTCCGTCATGTCGGCGAGCCTTTTCGCCGAGCCCAACCCCACAGTGATCAAGGGAGTGCTGCACGCCCGGGGGCTGATCCCCACCGCCTCGGTCCGGCTCCCGCTGCTCCCCGCGGGCCGGGCGTCGATCGAGGCGGCCACGCGCCTGCTGTGATCACCCGGTCTGGCAGGTCGGACACCAGAAAAGATTGCGGCCGGCGAGCGCCCCGGTGCGGACCTCGGAGCCGCACAGGAAGCAGGGCATGCCCGACCGCCGGTAGACGTAGACCTCGCCGCCATGGTCGTCGACACGGGGCGGGCGGCCCATTGCCTCCGGCATGTGCTCGGGCCTGACCGTGTCGATCCGGCCCACCCGCACCCCGTCGGCCATCAGCGACACCAGATCCGCCCAGATGGCCGTCCACTGCCCGTGGGCGAGGTCGCGGCCGGGGCGGGACGGGTCGACGCCCTGCCGGAACAGAGCCTCGGCGCGGTAGATGTTACCCACACCCGCGACGACCGACTGGTCCATCAGCAGGACGCCGACGGAGGTGCGGCTGCGGCCGATCCGCCGCCAGGCGAGCTCCGGATCGGCGTCGGCGCGCAGCGGATCGGGACCGAGCCTGGCGTGCAGGGCCTTCTTCTCGGTGGGGTCGAGCAGCTCGCAGGTGTTGGGCCCGCGCAGGTCCGCGTACCGCTCAGGGCTGCTCAGGCGGAGCCGTACCGCGCCCGTCGGTGCGGGCGCCGGCGCCGGGCCGAAGGCGTACTTTCCGTAGATGCCCAGGTGGACGTGGAGCCAGCGGTCGTCGTCGAACCCGAGCAGCAGGTGCTTGCCGTGCGCGTCGGTCTCCCGCAGCACCCGCCCGTCGATCTGACGGGCCCCGGCGGCGAACCTCCCCTGTGGGCTCTCGGCGCGGACCACCCCGCCACCGAACACCTGCCGGTGCCGCGCGGCCAAATGGTGAATGACGTGTCCTTCGGGCATGGTCTGGAAATCATACGGTGCGTATGCCGGCGGTCAGGCTGACAGGGTCTCCCGCCCCGGCGAGCCGCGCCGGAGAAGGGTGTGGGCCGCCCAGGCGAGTACGGCTCCGGCGGCGTAGGCGACGAGGTCGGCGACGCCGAACGTGCTGCCGAGCACCAGCCTGGCCAGCACGCTGGCCTCTGACAGGGCGGCCGGGACCGGTGTGAGCTGGGCGAACTCGATCACCCAGCTGAACGCCAGGGCGCCGATCGCCGCCCGGCCCGGAGAGACGCGGGGCCATACGAGCACGATCAGCGCGTACACGAGAACGGTGTAGAGGGCGTCACCGGCGTACTTGCCGAACCAGCCGCCGGTGACCGCCCGGACGGTCAGTCCGGCTGCGACGGTCACGACGGCCGCGAGCGCGGCGGGCAGGCGGCTGCGGAGGGCGGAGGACACCCGCCCACGATAACGATCACCCGCCCCGACCGCGCGCCGCCCTCGGTGCGGCGCCCCCTGGGTCAGGGGCGTGCGGGCAGGCGGGAGCCGTACAGCCAGGCGGAGAACAGCTCCTCCAGCGGCCGGGCCGTACGGCGCGCGGCCAGGGCGGTGAACTGCTCAGTCGTGACGGACCCGTGGCGGTGGCCGGCCGTCCACTCGCGCAGCAGCGCGAAGAACGGCCCGTCCCCCATGGCGCGCCGGAGGGCGTGCAGGGTGAGCGCGCCGCGCCTGTAGACGCGTTCGTCGAACAGGCGCCGCTCCCCGGGATCGGCGAGGACGACGTCCTGGGTGAGCGCCGACAGCCGCCGGTGGCAGCGGGCGGCGAGAACATCGGCGGGCGCGCCGCCGGAGGACTCCGACCAGATCCACTCCGCGTAGGTGGCGAACCCCTCGTGCAGCCAGATGTCACGCCAGTCGGCCACGGTCAGGCTGTTGCCGAACCACTGGTGCGCCAGCTCGTGGGCGATCAGCCGCTCCTCGCCGCGTCCGCCGTCCACGTGGTTGACACCGAAGATCGACATACCCTGCGCCTCGACCGGGATCTCCAGCTCGTCGTCCACCACCACCGTGACGTGGGAGCCGAACGGGTAGGGGCCGAACCGTTCGCAGAAGACCGCCATCATCCGCTCCTGGCGGTCGAAGCCGTGCCGGACCCGGGGGGCGAGCCGGGCGGGGAAGACCAGCCGCATCCCCGGAGCCGGCTCGGCCTGCCGGTAGCGGCCGATCTGGACGCTCGCCAGGTAGGAGGCCATCGGCTCGGCCTGCTCGTACACCCACGTGGTCGTCGATGCCGCCCGCCGCCTGGCCACCGGCTCCCCGTTGGCGATCACCGCGTACGGCGAGGCCGCGGTCACCGAGATCCGGTAGGCGGCCTTGTCGTCCGGCCTGTCGTTGCACGGGAACCACGACGGGGCCCCGGTCGGCTGACCGGCCACGATCACACCGTCGGTGAGCTGCTCCCAGCCGAGCCCGCCCCAGTGACTGGAGACCGGCCGGGGGTTGCCCGCGTAGCGGACCTCGACGGTGAACGGTCCCGAGACCGGCCGCACGGGCGCGACGTGGAGCTTGCCGCCGCGATGGGTGAAACGCGCGGCCTCGCCGTTGACCAGCACCCCGCCCACCTGGAGGGCGCCCAGATCCAGCGACACGCGGCTCAGCGGCCGGAGCGCCACCGCCGACAGCCTGGCGACCCCGTCCAGCCGGTTCGGGCCGACCCGGTAGTCCAGGGACAGGTCGTAGTGCTCGACACGGTAACCCCCGTCGCCGTGCGCGGGAAAATAGGGTGGGCGGGCGGTGCTCGGAACCACGTGTCTCCTCTGCTAGACGTGTTTGCTCCATGCCGCGATCGGGTTGCCGTACCAGCGGGTCCCCGCCGGTACGGACTCGCCGCGCATCACCAGGGACGCCGGTCCGACCGCGGTGTTCTCCCCGATCGTCGCCGCGGGCAGGACCACTCCGTTCGGGCCGAGCGTCGATCCGTCCCGCAGGACGACGGCGTCGACGCTCATGACCCGGTCATGGAACAGGTGTGTCTGCAGCACGCAGCCCCGGTTCACCGACACCCCGTTGCCCAGGGTGACCAGGTCCACCTCCGTTGTCAGCCAGTAGGTCTCGCACCACACGCCGCGGCCGACACGCGCGCCGAGCGAGCGCAGCCACAGGTTCAGCGGCGCCGTGCCCAGCCAGTTCTGGGCGAACCAGGGCGCGGCCAGCACCTCCACGAAGTTGTCGGCCAGCTCGTTGCGCCAGACGAACGAACTCCACAGAGGCCGGTCACCGGCTCTGATACGGCCGACCAGCACCCACTTGGCCACGGTGGTGACCGCCGCGGCCAGCACCCCCGCGCCGAGCAGCACCACGCCGCCGAGCAGTGCCGCGACCTTGAAACCGTACGATTCGGCCAGCCACTCCAGGGCGGCCACCACGAGCACGGTGATCGCCACCGTGCATATCTCCGGGACGATCCGGCACACCTCGACGGCGGCGCGGGCGGCCTTCAGCCGCAACGGCGGCTCGTAGGTGCGGCTGCGGTCGCCGTCCCTGGCCTTCCGGCGCAGCTCCACCGGCGGCATGCCGAGATAGGACGATCCAGCCCTGGCCGTCCGCGGCGCGGCCGACAGCACCGCGACCAGGCCGTCATCGGGCACCTCACGGCCGGGCGCGGTCATTCCGGAGTTGCCGAGGAAGGCGCGCCTGCCGATCCGCACGCGGTCGACCCGGAACCGCCCGCCCTCCAGCTCGTACGGTGCGATCAGCGCGTCGTCGCCGAGGAACGCGCCATCCCCGACGGAGGTCATCGACGGCAGCGCCAGCACCGTGGACAGCTCCACGTCCCGGCCTACCTTCATGCCCAGGGCACGCAGCCACGCGGAGGTGACCATGCTCGCGTACAGCGGGAACAGCCAGACCCGCGCCATCGACATCAGGCGGCCGATGGCCCACGCCTGCCAGGCCTGACGGCTGTGGACCGGATGACGGCCGGGGTGCAGGCCAACCGAGAGCAGCCGCACCAGGACGAGGGTCACCACGGCGAGGACGGCCATCGAGGTGACGGTGGCGAGCGGGACGCGGTACATGACAACGGTCAGCGACGCCGGGCCGCCACGCAGGAGCACGGCGAGGCGGGGCAGCACCGTGATCAGCGGGACGAGATTGAGAGCCGGCGCGGACAGCCCGTAGATCGCCGCCCAGCGCCACGAGCGCGCCGGCCAGTCGGTGTGCCGGTCCGCCTCGCCCCTCCTGCTCGCGGGCACCCCGGCCCAGCGTTCTCCGGGCGGCACCGAGCCCGCCACCGCGGAGCCCGGCGCCACCTGGGCGTTCTCGCCTATCCGCGCACCCGGGAACAGGACGGTGCGGGCACCGACCGTGGCAGCGGCGCCGATCCGGATCTCGCCGACGTGCACCTGGTCGCCGTCGATCCAGAAGCCGTTCATGTCGACCTCGGGTTCGACGGCCGCGTTCCTGCCCAGACTGAGCATCCCGGTGATCGGTGGTGCGGAGTGCAGTTCCACGCCGTCACCGACCTGGGCGCCGAGCGCCCGCGCGTAACGGGTGAGCCAGGGGGCGCTGGACAGCTCGACCAGGCCGAGCTGTTCGCCGAGCCGCTGGGAGAACCAGAGCTTCAGGTGCGTCGCCCCGCCCCGGGGATAGGTGCCCGGTCTCAGCCCCCTGAGCAGCAGCCGGGCCACGCACGCGGTCAGCGCGATCCGCCCGGCCGGGGTGACGAAGACGACGGCGCCGACCAGCACCCACCACCACGAGACGAGGGGCATCCATCGCAGGTCGAGCAGGTTGTTGAACGCGGCCAGGGTGACCAGCCAGCGCAGCGCGCCGGCGGTGAGCAGCGGCACGGTGAGGGCCACCTGCGCGATCGCGGCCCGGCGCGGCATCGGAGTGACGATCCGTTCGGTGATCGCGACCTCGGGCGCGTCCAGCGCGCAGAGATGCCCGGCCAGCCCGCGCAGCGTCGGATGGTTGTAGACGTCACCGACGGTGACCGCCGGATAGCGGGCCCGCAGCGCCGACACCAGCCGGGCCGCGGCCAGGCTGGTGCCGCCCTCGGCGAAGAAGTCACCTTCGGTGCTGCCGAGGACGTCCTGCCAGCACGCGGTCACCCACGGGTCGACATCGGGACGCTCGGCCGCCTCGCACCGGGGCAGCGGCCACGGCAGGGCGTCTCTGTCGATCTTCCCGGAGGTGCGGGTCGGCAGGGAGTCGACCAGGGCGATGCGGGGGACCAGTGCGGCGGGCAGCGTGTATCGCAGCCGGTCCCTGGCATCCGCCTGGTCGAATCCCTCGCCGGGCACGACGTAGCCGACGAGCAACCGGTGCCCGCCGCCGGTCGTGCGCACCGCCGCAGCCGCCCCGGCGACCCCGGGAAGCGCCCGCAGGGCCGCGTCCACCTCGCCCAGCTCGATCCGGCGCCCGCCGAGCTTGACCTGCTCGTCCGCCCTCCCGACGAAGAGCAGTCCCTCGGGCTCGGCCCGGACCAGGTCACCACTGCGGTAGGCCCGATCCCAGCCGAGGGAGCCGAGCGGGGCGTACTTCTCGGCGTCCTTCAGCGGATCGAGATACCGGGCCAGGCCGACCCCGCCGATGATCAGCTCGCCGATCTCGCCCATCGCGACAGGTTCGCCGTCCGGGCCCACGACGGCCAGGTCCCACCCGGCCAGCGGCAACCCGATCCGCACCGGCCCCTCCCCGGTCAGCGGCGCCGCGCACGCGACCACGGTCGTCTCGGTCGGTCCGTAGGTGTTCCACACCTCCCGCCCCGGCACGGCCAGCCGCTCGGCCAGCTCGGGCGGGCACGCCTCCCCGCCGAAGATCAGCAGCCGCACGTCGTCAAGCGCCTCGACAGGCCAGAGCGCCGCCAGCGTCGGCACCGTGGACACGGCCGTGATGCCCATCTCGACCAGCCACGGGCCCAGGTCCATGCCGGTACGCACCAGCGCCCGGGGCGCGGCGACCAGGCAGGCGCCGTGCCGCCAGGCCAGCCACATCTCCTCGCAGGAGGCGTCGAAGGCGACCGAGAGCCCGGCCAGCACCCGGTCGCCGGGACCGAGCGGCTCGCCGGTCAGGAACAGCCGCGCTTCGGCGTCCACGAACGCCGCCGCGCTGCGGTGGGTCACCGCGACGCCCTTCGGCCTGCCGGTCGACCCCGAGGTGAAGATGATCCACGCGTCGTCGTCCGGTTCCGGGCGCGTGCCCCGGAAGCGCGTCCGATCCGCGGGTGCGGGCCGTACGTCGCCGGGGCGCGGCCGACCGCCGGACACGGGCTGTACGCCGGTCTCGGTCTCGGGCGGTGCGCTCCGCCCGCCGAAGGGCGTGATCTTCTCCCCCTCGCCGATGACTGCGCACACCCCGGCTTCGGTGAAGAGCAGCTCGGCCCGCTCGTCGGGGTCGTCGGCGTCCACGGGAACGTAGGCCGCACCGACGGTGAGCACGGCGAGGATCGCGACATAAAGCCCGGCGGTACCCGAGGGCACCCGCACGCCGACCCGGTCGCCGCGCCCGACTCCGGCCCGTCTCAGCTCGGAGGCCAGCCGGTCGACCTCGCCCCGCAGGCCGGAGTAGTCGAGGCGGATCCGTCCGTCGTCGAGCGCGGCGGCGTGCGGGTGCCGTCGAGTCGTCTGATCGAGGATGTCCAACAGTGTCCGGACCTGCGGTGCGGCCCCTCCCGGCAGGACTGCCTGCGGCGGTAGACCGGTCTCCACTGATAACGGGTCCATGTTTTCCCCCATGTATCAGGTTTCCCTTCGTATCAAGTCCCCCGAATCGCAACAGCCCGCGCGCATGAATTGAGCACGCTTTGCGATCATCCCTGTACGCTCAGTGAAGTTTAGTCATCAGTCCGGCCAGACGGGCGCCGCCTCGACGACATTGACCAGGCGGCGCGCGCCGTCAGGGCGCGCCACGCTGACGCGCCCGAGTGCAGGGGCGGAGAACGGGGGCTACCGGGCGGCGCCGGGTTCCGGACGCACGGTGATCCGGCGTGTGGCGGTCACCAGTCGGGATGCCAGGGGAGGACGACCGGTTCGGCGGGGATGTCGCCGGTGAGCAGGCGTGGCAGGAGATCTCCCACCCCGATGGGGAAGACGATGTCGCCGGTGGTCTGGAGTTCGGGCACGGTCCACCAGCGATGCCCGGCGATCTGCTCGCGTTCCTGCTCCTCCTGGAGGGAGGTGTCCAGGACCGGCAGGTCGACGCGGGCGAAGAAGAACGAGTCGACGGCATTCACGATCCGCTCGCCCAGGACGGCGGGGCCCGACGCGACCGCCACCACCGGGCCGAGCAGGTCCGGGCTCAGCACATGGCCGGTCTCCTCGAACAGCTCGCGCGCCGCCGCCTGCGGAAGCTCCTCCCCGATGTTGACCCCACCGCCGGGCGTGGCCCAGAAATGCGTGTCCGGCCAGCCCTGCGGAGCGCGGAAACGGAACAGCAGGATCCGATCGTCATGGTCGGCCAGAAGGACGCGGGCGCTGGGACGCAGGACAGGGGAGGACACCTCGTGATCATAAATCGCCCGTGGAAGGAACGGGAGTGAGCCGGTGAAAAGACCTACGCGTGGGCCGGGAGGCCGTGCGGGGGTGCATCCGCCAGAACCTCCTCGGCCGCGCCGCCGAGCCGTACGGTCAGCTGGAAGCGGCGCCGCCCGCCGACCCTGCGGGGCTCGAAGAAGACATGGGCGAAGCCCGCCTCCGCCGTACTGGCCGCGGCGAGCCGGTCCAGCTCGCGCTCGACCCGTGCCCATTCGGCGGCCGGGACGTACTGGCGCATGATCGAGTGCCAGACCACGGTGAGCGTGCCGGGCTCCAGCCGGACACCTGCCAGGAAGTCGGCGGCACCGACGGCGTCGACCTCGGCCGGCACCTGCGCGGCCAGCCGCAGGGCGCCCTCCAGCCGCGCCGCACGGGCGGCCTGGTCCGCCCAGACGTAGGCCCGCAGGGCCAGCGCCCCGCCGGGCGACAGCGGATCGAGGGGTGTCAGGTCACAGCCGCGCCGTTCGACGACGGCCAGGCCCGGGTGCTCGGCGGCGGCTTCCACCAGCCATGCGGGCGGGGCGCCCTGCCAGGTGTCCTCCAGGAGGACCGGCGAGTCAGCCGGACCCCAGGCGAAGCCCGCCGAGACGTAGCGGAACCGGTCGGCACGCAGATTGAGCCCGGCACTGGAGCCCAGCTCCAGCAGTCTGATCGGCAGCGGGCAGACCTGCGAGGCCCGCAACAGCCCGGCGATCAGCAGGTTGGCCCGGCCGACCTCGTTGGTCTGCGGCGGCCGGGTCATCCAGTCGCGGACCCATCCCGTCTCGGCGGCGACGGCGGCCCGGAAGGCGTGCCAGCAGGCATCCGACCGGCCCGGGTCGAAGACGCCGCCCGCGCTGGAATAGCAGGCGGCCAGGCCGGGTGCGCGGCCGGTGAGGGCGAGGGCGTGCACACCGCCCAGCAGCCGCAGCGCCATGGCGTCGTACCTGGGTGCGTCCTCGTAGCCGGCGAAAGCCTCGCCGCAGGGACCTCCTTCGCGCACGTCCTGGGCCACCCGCTCCAGCAGGAACGCATACAGCGGCGAGTCGAAATCGGCGCAGTCTCGCGCCTGGTCCTCGACCATGACGGCGACCCGCTCCTGGGACATCGGCTCCTCCTCGTTCGATACCGATGATCATCCTCCACCATCCCGGCCCGTACCGCGGAGCCGGGATGGGGTGAGCCAGATCTTCGCCGGCCACCCCCCCGAAGGTGAAGGGGAAGGGGATCGTCGGCGATCTGGAGGAAGGTGTCGCGGGTCTCGACCGCCCGCGTCCGGTCGGCGGCCCGTACGGCCGAGACCTGCGGGAGAGATCAGGCGGCCATGGGCCGCTGGTGCCAGGAGGACAGGAAGGAGGAGACGAGACCGGTGGCCCGGCCCGTCGCGTCGAACCTCTCGGTGACCGATCGGCGGGCGATGGAGGCCAGGGAGTCGGCCGCCTCGTTGAGCAGGTGCCCCGAATGCCCCTTGACGTGCCGAAACGTAAGTCCGTCGAGCTCGGCGACGTGCTCGGCGAGACGGACCAGGGTCGGCGGGCCGTTCCGGCGGGGCCGCAGGTCGTAGTCGTCAGGCATGCGTCCGGTGTCGCCCCGCTGCCAGGTATGCAGGAAACTCAGCGCGCAGAGGCTGTCGACCAGCAGGACGTCGGGCCTGCCCACGGCCCGGAGCAGCAGGTCGACCGCGCGCAGTTCGTTGACCAGGACCTTGGAGGCGCCGGTGGGGTCGCGGCGGTCCGCCGCCCAGCCGCGCAGGCCCCAGCATCCCTCGCTGGTGATGTAGCCGATCCCGCAGACCCGGCTCTTCCAGCTGGCGTCGGTGGCGGCCGTCAGCAGTTCGGTGGCGGCCCATCGCCCCGTCACCCGGCCGTGGTTTCCGGACACGCCCCTGATCGACCGCAGGCCGCCGCGCCCGCATCCGGTCGCGTGCGAGGCCGGCCGGGCACTCCGCTCCGCCGCGGTGAGCAGCCGCTCGGCTGCCGGGATGTCCCCGAAATGCGCGGCGCTGAAGGCGTGGCGGACGGAGTCGCCCGTGCGCTCGCAGTCGGGACAGCGGGGACGGTGTGTCACGTAGAGCTGAAGTGCCTCGGCGCGGCACGCCAGGTCGGCCGGGAGCAGTGCGACGCCTGCCCGGAACTCGTCGATACGCAGGGGGGAGGTGATCACGAGCCACCGTTCCTTCCGTCGATGATGCAACGCGGCCAACATCATTCAGTAGAGCACGTGTTGATGGAATCAACCAATAATTTTCACGACATTGCTTGTAGAAGACTCCCCACGGTAGGGTCCGGTTTACATCGGGGGTCCTTGCGGAAGGCGACTGACATGCGGCGAGACGTCCAAGTGACCGCTGCGGACATCGCGCGGCTGGCCGGAGTCGGCCGGGCGGCGGTGAGCAACTGGCGGCGACGCCACGACGACTTCCCCCAACCGGCCGGTGGCACGGCGACAAGCCCGGCCTTCTCGCTGGGGGAGATCCGGGGCTGGCTGCTCTCCCACACCGAGGGCCGGGAGCTCCCGCCCGACGAGTGGCTCTGGCAGGACCTGCGGGCTGTCGCCGACGACGACGAGCTCGCCGGCCTGATCGCCGACCTAGGCGCGTTCCTCGTCTACACGCACCGCCGGAGTGGAGACTGGACGAAACTCGCGGCCGACGACGACGCGACTGTCGCGGCCGAGCTCCCCGGCAGGGTGCGCGAGGTCATCGGGGCCTTCCCCGCGTCCCTGACCCCGGACACGGTGCCCCTGATCCGTTCCATCGCCGCACTCGCCGAGGAACGCGGGGCCCCGGACGCCTTCGCGTTCCTGCGTGAGCGCTACTTCGAGGTGCACTCTCGGCGGGTCTACCTCACGCCTCCCGAGATCGTCGCGCTGAGCCTCGGCCTGGCCGGAGCGGACACCCGGACCGATGCTCGGACCGATGCCGACTCCGGCGTCCGGACCGTCTTCGACCCCGCCTGCGGGACCGGCGGCTTCCTCGTCGGCGCCCTGGATCGCCTGCCCGAGGCCAGGGTCACGGGCCAGGACGCGGACCCGGCCACCGCCCGGCTCACCGCCGTACGGCTCGCGCTGCGCACCGAGAACGCCGACATCCGCACCGGTGACTCCCTGCGCGCCGACGCCTTCCCCGGCGAGACGGCCGACGTGGTGGTGAGCAACCCGCCGTTCAACGACCGCGCCTGGGGATACGAGGAACTGGTCGCCGACCCCCGGTGGGAGTACGGCCTGCCACCCCGGATGGAGCCCGAGCTCGCCTGGGTCCAGCACGCGCTCGCCCACCTCAGGCCGGATGGCGTCGCCGTCCTGCTAATGCCGCCGGCGGTCGGTAACCGCAGATCCGGCCGCCGCATCCGGGCCCAGCTCCTGCGCCGCGGAGCCCTGCGCGCTGTCATCGGGCTCCCCGCCGGTAGCGTTCCCAACATCGCGGTCGCCCTGACGCTCTGGATCCTGCGCAGACCCACCGAGGCTCGCACCCCGAGCCACGTCCTGATGGTCGACACCTCCGCACACCCGGACGACTACGCCGAGGTGGCCCTCACCGCCTGGCGGCAGTTCAGCGCCGAGCGCGAGCTCGACGAACCCGGGGTGAGCCGCTCGGTCCCGCTCGTCGACCTGCTGGACGACGAGGTCGACCTGACACCCGCCCGCTACCTGTCCACGGCCTCGGAGGACCTGTCTCCCGAACAGGTCACCGGCGCCAGGAACCGGGTGGTGGACCTGCTCCACGTCCTGGCCGAGCTGGTCCCCTCCACCAGGACCGAGCCGCGCGACCTCCCCCTGGTGCCGCTCACGGAGCTCATCCGGCGCGGCATGCTCACCCTCCACCAGCAGGTCCCAGCCCGGCCGGGAGAGGAGTCCGAGGTCGCCGACGGCACAGCCGTACTGACCGCCGAGGACGTCGTCGCCGACCGGCCCCCCTCGGGCAGCACCCCCGAGCGCGCGGTGCAGCGGGAGATCCTCACCCGGCCGGGCGACGTCGCGGTGCCCCAGATCGTCCGCACCCCCGTCGCGCGCGTCCTCACCCGGGGCGGCGCCGTACTCGGCACGAACATTCACCTCCTACGGCCCGACCCCGCGGTGCTCGACCCCGACTTCCTGGCGGGTTTCCTCTGCGGTTCTGGCAATCTGCGCCATTACAGCGCCACATCCACCACTATCCGAGTGGACGTACGCCGTGCGGAGGTGCCGTTGCTGCCGATCGAGGAGCAGCGGTCGTACGGCGAGGCGTTCCGGCGCCTGGCCACGTTCGAGTCCGCGCTCCGCCAGGCAGCCGAGCTGGGCGAGAACCTGATCCGGCTGACAGCCGACGGCCTGACACACGGCAGCGTCCAGCCCGTCCACCGACGATGACCTCTGTCTCTCCGGATGCTCAGAGCCAGGCCAGAAGTTGGAACCAGACGGACTTGCCGTACGGGTTGAGGGTCCATCCCCATTCGCTGGAGAGGTCCTTGACGATGGCGAGTCCTCGGCCGGATATCTCCATGTGGTCCGCCCGTCTCATCCGGGGGATCGCGGTGCAGGAGTCGTAGACGTCCACCGTCAGAAACCTCTCCTCCTTGCCGACCGTGATGCGGATGGCCCTTGAGGCGGGAATGTCCGCCGAGCCGTACGCGATCGCGTTGGTGACGAGCTCCGAGGCCAGGAGCTCGGCGATTTCCGGGACGTCTTCCGTCGCCTTCCAGTCGGCGGCCACGTCGTGCACGAACCGGCGGACGGATGCCACGCTCTCCGGTTCGGGGAGTATCCACTTCTCTCCCAGCAGGGAATGCGCAGGGCTCATCGTGTAGCGATATTCGGCCAGAATCGCGTTCGCCTTGAGAGCCTCTTCCATGAGCTCTCTTTTTTCATCGGATTTCATTTGTTCAGCGTGTCGAAGAGTAGCTACTCTAGGTATCTGAACGGTTACCGACGTCGAGCGTTGGGATTCGCACCCCCGCTGTTGAATTCCGGCAAGGAGGGCATGGTGGTAAACCTCTACACGCCTCAGGCAATCTGGGGCAGAGAGCTGCGTCACTACCGGAAAGAGGCGGGCTTCACCCAGGGCCAGCTCGCCCAGAAGATTCATTTCAGCGAGTCCCTGATCAGCGGCGTCGAGACCGGCCAGCTCCCCGCGAGCCCGGAGTTCGCCGAGACCTGCGACGGAGCCCTCAACACGGGAGGCGCCCTCCGCCGCCTCCTTGACTGGAGGAAGGGACAGCAGATCCCTTCCTGGTTCGGGAGATGGAGGGACAAGGAGCGGGAGGCAACCGCGCTGCGTGCCTACGAACCTCTCGTATTCCCCGGTCTGCTCCAGACGGAGGGCTATGCCCGCGTGCTGCTGCGCGGCAACGAAGCGGCCGTGGAGGCCCGCCTGGACCGTCAGGCCGTTCTCGTCCGTGAGGAGCCTCGGCCCCCGGCTCTCCGGTGTGTGATCGATGAGGCGGTCCTCTATCGCTCGATCGGCGGCTCCGAGGTGATGCGAGGGCAGCTGGAGCACCTCATATCTATGGTCAATCCCCGGCTGAGCGTTCAGGTGGTCCCGCACGGAATGCATTCGGGTTTGATGGGCGGGTTTGCAATCGCCACGCTGGATGGCGGAAGCGACGTACTGTATGCGGAGACGGCCGTAAGAGGTCTCACCACGAGCGACCAGGAAGACGTCGCCGCGGCCGTGGAGCGTTTCGAGGCCATTCGGAGCGAAGCGTTGCCGATAAGTATGTCCATCGATCTCATCCAGAAGGCGGTAGAGGAAAAATGGACCTGAGTGACGCCACGTGGTTCAAGTCGAGTTTCTCCGGAGACAATGGCGGCAACTGCGTTGAGGTTGCGGAGCTCAAAGATGTCACCGACGGCCCCGGCCACAAGGCCGAGCACGCCGAGCTGATCGCCGTGCGCGACTCCAAGGACCCTGACGGTCCCAAGCTGTTCTTCACCCCCGCCGAGTGGGACGCCTTCGTCAACGGTGTGAAGGCCAGCGAGTTCGATCTCGGCTGAGACGACCCCTACCGGCCGCCAAGGCGAAGATCCTCGGCGGCCGGTTCCAGCCCTTCGCGGTTGAGCGCGGCCAGGGAGTGTCCAGTGGAGACCTGGCACAGTGGGGGTGGATCTGGGGTTCCTGTATACGTCGGCTCCCGTATGAGCCCCGATCAGCGGGAGCGGCGGGCGGCGCCTTTGCGCGGTGCCTTGACGGGCTGGGGCGTTTGCGGGACACCCTGTATCGCGTCGATCCTGGCGTGCAGGCGGCCGAGCTCGTTCAGGATGGCGGTGAGCTGGTCGTCGATCCGTTGTTCCTCGGCGGAGGTGTTCTGGTCGTCCATGGCGTTGACCACCACGGCGACGAACAGGTTGAGCACCACGTAGGAGGCCGCCAGGATGTAGACAACGAAGAAGACCCACGCCCAGGGTCTCTGGGCCATGACCTCCTGGGCGATGTCCGGCCAGGCTTCGCCGGTCATAACCTGGAACAGGGTGAACAGCGACGTGGGCAGCCTGCCGAAGTGGTCGGGGGCGACCTCACGGAACAGCTGGGTCCCCAGGACCGCCGCGATGTACGTGACCAGGAGCAGCAGCCCGACGATCGCGCCCATCCCGGGCATGGCGGTTAACAGCGCGCCGACGACCTTACGCATGCTGGGGACTGCCGTGACCAGGCGTAGTGCCCGCATGATTCGCAGGGTCCGTAGCACCGAGGCCGGGCCGGACGACGGGATCAGCGCGACGATCACGATGATCGTGTCGAACCAGTGCCACGGATCCCTGAAGAACGCGCCCCGGTAGGCGTACAGCCGAGCGACGAGTTCGACGGCGAAGACCGTCAGGGCGATCCGGTCGACGACGTGCAGTAACCCGCCGATCCGATCCGTCAGATAGGAAGAGGTCTCGCAGCCGATCGTGATCGCGTTGATCACGATGACGGCTATGACAGCCCGCTGAAAACGCTGACTTTCGAGGAAGGAACGGATGCGTGCTTGCCCTGGCAAGGGGTCTACTCCTGGAGGGGAAAGAGTCAAATGCCGATCATCGTAAGCCTCCGCGCGGAATCCCTCATGAGCGACCCCGAAAAGCATGACACACGTCATGGGAGAGCGGGGTGTTGATCTAGGTGAAGAACTCCGGAGCGGGCCGACTCCGCCTGGGATGGGGATTCTGATCACTGACGGTGCCGCCTTCCTTACCCTGTTCTCGGAGTTCGAGCACGTGGCCTACCGCCTGGAGGCGCGCACCGCCTATGGCGTCCCTGAGGAGAACGAGCTGTTCCGGAGCTTCCCGGCCGGACACGGCTCCGGTGAGGAGCGGCTCGGATCATGGCTGGAGCTTATGGTCCTGCGGAGCGGATGAAGGAGACCGCGCTGCATGCATTGAATTACGACCGCTGGCTTCTCTGGTCCCTTGGGCGCACATTCAAGAGGTGGCCTGAAGTTGTGACGATGAGTTTGAAGACCGTTGAGGGGACAGGAGGATGCGGTTACCGCGAAGATAGGGGAAGGAGACGGCGACCACGCGCGGACGGTGAACCTGTCCGGTCACGGCGGCATGGCCCTCTCGAAATCAAAGAGCCGATTTACCTGCTCCTCGTCAGGCGACCCCCGCTCCATCATCCGGAGGTTTGGTGTCCGAGCCCCGTATTCCGTTAGATCCGCAGGTGAAGGCGCGCATGCCTGGGGAGATAAGAGCAGTCCAGTGGATTATGTGGATACAGACGGTCCTCGGAGCGCTGGAGATTCTGCTCGTCCTCGCCGTCCTTTTCATGAGTGGCATGCCCGGCTTTGGGAGCCTTCCGTGGTTCTTCTACCCGGTCATCGCCCCCCTAGTGCTGATGGGCCCGCTGTCGATCGGCTTCCGCTCGCGGAGGCAGTGGGTGCGCCGGGCGAGCATCGGGGTTGAGGGAGTTTCGATCCTGGAACACGGATACAGCATGTTTCTCATGCTCGGCGTAAGCATCCCCGCGCTGATCAACACGGTGCTGGCCGTCATCGCGGTCGCCATACTGTTCGGCACTGGGGCAACCCGCTGGTTTGAGCGGTAGAAGCGTCCTGGCGTGGGCCGGTCTGCCTTGGGCGGGCCGGCCTATTTTTATCTGGTCGATCAGCCTCCGAGCCGGCTTGCCGTTCAACGAACGGCGATCATTTGACCCTCACATATCGGGAGATCCTTTATTTATTAGTCGAAGTTGGTGATTTGCGGCGAGCATGTGATCTGAATGCCGGATTTGAGTGACTTCAACGTCAGATCTTGCTCCTATAAGGTTCCTGTGAGACTCTGGCGCGTTGTGGCGTCGAATGCGACAGCGGAATTAGAGGCGGCGTTATCGCGGGTCACGGGGCTCGCCGAAGCGTTTGCCTCGGCGCTGGATCCGTGTGTGCGGGGCATGGCGGCACACGCGTGGGTCGGCGGGGGAGCCCCGGTTTTCGCCCAGAAGCTGGCGGGCCGGCGCGCGAGCCTTCAGCTGGCTTTTCAGACGGCGGCCGAGGGGATAGCGCAGCGGATCAGGCAGCTCGGCGGGCAGGCACACGTGCTGTCGTTCTCGACGTCGATCA
Organism: Streptosporangium sp. NPDC087985; assembly: GCF_044741965.1. Classification (NCBI taxonomy): domain Bacteria; kingdom Bacillati; phylum Actinomycetota; class Actinomycetes; order Streptosporangiales; family Streptosporangiaceae; genus Streptosporangium; species Streptosporangium sp. NPDC087985. The sequence goes on from NZ_JBIUTQ010000002.1 coordinate 660,714, forward strand.
GTGCGATGGGGGCGTCGCCTAACTCTTTCTCCGGGATGGACGTCACCGCCATGAACCGCATGGTGGCCGACCTGCGACGGGCCGGGTGGGAGCTGTCCGAGGCCGGCAGCCGGCTGGGCGGCGAGCTGTCGGCACTGTGCCTCTCCTCCCCGTCCGGCCAGCAGGTCCGCGACATCGGAGTCTGGGCAGGCGAGCAGGCCAGGGACCTGCAGGGGCGGCTGACCACGATCCAGCAGCAGCATGATTTCGGCACGGCCTCCCAGGCGGTGACCGGCTTCGGGCTCTTCGGCGGGTATGCCCCCGATCCGGACGGGACCGGGAAGCTGACAGCCGCTGCGGGTGACGGGGACGTCGTGGCGTTGAAGGCGCTGCTGGACCTGCAGCGGACCGGTAAGGACACAACTCTGGCCGCCCGGCTCAACGCCTGGTGGGGGCAGCTCGGCCCGGCGGCCCAGAGCCGGCTGATCGCCGCCTCCCCGAGCTTGATCGGCTCCCTGAACGGCCTCCCGGCCACGGTCCGAGACCAGGCCAACCGGAACTATCTGGCCGGTCAGAAGGCCGCGATCCTTCCGGAGCTGGAACGGCTGCGTAAGTCCTGGGCGGAGACGCAGGAGAAGCTCAAGCAGATGCGGCAGAACCTGATTGTCAACCCGAATGTCCGGAGAGCTGTGGTTCCTGGAGACCCGACAGAGCTGTACAGGTCCTTGGGGAAGATGAATGAGAAGATCAAGGAACTGGAGTTGAAGGCGCGGCAGATCGCGGCCGTGGAAAAGGGGTTGGCTCTCGCCGGGCAGAACGGCCGTCCACCGGCGTTCCTGCTCCAACTGGAGCTGGGCGGTCCGGGCAAGACCGCCATCTCGTTTGGAAACCCCGATGAGGCCGACAACCTGGTCGCCTACGTTCCCGGCACCGGCACCACGCTGGAAGGCTTCGTCGGTGATGCCAAGCGCGCTGCCGTCACGTGGGACCAGGCAAACAAGTTCCAAGCAGACAAGAAGATCGCTTCCATCGCCTGGCTCGGCTACGAGGCCCCGCTGTGGGGTTCGACCCTGAGCCTGACCCGGACGGTTGTCAACATGAACGCCGCTCTGGAGGGAGCTCCGTTGCTGGCCAGCTTCGCCGACGGCCTGCGTGCCGCGCACAAGGCGGCCTCCGACGTCCGGTTCACCGTGCTGGGACACAGCTATGGGTCGACGGTGGTCGGCGTGGCCGCTCAGCAGCGCCCGCACGCCTTCGCCGATCAGTTGATCGCCGTGGGAAGTCCTGGCATGGGCGCGGTGAAGGCGAAGGACCTGGGAGTCGGCTCGGTGTGGGTGGGGGAGGCGCCCAACGATCCGGTGGGCGATGTGGGCTCCATCCCGCTCCAGTTCACCGGGACCCTCAACGACGACGCGCTGCACCTTCCGGCAGTGAGCGGCCCGCTCGGCATCGACCCCAGCGCAACCGAGTTCGGCGCCCAGCAGTTCTACGTCAAGGACTCCGGAGACCCCGCCTACACCTTCGAGGCCCACTCGAAGTACTGGGACGACGACTCTTCGTCACTCAAGAACATCGGATATCTGGTCAACGGCCAGTATGACTATCTCGTCCCGTTTCCCGAACCGTCTGCGACTCCCACGGTGACCCCGCCGCCTCCCCTTGCCCCGCCTCCTCCGCCGCCACGGTTGCCACGTGCGATGCCGACGGAGAGGCCGTCACCCCACCCACAGCCCTCGCCCACACCGGCCGGAGAATAGATGTCACGCCTCACCGCGATGATCGTTGCCATTGTCATCCTCACCGCTGGCTGCACTGGAGGAGAAGCAGTGAACCGACCCACCATGACCGAGGCCCAGGCGCTGGCGCGGGTCGAGCAGCTCATCAAGGAGACGGCCGCCGTGATCAGGCCAAAGCCCCGCCTGGATCTCTACCGTCCCAGTCTCAACCCCAACAGCTGCCTTGACCCGACCGACGGAGGTTCCGAGGATCGGGTCGTGATGAACCGCTCCTACTACCTGCGGGATATTCCCCAGGACCAGGTTGCGGAAGTAGCCAGGCAGGTCAAGCAGTACTGGGAGCAGCAGGGCCACTACATCGAGGGCATCTCCACGAACGGCCTCAACATCTCGGGGCGCTCCCGGCCCGACGACTTCCTGCTCTCTCTTGCGCCCACCGATGCCGGTGATGATGTTGTGCTGAATCTGGCGTCTACCTCGCCCTGCGTTTGGCCGAATGGGACGCCGGAGCCTTCCTCCAGTGGTTGACGCGCCGGCGGTGGGACGCTCTCCCCGTGGCCGGGGTACCAAGCACCTAACCGGTCATTTTGCCTTAGCTTGACATCTCTCCCGTCTATGTCTTTCCGTGCGGGTGATGTCTTGACCTCGGGTAAAACATCGCGAGAACCGTGTCGCCTGGTCCTTACTTCAGGTAGACAGTAAGGAGAGTTTCTCGTCCGGCCCAGGTCGTCGGCCGGTTTCCGCCCGATAGGCGCCGGAGTGTTGATGCCTGAAGTCTGGCCGGGGCATCGAATGATCAATCGGAAGTCGATCCGCCATGAGTACACACGTTCACGTCCGTATCGCCCACGGCCTGGCCATGACCGAAGAGGGCGACCTGGTCGAGCTGAAGCGCTGCCGGTGCGGCGCCGAATGGACCACGACCTACTGGACCGAGGACGGCGACCTGGAGTGACCGCCAGACGGCGGTGACCGGGAGACCGTCTCCTCTCCCCCTTTCTCCCGGATCGCGGTTCTACCTCAAGCCGGGCGTCTAGATCGCCTCGACGATGTCCGCCAGGGTGTCCGGGCCGCCGACGTTGCCCGGCACGATGACGCAGGTCGCCGCGGCCGCGTCGGTGTCCAGATCCCAGACGGACACACCGGGGAGAACCTGGCCCCGTACGGTGGCGGAGGCGGCCCGTAGCCCGGTGGCCGCCACCTCGGCCGAGGTGATGCCTCCCTTGGAGACCACCACGCGGGCCGTGTCCGACAGCTCTCGGACCGCCGTCATGAGGGCGGCCATCACCGCTTCGCCGTGCGCGAGGGTGTTGTGGCTGTCGTGGCGTACCCGCTCCGAGCTGATCACCACGATGCCCTCCCGGGCCAGTGCCTTCTCCGCGTCCGCGACGACGGCGTGGCCGGCCGCCGCGCTGTCCCGCAGCGCCGCTCCGGTGCTGACGGCCAGCGAGGTGACGCCACGGCGCCTCTCGAGTTCCGCGAGCTGCGCGGTCGCCCCTGACGTGTGCGAACCGCACACGACCAGGACGGGGCCGCGGCCGCCGTTCAGCGGTCGCGGCAGCAGCTCCCGGCTGACCGCACCGGCGCACCGGGCGGCCAGCGGCGCCGCGGAACGGACGACCACGGGCCTGCCCCGCTCCCGGGCCGCCAGCAGGCCCCGGTGGACCAGGCCGACGTCCTCGTCGGTCTCGGCGTCCGGCGCCACCACGGTACGGCCCGGCGCGGTGAGCAGGGCGGTGGCCACGGCCTCGCCCCGTGAGGAGCGGACGTCCTCGATCGGCACCGGGAACGCCTCCCTGCCGCCGATCTCCCGCACGTACCCGACCATGTCGCTGTGGTGGAAGGGGAAGACGGGGTCGTCGGCGTACTCCGTCAGGTGGGCGGGTGTCGGCACCCCTCCCACCTGGACATAGTGCACCCCGCCGACGGTGGTGCGCCCCCCGTCGGGGAAGGCCGGCAGGAAGAGGATCGGGCTGGTGTCCGTGGTGAACACGTCCGTCTCGGCGAAGACGTGTCCGCGCAGCGTCGAGTCCCCGCGCAGCACGACCTGGATCTCTGTCCCCAGTTCGGCCGAGGCCGCGTCGACCTCACCGCGGATCCGCCGGCACAGCGCCACCGCCGCGGCCTCGTCGATTGCCCGCGAGTTGGTCTGCAGGTAGACCGAGTCCACCGTGCGCAGCGTCTCGGTGAGCAGGGCGGCGTCCCAGCGCAGGAGCACCCTGACCCCACTGGCCGACTGGGTGCCGGTCGGGTCGTCGTCGAGTACGACGGTCTTCATCACGGCCGGCCGCTCATGCCAGCTCGCCGAGCACCTTGGCGACGACGGTGCTGGTGGCCAGGCCGTACCGCTCGTGCAGGGTGGGCAGGGCGCCGGCGTCCAGGAACTCGTCCGGGAGGGCGATGGGGACGACCCGCTTGCCGATTCCGGCCCGCACGACCGCCGAGGCGACCGTCTCGAAGAGGCCGCCCACCACGGTGTGGTTCTCGAGCGTGACCACGAGCCGGTCGCTGTCGACCTCGGCGAGGACGGTCTCGGCGTCGAAGGGCTTGATCGTCGGGGTGTGGACCACCGCGACGTCGACGTTGTGCCTGGCCAGCTCCTCCGCCGCCTGCAGCGCGCGCATCGTCATCAGGCCGCTCGACACGAACACGACGTCGTTGCCGCCGCGGAGCACCGCCGCCTTACCCAGCCGGAAGGTGTAGTCGTACTCGTCGAGGACCGTGGGCACCTTGCCGCGGAGCAGGCGCAGGTAGGTCGGGCCGTCGGATGCGGCCAGCTGGGGCACCGCCTGCTCGATGTCGACGGAGTCGCACGGGTCGACGATCGTCAGGTTCGGCATGCCGCGGAAGATGGCGATGTCCTCTGTGGCCTGGTGGCTCGGGCCGTACCCCGTGGTCAGGCCCGGCAGGCCGCCCACGACGTTCACGTTCAGGTTCGGCTCGGCGATGTCCAGGCACAGGAAGTCGTACGCGCGGCGTGCCGCGAACACCGAGTACGTCGACGCGAACGGCACGAGGCCGACCTCGGCCATGCCCGCCGCCGCTCCGAGCAGCAGCTGCTCCGCCATGCCCATCTGGAAGAACCGCTCCGGGTGGGCCTTGGCGAAGATGTGCATGTCCGTGTACTTGCCCAGGTCCGCGGTGAGTCCCACGATGCGCTGGTCCTGCTCCGCCAGGGCGGCCAGGGCGTGGCCGAAGGGCGCGTCCGCGGTCTTCTGCCCGGGGTCGGCGAATGAGGCGATCATCGCCGAGGTCGTCAGGCGTCTGGTGCCCGTCGCGGTGCTCATCGTGCTTCCACTCCTTCGTACCCAGCCGTCAGCTGCTGACGGCACAGCTCCCACTCGTCCTCGTCGATCCGCATGAAGTGGGCCTTCTCGCGGGCCTCCAGCAACGGGACGCCCCGGCCGATCAGGGTGTCGCACAGGATCACCGAGGGCCGGCCCTCCGGGCGGGCCTGCTCCGCGGCGGCGTCGAAGGCCGCCAGCAGCGCCTCCACGTCGTTGCCGTCGACGCGCTGGGTGAACCACCCCGCGGCGGCCCACTTCTCCTCCGCCGGCTCGATGTGCATGACCGTCTCGGTCTTCCCGTCGGCCTGCAGGGCGTTCATGTCGACCATCGCGGTCAGGTGACCGAGCTTGTGGTGGGAGGCGCCCATGGCGGCCTCCCAGGTCGAGCCCTCGTCCAGCTCTCCGTCGGACAGGAAGTTGAAGATCCGCGCGCTCGACCCCTGGTGCCGCAGCCCCAGGGCCATGCCGACCGCGACGGTCAGCCCGTGCCCGAGGGAGCCTCCCGAGATCTCCATGCCGGGGGTGTAGGACGCCATGCCGGACATCGGGAGCCTCGACCCGTCGGAGCCGTAGGTCTCCAGCTCGTCGAGGGGCACAATGCCCGCTTCGGCCAGTGCCGCGTAGAGGGCGATGGCGTAGTGGCCGGTGGACAGCAGGAACCTGTCGCGCTCCGCCCAGTGTTCGTCGTCGGCCCGGTAGCGGAGCTGGTCGACGTAGGTGACCGCCAGCATGTCGGCGACACCGAGTGCCTGGCCGACGTAGCCCTGGCCCTGCACCTCGCCCATGTTCAGGGTGTGGTGGCGCATGCGGTAGGCCGCACCGCGCACCTTCTCCGCCCGTGATGCCAGGTCGAGACGGTCGGCCTGCGGCTCACTGAGTGTGGTCATGAATCTTCTCGCTCTCTCTTCAGACAGTCGCCGGCTTGGTCTCGGACGGTGCCGTGGTGCCGACCTTGACCGGGGCGGTCTCCGGGGTGAAGACGGCGGCGATCGTCGAGACCACGCCGAGCAGCATGAACAGCACTGCGGGACCGATCCACCCGATGGATCCGTACAGGGCTGTCGCCAGGAAGGGCAGCAGGCCGGCGATCAGCGAGGCACCGTTGTAGCCAAGGGAGATGCCCGAGGAGCGGACGTCGCGGGGGAACTGCTCGGAGAACCAGGAGGACTCCACGGCGAAGATCGGGTCGTGGCTCAGCAGCAGCCCCAGGGCGACCGCGACGACGACCATGATGACCGCGCCGGTGTTGACCATGAGGAACATCGGGATGCCGAACGCGATCGTGAACAGCGAGCCGATCAGGAACACGGGCTTGCGGCCGATCCGGTCGGACAGCGCGCCGTACAGCAGGTGGCTGCCCAGGCCGAGCGCGGATCCGACCATGGTGCCGATCAGCACGTTCTCCTTGGTGGTCAGTTCGGCGAGGACCACGTAGGAGAGGACGAAGCTGGTGGTCACGTAGTATCCGCCGGTCTCCGCGAGCCGCAGGGTGATGATCTTGAGGATCACCCGCCAGTCACGCTTGAGGACGTCCAGCGCCGGGGCCTTGCGGATCTCGTTGTTCTTCTTCATCTCGGTGAAGTCGGGGGACTCGGTGATCTTCATCCGGATGAAGAGGCCGACGCCGACCATCACGACGGACAGGAGGAAGGGCATCCGCCACACCCAGGAGCCCTCGAACAGTGCCGCGCTGAGCAGGAACGCGCCGTTGGCGAGCAGGAGTCCGGCGGGGATGCCGATCTGCGGGACCGCGCCGAAGAAGCCGCGGCGGCGTGGGGGAGCGTGTTCGACGGCCATCAGGACGGCTCCGCCCCACTCGGCGCCGAAGCCGATGCCCTGGACGATCCGCAGCAGGATCAGCAGGATCGGGGCGAGAGGGCCCGCCTGTTCGTAGGTCGGCAGCACGCCCACCAGGACGGTCGCGACGCCCATGACCACCAGCGACCACATGAGGATCGTCTTGCGGCCGAGCCGGTCGCCGTAGTGTCCGGCGAGGTAACCGCCGAGCGGGCGGAACAGGAAGCCGACGGCGAGCGTGGCGAACGACGCCAGGACGCCGACGAGCTTGTCCTCGGCTTGGAAGAACACCGTGCCGAAGTAGGCGGCCGAGGCGGTGCCGTAGATGAAGAAGTCGTAGCTCTCCACCGCGGTGCCGATCATCGAGGCGAAGGACACCTTTGCGGGGCTGTCCTGGCGGGCGCCGGCGACGTTGGATGCAGCGGTCATCTGCCGCTCCTTGCTATCTTAATGATCTTAATGATCTGGATCACTGGGGGAGTCCGTACGTTTCGATGACACGCGAGTCGTCGCGTGTCGAAAGGCCCGCATCGGCGGCCTGCAGGTAGCGGGCCTGGGCGACGTCGAGGAGGGGGGTCTGAGCCCCGGCCGCCCGCGCGGCCTCGGACACGAGGCCGCTGTCCTTGACGAAGATGTTGATCGTGCTGGTGACGTCGACGTCGGTGCCCTGCAACATGCGCGGCCCGCGGTCGGAGAGCATCCATGACCCGGCGGCCCCCCGCTCCACGAGGGAGAGGACCTTCTCCCGGTCCAGTCCGAGCGCGGAGGCGAGGGCGAGGGCCTCGGCCGCGGCCACGATGTGGACCGAGCACAGGTGCTGGTTGACCACCTTGATGGCCTGGCCGTCGCCGAGCGCGGCTCCGACCTTGTGGACCGTTCCAAACCGTTCGAGGATGGGACGGGCGGCCTCGATGTCGGCCGCCGGGCCCGAGGCGAACAGGGTGAGCTCGCCGGTCCGGGCCCGGGCCACTCCGCCGGTGACCGGTACGTCGATGACGGCCGCACCGGCCGACTCCAGCCGGGCGGCCTGCTCGCGCACCGACTCCGGGCCCACCGTGCTCATCACGATCCAGCGCTGACCGGTCACATCGGCCGCCAGCGCCTCCGTCACGAGGTCGTCGAGCTGCGCCGGAGTGGCGACCATGACGACCACGGACTCGGCCTTGGGGGCTTCGGAGAACCGGGTGACCGCCCGTACACCGGCGGCGCCGGCCCGTCCGTGCGCGGCCGGCAGCGGGTCCACTCCCGTGACCGTGTAGCCGGCGGACACCAGCTGGGTCGCCATCGGCAGGCCGATGGCGCCGATACCGACGAAGACGACGCTTGGGTCGCTCATGGATGTCCTTCTGTTCTGGGCGCTCTGGCCCTGTTTCCGGGTGAGGCGTGGCCGGCCCCGGCCGGGGCCGGCCATGTCGCTGTTGCGGGAGCCGGGACCTACGGCGAGTGCGTGAGGGAGGACCACGCCTCGAAGTGCCTGCGCATCGCGATCCGGGCGCCTTCACCGTCACGTTCGCTGATGGCCTCGACGATCCCGTAGTGGACGGTGTCGATGACCCGGGTCTTCCCCGGGGCCAGCGGTTCGCGCTCCACCGCCAACCGGCGGCGCTCGACGACTTCGCTGCGGAGCACGTGGCTGAGGCCGTCGTGGACCATGTTGAAGACGGGGTTGTCGACGACCAGGGAGAGGCGGCGATGGAACTCCAGGTCCGCCTCGAGGGCGCGCTCGTCGTCGCCCTCGCCGCTGGCCTTGACCATCTCGTCGACGAGAGCACGTAGGTCGTCGACGTCGTCGGCGGTGGCCAGCCTCGCCGCCGCCTCGGCGATGGACACCTCGAGCATCTTCCGTGCCGACGTGAACTGCTCCTGGCTCAGGTGGCCGAGCTGGATGCACAGGTCGAAGTAGAGCTGGATGAAGCCGGCGTCCGGGGTGCTCAGGTACGAACCCCGGCCCTGCGTGCGGTCCAGGAAGCCCAGCATCTCCAGCATCGACAACTGCTCACGCAGGGATCCCCGGCTGACTTCCATGGAGGTCACCAGCTCGCGCTCCGTGGGCAGGCGCAGGCGGCCGGTGGCGGGCTCGGGGCTCGCCTTCTCGGCAAGGCTCCGAACCAGGAACGCCAGATCCATGCCCGCCTCCTCTCGCAATCCTTTGGTCAAACCAATTGCAACGAGGTTAAGGCTGTACTGCTCCCAGGTCAACAGATTGGTTAGACCTATTTCCGGTCAAGGTGGGCACCGCGGACGGAGATGCGGGATCGTCGCGGTGGTGCCCGTCGGCCAGACCGGGGGCCGGGGCCGGGTGTCGCACATCGGCAGCATGGTGACGGGGCGGTGCCGCGTGACCGGACCGTGATCCGGCGGGTCCTTGACGGGGGCGTTGTTAGCGTTCACAGTCGTGCCCAGGTTGAGAGGAGCAAGGCTGTGGGACCGACCTCGGAGCACCGTCCACCCGTGATGGCCGACGTGGCCAGAGTGGCCGGCGTGTCGCACCAGACGGTCTCCCGGGTGCTCAACGACCATCCCAACGTCCGCGCCGAGACCCGGACGAGGGTCCTGGAAGCGATCGACCGGCTGGGCTACCGCCGGAACTTGGCCGCTCGCGCACTGGTCACCAAGCACTCGCGGAGGCTGGGCGTGGTCAGCTTCGACACCACCCTCTACGGCCCGGCCAGCACGGTCTACAGCATCGAGCGGGCGGCCAGGGCGGCGGACTACTTCGTGAGCGTCGTCAGCCTGCGCACCATCGACAGGGCGGGGGTGCGTGACGCGCTCGACTACCTCGCCGACCAGGGCGTCGACGGCGTCGTCGTGGTCGCGCCGCAGCGGTCGGCGGCCCTCGCGCTCGGCGACCTACCCCCGGGCATGCCCGCCGTGGCCGTCGAGGGTGACCACGTGGGGGACGTGTCCGTGGTCAGCGTCGACCAGATCGCGGGCGCCAGGATGGTCACCGAACACCTTCTGGCCCTGGGCCACGAGACGGTCTGGCACGTCAGTGGCCCTTCGGACTGGCTGGAGGCGGAGGGGCGGATCGAGGGCTGGCGCGGCGTGCTGGCCGCCGCCGGGCGTCCGGTCCCCGAACCGCTGGGCGGTGACTGGAGCCCGCGCTCCGGCTACGCGGCCGGCCGGCACCTGGTCGCGAGGGCGGCCGACGTCACCGCGGTCTTCGTGGCCAACGACCAGATGGCCCTCGGCGTCCTGCGGGCGTTCACCGAGGAAGGGGTGAGGGTTCCCGAGCAGATCAGCATCGTGGGCTTCGACGACATCCCGGAGTCGGAGTTCTTCTCCCCTCCGCTCACCACCGTCAGGCAGGACTTCGAAGCCGTGGGCAGGCACAGCATCGAGGTGCTCCTGCGGCAGGTCGAGGCGCGTGAGCCGGGGACGCGTGAACGTCTCGTCGTGCCACCCGAGTTCGTCATCAGGGCCAGTACCGCGGCCCCGGGCTGAGCAGCCGTACGGGGAAAACCTCCGCCGACCGTACCGAGAACCGACCGTACCGAGAACCGACCGTACCGAGAACCGACCGTACAGAGGCCGCAGGCCTTACAGCGAGCCGGGCCGTACGGAGACCGTACAGAGAGAGGCCGTACAGAGAGAAGGAGGGCGCTGGGTCGCCGTGCGATGTTAGCGCTCACATCAGAGAGGACCCCCCACCATGTTGAAGAGGATCTCGGCGCTGTTCCTGGCCGGCGCCGTGGCGATGACGATGGCCGGCTGCGGGAGTGGCGGGCCGGGCGGCTCCGCCCCCGGCGACGGCAAGATCACGATGGGCTTCTCCCAGGTCGGAGCGGAGAGCGGCTGGCGCACCGCCAACACCAAATCCGTACAGGAGGCGGCGGAGAACGCCGGGGTCACGCTGAAGTTCTCCGACGCCCAGCAGAAGCAGGAGAACCAGATCAAGGCCATCCGCTCCTACATCCAGCAGAAGGTGGACGTCATCGCCTTCTCGCCGGTCGTCGAGTCCGGCTGGGACACCGTGCTCAAGGAGGCCGGGACCGCCGGCATCCCGGTGATCCTCACCGACCGGGCCGTGGACTCCGCCGACACCACCCTCTACAGGACCTTCCTCGGCTCAGACTTCATCGAGGAGGGCCGCAAGGCCGGTAAATGGCTGGTTGAGGAGTTCAAGGACTCCAAGGACTCGGTGAACATCGTCGAACTGCAGGGCACCACCGGCTCGGCGCCGGCCAACGACCGCAAGGCGGGCTTCGCCGAGGTCATCGGGGCCGACCCCAGGTTCAAGGTGATCGCCTCGCAGACCGGCGACTTCACGCGGGCCAAGGGCAAGGAGGTCATGGAGGCCTTCCTGAAGTCCAACCCGGACATCGACGTGCTCTACGCGCACAACGACGACATGGGTCTCGGCGCCATCGAGGCGATCGAGGGCGCCGGCAAGGTGCCCGGCAAGGACATCAAGATCATTACGATCGACGCGGTCAAGGACGGCATGCAGGCCCTCGCCGACGGAAAGATCAACTACATCGTCGAGTGCAGCCCGCTGCTCGGCCCGCAGCTGATGGACCTGGCCGCGAAGGTCGTCAAGGGCGAGAGCGTTCCGGCCCGTGTCGTGACGGAGGAGACCACGTTCACGCAGGAGCAGGCCAAGGAAGCCCTGCCGAGCCGCCAGTACTGATCGACGACGGGCCGCTTCCCGGAGCGGCCCCTCCCCATCGAGGAAGGTGGACGCCGCATGGCCGCACCCGCCCCGATCCTGCGCATGAACGGGATCAGTAAGGAGTTCCCCGGCGTCAGAGCGCTCTCCGGCGTCGACTTCCGGCTGCTGCCGGGAGAGGTGCACGCGCTCATGGGGGAGAACGGCGCCGGGAAGTCGACCCTCATCAAGGTTCTCACCGGGGTCTACGACATCGACGCCGGCGAGATCGAGCTGGACGGGCGGAAGGTCGCCTTCGCCGGCCCGACGGCCGCCCAGCAGGCCGGGATCAGCACCGTCTACCAGGAGGTCAACCTCTGCGCGAACCTCTCGGTCGCGGAGAACATCTTCATCGGCCGCGAGCCGCGCCGCCTGGGCCGGATCCAGTGGAGCCGGACGCGCAGCCGGGCCGCCGAGCTGCTCGCCCGGCTGGAGCTCGGCATCGATGTGTCGGCGCCGCTGTCGTCCTGCTCGCCGGCCGTGCAGCAGATGGTTGCGATCGCCAGGGCCGTGGACGTCTCGGCCCGGGTGCTGATCCTGGACGAGCCCACCTCCAGCCTGGACGCCGGGGAGGTCGCCCAGCTCTTCCGGGTGATGCGCCGGCTCAAGGAGGAGGGCATCGCGATCCTGTTCGTCTCGCACTTCCTCGACCAGGTCTACGAGATCGCCGACCGCATGACGATCCTGCGCAACGGCCGGCTCGTGGGTGAGCACCTCACCGGCGAGCTCGGCCAGGTCGAGCTGGTCGGCAAGATGATCGGTCGCGAGCTCGCCGACCTGGAGAAGCTGGAGGGCAGGCCTCTCGCGCGGGAGACGGTGTCGCTGGTGGAGGCGGAGGGCCTGGGCCGGGCCGGGGCCATCGAGCCGTTCACTCTGACCATCCACGAGGGCGAGGTCGTCGGGTTGGCGGGGCTGCTCGGTTCCGGGCGCACCGAGATCGCCCGGCTGCTGTTCGGCGCCGACCACGCGGGCACCGGCTCCGTCAAGATCGGCGGCAGGCCGGTCGGCCTGCGCACCCCGCGGACGGCCATGAACCACGGGATCGCGTTCTGCTCGGAGAACCGCCGGGCCGAGGGCCTCATCCCCGACCTCACCGTGCGGGAGAACCTCATCCTCGCCCTGCAGGCGGTACGCGGCTGGACCAGGCCGATCCCGCGCCGCAGGCAGGACGAGCTGGCCGGAAGATACATCTCCGCACTGAAGATCAACCCCGCCAACCCCGAGCAGCTGGTCAAGAACCTCAGCGGAGGCAACCAGCAGAAGGTGCTCCTGGCCCGCTGGCTCATCCTCGAACCCCGCCTGCTCATCCTCGACGAGCCCACCCGGGGCATCGACGTCGGCGCCAAGGCGGAGATCCAGCGGCTGGTCGTCTCCCTCTCCGACGGCGGCATGGCCGTGCTGTTCATCTCCGCCGAGCTGGAGGAGGTGCTGCGGCTCAGCCACAGGGTCGGCGTGCTGCGCGACCGCCGGCTGGTCGCACAGCTGGACAACGACGACACCCTCACGACCGAGGTCCTCACGGAGACGATCGCGAGCGGGGCCCGCACATGAACACCGTCCTGAGACACCGGCACTTCTGGCCCGCCGTCGTCCTGGCCGCCCTGCTGCTGGCCAACCTGCTGTTCACCGACCACTTCTTCGCCGTCCAGATGCGCGACGGCCACCTCTACGGCAGCCTGATCGACATCGTCAGGTTCGGCGCGCCGCTGATCCTCGTCGCGCTCGGCATGACCCTGGTCATCGCCACCGGCGGCATCGACCTGTCGGTCGGCTCGGTCGTGGCGATCTCCGGAGCCCTGGCCTGCCTGCGGATCAGCGGCCTGGACGACCAGAGCTCCGTTCCGGGCGTGGTCGCCGCCGCCGCCCTCGCCCTCGGGCTCTCCCTGTGCCTGGGGATGTGGAACGGCCTCCTGGTCGCGATGATCGGCATCCAGCCGATCATCGCGACGCTGATCCTCATGGTCGCGGGGCGTGGCCTGGCCCAGCTCATCACCGACGGCCAGATCATCACCGTCAACAGCGGCCCGTACAAGCTCATCGGCGGCGGCTACTGGCTCACGCTGCCGTTCGGCATCATCGTCGTGCTGGCGGTCTCCGCGCTGACCGCGGTGCTCACCAGGCGTCTCGCCCTCGGGCTGCTCATCGAGTCGGTCGGCGGCAACGCCGAGGCGAGCCGCCTGGCGGGCATCCGCTCGCGCGGCGTGATCATCACGGTCTACACCTTCGCCGCGCTGTGCGCGGGCATCGCCGGACTCATGATCAGCTCGAACGTCTCCAGCGCCGACGGCAACAACGCCGGCCTCTGGATCGAGCTGGATGCCATCCTCGCCGTCGTCATCGGCGGCACCTCGCTCGCCGGTGGCCGGTTCTCGCTCGGCGGCACCGTGATGGGCGCGCTCATCATCCAGACGCTGACCACCACGATCTACTCGATCGGGGTGCCGCCGGAGACGACGCTGCTGTTCAAGGCGCTCGTGGTCACCGCGGTCTGCCTGCTGCAGTCCCCGGCCTTCCGGCAGAAGGTGTTCCACCGCCGCAGGCGCCGGCAGCAGGCACCCTCGACGGCCGAAGAGAAGGCGCAGGTCCCGGCATGAACGCGGAGCGGACCCGGACGGGGGAGCGGGCGGCGGGCAAGGAGCGGCCCGGGAGCGGTGGGCGGCCGGTGGGCGCCGCTCTCCTCGCCGGCCGCCGCGCGATCCCGCGGAAATACGTCCCGGTCCTCGCGACCGCCGGTCTGTCCGTCGCGATGTTCGTCGCCGGAGGCATCCGCTATGAGAGCTTCGCCACCGGCCAGGTCGTGCTCAACGTCTTCATCGACAACGCCTTCCTACTCGTCGTCGCCGTCGGCATGACGTTCGTGATCCTCACCGGCGGTATCGACCTGTCGGTCGGCGCGGTGGTCGCGCTGTCCACGATGATCTCGGCGAGCCTCGTCACGGACCAGGGCTGGCCACCGCAGGTGGTGATCCCCCTGGTGCTGGCCATCGGTGCGGCGCTCGGCCTCGCGATGGGCTGCATCGTCCACTACTTCGAGATCCAGCCGTTCATCGTGACGCTGGCCGGGATGTTCCTGGCCCGTGGCCTCTGCTACACCATCGGCACCGACTCCATCTCGATCACCGACGGGACCTACACGGCCCTCGCCCAGACCCGCGTCGAGCTGCCCGGCGGCACGTCCGTCTCACCGAGCGTGGTCATCGCCCTCGCGGTGGTCCTCGTCGCGGCCTACGTGCTGCATTACACCCGCCTGGGCCGCAACGTCTACGCGACCGGCGGAAGTGAGCAGTCGGCACTGCTCATGGGCCTGCCGGTGGCCAGGACGAAGATCACGGTCTACGCGGTCAGCGGCTTCTGCTCGGCGCTCGGCGGCGTGCTGCTCTCCTTCTACATGCTGTCGGGGTACGGCCTGCACGCGGTCGGCATGGAGCTGGACGCGATCGCGGCCGTCGTCATCGGCGGCACGCTGCTGACCGGCGGCTCGGGCTACCTGCTCGGCACCGTGCTCGGCGTGCTCGTTCTCGGCCTGATCCAGACGATCATCAGCTTCGAGGGCACGCTCAGCTCCTGGTGGACCAAGATCTTCATCGGCCTGCTCCTGCTGGCCTTCATCCTGCTGCAGCGCCTCATCTCGGTGCGCCGCCCTACCTGGATCGTTCAGCGGTACGGCGGAGCCGTACCCGAGCACGGGAGATTGCGTGAGCATTAGCAAGGACCGTTACGTGGTCGGCGTCGACTTCGGCACGCTGTCGGGCCGCGCCGTCGTGGTACGGGTCAGCGACGGCGCCGAGGTGGGCGGCGCCGTACACGAGTACGCCCACCGCGTGATCGAGGAACGGCTGCCCGGCACCGATGTCCGCCTCGGGGCCGACTGGGCACTGCAGTCGCCCGAGGACTGGCGCGAGGTGCTGCGTCACGCGGTGCCGGAGGCGCTGGCCGCCTCGGGGGTCCCCGCTTCACAGGTCATCGGCATCGGCACCGACTTCACCGCCTGCACCGTGCTGCCGGCCACCGCCGACGGCCTGCCGCTGTGCGAGCTGCCCGAGCTGAGGGACCGGCCGCACGCCTGGCCGAAGCTGTGGAAGCACCACGCGGCGCAGCCGCACGCCGACCGGATCAACGCCCTGGCCGAGCGGCGGAAGGAGACCTGGCTGCCCCGCTACGGCGGCAGGATCTCCGCCGAGTGGGAGTTCGCCAAGGGCCTGCAGCTCCTGGAGGAGGATCCGGAGGTGTACGGCCACGCCGACCGCTGGATCGAGGCCGCCGACTGGATCGTCTGGGAACTGACCGGCGTGGAGACCCGCAACGTCTGCACCGCCGGCTACAAGGGCGTCTACCAGGACGGCGGCTACCCCGGCGAGGACTTCCTGGCCGAGCTCAACCCCGCCTTCGCCGGCTTCACCGGCAAGCTCGGCCGGGAACCGGTACCCCTCGGCGGCCTGGCCGGTCGCCTGACCGCTCGGGCCGCCCGGTGGACCGGGCTGCCCGAGGGTATCGCGGTCGCGGTCGGCAACGTCGACGCGCACGTCACGGCCGCCGCCGCGGACGCGGTGCGGCCCGGCCAGATGGTCGCCATCATGGGCACCTCGACCTGCCACGTCATGCCATCCGACCGGCTCGCCGAGGTTCCGGGCATGTGCGGTGTGGTGCGCGACGGGATCGTGCCGGGGCTGTGGGGCTACGAGGCGGGCCAGTCGGGGGTCGGGGACATCTTCGCCTGGTTCGTCGAGACGTCGGTGCCCGAGCCCTACGCCCGGGAGGCCGCGAGCCGCGGCCTCACCGTGCACGAGCACCTGACCGAGCTGGCCGCCGCCCAGAAGGTCGGCCGGCACGGGATGGTCGCGCTCGACTGGCACAACGGCAACCGCTCCGTGCTGGTCGACCACAACCTCTCCGCGGTGATCGTCGGCCAGACGCTCGCGACCAGGCCCGAGGACACCTACCGGGCGCTCGTCGAGGCCACCGCCTTCGGCGCCCGTGTGATCGTCGAGGCGTTCGAGGCCGCGGGGGTGGCGGTGGAGGAGTTCGTCGTCGCCGGCGGGCTGCTGAAGAACCGCTTCCTCATGCAGGTCTACGCCGATGTGCTGCGCCGTCCGCTCTCGGTGATCGGATCCGGACAGGGCCCGGCGCTCGGCTCGGCGATCCACGCGGCGGTCGCCGCGGGCGCCTACGCCGACATCACCTCGGCCGCCGCGGTCATGGGCAGACGGGAGCGGGCGGCCTACCTGCCCGACGCCGGGCGGGCCGACGCCTACGACCGGCTGTACGCCGAATACCGCGTCCTTCACGACCACTTCGCGGACGGTGAGCTGCTGCACCGGCTCCGCGCCATCCGAAACGAGGTGACCGATTGACCTCCCCCCAGAGCTGGCACCAGGTCTTCTCCGGAAGGATCTCAATGAGAGAGAACGTCTGCGCCCTCCACCGGGAACTCGTCCGCAACAACCTGGTCGCCTGGACCGCAGGGAACGTCTCGGGGCGGGTGCCGGGGGAGGACCTGTTCGTCATCAAGCCGAGCGGCGTCTCCTACGACGACCTGACCCCCGAGTCGATGGTCGTGTGCGACCTCGACGGCGACCTCGTCGAGGGGTCGCTGGCCCCGTCCAGCGACACGGCCGCGCACGCCTACATCTACCGGCACATGCCCGAGGTGAACGGCGTGGTGCACACCCACTCCACCTACGCCTCGGCCTGGGCGGCACGGGGCGAGCCGATCCCGTGCGTGCTGACCGCGATGGCCGACGAGTTCGGCGGCGAGATCCCGGTCGGGCCCTTCGCGCTGATCGGCGGCGACGACATCGGCAAGGGGGTCGTCGCCACGCTGCGGGGCGGGCGCTCCCCGGCGGTCCTGATGCGCAACCACGGGGTCTTCGCCATCGGCGACTCCCCGAAGGCGGCGGTGAAGGCCGCCGTCATGTGCGAGGACGTCGCCCGCACCGTGCACGTCTCGCGGCAGCTCGGTGAGCCGCTGCCGATCCCGCAGGACGACGTCGACCGCCTGTACGACCGTTACCAGAACGTCTACGGACAGAGGAGCAACCGTTGAAAGTCTGGTTTCTCACCGGCAGCCAGGGGCTCTACGGCGAGGACACGCTGCGTCAGGTGGCCGAGCAGTCCCGGCAGATCGCCACGGCCCTGGGAGGGGCGCTCCCCTTCGAGGTGGAGTGGGAGCCGGTGCTCACCGACGCCGCGGCGATCCGCAGGATCTGCCTGGAGGCCAACGCCTCGGACGAGTGCGTCGGGCTGGTCGCGTGGATGCACACGTTCTCCCCGGCCAAGATGTGGATCGCCGGGCTGGACGCGCTGCGCAAGCCGCTGCTGCACCTGCACACCCAGGCCAACCTGGACCTGCCGTGGAGCTCCATCGACATGGACTTCATGAACCTGAACCAGGCGGCGCACGGCGACCGCGAGTTCGGCTATATCCAGGCCAGGCTCGGCGTGCCCAGGAAGACCGTGGCCGGGCACGTGAGCGACCCGTCCGTGGTGGCGCGGATCGGGGCATGGGCCAGGGCGGCGGCCGGCCGCGCCGAGGTGGGGTCGCTGAAGCTGGCCAGGTTCGGCGACAACATGCGCGACGTGGCCGTCACCGAGGGAGACAAGGTCGGAGCCCAGCTCCGTTTCGGGGTGTCGGTCAACACCTACGGCGTCAACGACCTGGTGGCCGTGGTGGACGCGGCCTCCGACGCCGAGGTCACCGCACTGGTCAAGGAGTACGAGGACCTGTTCGCGGTCGCACCCGAGCTGCGCGCCGGCGGCGGGCGGCACGACTCCCTGCGCTACGCGGCCCGGATCGAGCTGGGCCTGCGCTACTTCCTCGAAGACGGCGGCTTCCGGGCGTTCACCACCAACTTCGAGGACCTCGGCGGGCTGCGGCAGCTGCCCGGCCTGGCCGTACAGCGCCTGATGGCCGACGGCTACGGCTTCGGCGGCGAGGGCGACTGGAAGACCTCGGTGCTGCTGCGCACGCTGAAGGTGATGTCGGCCGGGCTGCCGGGCGGCACCTCGTTCATGGAGGACTACACCTACCACCTGCGCCCGGGACAGGAGGCCATCCTCGGCGCGCACATGCTGGAGGTCTGCCCGACGATCGCCTCCGGCGTGCCGTCGTGCGAGATCCACCCCCTCGGCATCGGCGGCCGCGAGGACCCGGTCCGGCTGGTGTTCGACGCCGAACCCGGCCCCGCCGTCGTGGTGGGCCTCGCCGACATGGGAGAGCGGTTCCGGCTGGTCGCCAACGAGATCGACGTGGTCGCCCCGGCCGAGCCGCTGCCGAACCTGCCCGTGGCCAGGGCGGTCTGGAAGCCCCGGCCCGATCTGCGCACCTCGGCCGAGGCCTGGCTCACCGCCGGAGCCCCCCACCACACCGTTCTTTCGGCCGCGATCGGCACCGAGGAGCTCACCGACTTCGCCGACATGCTCGGCGTCGAACTGCTCGTCATCGACGCCGGCACCACGCCCCGGCAGTTCGCCAAGGAGCTCCGCTGGAATCAGGCGTACTACCGCCTCGCCCAGGGATTCTGACGGAACGGCGAGGGGGAGAGCCGGCTTTCCCGCTCGCGTGATCGGAAAACGAGAAGCGGGTCAGAGACATGCTCTGACCCGCGAAGTGATCTGGTGGACGATACAGGGATTGAACCTGTGACCTCTTCCGTGTCAGGGAAGCGCTCTCCCGCTGAGCTAATCGTCCTTGCCGAACATGAGAGGTGGAGACGGGATTTGAACCCGTGTACACGGCTTTGCAGGCCGTTGCCTCGCCTCTCGGCCACTCCACCGGAGTGAGGACCCGGAGGTCCTTCGAGCGGAAGACGGGATTCGAACCCGCGACCCTCACCTTGGCAAGGTGATGCTCTACCACTGAGCCACTTCCGCGTGTTTTCGCCGGGTGTTTCCCCTGCGGCAACGAGAGAACTGTAGCGGGTTTTCCGGGTGGTTGCGTAACCGTCGGTCAACAGGGCTGGCGGGGCCGGGCTGAGACGATTCGTCCCGCCGGGCCCGGTGAGGTAGAAACACGAGGTGGAGTCGTTGAAACTGGGATCGCTCGAAGTCTGGCCGCCCGTCGTGCTGGCGCCGATGGCCGGGATCACCAACGCGCCCTTCCGGACGCTCTGCCGCGAGCAGGGCGGCGGGCTGTTCGTCTGCGAGATGATCACGACGCGGGCGCTGGTGGAACGGAACCCCAAGACATTCAGGATGATCCGGTTCGAGCCGGCTGAGAAGCCCCGCAGCATCCAGCTCTACGGCGTCGACCCGGTGACCGTCGGCAGGGCCGTCCGCATGATCGCCGACGAGGACCTGGCCGATCACGTCGACCTCAACTTCGGCTGCCCGGTCCCCAAGGTGACCCGGCGCGGCGGCGGTTCCGCCCTGCCGTACAAGCGGAACCTCCTGCGGGCCATCCTGCGCGAGGCCGTACGCAACGCCGGGACGCTGCCGGTGACCATGAAGATGCGCAAGGGCATCGACGACGACCACCTGACCTACCTGGACGCGGGGCGGATCGCCGTGGAGGAGGGCGTCTCGGCGATCGCGCTGCACGGCCGTACCGCCCTCCAGCACTACGGCGGGACCGCCGACTGGGAGGCGATCGCGCGGCTCAAGGAGGCGGTGACCGAGATCCCGGTCCTCGGCAACGGCGACATCTGGAGCGCGGACGACGCGATGCGGATGATGGCCGAGACCGGATGCGACGGCGTCGTCGTGGGCCGGGGCTGCCTGGGGCGCCCGTGGCTGTTCCGGGACCTGGCGGCCGTGTGCGAGGGGAGTGGAGAGCGTGTCCGGCCCCGGCTGGGGGAGGTCGCCGCGACCATGGACCGGCACGCCACGCTGCTGACCGAGTGCTTCGACAGCGAGCACCACGCCGTCGCCGACTTCCGCAAGCACGTCGGCTGGTACCTCAAGGGCTTCACCGTCGGAGCCGACCTCCGCCGCCGTCTGGCCACCGCGGGCACCCTCGCGGGACTGCGGGAGGGGCTCGCCGAGCTCGATCCCGACCAGCCCTGGCCCGCGGGCGTGGACGCGCCCCGAGGCAAGACCAACCCGCGCGACCGGGTCCACCTGCCCGCCGGCTGGCTGGACGACCCCTACGACCTCGCCGTACCCGGTGCGGACGCCGAACTCGACACCTCCGGCGGTTGAGGCGCCGAGGTCGTCGCGCTCCGCCTGCCGAAGGCGGCCGGCGGGTCGCCCTCAGGAGTCGACCGGGCCGCCGCTGCGCCAGTAGACGTTGTTCTCCCGGCTCAGCAGGCCGTCGTCGACCAGGTAGCGGCGGAGCGCCGCGTAGTCGTCATGGAAGGCGCGCAGCGCGATGTCGACCTCCTTCTCCGGATAGCGGATCCCCGGCTCGAAGACCTGGGCGATGTAGTTCAGCACGACGAGCTGCTTCTCCCGCTTGCTGGGGATCGCCCGGAGCCGTCCCTCGACGAGGAAGGACTGCAGCACCTTCTCCTCGGGGGAGACCGGGACGGCGGGTCTGGCCGTGGCGTGCAGCAGTTCGCGGAAACGCTCGCGCCGCGCCTGCCAGCGGCCGTCGTCGTCCCGTACGGCCAGCCCGCCGCGTTCCAGCCGGTCCAGCGCCCGTCTCGTCGCGTCTCCGCCCAGTCCGGCCTCCTCGGGCGTGCCGCTCGACACCAGCGCCGCCAGCACCCGTAACGTGTCCTCCTGATAGAGCAGGCCCAGCACCTGCCTGATCGCGTCGTCGCTCATATCCCTATTCTGTCGGTCCGCTCTGATACCTCTGCGCCATGACGAATTACGGTGTGAGTCCCGAGGAGTTCCTGAGGATCGCGTCGGCCCTGCCCGAGGTCGAGCTGCACCAGCACAGCGAGGAGTGGGTCGGGATCAGGGTCCGGGGCAAGGGTTTCGGATACCTGTCGGAGGCCAAGGGCACCGCGCAGATCAAGGCCACCATGCAGGAGCAGGAGGCCATGGTGGCGGAGAACCCGGAGGTCTACGCCCCCTCCTGGGGCGGCGGCAGGTTCGCGTGGGTGGAGGTCCGGCTGGCGAAGGTCGACCCCGCCGAGCTGACCGAGCTGATCACCGAGGCGTGGTGCCTGACGGCTCCCCGCGCTCTGGTCACCTCCTACGAAACGGCTGATCGGTCCTGATCGTCCTGGCATGACTGGCATCATGTAGATCATGTTGAGAAAGATCATTTTTACTGCGACCCTCCTCACCGGTACGGCTCTAGCCGGTCTGTCCCCCGGCTCCGCCTCCGCGGCCCCCGCTCCCACCCCCGCGATCCCCAAGGGGTTCCTGCTGCATGACAGGGAGGTGGCGAGGGAGCAGGCCGCCAAGCACACGCCCGCGGACGGCGAGAACGTCTGGCGGGCCAGCGCCAAGGTGGGGGAGAGGTTCGTGGCCGACCCCTGCGCCAACAGCGCGGTGGCCGCCTCCCAGAGGAAGGATCCGAAGATCGGCCAGGCGGACCGGGCGGTGGCCCGGACGATCTACTTCAGCACCAGGGAGGAGGTCGAGACCGCCGAGCAGGTGATCCTCTACCGCTCGGAGCGGGCGGCGCAGTCGGCCCTGCGTCAGTTCCAGGCGGCCGTCCAGAAGTGCAGGCAGTCCGAAGGCTGGAAGAACGGCTCCTTCAGCCGGAGCCTGGCCAGGGTCGCCCTCGGTGACGAGGCGTGGAAGAGCAGCGCGCGGGACTATGAGGACGGCAGGCCCGTCGCCGGGGACGACACCGTGATTGTGCGCCGGGCCAACGCGGTCATCGTCTATCTCGCCTCCGGTACCTCCCAGCCGGCCGCGCAGAGCCACACCCGCCAGCTCGCGCACGCCAGGCAGATGCTGGCGAAGGTCTGCCAGATCGCCGCCTGCGCCCCGTAGCGAGGGCCGGCGACGCCGGCGTCGGCCTGGGCCGCCCCGGGCCGACCGTGGTGCCGCGGATCGGCGACAGTCCGGGGCGGCGCGGGGGCGGCCGGCGGGGGGACGCCAGGCCCGTGGTGCCGGGGTCAGAGACGGTTGAGGCCGATGACGTGGACCACGGCGCGGCCCTCCTCATCGGAGGCGGCCAGGTCGACCTGGGCGTCGATGCCCCAGTCGCCGTCGCCCGCGGGGTCGGCGATGACCTGGCGGACCCGCCAGAACTCCTTCTCCTCCTCGATCCGGAGCAGGCCGGGGCCGCGGGCGTCCGGGCCGGTACCGATCTCCTCGTGGTCGTCGTAGTAGGCGTCCAGGGCGGCACCCCAGTCCACGTCCGGCGCCAGCTCGGCCAGCTCCTGTTCCCTCTCCAGGGAGGCCAGCTCGACCAGGCGGAACATCGCGTTGCGGACCAGCACGCGGAACGCGCGGGTGTTGGCGGTGACCGGCTTGGTCTTCTCCTCCAGGGAGGGTGCCTCCAGCTCACCGCTCGGGTTCTGCAGCTGCTCCCACTCGTCGAGGAGGCTGGAGTCGACCTGGCGGACCAGCTCGCCGAGCCACTCGATGAGATCGATGAGATCCTCGGTCTTGAGATGCTCGGGGATGGTCCGCGACAGGGTGCGGTAGGCGTCGGCGAGGTAGCGCAGGACGGTGCCCTCGGACCGGGCCAGCTCGTAGAACTGGACGTAGTCGGCGAAGGTCATCGCCCGTTCGTACATGTCCCGGACGACGGTCTTGGGACTGACGGTGTAGTCGCCGACCCAGGGGTGGCCCCGCCGGTAGGTCTCGTAGGCCCCCAGCAGCAGGTCGGCCAGCGGCATCGGATAGGTGACCTCGTTGAGGAGCTCCATCCGCTCCTCGTATTCGATGCCGTCGGCCTTCATCTGCGCCACGGCCTCGCCGCGCGCCTTGTTGAGCTGCGCGGACAGGATCTGGCGGGGGTCGTCGAGGATGGACTCGATGATCGAGACCATGTCCAGGGCGTAGTTCGGCGACTCCATGTCCAGCAGTTCGAGGGAGGCCAGTGCGAAGGTGGACAGCGCCTGGTTGAGCGCGAAGTCCTCCTGGAGATCGACGGTCAGGCGGGCCATCCGGCCCTGCTCGTCGGGCTCGGAGAGCTTCTCCACCACGCCGCCGGCCAGCAGCGAGCGATAGATCGCGATGGCCTGGCTGATGTGCCGTCGCTGTCCCTTGCGGTCCTCGTGGTTGTCGGTGAGCAGGTGCTTCATCGCCGCGTAGCAGTCGCCGGGCCGGTTGATCACCGCGAGCAGCATCGCGTTGCTGACCTTGAACCGGGAG
The DNA here is from genome assembly GCF_044741965.1 of Streptosporangium sp. NPDC087985. Classification (NCBI taxonomy): domain Bacteria; kingdom Bacillati; phylum Actinomycetota; class Actinomycetes; order Streptosporangiales; family Streptosporangiaceae; genus Streptosporangium; species Streptosporangium sp. NPDC087985. The sequence continues at coordinate 684,323 of NZ_JBIUTQ010000002.1, forward strand.
TTGAGCGGCTCGGGCTCGGCGGTCTGCAGCTTCTCGAAGGTCTCCTCGCTCCAGCCGACGAAGCCCTCCGGCGGCTTCTTGCGCGCGTAGCCGCGCCGCCGCTTGGGGTCATCGCCGATCTTGGCCAGCGCCTTCTCGTTCTCGACGACGTGGTCGGGGGCCTGGCAGACGACGTAGCCGATGGTGTCGAAACCCGCCCGGCCGGCCCGCCCGGCGATCTGGTGGAACTCGCGGGCGCGCAGCCGCCGGACCTTGTTGCCGTCGTACTTCGACAGCGCGGTGAACAGCACGGTCCTGATCGGTACGTTGACGCCGACGCCGAGCGTGTCGGTGCCGCAGATGACCTTCAGCAGGCCGGCCTGGGCGAGCCGTTCCACCAGGCGGCGGTATTTCGGGAGCATCCCGGCGTGGTGCACGCCGATGCCGTGCCGTACGAGACGTGACAGCGCCCGGCCGAACCGGGTGGTGAACCGGAAGTTGCCGATGAGGGCGGCGATGGCCTCCTTCTCGGCCTTGGTGGACATGTTGATGCTCATCAGTGCCTGCGCCCGCTCCATGGCCGCGGCCTGGGTGAAGTGGACGACGTAGACGGGTGACTGGTTGGTGGTGAGCATCTCCTCCAGGGTCTCGTGGAGGGGGGTGAGCCGGTAGGAGTAGACCAGCGGGACCGGGCGTTCGGCGTTCTTGACCACGGCGGTGGGCCGGCCGGTGCGCCGGGTCAGGTCCTCTTCGAACCGGCTCACGTCGCCGAGCGTCGCCGACATCAGGATGAACTGCACGTTCGGCAGCTCCAGCAGCGGCACCTGCCAGGCCCAGCCCCGGTCGGGTTCGGCGTAGAAGTGGAACTCGTCCATCACGACCTGGCCGATGTCGGCCTTGGCGCCGTCGCGCAGCGCGACGTTGGCGAGGATCTCGGCGGTGCAGCAGATGATCGGCGCACCGGGGTTCACGCTCGCGTCGCCGGTCATCATGCCGACGTTCTCGGTGCCGAACAGGGCGCACAGGTCGAAGAACTTCTCCGACACCAGCGCCTTGATCGGCGCGGTGTAGAAGGTGCGCACGTCCCGGGTCAGTGCGGTGAAGTGCGCTCCGGCCGCGACCAGGCTCTTGCCCGACCCGGTCGGGGTGGCCAGGATCAGGTTGTTCCCGGAGACGACCTCGATGAGCGCCTCCTCCTGCGCCGGGTAGAGGGTGAGCCCCCGCTCGGCGTTCCATTCGACGAACGCGTCGAAGATGGTGTCGGGATCGGCGTCGATCTCTTCTGGCAGGCGATCTACAAGGCTCACAGTTCAATACTGCCGAAGAACTGACGGTGGTCGGACCGGGTCGGGTAACAGATGCGATCGCATCGTGCGCGGGTTTGGTGACATAGCGTGAGCTCATCTCCTCAAATTATGATTAAAGGGACTTAATGGACGGCCCTGTCGCCGGCCGCGGCTGACCAGGTGCCCGTGGAGGTAGTGCTGGCCTCACCCCCTGAGACCGGTGTGCAGGATCGATCCTCGGTCCCGGTACTCGTAGCGTTGACGCCATGAGAACCCTCCTGCGCCGCATCGGCGTCGACAGCGGCTACCTGATCGTCGGCTTCCCTCTCTCCATCGTCTTCTTCGTCCTGATGGTGACGGGCTTCTCCGCCGGGATCGGCACGGTGGTCGTGTGGGTGGGCGTGCCCATCCTGGCGGTGACGCTGCTGGTGGCGCGGGGACTGGCCGACGTGGAACGGCGGATGCTGCCCGAGGTGCTCGGCCGCGCGCTGCCCCGGCCCCGTTACCGGTCCGCGCCGGAGGGAGCCGGATGGTTCCGCCGCATGGTCAACCCGCTGACCAACGGGCAGTCGTGGCTCGACCTGCTCTACGGGATCGTGGTCTTCCCGGTCTCCATCGTGACCTTCGTGCTGACGGTGACGTGGTGGGCGGGGACCGTCCTGGGCCTGACCTACCCGATCTACGGGTGGATCATCGCCGGCATCCCCGGCAACCGCGGGCTCCCCGAGCTGCTCGGCTTCGGCGACAGCGTCGGTGTCGAGATCGTGTTCAACACCGTCATCGGCGTGCTGTTCGCGCTCACCCTGCCGGTGGTCGTGCGTGGCGCCGCGCTGATCCAGGCGGGTATCGGCCGGGCCATGCTGACCGGTGTCGCCGAACTGCAGGAGCGCATCGACGACCTGTCCGAAGGCCGGGCCGCCGCGGTGTCGGCCGAGGCCAACGCGCTGCGGCGGCTGGAGCGCGACATCCACGACGGGCCGCAGCAGCGCCTGGTCTCCCTGGCCATGGACCTGTCACGCGCCCAGCGTCAGCTCAAGCGTGATCCGCAGGCCGTAGAGGAGATGCTCAGCCGGGCCATCAGCTCGACCAGGGAGACCCTGGACGAGCTGCGCGCCCTCTCGCGTGGCATCGCGCCGCCGATCCTGACCGACCGCGGCCTGGCCCCGGCGCTCGCGGCGCTGGCCAGCCGCTGCACCGTCCCCGTCGAGCTGGATGTGCAGGTCACCGGCCGTTTCGCGGCGGCGGTGGAGAACACCGTCTACTTCGTGGTCGCCGAGAGCCTGACCAATGTCGCCAAGCACAGCCACGCCACCGTCTGCACGGTGTCGCTGAGCAAGACCGGCGGCGTCCTGATGCTGACGATCGGGGATGATGGGGTTGGCGGCGCACACGCCGCCAAGGGACATGGCCTGTCCGGTCTCGCCGACCGCCTCCGGGCGGTGGACGGGGAGCTGGCGGTGGACTCACCGACGGGCGGGCCGACGGTGATCGTGGCGGAGGTGCCATGCGGGTAGTCGTGGCCGATGACGCAGTGCTGATCAGAGAGGGCCTGATCCGGCTGCTCGAGGAGTTCGGCTGCGAGGTGGTCGCGGCGGTGGGGGACGGCGACGGCCTGGTGGAGGCCGTCGCCGAGCACCGGCCGGACGTCTCGGTGGTCGACGTCCGGATGCCGCCGAGCTTCACCGACGAGGGGCTGCGGGCGGCGGTGGAGGCGCGCCGGCGGGTGCCGGGGGCGCCGGTGCTGATCCTGTCGCAGTACGTGGAGGTGTCCTACGCCGACGACCTGCTCGCCGACGCCAGGGGCGCGGTGGGATACCTGCTCAAGGACCGGGTCGTGGACGTGGAAGACTTCATGGGGGGCCTGCGCACCGTCGCGGCCGGCGGAACGGTCTTCGATCCGCAGGTGGTGGCCCAGCTGATGGTACGGCGCCGCCGCGACGATCCGCTCGCCCTGCTCACGCCGCGGGAGCGCGAGGTGCTCGGCCTGATGGCGGAGGGCAGGTCCAACCCGGCCATCGGCCGCCAGCTCGTGATCAGCGACGGCGCGGTGGAGAAGCACATCCGCAGTATCTTCGCCAAGCTCGGCCTGTACGCCGAGGACGGCGACCAGCACCGCCGCGTCCTGGCCGTCCTCGCCTACCTGCGTTCCTGACCCGGTACGGCATGCCGTACCGGGCAGATGCCGGGGACGGACGTCAGTTCGACCGTGCCAGATACCCGTTGGCGATCAGCCATTCCACCGACACTTCCGGGGACGTCTGAGGCGCGTCGGGAATGTACTTGCTGACCAGGTGGTACTGCGGTGCCTTTCCTGCGAGCTGGAACGCCGCGACGGCCGGACCGCCATCGACTTTAAACTCTTTTATCACCCTATATGTGTGGTAATTGCATATATATTGTGGAGCACCTTGGAAGGTGTTGAGATTGTTCGGGGGAAGGGCGCGCCCGATGTAGGAGCCGCCGAGTGGCGCGACGAATGATCCTCTCTCACCGCCGAAGCGGTCGAGAGACGTGCCGACCGGCAGTGTCACGGTCTTTATCAGTGGCTTACCGTTGGAATAGCCGCCGGAGTGGGCGAATCCATAATCCGGCGGGTAACGCCACCCATTGACGCTCTCATCCCAGTAGCGGTCGAGGAACGCCTGCGGCGAGAGCCCGTTCAGCGGCCGGTAACCACGCAGGATCTCGCCGATCGGCCCGGTGCGCGGGAGGTATTCCGGCCCGAGGTTCGGGTTGTTGTCGAGGTACGGCGGGCCGCAGACCTGCACCGGGGGGTGCTGGCCCCCCTCGGGGGCGGTCAGGCCGGCGGCCGCCGGCCGGGCGGCCGGATTCTCGGCCGTGGCCGACGGCTCGGGGACGGGAGGGGGGCCGGTGTCGGCCTGAGCCGCGGCGCCGGTAAGAACGGCGGTGACGATGCCGATGGCGGCGGCCAGCGGTGCGCGCCGTCGAAAATGCCGCACGGAACCTCCTGATGAGCTCACGTGGAGCTGAATCGGATATATGTGCTCAATGGGTGAACTAATGGATAAAAATGAGAGTGAATGTCGTCGTTTTCACCCTCGGCCATACTTTTTTGAGCGGTTCACCCAGAATCGGAGAGCTTGATATCCGTCGTCGCCCGTTCTGAATGAAGCAGCCGGTCCGTGCCTACCCGGCCGTTCATTAAAAGCACCGTCGGCGCGTTAATCGAATGACAAAAACAAAAGAATAAAAAGCGCATTGATGTACATTGCTAACTGCGCGGAGAAGGGGATCGGAAAAGTCGCCGGGACCCTCGGCGGAGCGGCGTCCCCGGGCGGTCCCGGGCCGGGTGATCTCGCCTACGCCCCGTCCCAGAGTGCGGCGGCCGCCTCGGCGCAGGCCACATCCTGGGCGATGGTGCCGCCGCTGACGCCGACCGCGCCCGCCACCCGCCGGCCCTCGCCGGAGTCCCAGAGCGGGATGCCGCCGCCGAAGCACACGTACCGGTCCCCGGCGAGGCCGTAGAGGTCTCCGCCCGGAAGGATCAGGGGTGCGAGGTCGGCGGTGGACATCCGATGGGCCACGGCGGTGTAGGCCTTGCCGGGGGCCAGCGCCGGACCGGCGATCTCCGAACCGTCCATCCGCTGGAACGCGACCAGGTGGCCGCCCGCGTCGACCACCGCCACCGAGACGAGGGCGCCTTCACGCCAGGCCTGTTTCACCGAGGCCTCACACATGCGCAGCGCGAGTTCGAGGTTCACCCGGACTCCTTCACCCTCTAAAGCCTTAGCAGTGGACAATTCGGTTTGTATCCGTCGCTGACCGGCGGTGCAAGATCTCATATGAGATCAGCGGTTCTGCTTTCACGAACGGAGAATCCATGCAGGCTCACGACCTGTCCGCAGGGGGCGACGTGCTGGCCCGTGTGCATGCCGCCGCCCGGCAGGCGGTCCGGATCCACGGCCTGCCGGACGCCGAGGTCACGTTGATCAACGTGTCGGAGAACGCCACCTATCGGGTGGACGACCCGGCCACCGGGGCGCGGTCCATCCTGCGGGTGCACCGCCTCGGCTACCACGCCACTCCGGCGATCCTGTCCGAACTCGCCTGGTTGGAGGCGCTCCGTGAGGAGGCCGGGGTCCGCACCCCCCGGGTGCTCCCGGCACCGGACGGCTCCCCGGTGCTGACCGTCCCCGGCGCGCGGCCCCGCGACTGCGTGATGTTCGAGTTCCTGCCCGGTGCCGAGCCGCCCCAGGAGCGGCTGGTGCGTGACTTCGAGCGGCTTGGCGCGATCACCGCGCGGATGCACCGGCACGCGCGCGGCTGGCGACGTCCGGCGGGGTTCACCCGGTTCCACTGGGACTACGACGCCGCGCTGGGCGCCGAGGCGCGGTGGGGCCGCTGGCAGGACGGCCTGGGGGTGGATTCCGGGGCGCGGGCCGTACTGGGCCGGCTCGACGGGGAACTGCGTGACCGGCTGAGCCGGTTCGGCCGGGGCGCCGGCCGCTATGGCCTGATCCACGCCGATCTACGCCTGGCCAACCTGCTGGCGGTGGGCGACGAGCCGCTCAGTGTGATCGACTTCGACGACTGCGGCTTCGGGTGGTACCTCTACGACCTGGCCGCCGCGCTCAGCTTCATCGAGGACCATCCCCAGGTCCCCGAGATGGTCGACTCCTGGGTGCGCGGTTACCGTAGCGTCCTCGACCTGCCGGCCGAGGACGAGGCGGAGATCTGGACCTTCATCATGTTCCGCCGCCTGCTGCTGGTCGCCTGGATCGGTACGCACACCGGTGTGGACATCGCCGCCGAGCTCGGAGCCGGCTACACCGAGGGCACCTGCGCGCTGGCCGAACGCTATCTCGGTGTCACGTCCGGCTGACCGTGGCTCGCCCGCTCGCGGCCCGAGGTCCACGGCGACGCCGTAGGCCTCGGGCCGTCAGTTCCCGGTCAGTTCCCGGCGGATGTCGTCGTCGTCCGGCGCCAGTTCCAGTGCCCGGGTGAGATCGGCCGTAGCCTCCCGGTCCCGCCCGGCGGCGCGCAGCGCCATCGCCCGGTTGAACAGCAGCGCGGGGTCGGCGCCGGGTTCGAGGGCGCGGGTGAAGTCGGCGACCGCGCCTTCGGGGTCACCGGTCTCGAACGCCAGCATTCCCCGGCTGGCCCATGCCGCCGTCAGCGAGGGCGCACCTTCCAGGGCCTGGTCGAAGGCGATCCGCGCCTCCTTGTGACGGCCCTCGGCCATCTCGACCTGGCCCAGCGCGCACAGCAGGTAGGGATTGACCGGATCCAGGACGAGCCCCGCCTCGGCGTCGGCTCTCGCTCTGTCGTACTCGCCTAGCGCGGCCAGCAGCCCGGCCCGGTTGGCCAGCCCGTCCACGAACCCAGGGTCCAGCTCCAGCGCGTGGTCCAGGTCGACGAGCGCGCCCTGGTGGTCGCCGGCGGAGAAGAGGATCTCGGCCCGGTTGTAGTAGGGCTCCGGGAAGGGCGGACCGACCCGCATCGCCGTCTCGTAGTCGGCGATCGCCGCATCCCGCCTGCCCAGGCGGTGCAGCAGGTTGCCCCGGTCGATGTAGTAGTCGGGGTAGCCGGGATCGGCCGCGATCACCGCGTCCAGGTCCTCCAGGGCGTCCTCGGGGCGGCCCAGCATGATGGCGAGCTGTGCCCGGTTGGCCCGCAGCACCAGCCGGTGGATCGGGTGCTCGTCCGGCCGTAGGTCGCGTTCTGCCAGCTCCACCGCCTCCTGGACGAGCCGCAGTGCCTTCGCGGGATTGCCGAGCCGTACCTCCACCAGCGCGCGCCCGTTGAGGTCGAAACCCAGTTTGAACGCGCGCTCGTGTGGGTCGGGGAGCAGCGTGGAGATGGCGATCGCCTGGTTCACCCAGGCCAGCGCGGCGTTCAGGTCGCGCTGTGCCGGGTCGTGGTGGCGGACCTTGAGCATGCCGGTCGAGTAGGCGGCGGACGCGTGCGTGACCGGCGAGATGCTTTCGCGCCTGGCCAGGTCGAACAGGGCCTCGGCCTCGTCCTCGCGGTCGAGCGAGCCGAGAGCGGTCGCGGCGCTGTGCAGCAACCGCCACCAGGTCTCCGGTTCGGTGTCCGGGTCGGTCAGCGGCAGCGCGCGTAGTCCCAGCTCCGCCACCGCGTCGTGGAAGCCCGCGTCCAGGCACCACTCGACCGCGGTCCGGAACGCCTCCACCGCCTTGCGCGGATCGGTACCGTGCTCACGGTGGTAGGGGATCGCGCCGAGCCGCGCGCCGATCGTCCCCTCCAGCTCCAGTTCGTCGGCCCGGGCGTCGTGCTCCTCCGGGGTCAGGGGGCTGTCCGGTACGGCCTGCTCACCGGTTACGACGGTCAGCAGTTCCGGGGCGATCCGCCGCCGCAGCACCGCCAGAAGCTCGCGGTCGGTGGGGTCGGCCTCGTGGAGGTTCTCCACGACGAGCGTCCGCGGGCCGGCCTCGGCCAGGTGCTCTCGGAGGAACTCGGCGAACCCGTTGGACAGACGGAGCGTACGGCGGGGCGCGTGGACCAGGATCCGTTCCGCCCGGGGTAGGTGGTCGGCCACCGATCCACGCTTGACCGGGACCAGCCCGTGCAGGTCGGGCGCCATGGCGCGCAGCTCTATGTCATAGCGGGCGACCAGCTCCGGCCGGGCGACGGGCACCAGGGCGGAGGCGATCGTGCCTCCGGCGGTGTACGGTCCGCGCAGGCGCCGGTCCGCGTCCACCGGGGGCAGGAGCAGAGGGGGAAGGGGTGGGTTTTCTGATGGGAACGGTCCCCGACTCACCAGTCTCCTTTGTGTCATTTTATAGCGTTTTATGTCGCCCTAGGCCCGGCGTCCATTACTGGACGCCGGTTCTATGGCTTCCGTGTCAGCCGACGTGCTTGGGGCTAGCGGATCCACGGAGCGGGACAGTGCCAGGTTTGTGAACAATGACGTGCTTCATTGCGATGCCTCTCTTGATAATAAGAACAAATCGCAAGTATTCGCACTAATTGCCCAGATTGACAAGATCTACTTCTTAGAGTGGCCGGATGCGGACAACCCACTGGACAAGTTGACGAAAGTCGCGTCGGTGTAAACCGTACTCCTGTTGCCCTATTAAGGGCGAGGCTGTTGCTGAGTGATGCAGTGGATTCCGCCGCCGAGGGCGAAGATGGGGCGGGCGTCCACCACCTCGATGGCCCGTTCAGGGAAGAGCTTGACGAAGATCTCGGCCGCCGCGGCGTCGCGCGGGTCGTCGAAGGAGCAGAGCAGGGCCAGGCCGTTGGCCAGGTAGTGGTTGACGTAGGAGTAGTCGACCAGCTCCCCGCCGGCTTCGCGGGTCTCCGGGGCGATCAGCTCGACGACCTCCAGTCGGCGGCCCCTGGCGTCGGTCGAGGACCGGAGAATCGCCAGGTTCTCCCGGGTGATCTCGTGGTCCGGATGGTCGGGGTCCGGCTGGACGTGACAGAGCACCAGGCCCGGCCGGGCGAAGGAGGCGAGCAGGTCCACATGGCCGCTGGTGCCGTATGCGCCGTAGTCGGCGGTGAGGCCGCGCGGCAGCCAGATCACCTTCTCCGCGCCGATCCGGGCGCGGAGCTCCGCCTCGACCCGCTCCCTGGTCCAGCCCGGGTTGCGCCTCTCGCCGAGTTGCACGGTCTCGGTGACGATGACCGTGCCCTCACCGTCCACGTGGATGCCGCCGCCCTCGTTGACCATCTCCGAGCGGAACCTCCTGGCCCCCGTCCGCTCCAGCACGGCCCCGGCGACCAGATCGTCCTTGGCGTGGGCGTTCCAGCCCCACCCGTTGAACGTCCAGTCCACCCCGGCCAGCGCGCCTCTGCCGTCCACCAGGAAGGTCGGGCCGTTGTCGCGCATCCAGGAGTCGTCCAGCGGCTGCTCCATCACCTCGATCTCGGGGGCCAGCCACCGGGCGGCCGACTCCCGGCCGCCCGGGTCGACCACCATGGTGACCGGCTCGTAGCGGACGATCGTGTTGGCCACGCTCGACCACGCGCGGTAGGAGGCCTCGGAGTCGGCGAGAGCGTAGTCGGCTACCGGCCAGGACATCCAGGTCCGGGTGTGCGGGTGCCACTCCGGCGGCATGAAGAACACGTCGGTGCTCCTTCGAGGGCGGGGACGGAAAGGTCAGAGGAAGTAGAGGCGGCTGAGCGAGACCGAGTCGGCCGGCTCCGACCGGATCGGATCGCCGTTGAGGGTGACCTGGCCGGCCGCGTTCACCTGGACGGAGCCTAGCCGGGAGTTGCGCACCAGATCCCCGGGGCCGATGCCGCGGGTGCCGCGAACGCCGACGCGACGGCGGCGGGTCGTCATGCGATCGTCGGCCGCGTCCGCGGCCGCCCCGCTGACGAAGGCCACCGACAGGTCCGCGGCGGTCGCGCCGTACGCGCCGAACTGCGGGCCCAGCACCAGCGGCTCGCAGGTGTCGGTGGAGGCGTTCGGATCCCCGGTCACGCCGTAGGCGGGGAATCCGGCCTTCAGCACGAGCTGTGGTTTCGCGCCGAAGTGGTCGGGCCGCCACAGCACGATGTCGGCCAGCTTGCCCGGCTCCAGCGAGCCGACCTCGTGGGACAGGCCGTGCGCGATGGCCGGGTTGATCGTCAGCTTGGCCAGGTAGCGCAGCACCCGCGCGTTGTCGTTGCGCTCCGGCGCACCCAGCTCGCCCTTCATCTTCCCGGCCATGGCAAACGTCCGGCGGACCGTCTCGCCCGCCCGGCCCATGCCCTGCGCGTCGGAGGAGGTGATGCCGATCACCCCGAGGTCGTGCAGCACGTCCTCGGCGCCCATGGTGCCCGCCCGGACCCGGTCTCCGGCCAGCGCGGCGTCACCCGGCAGTTCGGGCCGGAGTCCGTGCACCGAGACGATCATCCCGTGGTGCTCGGCGACCGCGTCCCGGCCGAAGGGCAGCGTCGGGTTGGTCGAGGAGCCGATGACGTTGGCCACCCCGGCCAGTCTGAGCACGTCGGGCACGTGGCCGCCGCCGCAGCCCTCGATGTGGAAGGCGTGGATCGTCCTCCCGGCCAGGACCGCGAGGGTGTCCTCCACCGACAGGCACTCGTTGAGGCCGTCGGTGTGCAGGGCCACCTGCACGTCATGTTCCTCGGCGACCCGCAGCGCGGTGTCCAGCGCGCGGGTGTGCGCCCCCATGTCCTCGTGCACCTTGAAGCCGCTCGCGCCCCCCTCCACCAGTGCCTCGACCAGCGGGGCCTCATGAGAGGACGAGCCGCGGGCCAGGAACCCGATGTTCACCGGCCAGGCGTCGAAGGCGTTGAACGCGTGCCGCAGCGCCCACGGCGAGTTGACCCCGACGCCCCAGACCGGCCCGAACTCCTGGCCGATGATCGTGGTGACGCCGGAGGCGAGGGAGGCCTCCATGATGCGCGGGCTGAGCAGGTGGACATGGGTGTCGACCGCTCCCGCGGTGGCGATCAGCCCCTCGCCGGACACGATCGTGGTCCCGGTGCCGACCACCACGTCCACGCCGTCCAGGGTGTCGGGGTTCCCGGCCCGGCCGACGGCGTGGATCCGCCCCTCCCGGACGCCGATGGACGCGGTCCGCACGCCCAGGATCGGGTCCAGGATCAGTACATTGCTGATCACCAGGTCGCAGGTGTCGCCGACCGAGGCGGCCTTCAGGTGCAGACCGTCACGCGCGGTCTTGCCGAATCCGGCGAGGAACTCCTCCCCGGGCTTCTGCGAGTCGTGCTCGACCTCGACCACCAGGCCGGAGTCGCCGAGCCTGACCCGGTCCCCCTCGCGCGGGCCGTACACGCTCATCGGTCACCCGCCTGCGCCGGTCGTGCGTGGCCCCCGGCGGAACCGGCCGGGACACCGTCCGCGGCGGGTCCCGCCACGTCACCGCCCGGAGTGGAGCCCGCCGGTCCGCTGCCCAGATAGCCGCAGGCCCGCGCCTTCTCCATGGCCCGTTCGAACGCGCCCGGCGCGTCCAGCGGACCGTCGACCAGCCCGGCGAACCCGATCGCCACCCGTGCGCCGCCGATCGGTACCAAGCAGGCGGTACGGCTCTCGCCCGGATCGAACCGGACGGTGGAGCCCGCGGGAACGGCCAGCCGGCGCCCGTAGCCCGTGGCCCGGTCGAACCGGAGCCGCGGGTTCACCTCGAAGAAGTGGAAGTGCGAGGTGACGCTGATCGGCACGGTCGCGGTGTTGAACACCTCCACCTCGACGGCGTCCGCACCGGGGATGTCCCGGCCGCCGGAGCGCGGCGTCGCCGCGGTCACCGCGCCGGGGGCCTCGTCGCCGAGCGAACCGCCGCCGAACGGGTCGGTCACCACGGCCAGCCGGGTGCCGTCGTCGAAGACCGCCTCGACCATCACCTCGGTGACGACGTCGGCCACCCCGGGCAGTACGTCGCCGGGGCCCAGCGCCCCGCGACCGGCCTCGACCGCCTCGGCCAGCCGTGCCCCGTCGCGTGCGGCCTCGCAGACGGTGTCCGCGATCAGCGCGGTGGCCTCCGGCACGTTCAGCCGCAGACCTCTCGCCTTCCTGGCGCGTGCCAGCCCGGCAGCCGTGAACAGCAGCAGCCGGTCGCGTTCCGCAGGTGTCAGCCGCACAGCCGCCCCCCTTTTTTCAGAACCGTTCTCGAAGTCGGATCTGAATTTTAGTGGGGACCCAGGTCGTCGCCCGCCGCGGGACGAGGAGACGCTCGCCGTGGACTATGCCTGGCCGTGACGGATAAGACGGCCGGTGATCTCGGCAGGGGTGATGCGGATGTAGAGCTCCCGCTCGCCACCCGCCCACGGCTCGACGCCCGCACTCGCCACGGCCGCCTTCTCCTCTTCGGAGGAGACGTGGTGGGCGGCGCCCCGGACGAGCACGCTCCAGCCCTGCCTGTTGGGGTCGTCGACGCGGTCGACCTCAAAGGCGATCTTGAATTCGACCCCCTTGACGCCGGTACGAAGATCCTCGTCCAGCGGGCCTCCGAAGGCCGTGCGGAGCAGTACGGCCCCGCTGTGGATCACGTAGTTGACCGGTATCACCACCGGCCCGGTGGGGTTGGTGAAGGCCACCCGCCCCACGCCGCCCGGAGAGATCAGCCGCATGCACTCGTCGGGGTCCAGCCTCTCCAGCCGCGACCGCGTATCTCCGGGACCGCGTCCCGGGGGCAGGTCCACGGTGCCGCCGAGCAGCTCCTCGCTGCTGGTGCCCAGAGCATCGGCCAGCTGGTTGACGGTGCTCGCGCCCGGCGAGGCGGCGCTCTCCTCCAGGTAGCCGAGGTAACCGGGGTCGATCCTGGCCCGTTCGGCCAGCTGCTCCCTGGTCATACCGAGAGACTTACGGCGATGCGCGATCCGGCGGCCCAGATCCCCCGGGGCCGAGATGCGTTCGGTCATGGAATCCCCTTGCTCGCGGAAGCCGAGGCGGCGCCCTCCCGGACGCCTCGTGGTGGTCGGAGCCGCGGCCCTTGGCCTCAGGGCACGGCCAGGACGGCGCACGCCACGACGGCGAGTGCGGTCTCCTCTCGCATACCTTCCGTACCCGTGAACCTGTTGATCACTCCGTGCCGGAGGTGTGCGCCCCGGCTACCGCCGGTACGGCGGCGGAGCCCGGTGATCGGCCCGGAAAGAACAGAAGGCCGCCAAGGCCCCGAAGGGGGCTTGGCGGCCGTTGACGCAAGGGGTGGACGATACAGGGATTGAACCTGTGACCTCTTCCGTGTCAGGGAAGCGCTCTCCCGCTGAGCTAATCGTCCTCGCCGAACACGAGAGGTGGAGACGGGATTTGAACCCGTGTACACGGCTTTGCAGGCCGTTGCCTCGCCTCTCGGCCACTCCACCGGAGTGAGGACCCGGAGGTCCTTCGAGCGGAAGACGGGATTCGAACCCGCGACCCTCACCTTGGCAAGGTGATGCTCTACCACTGAGCCACTTCCGCGTGTGTTTCCGGGCTTGGCCCGGCCTCACGCCTAGAACTCTAGCGAATACTCGCCGACTCCCCAAACCGGAGCGTCCCGGCCTGCTCGGCGCACCAGGCGATCCCGGCCACCCCCGGCGAGGGTAAGGCGTCGGCGGCGGGCTGTTCGGGGCCGTCGGGCATGCTTCGATCCCGGACGAAAGAAGGGTGGGCTAACGTCGAAGTATGGCCGCCGAACACATCGCCACCGACGCCGACATCGCCCCCGTCGCGGGCCTCATCGCCGATCCGACCCGGGCCGCCATGCTGAACGTGCTGCTGGACGGCCGAGCCCTGGCCGCAGGGGAGCTGGCCAGGCTGGCCGGAGTGAGCCCGGCCACCGCCAGTGCCCATCTGGCCAGGCTTCTGGACGGCGGGATGGTGACCGTGGCGGCTGCGGGCCGATACCGCTACTACCGGCTCGCGGGGCCGGAGGTGGCCGGGGTGCTGGAGGCCCTGGCCGGGCTCAGCCGGCGCCCCGCGGTACGGTCCCTGCGTCAGTCCCGTCAGGCGCGGCAACTGCGAGAGGCCCGCACCTGTTACGACCATCTCGCGGGACGCGCGGGCGTGGAACTGCTCGCCGCGCTCCTCGCGACCGGATATCTGACCGGGCAGGACGCCTTCGAGGTCACCTCCGCGGGGGAGGCCGGGTTCGGGGAGCTCGGGGTGGACGTGGACACCGTCAGGGGAGGGCGGCGCAAGTTCGCCCCCGCGTGCCTGGACTGGACCGAGCGCCGTTCACATCTCGGCGGAGCCCTCGGCGCCGCGCTGACCGGCGCACTTCTCGACCGAGGCTGGTATCGGCGCGGCACGGTGCGGCGGTTGGTGGAGATTACCGAACCGGGCAGGGCGGGCATAGCGGCGATCTTTGCCGGTAAGGGGCTAACATCACATACGCCAGTTACCTAGTGCGAGAGAGTGACGCCATGCGCGACAACGAGGTCGTGAACATCGGGCCGGAGCCGCTGAGCTTCGAGGAAGTTGTCAGGGTGGCCCGGTACGGCGCCGCGGTTCACCTCACCGACGATGCGGTGGCGGCCATGGCCGCGGCCCGCACCCGCGTGGACGAGCTCGCCGAGAGCCCCACACCCGCCTACGGGGTGTCGACCGGGTTCGGGGCCCTGGCCACCCGGCACATCGCCCCCTCGCTCCGCGCCCAGCTGCAGCGCTCCCTGGTCCGATCGCACGCCGCCGGCTCCGGTCCCGAGGTGGAGATCGAGGTCACCCGGGCGCTGATGCTGCTGCGTCTGCACACCCTGGCGACCGGTCACACCGGCGTGCGCCCGAAGACCGCCAAGGTGCTCCAGGACATGCTCAACGCGTCGATCACCCCCGTGGTGCACGAGTACGGCAGCCTCGGCTGCTCCGGCGACCTCGCGCCGCTCTCACACGTCGCACTCACGATCATGGGAGAGGGCGTCGTCCGTGACGCCTCCGGAGAGCGCGTGGACGCCGCCGAGGCGCTGAAGCAGGCCGGTATCGAGCCCGTCGAGCTCGCCGCCAAGGAGGGCCTCGCGCTCATCAACGGCACCGACGGCATGCTCGGCATGCTGATCCTGGCCATGGACGATCTCGGACGCCTGTTCAAGACCGCCGACATCAGCGCGGCGATGAGCGTGGAGGCGCTGCTCGGCACCGACCGCGTCTTCGCCGCCGACCTGCAGGCTCTGCGCCCGCATCCGGGCCAGGCCGCCAGCGCCGCCAACCTTCGCGCGCTCCTGGCGGATTCGCAGATCATGGATTCTCACCGGGACGGCACCTGCACCCGCGTCCAGGACGCCTACTCGCTGCGCTGTGCCCCGCAGGTCGCCGGGGCCGCCCGTGACACCCTCGCGCACGCCGCCGCGGTCGCCGGCCGGGAGCTCGCCTCCGCGATCGACAACCCGGTGGTCCTCGCCGACGGCCGGGTGGAGTCCAACGGTAACTTCCACGGCGCTCCCGTGGGCTATGTGCTCGACTTCCTGGCCATCGCGGTCGCGGACGTGGCGAGCATCTCCGAGCGCCGTACCGACCGCATGCTCGACGTGGCCCGTAGCCACGGCCTGCCCGCCTTCCTCGCCGACGACCCCGGTGTGGACTCCGGGCACATGATCGCCCAGTACACCCAGGCCGCGATCGTCTCCGAGCTCAAGCGCCTGGCCGTGCCCGCGAGCGTGGACTCCATCCCGAGCTCCGCCATGCAGGAGGACCACGTCTCGATGGGCTGGTCGGCCGCCCGCAAGCTACGCCGTTCGGTGGACGGGCTCACCCGGGTGCTCGCGGTGGAGATCCTCACCGCGGCGCGGGCGCTCGACCTGCGGGCGCCGCACCGGCCCGCCCCCGCGACCGCGGCCGTGGTCGCCTCTCTGCGCCAGGCGGTCTCCGGTCCCGGCCCGGACCGCTTCCTCGCCCCGGAGATCGAGGCGGTGGTCCGGCTCGTCGCCGACGACGTGATCGTCGCCGCCGCCGAGTCGGTCACCGGCCCGCTGGGATAGCGGCGATCACCTCCACCTCGATCAGCAGCCCCGGCCGGAACAGCCGTGACACCTCCACGGTCGTGCTGGCCGGGGGCTCGCCGGTGATGTGACGCCCCCGGACGGCCCCGTACTCCGACTGGCGCGTCATGTCCCCCTCGCCGACCACCTGCCCGTCGGCGTCCAGCGCCACCTGCCCGGAGATGAACAGCAGGTCCCCGGCCCTGGTCGCATGGGAGTAGTAGCCGTTGGTCGCCGGGACCGAGGCCGGGTTCAGCTTCTCCACGCCCGTACGGCGGGCCGCGCCCACGTGTCCGAAGACGGCCGTCAGATCCTCGCCGCCCAGCCCGGCGGACGCCGCGTCCAGCAGCGCAGCCCTGTCCACCCCGGTCGCCTCGCCGTACGCCAGGGTCTCGGCGAGCAGCACCTGGGCGGGCACCAGGGCGCTCATCACCGCCAGCTTCATCGCGGCTCCCGCCCTCGGCCCCCCTACCTCCTGGACCTGGCCGAACACCCCGAGCACCTCCCGGCAGCGCGCCATGTCCTCCGGCAGACCACCGACCAGGACGGTCAGCGTGCCGTCCCGCGCGGGCTGGACGCTGCCCAGCACCGGCGCGTCCACCAGTCCCACCTGCAAGGGGAGTCGGCCGCGTAGCTCGGCCACCGCATCGGGCCCGATCGTGGACATCTCTACGACCAGCGCCCCCGGCCGAAGGCCGGGCGCCGCGTCGGCGAGCACCCGCTTCACCGCGGCGGGGTCGCTGAGCATGGTGATGACCAGTTCCGCCTCCGCCACGGCCTCGGCGGGGGACGCCGCGCTGAAGGCGCCCTCGACCGTGCGCGGGGTGCGGTTCCACACCGTCACCTTGTGCCCGGCCTCCACGAGTCGCCGGGCCATGAGGACACCCATGTGTCCCAGACCAAGAAAGGAAATCATGTGATCCACGCTAGGAGGGAGCACGACATTCCACCAGCGACTAGATTGCATATAAGCCATGTATGGGAGGAATGTGTTTGACACCGACGCGCTCCGCCTGCTGGATGCGGTGGCCCGCACCGGCTCCTTCACCGGGGCCGCGACCCAGCTCAACTACACCCAGTCCGCTGTCTCCCGGCGCATCGCCTCCCTCGAACTGCAGGCGGGCGGCCCGCTGTTCGACCGGCTTCCGAGAGGAGTACGGCTGACGCCGGCAGGTGAGACGCTCCATCAGCACGCACGGGCCGTGCTGAACCGGCTGGCCAGAGCGGAGGAGGACCTGGCCGGCATCCACGGCGGCTATCTCGGGCGCCTGCGCGTCGGGGCGTTCGCCACCGCCAACGTCTCACTGGTCCCCGGCGCTCTGCGGGCCTTCCGGCGGGAGTTCCCCGAGGTCGAGCTCACCCCGGTCGAGGCGCCCAGCGGCGGCCTGCTGCGCCGGATGCGCGAGGGCGTCCTGGACGTCGCCGTTGTCAGCGACTACCCGTCCGGCCTGCCGTACGACGAGGGAGTGGAGATCATCCCGCTGCTGGAGGACGAGTTACTGGTCGCGCTGCCCCGCGACCACCGGCTGGCCGGACAGGAGATCGTCGACCTGTGCGAGCTGCAGGAGGAGGCCTGGATCGAGGCGCCGTCGCCCGGACCGGCGACCATGCTCCAGGTGGCCTGCGCCCGTGCCGGGTTCACGCCGCGGACCACGGTCAGGATCGCCGAGTGGACGGGCAAGTTCGGGTTCGTCGCGGCCGGACTCGGCATCACGCTGGTGCCCACCCTCGCCGCGCGCGCCGTGCCGCCCGATCTGGTGCTCCGCTCCCTCGGCGACCTGGCCCCGCGCCGGGCCGTCTCGGCTGCGCTGCCCTGCTCTCCGTTGCCTGCTGCCCGTACGCTGGTGCGCCTGCTGTCCGAGGCGGCGGGACAATAGCGGAGTGGACGACTCATTTGCGTATGTAGGGGGCCACCTGGCCACCCGGCTCCGCGACGTCACCACCGACCTGGCCGCCCTCGACGGCGAGGGATGGTGGGCCGTCGTGCTCGACTACGAGGGCAAGGTCACGTGCGCCAGATTCGAGGACGTCCGGCGCGCACCGCTACCCGTGCCTCGCGGCCCCTGGCGCGGGCCGCACATGTCGTCGTGGCGCAGCTCCCTGGACCGGGCCGCCTATGAGGAGGGCGTGCGCCGTATCCGCGCGTACATCGAGCGGGGCGAGGTCTACCAGGCCAACCTGTGCCGCGTCCTGACCGCGCCACTGCCCGGGGAGGCGGACCCGCTGGCGCTGGCCGTACGGCTGGCGGAGGGCAACCCGGCCCCCTACGCCGCCACGGTGAGCCTGCCCGGCCTGAGCGTGGTGTCGGCCTCCCCGGAGCTCTACCTGTCCAGGGACGGTGACGTGGTCGAGTCCAAGCCGATCAAAGGGACCGGGGTCACCGCCGAGGACCTGCTGGAGAAGGACCACGCGGAGAACGTGATGATCGTCGATCTGGTCCGCAACGACCTGGGCCGGGTCGCCACGGTCGGCTCGGTGAGCGTGCCCGCGCTGTGCGAGGTGGAGGAGCATCCCGGCCTGGTGCACCTGGTCTCCACGGTCCGGGCCCGGCTCGCGCCGGAATTCGGCTGGCCGGATCTTCTCTCGGCGACCTTTCCTCCAGGCTCGGTGACCGGTGCCCCGAAATCTTCTGCTCTGCGCATCATCAATGAGCTCGAACCCGAGCCGCGCGGGCCGTACTGTGGAGCTGTGGGCTGGGTTGACGCAGACCGGCACCGGGCGTCGCTGGCTGTGGGCATCCGCACGTTCTGGCTCTCATCCGACGAGATCCACTTCGGCACGGGTGCGGGCATAACCTGGGGCAGCGATCCGGAGCGCGAATGGCGCGAGACCGAGTTGAAGGCCTCCCGGCTCATCGCGCTCGCTTCCACGCCAGGTTCAGCAGGTTCAGGAGGAATTAGATGAACGTGCCCGTATGGGTCAACGGAGAACTTATTGGCCCGGAACAGGCCACCGTCTCGGTGTTCGACCACGGTCTGATGGTCGGGGACGGCGTCTTCGAGACCATCAAGTGCGTGAACGGCGCCTCGTTCGCGCTCACCCGCCACCTCGACCGGCTCCGGCTCTCGGCCCAGCGCATGGACCTGCCCGAGCCCGACGTCGACGCGATCACCGCCGGCGTACACGCCTGCCTGGCCGAGGCGCCCCCCTGGCAGCTCGGCCGGATCCGCGTCACCTACACCAGCGGTCCCGGCCCGCTCGGCTCCGACCGCGGGAACCAGGGCTGTACCGCCGTGGTGATCGTCGACGAGCAGAAGCCTTTCCCCGCCACCGCCGACGTGACCGTGGTGCCCTGGCCGCGCAACGAGCGCGGCGCGCTCGCCGGGGTGAAGAGCACCTCCTACGGCGACAACGCCAAGGCCCTCTTCTACGCCAAGGCCAGGGGCGGTGGCGAGGCGATCTTCGAAAACCTCGCGGGGAACCTCTGTGAGGGCACCGGCAGCAACATCTTCATCGTGCGCGACGGCCGCCTGCTCACCCCCACGCTGTCCTCCGGCTGCCTGGCCGGGGTCACCCGGGCACTCACCCTGGAGTGGTGCGGCGGCTCCGAGGAGGACGTCCCGCTGTCGGCCCTCTACGAGGCCGAGGAGGCGTTCCTGACCTCCACCACCCGCGACATCCAGCCGATCCGCGCGGTCGACCAGACCACGCTGCCGGCCGCGCCCGGCCCGATCACCGCCAAGGCGATGCGGGTCTTCGCCGAGCGCTCCGCCGCCGACCTCGACCCGTGACGGGTCACTCCGGTCACTCCGGTCACTCCGGGTAGGACATCTGGGTCTGGGCGTTCAGCTCCTTGAGCGTGACCTTCTTGGCCGGATCGGTCAGCGGGTCGTCGATCCGGAGCACGTCCAGGCCCTTGGTGATGTCGCTGGAGTAGATGTGGCCGTTGTAGTAGTAGGCCGACCACGAACCGCCGATCCCGTCGACGGGACCGCGTTCGAAGAAGCCGATCTCCCAAGGGTGGGCCGTGTCGGTGAAGTCCCGGATCGACACCCCGCCCTGGTACCAGGCCTGGACCATGATGTCCCTGCCGGGAACCGGTGGATAACGGACCCCCGTCGCCCAGGACGGCACGGCGGGCGAGGGCGACACGGAGATGCCCGGTGGGCGGCTCTTCCCCGGCCGCCCACCCGGGGATCAGGAACTCCAGAGCATGTTGCTGAGCTCGGCGTCGAGGTCCATGAAGTCGGTCTCACGACCGGCCGGGACCAGTTCGTACGTGCGGTGCAAGAACTCCGTGAGCGGAGCAAGAGGCACCTCGAACAGGGCCTGTCCGAACGGTGACGTGAGACTGATGTGCAGAGTGCGCTCGCCGTCGGCGCGCGCCGGCCACACCTGGACGTCTCCGTCGCCAACTCGCCGCACGATGCCGACTGTCAGCAGTTCGCGGGCGAAGATCCACTCGACCGGTTCGTCGTTCCCCACATGGAAGGCCATTCTGATCGCGTAAGGATCATCGGCCGTGTAGCTGAGTCCGGCGAGCAGGGGGACGGTGGTACGGTCGGGGACCACAAGCCGAAGGCCAAGCTCGGCAGAGACGGTGGAGCTGTTCATCGTCAGCCAAACCTTTTTCGTCGTCGGTCCCCTCTTCGGGGCTTTCACTGCTCTGAGGACTCTGCCCCGAGCTATGACGCGGAACAAAGAAACCTGTAGGAAAGATTCCGCCTCCAGGCCCTTCTGTAACGCACATCACAGCGCGACATTTGGGCATCTACCTGGCCAAGCATCACCAACAGGGCCTTATTTGCAAGGGTTTTGCGTATCGTTTTGGTCACCGTCGACTCCCCTGTAGGAGCGTCTCGGGCGATAGAGGTCTAGCTCGGGTCGTACGGTGCTTCTACGGACCAGGACGATGCTATGACACCGTAGCCCCCCGGTGGACGCATCCCTCGACCTTTGGCTCCCCACCGTGTCGCACCTCAAGATCATCCCCCCGTGGGCGCCGCTTCGCCAGTGGGCCCGGATTGCTGTATGGTTTTCCACGTCGGCACCGAGAGGGGCCG
Source organism: Streptosporangium sp. NPDC087985 (assembly GCF_044741965.1). Classification (NCBI taxonomy): domain Bacteria; kingdom Bacillati; phylum Actinomycetota; class Actinomycetes; order Streptosporangiales; family Streptosporangiaceae; genus Streptosporangium; species Streptosporangium sp. NPDC087985. The sequence continues at coordinate 704,937 of NZ_JBIUTQ010000002.1, forward strand.
GACAGAGCGGGCGATTAGCTCAGCGGGAGAGCGCTTCGTTCACACCGAAGAGGTCACTGGTTCGATCCCAGTATCGCCCACGCAGGATAGACGTAGATCAGAGCCCGGCGGTTGACATCAACCGTCGGGCTCTTTCGCTTTCGTAGATCTTTTGGGTCGTCGGTCGGCCGGGTCTCCAGATCGCTCCGCCAGGGTCCGGCCCTCGCTTCCGCGCCTTCGGGGCTCCCTAGCGGCCCTCGCGGTGGACGCCCGGGCCGATGTGAGGATCGCCGATCCATGGGCTCCTTCCGGGCCGCGGGCCGGTGGTTTCCGGACCGGCCATCCTCGGCCGGCCGGAGGCGCTCCGCTCCCCAGGTTTTCCAGGCAGGATGAGAAACTTTCGTCGACCCCTGAGATGAACCGGTGAAACCGCCGGACCTTGCTCCAGTAAAAATAGTAGGTGAACAGGTGTAATTCTGGCCCGGAAGCTCTGTGGCGCCATTTCCCCTAATTATGTTCGTGCTGTTACTCGTTGACATGAGACGCGGCAGACTCGAGTCTTCGGTGAGTGTCATCCGATCCACCCCGGCAAGGTGACCACCCCGGATGCGGCCCTCTGGCCGCGGGCCGGGATCCGCTGCAATTTCGCTGGAAACGCCGTCCTGAATGTTCTTCACCAAATTTCAGGAACGTTTTGCTCCGCTCCGGACCTCGACCATCACGTGCTGTCGCCGGCAGACATCCATCATCAACCCGGCGCCGTCTTTCGCATATCCGCAAGGCCAACGCCGTCCGTGCGAATGCCAGGAGTATCGGCCGCCACCGTAGACCAAGGGGTGATCTCATGCAGTTCGACCGTTTCGACGGACCGGTGCTCTCGCTCTTCCGCGCCGTCGCGGGGACAACGAGCGATTTTGAGGATATGTGCCGGGGTCGGCCGGGACTGGCTAGGATTCATTCGGACTTATCCGCTGACAAGGGGATCCGGCGATCGTCCTGGCTGGTGGGGCGCGCAGGCCGCGTTCACGTCAGGAGATCACCAGTCTGATCTCGGCGTCGTCCGCCCGCAAGGCGCAGGTGGAGGCCGAGGGGCACCGTCCTCCCGGACTGCTCACGCCGGCGTGCTCCCGTGACTGCGGCCCCCCGAGGAGAAGACGATCGTTGGTTGACAGACGGAACGACCCCGTGGTGGTGGTCGGACTTGGCCGCTTCGGCAGCTCGCTCGCTGTGGAACTCGTCCACAGGGGGACCGAGGTGCTGGCCATCGACAGCCGCCCCAAGGTGGTGCAGAGCATGGCGGCCAGGCTCCCCCACGTTGTCGTCGCCGACTCCACCGACATGGAGGTCCTGCGCCAGCTCGGCGTGCCCGACTTCTACCGGGCGGTGGTCGCCATCGGCACCGACCTCGAGTCCAGCATTCTCACGACGTCCCTGCTCGTCGAGCTGGAGATCGAGGATGTCTGGGCCAAGGCGGTGAGCCGTGATCACGGCCGCATCCTGGAGCGCGTCGGCGCTCACCATGTGATCCTTCCCGAACACGACATGGGAGAGCGCCTGGCGCGTCTGCTGAACGGGCGGATGCTCGACTACATGGGGGTGGACGGCGACTACGCGCTGGCCAAGACCCGGCCGCCCCGGGAGTTCGTCGGAGTCCCCCTCGGCCAGTCGGGGTTGCGCCGCAAGTACGGGGTGACCGTGGTCTGTGTGAAGGGCCAGTACGACGAGTTCACCCACGCCGCGTCCGACACCGTCCTGAGCTATGGGGACGTGATCATCATCGCGGGCAAGGCCGAGCAGGTGGAGCGGTTCACCGAGCTTCCGTGACCCGCTCCGGTACTGACCGCCGGTCAGACGCCGAAAGCCGCCAGGATCGGCCAGGCCGAACCGACGCCGGCGAGGGCCCCGGCGGCGACCTGGGCGGGGGTGTGGTGCCGGAGCCGTATCCGAGCCCAGCAGACCGTCGCGGTGATCAGCGCACCGATCACGAGGGTCGGCACGGTGGGCAGCACGTGGGTGAGCACCACCACGGTGCCCGCCGACACGGCCGCGTGGAAGGAGATCTTCCATTTCAGGGTGATCGGGACGGTCACCGCCAGCGCGGCCAGCATCGCGGTCACCGTGGCCACGAGAAGCCTGGGCGCGCCCAGGCCGGCCAGCAGCACCAGCGCGGCCAGTACGGCCGCGACCGCCACCAGCAGCGGCTTCGTCCGGCTCGTCCGGTCGACCAGATGGTGGGAGTCCAGCCGCCCGGAGCGGACCCCAGCCAGGATCACTCCGGCGGGGACCCCGCCGCACAGTGCCGAGGCGACCAGCCCCCACCCGGCACCCGTCCAGCCGTCCGTCAGCAGTCCGATGACCGGCGGAAGCACGATGACCAGGACCTGGGGTGCGAACAGCCCGGTGACCCACCGTGCGGCCATCGTCGTGCTCTTCCCACCGTGCGGCGCCTCCCGACCGGTCATGCGCTCCCCATCGCTGTGAGATCCAAGGTCCGTGGCCGACCTTGTCAGGTGAGAAAGCCGGAATGAACTTCCGGAAGCCGTCGATCCGCGCGGGCCGGGGCGGTCCGGTGGGTTGCTCCGCCCCGGAGGTCAGTCGTTGGCGTGCAGGGCGCTGTTGAGCTCAACGCCGGTGCCCTGGCGGGGCACGACCTCGACGGCACCGGAGACGGAGTTGCGGCGGAACAGCAGGCCGGAGGCGCCGGAGAACTCGGCGGCCTTGACGGTCCGGCCGTCGGGGAGGGTGACCTTGGTCCCGGCGGTGACGTACAGGCCGGCCTCCACCACGCAGTCGTCGCCGAGAGAGATGCCGACGCCGCTGTTGGCGCCCAGCAGACAGCGGTTGCCGATGGAGATGACCTGCTTGCCGCCGCCGGACAGGGTGCCCATGATCGAGGCGCCGCCGCCGACGTCGGAGCCGTCGCCCACGACCACGCCCGCCGAGATGCGGCCCTCGACCATCGAGGTGCCGAGCGTCCCGGCGTTGAAGTTGACGAAGCCCTCGTGCATCACGGTCGTGCCGGCGGCCAGATGCGCACCGAGACGGACCCGGTCGGCCTCGGCGATCCGGACGCCGGTGGGCACCACGTAGTCGACCATCCGGGGGAACTTGTCCACGCCGTGGACGGTCACCTGGCCGCGGGCGCGCAGGCGCAGCCGTACCGCCTCGAAGCCCTCGACCGGGCACGGGCCGTGGTTGGTCCACACCACGTTGTTCAGCACACCGAACAGGCCGTCCAGGTTCTGCCCGTGGGGCTGGACGAGGCGGGCCGACAGCAGGTGCAGGCGGAGGTAGGCGTCATAGGTGTCGGCGGGTGCCTCCGACAGCTTGGTGATCCCGGTGTACACCGCGATCACCTCCACACCGCGGTCCTCGTCGGGGCCGAGCAGCGCGGTGACTCCGGAACCGAGCGCCTCGGCGGCCTCCTGCGGGGTCAGCCGCCTGGTGCCCGGGGAGGAGGGCTCGCCCAGTTGCGGGGAGGGGAACCAGGTGTCGAGCACGGTCCCGTCCGGGGTGATGGTCGCGATGCCGGCACCGTGGGCGCCTGAGGTCTGTGCAGCTGCGTTCACAGCGACCAAGCCTAGTCAAAGCCGGTGCAATGGCAGTACGCCGAGAGAGCGTTGGACATGTGCCCGTGTCGTCCGGGTCGTTAGCGTTGCCGCCATGTTGCGTGGCATTGATGTGTCGAACTGGCAGGGCGCCGTCGACTGGGACCACTATGCCAACAACGGGATCTCCTTCGCCTTCGCCAAGGCTACCGAGGGAGGCACCTTCACCGACGGATGGTTCGGCAGGAACTGGACCGGCATGCGGGAGAACTGGATCGTCTGCGGGGCTTATCACTTCGCCCATCCCGCGGGTGACCCGGAAGTCCAGGCGGCCCACTTCCTGGAGGCCGTGCAGGGGGCGGGCGGTCTGCGCCGCGGCGACCTGCTCGCGCTCGACCTGGAGACCAACGACCATCTGTCCGCACGCAAGGTGGCCGACTTCGCCCGCCGCTGGTGCCAGGCGGTCACCGCCCAGGCCGGGGTGCGGCCGGTGGTCTACACGTTCCTCGCGTTCGCGCTGAACGGCAACTGCGCCGGGCTGGAGGACTACCCCCTCTGGATCGCCGCCCCCAACAATCCCGTCGGCAGGCCCAACGTCCCGATGCCGTGGCACAGATGGACCATCCACCAGCACTCCCACACCCCACTGGACCGCAACGTCTTCCGGGGCACCCGGGCCGAACTCACGTCACTGGGCTACCGCCGGCGCCGCGACGCCTGAGGAGTCCGATGACCTGTCAGATCAGGGTGAACGTGCCGGTGAGATCTGCTCCGCGCCACCATATGAGCAGACCACCGGTCAGGCAGATGGCGAGCGTCAGGCCGTCGACGGCTCTCGTGGCACCGAACGTCTCCGTCACGTCCGTCAGGGATACTGCGTTTTCCATGGTCAGAACGGTACGGAGATGCGGGTCCCTTCCGTAGATCAAACGATCTGGGTTTCACCGGGACAGATGTCACCGCCGGGAGCCGGTGGAACCGGCTGAAGCAGGCGGTCGGACCGCCCGCATGAGGTTGGTGAGCCGGGTTTGGGATATCGCGTTGCGGACACCGGTAGCATCGATGGCCAGACCAGAATGTCGTCGTCTCCCAGGGAGCAACCGTGTCTGCCGTGCCAGAACTTCGTATCACCCTCGCCGGAGCCGAGCGTGTGGTGGCGGGGGGCACGACGTACGGCGATGTGCTCGAAGCCGACGGCCGCTCCGTGGTCGCTGCCCGGGCCAACGGCGAGCTGAAGGACCTCGCGGCCTCCGTCGCCGAGGGCGACGTGGTCGAGCCGGTCGAGGTCGGCAGCCCCGACGGCCGGGCGATCGTGCGCCACTCCACCGCGCACGTCATGGCCCAGGCGGTCCAGGAGCTGTTCCCCGACGCCAGGCTGGGCATCGGCCCGCCGGTCGAGAACGGCTTCTACTACGACTTCGACGTCAAGCACCCCTTCACCCCCGAGGATCTCAAGCGCGTCGAAAAGCGCATGCGCGAGATCGTCAAGCAGGGGCAGCTCTTCTCCCGCCGGCCCGTCTCGGACGAGGACGCGCGCGAGGAGCTGGCCGCCGAGCCGTACAAGCTGGAGCTGATCGGACTCAAGGGCGGGGCCGCCGACGAGGAGAGCGTCGAGGTGGGCGGCGCCGAGCTGACCATCTACGACAACCTCGACCCGAAGACCGGCGACCTGTGCTGGAAGGACCTGTGCCGCGGCCCCCACGTGCCGACCACCCGGTCCATCCCGGCGTTCAAGCTGATGCGCGCCGGTGGCGCCTACTGGCGGGGCAGCGAGAAGAACCCGCAGCTCCAGCGGATCTACGGCACCGCCTGGGAGTCGCGCGAGAAGCAGGACGAATACCTCCAGCTGCTGGAGGAGGCCGAGAAGCGCGACCACCGCAAGCTGGGCGCCGAGCTCGACCTGTTCTCCTTCCCGGACGAGCTGGGCTCGGGCCTGCCGGTCTTCCATCCCAAGGGCGGCGTGATCCGCCGCGTCATGGAGGACTACTCCCGCAAGCGGCACGAGGAGGCGGGCTACTCCTTCGTCAACACCCCGCACATCACCAAGGGCCACCTCTACGAGGTCTCCGGCCACCTCGACTGGTACCGGGACGGGATGTTCCCGCCCATGGAGCTGGAGGGCGCCGAGTACTACCTCAAGCCGATGAACTGCCCGATGCACAACCTGATCTTCGGGGCCCGCGGGCGGTCCTACCGTGAGCTGCCGCTGCGGCTGTTCGAGTTCGGCACGGTCTACCGCTACGAGAAGTCCGGCGTCATCCACGGCCTGACCCGGGTGCGCGGCATGACGCAGGACGACGCGCACATCTACTGCACCCGCGACCAGATGCGCGACGAGCTGAAGTCGCTGCTGCGTTTCGTGCTCGACCTGCTCCGCGACTACGGCCTGGAAGACTTCTACCTGGAGCTGTCGACCAAGGACCCGGTCAAGTTCGTCGGCAGCGACGAGGTGTGGGCGGAGGCGACCGAGACGCTGCGCGAGGTCGCCGAGTCCGAGAAGCTCGATCTCGTCCTCGACCCCGGCGGCGCCGCCTTCTACGGTCCCAAGATCTCCGTGCAGGCGCGCGACGCGATCGGCCGCACCTGGCAGATGTCGACGATCCAGCTCGACTTCAACCTGCCCGAGCGCTTCCAGCTTGAGTACCAGGCCGCCGACGGCACCCGCCAGCGGCCCGTCATGATCCACCGGGCGCTGTTCGGCTCGATTGAGCGCTTCTTCGGCGTCCTGGTCGAGCACTACGCGGGCGCGTTCCCCCCCTGGCTCGCCCCGGTGCAGGTCGTCGGCATCCCGATCGCCGAGGCGCACGCGCCCTACCTGCAGGACCTGGCCAAGAAGGCCCGCGAGCGGGGCATCCGGATCGAGGTGGACGCCTCCGACGACCGGATGCAGAAGAAGATCCGCAACGCGCAGAAGTCCAAGGTGCCGTTCATGCTCCTGGCAGGCGATGAGGACATCGCCAACGGCGCGGTCTCCTTCCGCTTCCGCAACGGTGAGCAGAAGAACGGCGTGCCGGTCGACGAGGCGATCAACGAGATCGTCGAGGCGATCGAGCGCCGCGTCCAGGTCTGATCGGTCACGGAGAAGTACGGCGGGCGGCTGCGGCGGCCCGCCGTACGGCTTTTCAGGGCTCTTCTGAGCCCGCCGTCAGACCCGGCGGCGGACCGTCTCAGGACTCGGCGGCGACCTCCGGCTGGCCCTCACCGGGCAGGCGGACGTCGTCCACGTTGACATTGACCTCGACGACCCGCATCCCCAGCATCCGGCTGACCGTGCGGGCCACGTTGGTCTTCACCTCGTTGGCCACGTCCATCACCACGTGGCCGTACTCCGCCACGATCGCCACGTCCACCGCGGCCGTACGCTCCTGCACGTGGGCGCTCACGCCGCGGGGGGCGCGTCCGGCCTTGGCCCCGGCACCGGCGCGCTCGCGGATCGGCTCCACCGTGCCGGCGGGGTCCGCGCCCAGGTCGGCGACGCCGGTCACCTCGAGCGTGGCAAGAGCGGCGACCTTCTCCACCACCTCGTCGGCCACCTTGATCCGTCCCTTCACCACGGCCGCGGCGACCGGTTCGGCGGCCGGTTCCCGCACGGGGGTGAGGGAGGGAGTGGCCAGGGGCAGGGAGAACGGGCGGGCGGCGGTGGTCGTTTCGGCGGGAGAGTCGGTCTCCTCGGCGATTTCCTCGACGGAGACGTCGGTCATGGGGTGCTCCTTGCTTTGGTGGTCACGCTCGCAGGGATTCTGCCGGAAATCTGCACCATTTGTCGGCCGTGGCCGGGCGAGCGCCTTCCGGCCCCCTCCCGGCGGCCGGTGAGGACCGGGACCGGCGACCGGGAGCCCCCGCACGTGCCGGCTGCCCTGACGGTTCCGCGCGGCTTGACGGGAGGTGCCGGACCGGGCAAATCCGCGTGGCAATATGCTGATCGCCATGAGCGAAGAGCCGGAGACGCAGCACGGAGCAGGAACGCCGGACGCGTTCGAAAGACTCTGGACTCCCCACCGGATGGCCTACATCAAGGGATCGAACAAGCCGACGGGGCCGGGTCCCCATGACGGCTGCCCGTTCTGCGAGATCCCCGGGATGAGCGACGAGGACGGGCTGATCGTCGCCCGGGGCCGTGCGGTCTTCGCGGTGCTCAACCTCTATCCGTACAACTCCGGCCACCTGATGGTCTGTCCCTACCGGCACGTAGCCGACTACGCGGATCTGGACGACGATGAGACCGCCGAACTCGCCGACTTCACCAAACGGTCGCTGGCGGCCCTGCGCAAGGCCAGCGGCGCGCAGGGCTTCAACGTGGGCATGAACCTCGGCGGTGTGGCGGGCGCGGGCATCGCCGCCCACCTGCACCAGCACGTGGTGCCCCGCTGGGGCGGGGACACCAACTTCATGCCGGTGGTCGGCCACACCAGGGTGCTGCCTCAACTGCTCCGCGACACCAGGGAACTGCTCGCCGGATCCTGGCCCGCGTCCTCGTAGCCCGATGCGCCGTCGTGGAGGGTCTTGATGCCCACCGACAGCACCAGCGGCACGCCGAGGGCGAGTGCCATGGACAGCACGGCCGCACCCGAGTCGTTGACCAGCATGCCGATCACCCCGCTGACCAGGGTGCCGACCAGCCCCGCCTTCAGGGCGGGGGAGTGACCGAACGCGGCGGGGAGCACTCCGGCGCTCGCCGCGCCCGGCCGCAGCAGCGCGTAGACCAGGAACGCCACGGCCGTGATCACGATCGGCATCAGGTTGGGGCTGAGCAGGGTGCCCAGCATCGCGCCGAGCTTGCGGCTGACCACCTCCGTCGCCTCGCCGGTGAACACCTGGCCTACGAAGCGGCCCAGATGGCTCTGGGAGCCGGGCGGGCGCAGGTAGTCGAGGTAGGCGATGGCCATCACGGTGACGCCGCCCGCCACGCAGAACGCGCCCAGCCTGACGATCGAGACCCGCTTACCCGCGACCAGCAGGGCGGTGACCGCGATGCCCGGGACGAACGCGATCACACCTCCGAAGTCACTGCCCATCCCCGGCCATCCCCCCAGGAGCATCGCCGAGCATCCCAGCACCACCACCGCGGCGACCGCCGCGGTCCTGCGGTCCCGCCCGGCCAGGTGGTGGGCGATCGCGGTGGCCAGCAGCAGTACCGAGGTGGCGAAGAGGGCGAACGGGATGTTGCCCAGACCGTAGTAGCGGGCACCGACCACGGCGGTGTAGCCCATCACGCTGTTGAGCTGCAGGGGCGTCCCGGTCAGCAGGTCACCGGCGAGCACCGCCGCGGTGACTCCCGCCACGACGGTCAGCGGGCCGAGCGGGCTGTGCCGCCAGGGACCGGCCAGCGCCGCGGCGGCCAGCAGAAGCGTGCCCCCGGCGAGCCCCCCGACCAGGACGGGCAACGGGATCGCGGTGTGGTGCCAGGGGAGGAGGTTGACCAGGTAGGTGGACACGGGCACGGAGGCGAGCGCCAGGGCCGCCACGCGGATCCCGCCGAGACCGCGCCTGCGACGCATCAGCAGGAACGCGGTGACGTAGAAGACGACCTGGAGCACGGCGACGGTGGTGAAGAAGACCCCACCCGCGTTCCTGACCGTCTGACCGGCCACGTCGGCCTTGACCAGCTCGGCCTGTGCCGCCTCCGTGCCGCCGGTACGGCTCTCGCCCGCCTGCCAGGGCACCCCGATCACGGTCGCCGGCGTGGGGATGCCCGCCGCCGCCAGCATCGTGGCGGTGATGTCAGGCAGGATGGTGACGTCCTCACGGTGGGTGGAAGCCGACCCCAGGAGCCGGCCTGAGGCGTCTGCCGTGCGCATCATGGCCGCGCGCAGGTGCGGCACGGCGCCGTGGTCGGACAGGCCGGCCAGCAGCACGGTGGCGTCCCCGGGCAGCGCGTCCAGTACCGCTCCGACATGGGCGTCGGCCAGCAGCAGCGCCGCCGCCCGCTGCTGAGGGGTGAGCGTCTCCTCCGCCTCCGGGAGCCGCCCACCGGCCAGGTAGGGCTTGATCAGGTCGTCCACGTCCACGGCGGCCACCCGGCATCTGGTGAGCGCCCCCGGTGGCAGTCCCACGGGTGAGGGGGCGTAGAAGTCCACCCTCCCCTTCCGGTCGGCCAGCGCCAGCGCCGCGCCGGGGCCGACCGCCAGCGTGCACTCCCCGGCCGCGTGCACGGCCTCGCCGAGCGTCCCCGCGTTCTTCTGCCGGGCGACCCGGTACAGGTAGTCGTAACCGGGGATGACCGCGCCGAGGCCGCCTGCCGGTCCGGGCACCGGCGGGAGCCCGCAGCCGTAGCCGACCGCGGACCTGGTTCCGGCGGATACCGTCAGCCACCCGTCGTAGGGGCATGTCACTCTGCCGACCGTGCGGACGGACAGCGATCCGACCGCGCTCTGGCCGGCCAGCCGCCACAGGTTCGGGGTGGTCTCGGGGCCCAGGTCGCTCCACTGCAGGCCGGGGACGCCGATCAGCGCCACCCGCCCGTCCGCCGGTGCGGCGGCCTGGGCCGCCGCCGGCCACAGAACGCTCAGGACCAGTGCAAGCGCGGCAAGCGTCCGCCTCACGAGTGACCTCCCCAGACCTCGCCCGAATGCTGGCACCGTAGGGGAACATTGTGCACCCGGTCCAGAGGGTCTCGTGATCATTGCGGGGCGCGTCGCGGGACTCTTACATCTCCCAGGTCAGCCGGGTCCGGTGATCGGTCGCGGAGCACCCGGTGCCCTTCTGCTCCGGCGGCCCGGATGATGGCCGGTGGCGTGGGATCAGGGGCCGGCCTTGGTGGGCACGCTCTCGTTGTCCAGGCGGTCCAGGGCGGTGACGAGGTAGGCGCCGCCGCCCGCGGAGGCGAAGGTCTGGCGGTCGCCGCCCGCGGCGGGCACGACCGCGACCAGGTTGCGGGCGTCGACGGTGGCGCACTCATCGATCTTGCCGGAGGGAATCTGGTAGATCGCATAGGAACGGGCGCCGGGAGAGGACTTCCAGCTGAGCGTGGTGCCCTGGGCCTTCACCTCGGTGGGCTGGGCTGGGGCCTGGCCGCCGAGACCCTTTATCAGGGGCAGCAGGGCCGGATGGGAGTAGTAGTTCTTGACGATCCGGTCCATCACGCCCAGCGGGTTGGTCAGGAGCTGCTTCGCGCTGAAGTAGACGTCGCCCTCGACCTGCTTGTACTTGCGGTTCTGTGCGAGGTGCGAGGGCAGCTCTCCGGGCCTGGTCCAGGCGGGAGTGTCGGTGCTGCCGACCCGGTAGAGGGCCTGGCCGATGTAGAGCTGCACGTCGGTGCCCCTGACCTCGTTCGCCCACCACGGCATCAGCACGTCGTAGTCGGCGGCCCTGAACCCGCGCGGCCAGTAGAGCTGCGGCATGATGTAGTCGACTGTGCCCGCGCGGATCCAGTGACGGGCGTCGGCGTAGATGGCGTCGTAGGCGGACATGCCGGTGGTGGCCGAACCCGTGGGGTCGTCGGATCTGTTGCGCCAGATCCCGAACGGGCTGATGCCGAACTTCACGTACGGTTCCGTCTCGTGCACGGCCCTGTCGACCTGCGCGATCAGCTTGTTGACGTTGGCGCGGCGCCAGTCGGCCAGCTTTTCGCCCCTGCCGTACCTCTTGAAGGCGGCGGCGTCGGCGAACTGTGCGCCGCCGGCCGGATACGGGTAGAAGTAGTCGTCGAAGTGGACCCCGTCCACGTCGTAGCGCTTCACCACGTCCTTGACGACCGCGGTGACATGGTCACGGACCTGGGGCAGGCCCGGGTTGTAGTAGATCTGGCCCTGGTACCTGACGATCCAGTCGGGGTGGAGCCGGGCCGGGTGGTCCGCCGGAAGTTTGCTCATGTCGCCGTCGGCTGCGGCGCGGTAGGGGTTGAACCAGGCGTGGAACTCCAGCCCTCGCCTGTGCGCCTCTGCGACCAGGAAGGTCAGCGGATCCCAGCCGGGATCCTTGCCGGCGGTACCGGTCAGATACTGCGACCAGGGCTCCAGCTCCGACCTGTAGAAGGCGTCGGAGGCCGGGCGGACCTGGACGAACACCGCGTTGAGCCGGCGCTTGACCGCGTTGTCGAGAATCCTGACATATTCGGCCTGCTGCCTGGCGACCGACAGCCCGGTCCGTGAGGGCCAGTCGATGTTCTTCACCGTGGCGATCCAGACGCCGCGCAGCTGCCGCTTGGGATATCTCGCATCGGCCGTGCACGACGCCGTCCCGGAGGCCGTGGCGGTCGTGCCGGGCGCGTGCTCGGAGGCCGTGGGCCTGGCCGCCGGAGCACCCGGGCCGAAGGTGTAGGCCGCGCCTGTGGCGAGGACGGCGAGGGCGGCGGCGGCGAGCAAAGGACGTCCGGTTCGCATGGTTCATCAGTCTGACACCGGGGCCGAGGTGGTTCGCCCGGAAAAAAAGAAATCGTTTCGTGACGCCGCTGTTACGTGGGTAAATTTTTAGGGAGGCGTGAGCATGGTGGTCCGCGCCTCCCGGTGAGGATCACGCCGGGGTGGACCGCCCCCGGCAGGGCGTCAACCGGCGACCTTGTCCACCAGGTGGGCCGGGAGCGGCTCGTAGCGCAGGAAGGTGCGCTGGAACGTCCCCGTGCCGTGTGACATCGACCGCAGATCGATGGCGTAGCGGGTGATCTCCAGTTCGGGCACCTCGGCCCTGACCAGGGTGCGTCCGGTGCCGACCGGTTCGCTGCCCAGGACACGGCCCCGGCGTGACGACAGGTCGGACATCACCGCGCCGACGTAGTCGTCGGCGATCAGCACGGCCACCTCGTCGACCGGTTCCAGCAGCAGCGTCGGCACCTTCGCCGCGGCCTCCTTCAGCGCGAGCGCCCCGGCGATCTGGAAGGCCATGTCGGAGGAGTCGACCGAATGGGCCTTGCCGTCGTACAGCGTCACCCGCACGTCCACCACGGGATAGCCGGCCATCACCCCGCGCTGCATCTGGGTGCGCACGCCCTTCTCCACCGAGGGGATGAACTGGCGCGGCACCACACCGCCGACGATCTTGTCCACGAACTCGAAGCCTCCGCCGGAGGGCAGCGGCTCGACCTCCAGGTGGCAGATGGCGAACTGCCCGTGCCCACCGCTCTGCTTGACGTTACGTCCCAGAGCCTGGCAGCTGCCGCCGAAGGTCTCCCGGAGCGGGACTCTCAGCTCGATCTTCTCCACCTCGACGCCGTGCCGCTTGCTCAGCCGGTCCAGCAGGACGTCGGCGTGGGCCTCGCCCATGCACCACAGCACGAGCTGCCGGGTCTCGGCGTTGTTCTCCAGCCGGAGCGTGGGATCCTCAGCGACCAGCCGCTGCAGCGCCTGGCCCAGCTTGTCGTCGTCGGCCTTGGATCTGGCCTGGACGGCCACGGGCAGCAGCGGTTCGGGCATCGCCCAGGAGGCCATCAGCAGAGGCCGGTCCTTGCTGGAGAGGGTGTCGCCGGTCTCCGCGCGAGACAGCTTGGCCACCGCGACGATGTCGCCGGCCACGCATTGGGCGGCCGTCCGCTGGAGCTTGCCCAGGGGCGACGACAGCGCGCCGATGCGCTCGTCCACGTCGTGGTCCTCATGGCCGCGGTCGGCCAGGCCGTGTCCCGAGACGTGCACGGTCATGTCCGGGCGCAGGGTCCCGGAGAACACCCGTACCAGGCTGATCCGGCCCACGTAGGGGTCGCTGGTGGTCTTGACGACCTCGGCCACGAGCGGTCCACGGGGATCGCAGGTGATGCCGGAGACGGGCTTGCCGTCGATCTCGGTGATCTCCGGTAGCGGATGCTCCAGCGGGGAGGGGAACCCCTGGGTGATGAGCTGGAGAACCTCCAAGGCGCCCACGCCGGTCCCGGTGGCGAGCACCGGGTGGAAGCCGCCACGTGCGACCGCCTTCTCCAGATCGCCGATGAGTGCCTTGGTGTCGATCTCCTCCCCGGAGAGGTAGCGGTCCATCAGGGACTCGTCCTCGCTCTCCTGGATGATCCCCTCGATCAGCGCGCCGCGGTACTCCTCGATCTGCTCCTGGTAGGATGGGCCCGGGGCGTTCTCGGTCCGGGTGCCGGTCGCGTAGTTGTAGAACTTCTGGGTCAGCAGCCCGATCAGGCCGTTCACCCGGCCGTTGGTGACCACCGGCAGATACAGCGGGGCCACGCTGTCGCCGAAGGCGTTCCGGCAGGCGGCGAGAGCCTCGTGAAAGTCGGCCCTCTGATGGTCGATCTTCGTGATCACGACCGCCCGCGGCATCCCGACCGCCGCGCACTCCTCCCACAGCATCCGGGTCAGGCCGTTCACACCCTCTGCCGCCGAGACCACGAACAGCGCCGCGTCGGCCGCGCGCAGCCCGGCGCGCAGGTCGCCGACGAAGTCGGCGTAGCCGGGGGTGTCCAGCAGGTTGATCTTGATGTTGTTGTGGGACATCGGGGCCACGGTCAGGTTCACCGAGCGCTGCTGGCGCACCTCGACCTCGTCGAAGTCGCTGACCGTGGTGCCGTCCTCGACCCGGCCAGGCCGCTGGACGGTCCCCGTGGCGGCCAGGAGCGCCTCCACGAGCGTTGTCTTTCCCGAACCGGAATGGCCGACCAGCACGACATTCCTCACCATGTCCGGCCGGTCGGCTGCCGGAGCCCTCCCCGCGGCTCCCGCTGCCCCGCCGGTTGCCTTCTCTGCCACGTCGCCTCCCGCATCGTTGCCGAAAAGGAGCGCGACCGGATGCGGCCACACCCCCGGGCCCGCCGCCGCGTCCATACACCACAAGGACGCGGTCTGTTCACCAAATACCCATGTGGCGAATATCACAAGAGGTTCGGGCCAATCCACTTGCGGAGCGTTGAATGCGCGCTGACAAGCCGTTTGGCCTACGATCGGAGCGCGATGCTGAAACTTCTGCGCCCCGCCGTCACCCGAGTCTTGACCCCCCTGGGCAGGGCACTTGCCCGCCGGGGGATCAGCCCCAACGTGGTCACCACGGTTGGCACGCTCGGCACCGTCGCCGCGGCCCTCTTCTTCTACCCCCGAGGAGACTTGTTCCCCGGCACGGTAGTGATCACGTTTTTCGTTCTCGCGGATCTTCTTGACGGAGTCATGGCCAGGATGACCGGTCCGGGGAGTGTCTGGGGGGCCTTCCTTGACTCCGCCCTTGATCGGGTGGGTGACGCCGGGATCTTCTCGGGACTGGTGATCTGGCTCACGCTGAGCGGCCAGCGGGTGCTGGCGGGGGTCGCGCTGTTCTGCCTCGTCGCCGGGGCGTTGGTGTCCTACGTCAAGGCCAGGGCCGAAGGACTGGGCATGACCTGCGACGCCGGTCTCGCCGAACGGCCTGAACGCCTGGTCGTCGGCCTGGTCGCGGCAGGCCTGGCGGGACTCGGCGTGCCGTACGTTCTGGCCGTGGGGCTCTGGCTGCTTGCCGTGGCCAGCGCGGTCACCGTCGTCCAGCGCCTGCTGCACGTCCACCGCCAGGCTGTCTCCGTCCCGCCCCAGACCCTCCGCTGATCGGGAGAGCGATGACCGACAAGCCGTCCCCGCAGGATCGTCTCGTCGCGGCCGGGTTCGGCGCCGGCTGGGCGGTCGTGCCCCGGCTCCCCGAACGCCTCACCGCCTGGGCCTTCCGCAGGGCCGCGGACCGGCTGTGGAGGCGCCGGGGCAGGTCGGTGCGCCAGCTGGAGGCCAACCTCGCGCGGGTCAAGGACACCTCGCCGGACGATCCGATGATCCGGGAGCTGAGCCGCGAGGGCATGCGCTCCTACTTCCGCTACTTCCACGAGGTGTTCCGGCTGCCCTCCATACCCGCCGAGCAGATCCTCTCGCGGATGAAGGTCGTCGGCGACGGACCGGTCTACGACAACCTCGCCAAGGGCCGTGGTGTGATCCTTGCCCTGCCGCACATGGGCAACTGGGACCAGGCCGGCGCCTGGTTCGTCGCCAAGGGGCACCCGTTCACCACCGTCGCCGAGCGGCTCAGACCCGAATCGCTGTTCCACCGCTACACCGCCTTCCGCGAGGGGCTGGGCATGGAGGTGCTCCCACTCACCGGCGGAGAAAGCCACATCATCGGGACCCTGTCGCAGCGACTGCGGGCCGGTCGCCCGGTCGCCCTGCCCGCCGAGCGCGATCTGACCGCCAAGGGCATCGAGGTGCGGTTCTTCGGCTCGGCCACGCGCATGCCGGCCGGGCCCGGCCTGCTGGCGGTGCACACCGGAGCGGCGCTGATCCCGGTGATCCTCTATTTCGAGGGGCACGACTGGGGGCTCCACTTCCATGAGGAGATCGTGGTCCCCTCCGAGGGCACCCGGAAGGAGAAGGTGGCCGCCGTCACGCAGAGCCTGGCCACCGTCTTCGAGAAGGGCATCGCCGAGCACCCCCAGGACTGGCACATGCTCCAGCGGCTCTGGCTTGAGGACCTGGAGCCACACGGGTGAGTCGCGACCGAGCCCGACGCGGTGAGCGGAGTGGAGAGCGTGGCGAGGCGAACTTTCCGCGAAGTGAGCGAGGAGCGGTGAGGGTGCAATGAGGATCGGCATCGTCTGTCCCTACATGTGGGATGTGCCGGGCGGTGTGCAGGTGCACATCCGTGACCTCGCCGAGGCCCTGATGGAGGACGGCCACCAGGTTCAGGTGATCGCACCGGCGGGCGACGACGCGACGTTGCCCCCGTACGTGACCTCTGCCGGCCGCGCCGTTCCCGTCCCCTTCAACGGGTCGGTGGCCAGGATGTCGTTCGGGTTCCTGTCGGCCAACCGGGTGCGCCGCTGGGTGCGTGAGGGCCGTTTCGACGTGCTGCACGTGCACGAGCCCTTCATCCCGTCGCTGGGCCTGCTCGCCTGCTGGGTGGCCAGAGGCCCGATCGTGGCCACCTTCCACGCCTCCTACGGACGCTCCCGCGCGTTCTCGGTCGCGTCCCCCGTGATCACGAGCGCGCTGGAGAAGATCACCGCCCGGATCGCGGTGTCGGACGCGGCCAGGAAGACCCTGGTCGAGTTCATCGGCGGGGACGCCGTGCTCATCCCCAACGGGGTGACGGTCAGCCGCTACGCCGAGGCCGAGCCGCTGCCCGGCTGGGACCACGGGGAGACGATCGGCTTTCTCGGCCGGATGGACGAGCCCCGCAAGGGCCTGCCGGTGCTGCTGGACGCGTTCACCCGGCTGGCGGCCGAGCGGCCCGGACTCCGCCTTCTCGTCGCCGGACCCGGCGACGAGAAGGAGGTGCTGGAGAGGGTGCCGGCCCGCTTTCATGACCGGATCGTCCTGCTCGGCATGGTCAGCGAGGAAGACAAGGTCCGCGCCTACCACTCGGTGGACGTGTTCTGCGCGCCCAACCTGGGCGGGGAGAGCTTCGGCATCGTGCTCACCGAGGCGATGTCGGCGGGCGCGACGATCCTGGCCAGCGACATCCCGGCCTTCCGCAAGGTTCTCGACGACGGCCAGGCGGGGGCGCTGTTCGAGACCGGCGACGCCGCTTCGCTCGCCCGCGAGGCCGCCGCGCTGCTCGACGATCCCGACCGCCGGGCCAAGTTGTCACAGGAGGCCCGCCAGGCCGTCCGGAAATACGACTGGTCCACGGTCGCCCGCGATGTCCTGCGCGTCTACGAGACCGTGGCGAGCACCGCCGGGGTGGAGGAGGACGACACACCGTGACCACCACGCAGATCCTGGTGGTGGGCGCGATCGTGCTGCTCACCGCCGTTTACATCTCCTGGCGGGCCGGTCGGCTGGACCGGCTCCACATCCGGCTGGAGCTGGCCCGGGAGTCTCTGGACGCCGCTCTGGTACGGCGGACCGCCGTCTGCCTGGAGCTGGCCGCCTCCCGGAGCCTTGATCCGGCGACGAGCCTGGTGCTGGCCGCGGCGGCCCACGAGGCCCGTACGGCGGGGCCCGACGAGCGCGAGCACGCCGAGAGCGACCTGTCGCGCACGCTGCGGGCCGTGATCGACCAGGAGCGCCTCCACGACCGGCCGGCCGCCCCCCCACCGGCCGCGGAACTGCTGGAGGAGCTCGGCACCGCGGTGGCCAAGGTGCTCTACTCGCGCCGCTTCTACAACAGCGCGGTCGGCGTGACCAGGGCCGCCCAGCGTCGCTGGCTGGCACGCACGTTACGGCTGGCCGGGCACACGGAGTATCCGGGCTTCTTCGAGATCGACGACGCGCCCCCGAAAGCCCTCGCCATCGAATAGGACCACACGGAGCCGACCGTCCGAAAGACGGACGAGGCGTACCCGAAGCGTGGAATTCGGCAAGGCGGACACAGGTAAGCTCTTGGGCGTTTCAAGGTCGATTTGAGGAGATGAGCCGTGCGAGTGCCCCGGATGATCACCGTTACGCTGGCGGGATTGGTCGTTCTCGCGCCGGTTGCGGCCTGTTCCTCCAACGAGCCCGCGGCGGGGAGCAACCCGCAGGCGGAAGCCCCGGAGCCGGATCCGACCCCGACGGAGGAACCGACCCATCCCTTCACCGGGCTCCCCGGCTCCGCCCGCAGGGCCGTGCTCGCAGCGAAGATCGAGAACACCTCGGCGGGCAAGCCTCAGCTCGGTCTCAAGAGCGCCGACATCGTCTACGTCGAGCAGGTCGAGGCGGGCCTGACGCGCCTCATGGCGATCTTCTCTTCGAAGTTCCCGCCCCAGATCGGCCCGGTCCGCAGCGCCCGTATCTCCGATATGCACATCGTTCCGCAGTTCGGCAAGCCCGCCTTCGCCTACTCGGGCGCGCAGACCAAGATGCTTCCCATCATCGCGCAGTCGTCGCTGTTCGACGTCTCCGACAGCCGGGCTCCGGGCGCCTACTTCCGCCAGCCCGGCCGCTACGCGCCCTACAACCTGTTCGCCAACACCAAGCAGCTGCTGGCCCAGGCACCCAAGGCGAGCAAGGCCAAGGACATAGGTTTCACCTTCGGTGACGCTCCCGAGGGCGGTGTACCCCGGAAGACGTTCAGCGTGAAGTACCCGTCGGCCCGGTTCACCTTCGCCTGGTCGGAGGCCGCCGGGAAGTGGCTGATCTGGCAGGACGGGAAGAAGGACATGGCCGCCGAGGGCGGTCAGCTCGGTGCGCCCACGATCGTCGTGCAGTACACCAAGACCGAGCGCTCGGAGTTCCACGACAAGAACCAGAGCTACACGCCCCTGGTGCACAGCACCGGCAAGGGCAGTGCCATCGTGCTCCGCGACGGCCAGGCCTTCAAGGCCAGATGGTCGCGCGAGACGGAGGAGGACGGCACTGTCTTCACCACCGCGGCGGGGGAGCCGATGAACTTCGCCCCCGGGCAGGTTTGGGTCGTCCTGACGTCCCGTAAGCCCATCATCCCTTGATCCCCGTCTCACCATGCTGTCCAAGAAGGACGACGGATGACGACAGGATGGCATGTAGGGGGACAGGTGGATCAGCGCCTACCATGGAGACGTGGTGCCCGTCCTCACGGACGGCCCGTGATCCGCAATCAGCCGTCGTGAGGTAGAGACCGTGTCCAGCAGCACGCCCGAAGTCACCGAGACCACCGTCACCGGAACCGCCCGGGTAAAGCGGGGTATGGCCGAGATGCTCAAGGGCGGCGTCATCATGGACGTCGTCAACGCCGAGCAGGCCAAGATCGCCGAGGATGCCGGTGCTGTCGCCGTCATGGCCCTTGAGCGGGTTCCCGCCGACATCCGTGCCCAGGGGGGCGTCTCCCGGATGAGCGACCCCGACATGATCGACGGCATCATCGACGCCGTCTCCATCCCCGTCATGGCCAAGGCCCGCATCGGCCACTTCGTCGAGGCCCAGGTTCTCCAGTCGCTCGGCGTCGACTATGTCGACGAGTCCGAGGTGCTGACCCCCGCGGACTTCGCCAACCACATCGACAAGTGGCGGTTCACGGTGCCCTTCGTCTGTGGTGCGACCAACCTTGGTGAGGCGCTGCGCCGGATCACCGAGGGCGCGGCGATGATCCGCTCCAAGGGTGAGGCCGGCACCGGTGACGTCTCCAACGCCACCACCCACATGCGCAAGATCCGGGGCGAGCTCAAGCGTCTGTCCTCGCTGCCCGAGGACGAGCTGTTCGTCGCGGCCAAGGAGCTGCAGGCGCCGTACGAGCTGGTCGCCGAGGTCGCCAAGACAGGAAAGCTGCCCGTCGTGCTCTTCACCGCCGGTGGCATCGCCACCCCGGCTGACGCCGCGATGATGATGCAGCTCGGTGCCGAGGGCGTGTTCGTCGGCTCGGGCATCTTCAAGTCCGGCAACCCGGCCCAGCGTGCCGCTGCGATCGTCAAGGCCACCACTTTCTACGACGACCCTGACGTCATCGCCAAGGTCTCCCGTGGTCTGGGTGAGGCCATGGTCGGCATCAACGTGGACGACATCCCGGTCCCGCACCGCCTGGCCGAGCGCGGCTGGTAGAAATTTGTGTAAAAGGCGGCATTCGTGAAGGGTGCCGCCTTTTCCGTTCCGTCGCGGGCCCGTCCCGTGGGGTGACGACATGCGGCGCCCAGCGGGGCCGGTGGGACGGGCTCGCCACCTTCCCCTCGCACGGCGTCCCTGCCGCCGCCCGGCCCGGTTTTGGGCGACGCGCGCCGTGGCCATACGCTGAGAAGGCATTTCAGGCACCTTGAAAGGACCACTGGTGAGCATCGCCCCGACGATCGGTGTGTTCGCCCTGCAGGGAGACGTGCGTGAGCATCTGCACGCGCTGGAGGCGGCGGGAGCCAAGGCGGTAACCGTGCGGCGGCCCGGCGAACTGGAGGCGGTCGACGGCCTGGTCATCCCCGGCGGGGAGTCCACCACGATGTGGAAGCTCGCCGACACCTTCGACCTGCTTGAGCCGCTCCGGCTGAGGATCAAGAACGGTATGCCCGCCTACGGTTCGTGCGCCGGAATGATCATGCTGGCCGACCGGATCGTAGCCGGTGCCGACGGTCAGCAGACGATCGGAGGCATCGACATGGTGGTCCGCCGCAACGCCTTCGGCCGCCAGATCGACTCTTTTGAGGCCGACATCGACTTCGCCGGCCGCGGTGCGCTGCGCGCGGTGTTCATCCGTGCCCCGTGGGTGGAATCCGTCGGCTCCGACGTAGAAGTGCTGGCTCGGGCCGAAGCTGGGGATAGGATCGTCGCGGTCCGTCAGGGACCGCTGCTCGCCACGTCCTTCCATCCGGAACTTACCGGGGATGCCGGCGTGCATTCATATTTTGTTGAGATGGTGAGGGAGCTCTAGCCGATGTCCGGCCACTCCAAATGGGCGACGACGAAGCACAAGAAGGCCGCGCTCGACTCCAAACGCGGCAAGCTGTTCGCCAAGCTCATCAAGAACATCGAGGTCGCGGCCCGGACCGGCGGCCCTGACGCGGACGGTAACCCGACGCTGTACGACGCCATCACCAAGGCGCGCAAGAACTCGGTCCCGATCGACAACATCGAGCGCGCCCGCAAGCGTGGCGGCGGCCTGGAGGCCGGCGGCGCCGACTGGCAGACCATCATGTACGAGGGCTATGCCCCCGGCGGCGTCGCGGTGCTCATCGAGTGCCTGACCGACAACCGCAACCGCGCGGCCTCCGAGGTCCGTGTCGCCCTGACCCGCAACGGTGGCTCGCTGGCCGACCCCGGCTCGGTGTCCTACATGTTCAACCGCAAGGGCGTCGTTCTCGTCCCCCGGGGCGAGCTGTCGGAGGACGACGTGCTGACCGCGGTCCTCGACGCGGGTGCCGAGGAGGTCAACGACCTGGGTGAGCAGTTCGAGGTCGTCTCCGAGGCCACCGACCTCGTCCCGGTCCGCAAGGCCCTGCAGGACGCCGGGATCGACTACGACTCGGCGGAGTCCAGCTTCCTGCCGACAATGAACGTCCCCCTCGACGAGGATGGCGCGCGCAAGGTCTTCAGGTTGATCGACGCCTTGGAGGACAGCGACGACGTCCAGAACGTCTGGGCCAACTTCGACGTCTCCGACGAGGTTCTGGAGAGGCTCGACGCGTAGGTCCCTCGAAGCGCCCGACCCGCCGCCGGGGGGCGGAGGTTCCGTCGCCTGAGGGGCTTCGAGCCGACCGTTGAGGCCCCTGACGCCGCCTTCCAGGCCAGGCCGTACCTACCTGGCTGCTTCTGACCGACGGTGCGGGCAGCCGTGCGCGGCGTGCTCCCAAGCGGTAGAGTCGGGCACCGAACAGGTGTTCGGCGAGTGGAGGCGTGCCGGTGCGATTGCCCGAGCTACGGGTGATGGGGGTCGATCCGGGGCTGACCCGATGTGGGCTCGGGGCGGTCGAAGGGCGGCCTGGAGCGCCGCTGAAGCTCGTCAAGGTCGGCGTCGTCCGGACCCCGGCCGATGACGAGATCGGGGCCAGGCTGGTGGCGATCGAGACGGGTATCGAACAGTGGCTCGACGAGGTCGAGCCCGACGCGGTCGCTGTGGAGCGGGTCTTCGCCCAGCACAACCTCAGGACCGTGATGGGCACCGCGCAGGCGTCCGCTGTGGCGATTCTGTGTGCGTCCCGGCGGGGACTGCCGGTGGCGCTGCACACGCCGTCCGAAGTCAAGGCGGCGATCACCGGCAGTGGCACGGCCGACAAGCAGCAGGTGGGAACCATGGTGACCCGGCTGCTGCGGCTGGACGCGATGCCCAAGCCCGCCGACGCCGCCGACGCGCTGGCGCTGGCGATCTGCCACGTGTGGCGGGGCGGGGCGCAGAACCGGCTGGCCGAGGCACTGGCCAGAACCAAGACCGGGCCGGGGACGACCGCCGCCGCCTACTTCCGGGGTCGGGGCCGGGCCGGATACTCGAGAGGAACCACACAGTGATCGCCTCGGTGCGGGGACGGGTGGCCGCGATCGCGCCTGACGGCGCGGTGGTCGAGGTCGGCGGGGTGGGCGTGCTGGTCCACTGCACGCCGGGCACGCTGGCGACGCTCAGAGTCGGCGAGGAGGCCCGGCTGGCCACCTCGCTCGTGGTCCGGGAAGAGTCGCTGACACTGTTCGGCTTCGGGAACGACGACGAGCGTGGCATCTTCGAGATGCTGCAGACGGCCAACGGGGTCGGTCCCAAAGTCGCTCTGGCGATGCTGGCCGTCCACACTCCCAACGCGCTCCGGATGGCCGTGGCGAGCGCCGACGTGAAGGCGTTGACCAGGGTTCCCGGGGTCGGCCCCAAGGGTGCCCAGCGGATCATCGTCGACCTCAAGGACAAGCTCGGCACGCCTGATCAGGCCGTCAACGCCGCCCTCAACGGCGGAGCGCCCGCGCCCGCCTGGCGCGACCAGGTCCATTCCGGCCTGGTGGGTCTCGGCTACTCGTCGAAGGACGCCGACGAGGCCGTCGCCGCCGTCACCTCCCAGGCCGACGCCGAGGTGGCACAGGGCCGTTCTCCACAGGTGGCGACGTTGCTCAAGGCCGCGCTCCGCGCGCTGAGCGTCAGGTGAGGGGCACTCCACGATGCGGGTCCCGGACGGGCACGGCGAGACAGGATCCGCCCGCGCGGGCGCGGAGAGCCGAGACGGGCATGGCGACATGGGAGCCGCCCGCATGAGTGAAGGTGGACCGGCGTGAGTTTCGATCGGGATCTGGTGGCGCCGGACGCCGAGGGCGACGAGCGGCTGATCGAGGCGGCGTTGCGCCCCAAGCGGCTGGAGGAGTTCATCGGCCAGGCCCGAGTGCGCGAGCAGCTGTCCCTGGTGCTGCAGAGCGCGTTGCGGCGTAACAGGCCACCGGACCACGTGCTGATGAGCGGCGGTCCCGGCCTCGGTAAGACGACCCTTTCCATGATCATCGCGACAGAGCTGGCCGTGCCGCTCCGGATCACCTCCGGACCCGCGCTGGAGCGGGCGGGCGACCTCGCGGCGATCCTGTCGACCCTCTCGGAGGGAGAGGTCCTCTTCATCGACGAGATCCACCGGATGGCCCGCCCCGCGGAGGAGATGCTCTATCTCGCGATGGAGGACTTCCGCGTCGACATCGTGGTGGGCAAGGGGCCGGGGGCGACCGCGATCCCGCTGGAGGTCGCGCCGTTCACCCTGGTCGGGGCCACCACCCGGGCCGGGCTGCTGCCCGCGCCGCTGCGCGATCGGTTCGGCTTCGTCGCCCACATGGAGTTCTACGAGGTGGCCGAGTTGGAACAGGTGCTGGACCGCTCCGCACGGCTCCTCGGCCTGGAACTTCCCCGCGACGCGGCGTACGAGATCGCGGGCCGGTCACGGGGCACGCCCCGCATCGCCAACCGGTTGCTGCGCCGGGTCCGCGACTTCGCCGAGGTGCGGGCCGACGGGGTGGTCACCAGGGACGTCGCCTCGGCGGCGCTGAACCTCTACGAGGTCGACGCCGAAGGGCTGGACCGGCTGGACCGGGCGGTGCTCGGGGCGCTGCTGCGCAAGTTCGGGGGCGGCCCGGTGGGGCTGTCCACGCTGGCGGTGGCGGTGGGGGAGGAGCCGGAGACGGTCGAGGTGGTCGCGGAGCCGTTCCTGGTCCGCCAGGGCCTGCTGGCGCGCACTCCCCGGGGCCGGGTCGCGACCGCCGCCGCCTGGGTCCATCTGGGTCTGACGCCGCCTCCGGACGCGTTCGGCGCCTCGATGATCGTCGACCTTGGGGATGATTCGGGTCATGCCTGACGTTGGGCATGGTGGAGAAACCGTACGAAGTTGATCACAGATCGATGACAACGGTATCGAAATGGGAACTTCCCCGCGCGCCAGTTCGTGACCTCGTTGCCGCACTCCTAACAGCTCGCCTAAACTCCGTGGCTTGGCTGGCTGTGTAGGCTGACGTGCTGAGCGGCGTGCCGTATATGACGTCCGGCGACAGGCCGGTCATTCTTAAAGCGTAAGGAGCGGCCCCATGGGCGGCAACTACTCGAGCCTTATCATGATCGCTCTGATGGTCGTGGTGTTCTACTTCCTGCTCATCCGGCCGCAGCGTAAGCGGCAGCAGGAGCAGGTTCAGATGCAGAACTCTCTGATTCCGGGGAGCCGCATCATGACCACGACCGGTCTCTTCGCGACCGTGGTGGCGATCGATGCCGATGATGTGATCCTGGAGATCGCCCCCGGTGTCGAGACCCGCTGGGTCAAGGCCGCGATTGGCCGTGTGCTGACCCCGGTCGACGACGTCGAGGGTGACGATGCCAAGAGCATCGATGTCGCCGACGTCGTCGACGACAATGTGATGGAGACCGTGAAGCCGCAGGCCGAAGGTCAGGACTCGCAGAAGAAGTGATAAGCAGGCTCACCCACCATCCCCTATAGCCGAAAGAACTGACGACCAGTGGCCCGACCGACCAGCGGCCAGAGCAGACCGGGGCGCGTGCTCCTGGTGCTTCTGGCGATCATTCTCGCCATGGGCGGGGTGATGTTCCTGAATAAAGCATTCGCCCCGGAATATGGCCTCGACCTCGCCGGCGGCACGACAGTGACGTTGCAGCCCGTCACGCCGAACGGCAGCGCTCCCACCGATGAGAGCCTCAACCTGGCAGTGGGCATCATCCGAAACCGGGTGAACGGCAGCGGAATCTCCGACGCCGAGGTTGCCAAGTCCGGTGACAACATCGTCATCTCCGTCCCCGGAGCCGGCCAGGAGGAAGTCGTCAAGCTGGTTGGCACCACCGCGGAGCTGCGGTTCCGCCAGGTGATGGCAGTCGCGGCCGGGTCGCCTCCGCCTCCCGGTGAGATGCCCACCGAGGCGCCGACGCCGTCGGTCTCTCCGACCGCGGGCAAGTCGTCGCGGGCGGTCACGCCGAGCCCGAGCGCCACGCCCGCCGGACGTGCCCTCTCCTCTGCGCTCACCAACCCGAGCCCGGGTGCCACACCCGACCCCTCGGCCAGGTCGGGGAGGAATAACAGAGAAAAGAGCAGCGGAAACAGAGGCGGTGGAGACAAAGGCAGCGGGGACAAGGACAGCGCGGACGCGGACGGTGCGGGCAAGAACGCCGCCCCCTCCGCCACGCCGAGTCCGACGGCCCCGACCGACGACTCGATGGCGGGGGTGGACACCACCGGCATCGACCCGGCGGTGCTCAAGCAGTTCCAGACGCTTGACTGCGCCAAGGACAGAGGCCAGGGCGCCCAGGACGATCCCGGCAAGCAGTTCGTCGGCTGCAGCCAGGACGGCAGCGCCAAATACGTGCTCGACAAGGCGGCCGTGACCGGCTCCTCGATCGACACCGCGACCTCCGGCGTGGACCGGACCACCGGAGAGTGGCTCGTCCAGCTCTCCTTCAAGGGGCCGGGCCCGGACCAGTGGTCGAAGGTCACCACCACCGCCTTCAACTCGCAGGCACCGCGTAACCAGGTCGCCATGGTCCTGGACGGCGTGGTGATCTCCGCGCCGGTCATCCAGGAACCGATCACCGGCGGCCGGGCACAGATCTCCGGCAACTTCACTCAGGTGACGGCCGACGAACTGGCCGGTCAGCTCAAGTTCGGCGCGCTGCCGCTGAAGTTCAAGAAGAGCTCCATCGAGGAGGTCTCCTCCATCCTGGGTGCCGACCAGCTCCGCGGCGGTCTGATCGCCGGCGCGATCGGCCTGGGCCTGGTGCTCATCTACTCGATGCTCTACTACCGGGGCCTGGGCATCGTCTCGGTGCTGAGCCTCATGGTCGCCTCGATCCTGACCTACGAGGCCGTGGCGCTCCTCGGCATGTTCGCGGGATTCCGCCTGTCGCTGCCGCACATCATCGGTCTGATCGTCTCGATCGGTATCACCGCGGACTCGTTCATCGTCTACTTCGAACGCATCCGTGACGAGATGAAGGAGGGCCGCCGCTCGCTGCGGACGGCCGTCGAGGTCGCCTGGGTCCGTGCCCGGCGGACGATCCTGATCGCGGACGCCGTCATGTTCATCGCCGCCGTGGTGCTCTACTTCCTGGCGGTCGGCGGTGTGGCCGGATTCGCGTTCGCGATGGGCCTGACCACTCTCATCGACATCGTCGTGGTGTTCATGTTCACCAAGCCGTTCGTGACCCTGCTCGCCAAGAGGAAGTTCTTCGCCAAGGGTCACAAGCTTTCCGGTCTCGACGCCGAGCGTATGAGCCAGAGCCCCGGGGGCTCCACGACCGTCCCGCAGGAGGCCTGATGTCCGGCATCGCGCGTCGGTTGTACCGAGGCGAGGTCAATGTCGACTTCGTCGGGCGCCAGAAGCTCTGGTACGGCCTCTCCGTCGTCCTTCTGGCGATCTCCATCGCCGGTATGGTCATCCACGGCCTGAACCTGGGCGTGGAGTTCAAGGGCGGCTCGGTTTTCTCCTTCAAGGCCCCGGTGGCCACCGACATCCAGCAGGTGCGCACCACCTTCGGTGACGCCGGTGCGCACCAGATCATCGCGCAGACGACGAGAAGCGGCTGGCGGGTCACCACCGAGAGCCTCCCGGCCGAGGAGGTGACCACGGTCCAGAAGGCGGTCGCCCAGAAGTTCGGCGTGCCGCAGAACCAGGTCACCCTCCAGGTCATCGGCGCCTCGTGGGGTGGTCAGGTAGCCAACAAGGCCATCATCGGCCTGATCGTCTTCATGCTGGCGATCGTCCTGTACCTGACGCTGGCCTTCGAGTGGAAGATGGCGCTGTCCGCCATCGTGGCGCTGCTCCACGACCTGGTGATCACCGCCGGTGTCTATGCGTGGTCCGGCTTCGAGGTCACCCCGGCGACCCTGCTGGGCTTCCTGACGATTCTCGGATACTCGCTGTACGACGCGGTCGTCGTGTTCGACATGATCAAGGAGGTCACCGCCAAGCTCGGCACGACCTCCAAGATGACCTACACCCAGGCCGCCAACAACGCGCTGAACCACACGCTGATCCGGTCGCTGAACACCACCCTGGTGGCGATCCTGCCGGTCGCGGCGATCCTGTTCATCGGCACCACGCTGTTCGGTGCCGGCACGTTGAAGGACCTGTCGCTGGCGCTGTTCGTCGGCATGGTCGTCGGCACGTACTCCTCGCTGTGTGTGGCGACGCCGATGCTGGTCACGCTGAAGGAGCGCGAGCCGCGCTACCAGGCGCTCACTCGCAGGCTCGCCGCCCACGGCGGGGCCGCGACCGCGGTCAAGAACGGCCGTCAGCCGGTTGCGGCGGGAGCCGCCAACGGCTCCGTCTCCGACGCCGACAAACGCAAGAAGAAGTAGACAGCACCAGATCACGCCTCCGCCCCCGCCGGGGGGCGGAGGCGTTTTCCTTAAGGGATGTGACGATGAGTGAGCTGCGCCGGCTGATCCTGGACCGGATCCGCGACGTACCCGACTACCCCCAGCAGGGAGTGCTGTTCAAGGACATCACCCCGCTGCTCGCCGACCCGCTCGCGTTCGCCGCGGTGGTGGACGAGTTTGCCGGGCTCCACCAGGTCGACAAGATCGTTGGGATCGAGGCCCGGGGCTTCATCCTGGCCGCCCCGGCCGCCTGCAGGTCCGGTGCCGGGTTCGTTCCGGTACGGAAGAAAGGCAAACTGCCCTCCGAGACGCTTGAGGCGTCCTACGATCTGGAGTACGGCTCCGCCACCATCGAGGTCCACAGGGACGCCTTCGCCCCAGGAGATCGCGTCCTGATCGTCGATGACGTGCTCGCCACCGGAGGTACGGCGTGCGCGGCGGTGGAGCTGGTCCGCAGGGCGGGCGCCGACGTCGTCGCCATCGCCGTGCTCATGGAATTGGCCTCCCTCAAGGGGCGGGAACGGCTGGACGGCGTCGAGTTGCACTCCCTCGTGATCGTCTGATTTCACCCCGCCGGGGTAAGCATTGAAGCCGGTCTGGATACACTTGGGGGATCTGGACTCGAATGTGAGGAGTCTGAGTGCCCCGTGATGTGGTCGTCCCCGACGTGACCGCCGACGGGGGCGGTCCCGTGACGGCCGTCCCGGCCGGCGATGCCGGTCCCGCCATGTCCGGAGCCGCCGAAGAGAAGCCTGCGGTAAGGCGCAGAATCGCACGCTTTGGGGGGCAATGGGGTGGGGCCATGAACCCGGTGCTGGAGCCACTGTTCCGGACGGTCCGCGCGACCCATCCGAAGGCGGACCTGCGGTTGATCGAGCGCGCCTATGACGTGGCCGCCTACCATCACCGTGATCAGAAGCGCAAAAGCGGCGACCCCTACATCACCCACCCCCTGGCGGTGGCGACGATCCTGGCCGAGCTCGGCACCGACGACGAGACGCTGTGCGCCGCGCTGCTGCACGACACGGTCGAGGACACCGCCTACGGCCTTGACGAGCTGCGCTCGGACTTCGGCGACAACATCGCGCTGCTGGTCGACGGCGTCACCAAGCTCGACAAGGTCAAGTTCGGTGACGCCGCGCAGGCCGAGACCGTGCGCAAGATGGTCGTGGCGATGTCCCGCGACATCCGGGTGCTGGTGATCAAGCTCGCTGACCGGCTGCACAACATGCGCACCATGCGCTACCTCCCCGAGCACAAACGGCAGCAGAAGTCCCGTGAGACGCTGGAGATCTTCGCGCCGCTCGCCCACCGGCTGGGCATGAACACCATCAAGTGGGAGCTGGAGGACCTCGCGTTCGCCATGCTCTACCCCAAACGCTATGACGAGATCGCCAGGATGGTCTCGGAGCGGGCCCCCCGCAGGGACCTGTTCCTGCAGGAGGTCATCGAGAAGGTCTCCGTCGACCTGCGCGAGGCCAAGATCCGCGCGGTGGTCAAGGGGCGTCCCAAGCACTACTACTCGGTCTACCAGAAGATGATCGCCAGAGATGTCGCCTTCGACGACATCTACGACCTGGTCGGCATCCGGGTGCTGGTCGACACGGTCCGCGACTGCTATGCCGCCCTCGGAACGATCCACGCGCGATGGAATCCGGTGCCCGGCCGGTTCAAGGACTACATCGCGATGCCCAAGTTCAACATGTACCAGTCGCTGCACACGACGGTCATCGGTCCCGAGGGCAAACCGGTGGAGCTGCAGATCCGCACCCACGGCATGCACCACAGGGCCGAGTACGGCGTGGCCTCGCACTGGAAGTACAAGGAGGAGATGACCGCCTCCGGCTCTCCCGGGGTGAAGCTGAAGCCGGCCAGCGACATGGCGTGGCTCCGCCAGCTCCTGGACTGGCAGAAGGAGACCGCCGACCCGGGAGAGTTCCTGGAGTCGCTCCGGTTCGACCTGTCGGTCTCGGAGGTCTACGTCTTCACGCCGCGGGGCCAGGTGATCGCCCTCCCCGAGGGGGCGACACCGGTCGACTTCGCCTACGCCGTGCACACCGAGGTCGGCCACCGCTGCATCGGCGCCCGGGTCAACAGCCGACTGGTGCCGCTGGAGTCACGGCTGGGCAACGGTGACACCGTTGAGATCTTCACCTCCAAGTCGCCTGACGCGGGCCCGTCGCGCGACTGGCTCAAGTTCGTCAAGTCCGGCCGGGCCCGCAACAAGATCCGTCAGTGGTTCTCCAAGGAGCGCCGCGAGACCGCGATCGAGGCGGGCAAGGAGGCCATCGGCCGGGCCATGCGCAAGCAGGGCCTGCCCCTGCAGCGCATGATGTCCGGAGAGTCCCTCCTGACCCTCGCCAGGGACCTGCGCTACTCCGACGTC
Source organism: Streptosporangium sp. NPDC087985 (assembly GCF_044741965.1). Classification (NCBI taxonomy): domain Bacteria; kingdom Bacillati; phylum Actinomycetota; class Actinomycetes; order Streptosporangiales; family Streptosporangiaceae; genus Streptosporangium; species Streptosporangium sp. NPDC087985. The sequence goes on from NZ_JBIUTQ010000002.1 coordinate 734,863, forward strand.
TCCGCGCTCTACGCGGCCGTTGGGGAGGGGCACATCGCCGCCCAGGCGGTCGTGCAGAAGCTGGTGCACTCTCTCGGCGGAGTGGACGGCGCGGAGGAGGACATCGCCGAGGCAGCGGTGCCGACGAAGGTGCGTGGCCGCTCCCGTGGCAGTGGCGGCGCGGGAGTGGTGGTGGCGGGCGACTCGGATGTGTGGGTGAGGCTGTCGCGCTGCTGCACCCCCGTGCCCGGCGACGAGATCATCGGCTTCGTCACCCGCGGGCACGGCGTGTCGGTGCACCGCACCAACTGTCCCAACGTGGAGCAGCTGAAGTCCGAGCCGGACCGCCTGGTCGAGGTGGCCTGGTCCGCGGGGGACGACTCGGTGTTCCTGGTCGCCCTGCAGGTCGAGGCGCTCGACCGGCCGCGCCTGCTGTCGGATGTGACCCGGACCCTGTCGGATCAGCATGTGAACATCCTGTCGGCGTCGGTGACAACCTCCAGGGACCGGGTGGCGATCAGCAAGTTCACCTTCGAGATGGGCGACCCCAAGCATCTGGGGCACGTCCTGAAGGCCGTGCGCAACATTCCGGGCGTCTACGACGTCTACCGGGTGAGCGGCGCCGGCGCCTGATCCACCATGAAGGCGTGCCCCCGAGACGGGGACACGCCTTCATGGACTCTCAGCGCGTCAGGAGAACTCGGCGAGCGTGCGCTCGGCCTCCTCCAGCCAGGAACGGCGGGCGGCCAGGGCCTCCTGGGCGTCCTTCACGTCCTTGTCCCTGCCGGCCGCCTGAGCCTTGGCCAGCCGGGCCTCCAGCTGCTCGATCGACTTGTGGAGCTGGTCGACCGTGTTCTGGGCGCGGGCGCGGGCTTCGGGGTTGGAGCGCTTCCACTCCGTCTCCTCCGCCTTGCGGACCGCGTCGTCGATCTTGCGCAGGCCGCCCTCAAGGCGGTCGCGCTGCTCGCGCGGGACCGGACCGGCGGCCTCCCAACGCTCCAGGATGCCGCGCAGGGCGGTCCTGGCGGCGCGGGCGTCGGAGACCGGGACGATCTTCTCGGCCTCGACCAGGAGCTGCTCCTTGATCTCGGCGTTGGCCGCGAGCGAGGCGTCCCGCTCGGCGAAGACCGCCGAGCGGGCCTGGAAGAACTGGTCCTGGGCGCCCTTGAAACGGCCCCAGAGCTCGTCTTCGACCTCCCGGGAGGCCCGGCCCGCCACCTTCCACTGCTGCATCAGCTCGCGGTAGGCGGAGGCCGTAGCGCCCCAGTCGGTGGAGGAGGCCAGCGCCTCGGCCTCGGCGACGAGACGCTCCTTGGTGGAGCGTACGCTCTCACGCTGCTCGTCCAGCCCGGCGAAGTAGGCCTTGCGGCGCTTCGCGAAGGCCGTGCGGGCGGCGGACAGCCTCTTCCAGAGGGCCGCCTCCGTGACGCGGTCGATGCGCTCGGCCGCCTTCCACTCGTCGACGAGCTGGCGCAGCCGCTCGCCGCCGGTCTTCCAGTGAGTGGTGTCGTCAGCGATGCGCTCGGCCTCGGCGACGATCCGTTCCTTGACGCCCTTGGCCTCCAGGCGGGCCACGTCACGAGCGGCCCTGACCTCCTCACGGCGCTGGGCGACCAGCTCCGTGAGAGCAGTCAGCCGGTTCAGCAGCGCGTCGAGATCGCCGACCGCGTGCGCGTCGGTGATCGCTTCGCGGAGCTTGACGATGGTCGCCTCGGCCTGGGCGGGTGGCAGGTCGGTGCCGCGCACCCGCTGTTCCAGTAGCGTCACCTGCCCGGCCAGCTCGTCGAACTTGCGATGGAAGTAGGCAAGTGCCTCCTCCGGTTCGCCGGCCTGCCAGGACCCGACGGCCCGTTCTCCCTCAGCCGTACGCACGTAGACGGTGCCGTCGTCGTCTACCCGGCCCCACGGGTCGGTGCTCACCGTGTCCTCCCGCACTATCATCAGCCTTTCGAGGCTAACCGCCCCATGGTTGTATTACGTCAGCTCTTGCTGGACATTGTCACGTTTTTGATCTCGACGGTTTCCTTCGGGGCTCCCGTCCCGTCCGGTCCGGGGGTGATAACCCCGCCCTTGTTCACCTTGTCGAGGATTTCCATCCCCTTGGTGACCGTACCGAACGGTGTGTAGTCCGGGGACAGCTGGGCGTCGCCGTACACGATGAAGAACTGGCTGCCGTTGGTGTCGGGACCGCTGTTGGCCATGGCCACGACACCCCGGGTGTACTTCGCGCCTTCGAGGTTCTCGTTGACGAAACGGTAGCCGGGGCCGCCCCGGCCGTCGGTCTGGCTCTTGCCGTCGGCCTTGGCCAGCGGGTCGCCGCACTGCAGCACCGGGAACTGGTCGGAGCCGAGCCGGTGGCACTTGGAGCCGTCGAAGTACTTCTTCTCCGCCAGGAAGGCGAAGGAGTTGACCGTGCACGGCGTCTTCTCGGCGGACACCGCGATCACGATGTCGCCCTGGTTCGTCTTCAGGGTCATCGTCGTGGGCGTGGTGTCCACCTTGGCCGGAGGAGTGCCCACATTCTTGGCGGGACTGCCGTCGGTGTCGGCGACATAGCCGCAGGTACCGGTGGCGGGGTCGAAAGCCGCCGGTTTTGCGACGGTGCTCGTCTCCGACGGGCTCTCCGACGGGCTCGCCGAGGCTGCCGGAGTGGCCGTGGCGGACGAGTCGCTGCCTCCGAGCAGCGTCGTCGCGGCGATCACACCGCCTATCACCACCACGACAGCCACGCTGGTGCCAACGAATGCATTGCGCTTGGCCTTGGCCTCGCGCTCGATGCGCCGCTGGGTCTGCCGCTCGTAGTGCTCGCGCGCCAGCTGCTTCTGGCGGTCCTTGCCGCTCACCGCTTCGCCCTCCCGAGTGCCGGAGTATTACTTACTGAGGTGGGCGAATCGTATCGGCCAAAGGGTAATGGTTCGCAGCCCGCCGACCCGCACCGGTACCCTTCGGTTACATTCCCATCCATATTCTTGACGAGATCAGCTGAGGCAGATGCTCATCGCCGGCTTTCCCGCAGGGTCGTTCCAGACCAACTGCTACGTCGCCGCTCCCGCCGCGGGCGAGGAGTGTGTCATCGTCGACCCCGGGCAGAACGCGGTCGCCGACCTGGATGACGTGCTGCGCGAGCATCGGCTGAAGCCGGTCGCGGTGCTGGTCACCCACGGGCACCTTGACCACATGTGGTCGGTCGCCCCGGTCTGTGGCGCGCGTGACGTTCCCGCGTGGATCCACCCCGAGGACCGTGAGCTGCTCTCCGACCCGGGCAAGGGACTGTCGTTGGCGGCCACCCAGCAGCTGTTCGGCGGCCTGACCTTCACCGAGCCCGACGACGTGCGCGAACTCGCCGACGGCGAGGTGCTGCGCCTGGCGGGCATGGAGCTCACCGTCGATCACACCCCCGGCCATACCAGGGGGTCGGTGACGTTCAGGCTGCCCAGCACCGAGGAGATCCCGGACGTGCTGTTCTCGGGCGACCTGCTGTTCGCCGGCTCCATCGGCCGCACCGATCTCCCGGGCGGCGACTACCCGACCATCCTGCGCAGCCTGGCGACGAAATGCCTGCCGCTGCCGGAGGACACGGTGGTGCTGCCCGGTCACGGACCCCAGACCACGATCGGCCACGAGCGCGCCACCAACCCGTATCTCGCGGAAGCGGCCCCGTACGCCGGTCCCACCAGAGGACTTTAGAAGATGACTTTGCAGGCGCCCAAGGGCACCTTTGACTGGCTCCCACCGCGTTCGGAGCAGGCGCTCGCCGTACGGGAGGCGCTGACCGCCCCGGCCCGTCGCGCCGGCTACGGCTACATCGAGACGCCGGTCTTCGAGGACACCGCGCTGTTCGTCCGCGGTGTCGGTGAATCGACCGACATCGTCTCCAAGGAGATGTACACCTTCGAGGACAAGGGCGGGCGATCCCTCACACTGCGCCCCGAGGGCACCGCATCGGTCGTGCGCTCGGTCCTCCAGCACGGGCTGCACAACGGTCAGCTCCCCGTGAAGCTCTGGTACTCGGGGAGCCAGTTCCGCTATGAGCGCGCCCAGAAGGGGCGCTACCGCCACTTCTGGCAGGTCGGCGCGGAGGCCCTGGGGTCGGAGGACCCCGCGCTGGACGCCGAGCTGATCGTGCTGGCCGCCGACGGCTATGCCGGGCTGGGACTCACCGGGGTCCGGCTGCTGCTCAACACGCTGGGCGACAAGGAGTGCCGTCCCGCCTACCGGGCCGCGCTGCAGGAATTCCTGCGCGGACTCGACCTCGACGAGCCCACCCGGGCCCGGATCGAGATCAATCCGTTGCGCGTGCTCGACGACAAGCGTCCCGAGGTGCAGGCCCAGCTCGCCGACGCCCCGCTGGTCGTCGACCACCTGTGCGAGGCGTGCAAGGCCTACCACGAGGAGGTCCGCTCGCTGCTGACCGCCTCCGGCGTGGCCTACACCGACGACCCCAGACTGGTCCGCGGGCTGGACTACTACACGCGCACCACGTTCGAGTTCGTCCACGACGGGCTGGGCTCGCAGTCGGCGGTCGGCGGTGGCGGCCGCTACGACGGGCTGAGCGAGATGATCGGTGGTCCGGCCCTGCCGAGCGTCGGCTGGGCACTCGGCGTCGACCGGACGGTCCTGGCCATGGAGGCCGAGGGCCTGTTCGGAGCCGAGACGACCGGGCCGCGTGCCCAGGTGTACGGTGTGCCGCTGGGCGAGGAGGCGCGCCGCCGGATGTTCCTGCTCATCACCGAACTGCGCCGGGCCGGCCTCGACGCCGACATGTCGTTCGGAGGCAAGGGCGTCAAGGGTGCCATGAAGGGTGCCGACCGGTCGGGGGCGAGCTATGCCGTGATTCTCGGCGAGCGAGATATCGCCGCCGGGTCCGCACAGGTCAAAGACCTGGTCAGCGGCGACCAGGCCGCCGTACCGCTCGCTGAGATCGTCACGACGTTGAAGGAGAGACTGAAGAAATGATCCGCACGCACGAAGCGGGATCACTGCGCAAGGAGCACGCCGGGCAGCAGGTGACGCTGGCCGGTTGGGTGGCGCGCCGCCGTGACCACGGCGGTGTGGTCTTCATCGACCTGCGCGATGCCTCCGGCTCCTCCCAGGTGGTCTTCCGCGAGGAGGACGACGCGCACGGCCTGCGCGCGGAATACTGCGTCAAGGTCGTCGGGCAGGTGCGGGTCCGTCCCGAGGGCAACGAGAACCCCGATCTGCCCACCGGCGCGATCGAGGTCGTCGCCTCCGAGGTCGAGGTGCTCAGCGAGTCCGCGCCGCTGCCGTTCCCGATCGAGGGCCACACCGGGGTGTCGGAGGAGGCCCGGCTCAAGTATCGCTACCTCGACATCCGCCGCCAGCAGGTCGCCCACGCCATGCGGATCCGCTCCAAGGCCACCTACCTGGCCCACGAGGTGATGAACGAGCACGGGTTCAACTACATCGAGACCCCGACGCTGACCCGCTCCACCCCCGAGGGGGCCCGCGACTTCCTGGTCCCGGTCCGTCTGCAGCCCGGCAGCTGGTACGCGCTGCCGCAGTCGCCGCAGCTGTTCAAGCAGCTCCTCATGGTCGCCGGCATGGAGCGCTACTACCAGCTCGCCCGCTGTTTCCGGGACGAGGACCTGCGTGCCGACCGGCAGCCGGAGTTCACCCAGATCGACGTCGAGATGTCCTTCGTGGACCAGGACGACGTCATCGCGCTGGGCGAGGCCCTGATCGGCCGCATCTGGAAGGGGACGCTCGGTTACGAGCTGCCGACGCCGCTGCCCCGGATGACCTACTGGGAGGTCATGTCCCGCTACGGCTCCGACAAGCCGGACCTGCGCTTCGGCCAGGAGCTCGTCGAGATGACCGAGTTCTTCGCCGACACCACCTTCCGGGTGTTCCAGGCTTCGTACGTCGGCGCCGTGGTCATGCCTGGCGGCGCGTCCCAGAGCCGCAAGGAGCTGGACGGCTGGCAGGAGTGGGCCAGGTCGCGCGGCGCCAGGGGCCTGGCGTACGTGCTCGTCGGCGAGGACGGCACGCTCGGTGGTCCGGTCGCCAAGAACCTGTCGGAGACCGAGAGCGCCGGTCTGGCGGAAAAGGTCGGCGCCAAGCCCGGTGACGCGATCTTCTTCGCGGCCGGCAGGGCCTCCGCCTCTCGTGAGTTGCTCGGCGCGGCCCGCCTGGAGATCGGCCGCCGCTGCGGTCTGATCGACGAGTCGCAGTGGAGCTTCCTCTGGGTCGTCGACGCCCCGATGTTCGAGGAGGACGGCGAGGGCGGCTGGACCCCGGTCCACCACCCGTTCACCGGGCCGAAGCCCGAGTGGGCCGACAACTTCCAGGATCACCCCGGCGAGGCTCTGGCCTACGCCTACGACATGGTCTGCAACGGCATGGAGATCGGCGGCGGCTCGATCCGTATCCACCGGGCCGAGATGCAGCAGCGCGTCTTCGACGTGCTGGGCATCTCCAAGGAGGAGGCGGAGAACAAGTTCGGCTTCCTGCTGGAGGCGTTCAAGTACGGCCCGCCGCCGCACGGCGGCATCGCCTACGGCTGGGACCGGATCTGCATGCTGCTCGCGGGCGGCGACTCGATCCGCGACGTCATCGCCTTCCCGAAGACGGCATCCGGCTACGACCCGCTGACCGGTGCGCCCACCCCGATCACGGGTGAGCAGCGCAAGGAGGCCGGCGTCGACGCCAAGCCGAAGGCCGAGGCGTAGTCCCCGCAGTCCCAGACACGGCGGAGGCCCCCGGAACGGTTCTTCCGGGGGCCTCCGCCGTACCGTGGTGACGGGCTGGACCGGCGGCTACCGCGGTGCCGGCCGGACAAGCCGGCCGACCGGCAGGTCGCCGTCGCCCCTGGCCCGTCGGTGGTCTCCTGAACCCTGGGCGCGGGCTTCCGGCCGGCAGCCGGGGCGCCTCACTAGGAGACCGTCAGATCCTTGATGATCACCGGGATCTTGGGGGCGTTGGAGCCACCGTCGCCGGTGATGTCGTCGGGGTTGGTGATCCACCCGCCCTTGTAGACCTTGTCGAGGATGTCCATGCCCTTGGAGACGACACCGATGGGCGTGTAGTCCGTCGGATCCAGCTGGGTGGTCTCGTCGCCGAGTGAGATCCAGAACTGGCTGCCGTTCTGGTTGGCCGCCTCCACCGGCTGTGCCAGCGCGACCGTGCCCTTGGTGTAGGGGATACCGCCGAGGTTCTCGTCGTTGAAGACGTAACCCGAGCTGCCCTGCCCGTCTGTGGGGTTCTTGCCGTCCGCCTTGGCCTGCGGGTCGCCGCACTGGAGCAGTGCCAGGCCCGAGTTCTCCGGCGTGGCCAGACGGTGGCACTTGGTGTTGTCGAAGAAGTTCTTCTCGGCCAGGAAGGCGAAGGAGTTCACCGCGCAGGGGGCCTCAGCCGTCGCCAGGTCGATCACGATGTCACCGTGATTGGTGGAGATCGTCATGGTCTTCAGCTTCAGATTGGGCTTGCTCGGCGGCATGCCCACATCCTTGGCCGGGCTGCCGCTGGTGTCCTTGCGGTAGGAGCAGCTCACCTTGGTCGCGTCGGCCGGAGCGGTGGGCGCCATGGACTCCAGCGGCGACGTCGGCTCGGCGGTGTCCGAGGGGACCGGCGAGCTCTGGGCCGTGAGCGCGTCGCCGCTGTTCCCCCCGAGCAGGGTCATGGCGGCGATCACGCCGCCGGCGACGACCACCACCGCGGCGCCGGCGCCGATGAAGGTGTTCCGCTTCGCCTTGGTCGCCTGCTCAGCACGCTGGGCCTGGCGCTCCTTGTGCTCCTGCGCCAGCTGGCTCTGGCGGTCCTCGCCACTCACCGCTATATCCTCCGGGATTACTGTTACTTGACTGTCAACTGGCGGAAAGCGTACCGGCCTCAGCGTGTGCTGGATGTAAGTGACGGAATACACCGAATGAGGCTGAAGAGAAAATCACTGGGCAATCCGGTGTGTTTCCGAACCGTCTGTGGTGAGATTCCGTACCTGGTGATGACGAGCCACGTACGACCGGAGCCCCCGCATGTTCGATGAGATTCTGGGCCTGCCCGCCCATCCCCTGATCATCCACGCCGCCGTCGTCCTGACGCCTCTCCTGGTGATACTGGCCGCTGTCCACGCGCTGGCACCACGCACGCGTGCCGTACTGCACTGGGCGGTGGCGGCGCTGGCGGTGATCGTCCCGGTTGCCGTCTTCGCGGCGCGGGAGAGCGGCGAGGCGCTGAAGGTGAGCCGGTTCGCGTCGGCAGACGGCCCGCTCGGCGCGCGCATCGCCGAACACGAGGAGTTCGCCACGCCGCTGCTGCTGGCCGCCTTCGCCCTGGGTGCGGTCTCGCTGATACTCGTCTACGTCTCGCGCGGTGACCGGTTCGGCCGCCCGGTGAGGGTGGCCGTCTCGGCGCTCACCGTGGTCGTGGCCGCCGTGACGGGTTACTACGTGCTGCGGGCCGGGCACACCGGCGCCGGCGCGGTCTGGGGGAGCTGAGGCCGCCTGCCGCCCCCGGGACGACGCGGAGCGGATCCGGGAACGGGACCGTGGCGGCAGGGGGGAGCGCGCCGCGACACCGTGGATCTGAAGCACGTGTCCTGAAGGTACTGTCGGAGCGTGGACAGCCTGTTCGATTCGGCGGCGGAGGAGGCCCATCGCGGCCATGAGCCCCTGGCGGTGCGGATGCGCCCGCGCGGCCTGGACGAGGTGATCGGCCAGCGTCACCTGCTGGGGCCGGGCACGCCGCTGCGCAGGCTGGTCGAGGCCGAGGCGCCGATGTCGCTGTTCCTGTGGGGTCCGCCCGGCACCGGTAAGACGACCCTGGCCTATGTGGTCGCGGGCGTCACCAAACGCCGCTTCGTCGAGGTCTCCGCCGTGTCGGCGGGCGTCAAGGAGGTCCGCGCGGCCATCGAGCAGGCCCGGCGCGAGCTGGGCATGTCCGGCCGCCAGACGGTGCTGTTCGTCGACGAGGTGCACCGCTTCAACAAGGCCCAGCAGGACGCCCTGCTGCCCGCGGTGGAGAACCGCTGGGTCACCTTCATCGGTGCCACCACCGAGAACCCGTTCTTCTCCGTCATCTCCCCACTGCTGTCACGCTCGCTGCTGCTGACCCTGGAGTCGCTGTCGGAGGACGACATCCGGGTGGTGCTGGAGCGCGCCGTCGCCGACCCGCGCGGGCTGGACGGCAGGGCACGGCTGGCGCCCGAGGCCGCCGAGCATCTGGTCCGCCTGGCCGGGGGAGACGCCCGCAGGTCGCTCACCTACCTGGAGGCCGCCGCGCTCATCGCCGACGGTGAGATCACCGTCGAGGTCGTCGAGCGCGCGGTGGACAAGGCGGCCGTCCGCTACGACCGCCAGGGCGACCAGCACTACGACGTGATCAGCGGCTTCATCAAGAGCATGCGCGGCTCCGACGCCGACGCCGCGCTGCACTACCTCGCCCGGATGATCGAGGCGGGGGAGGATCCCCGGTTCATCGCGCGAAGGATCGTCATCTTCGCCTCCGAGGACGTCGGCATGGCCGACCCGACGTGCCTGCAGGTCGCGGTGGCCGCGGCTCAGGCGGTGGAGTTCATCGGCCTGCCCGAGGGGCGGCTCAACCTGGCCCAGGCGGTCATCCACTGCTCCCTGGCACCCAAGTCCAACGCGGTGATCAACGCCATCGGCGCCGCCTCGGAGGACGTACGGCGCGGCGCCATCGGCCACGTCCCCGACCACCTGCGCGACGCCCACTACGCCGGGGCCAAGAAGCTCGGCCACGGCAAGGGCTACAAATATCCCCACGACTTCGAGCACGGTCTGGTCCGTCAGGACTATGCCCCGGAGGAGCTCCGGGACCGCCGCTACTACCAGCCCACCCGTCACGGCGCCGAGGCGGGCTTCGCCGACCGGTGGTCCAGGATCCGCACCTTTCTCCGCGGCCGGTAGTCACCCGCCCGCATCCGGACCCCGGAAGGTCCCGAACGTATGGGGATGGCCCATCACGAGACGGCGTGCCGGGAGGGTGGGGCAAGACACGATAGGGTCTTGCCGTTCCAGCCGGGTCGAGTAGGGAGATCGGCACATGCTTAGCGCAGGAGAGGTCGCCGGACTGATCGTGGCCATGGCATGGGCGATCCTGGTCTGCTTTCTGGCCGTGGTCCTGGTCAGGCTGGCACGGCTACTCACCGAGACGACCAAGATGGTCTCGGAGCTGAGCGAGCGCGTGGTGCCGCTGCTGGAGGACGTCACGGTCGCCGTCGGCGAGGCCAATCGCCAGCTCGTCGCCGTCGAGGCCATCGCTGCGGACGTCAAGCAGGTCAGCGGGCACGTCGCCAAGGTCAGCGGCGTCACCCAGATCCTGGTCACGGGACCGCTCATCAAGCTCGCGGCGCTGAGTCACGGCATCCGGCAGGCCCTGCGGGTCCGGGGCAGATCGAACCTTCGGGTGCTGGAGAGGCGGCGGCGATGATCCGGCGGCTGTTCTACATGTCCCTGGGCGCGTTCGGCGCGGTCTGGGCGATGCGTAAGCTGCAAGCACTGCATCCGAATCACCTGGCCCGCCGCGCCGTGCACAGCGCCACCGGCGTCCTGGAGCAGATGAGGGAGTTCGCCGGCGACACCCTTGAGGGTGCGGCCAAGCGGGAAACCGAGTTGCGATCCAGGTTCGGGCTCGACACTGTTGAGAACATCTATCACTACGACGTAAAGGATGGCCGCTGACATGGAGTCGGCAGAGATCGCCCGCCGCTTCCTGCGCTTCTTCGAGGAGCGTGGGCACTCAGCCGTGCCCTCGGCCAGCCTGATTGCCGAGGACCCGACGCTGCTTCTGGTCCCCGCGGGCATGGTGCCGTTCAAGCCCTACTTCCTGGGCCAGCAGAAGCCGCCCTTCGACCGGGCCGTCAGCGTCCAAAAGTGCGTCCGCACCCCCGACATCGACGAGGTCGGCAAGACCACCAGGCACGCCACGTTCTTCCAGATGCTCGGCAACTTCTCCTTCGGTGACTACTTCAAGGAGCAGGCGATCCCGCTGGCCTGGGAACTGCTGACCAAGCCCGAGTCCGAGGGCGGCTTCGGCTTCCCCGAGGACAGGCTCTGGGTCACCGTCTACCAGGACGACGACGAGGCCTACGACATCTGGCACGACAAGGTCGGCGTACCCGCGGAGCACATCCAGCGGCGCGGTCTCGAGGACAACTACTGGCACATGGGCGTGCCGGGTCCCGGCGGGCCGTGCAGCGAGATCTACTACGACCGCGGCCCCGAGTACGGGCGTGAGGGTGGCCCGATCGCCGACGAGAACCGCTATCTCGAGGTGTGGAACAACGTCTTCATGCAGTTCCAGCTCGGCGCGGTCCGCAGCAAGGTGGACTTCGACGTCGTGGGCGAGCTGCCCGCCAAGAGCGTCGACACCGGCATGGGCCTGGAGCGCATGGCGGCGATCCTGCAGGGCGTCGACAACATCTACGAGATCGACACCACCTACAAGATCCTCGACAGGGCCGCCGAGCTCACCAAGACGCGCTACGGCCGCGACGAGCGCGCCGACGTCTCGCTGCGGGTCATCGCCGACCACGTCCGGACCGGCGTGATGCTCGTCGCCGACGGTGTGCTGCCCTCCAACGAGGGGCGGGGCTACGTGCTGCGCCGCATCCTGCGCCGCGCCATCCGTAACCTGCGCCTGCTCGGCGCGGGCGAGGAGCGCTACATGCACGAGCTCACCGCGGTGACCATCGAGGTGATGGGCGAGCAGTACCCCGAGCTCAAGGCCGACGCCCCGCAGATCCACGGCGTCATCGACGCCGAGGAGGCCTCCTTCCTGGGCACCCTCCGTACCGGCACCGCGATCTTCGATGTGGCGGCGGAGGAGACCAAGCGCAAGGGGCGGGGCACGCTCGCCGGTGAGCAGGCCTTCCAACTGCACGACACCTACGGCTTCCCGATCGACCTGACCCTGGAGATGGCCTCCGAGCAGGGGCTCAAGGTCGACGAAGAGGGCTTCCGCCGGTTGATGAAGGAGCAGCGCGACCGGGCCAAGGCCGACGCCGCCGCCAAGAAGACCGGCAACGCCGACATCTCGGTGTTCGGCCGGATCCTGGAGAAGACCGGCAAGGTCGAATTCCTGGGCTACGACCAGGTGACCGCCGAGTCCGGAGTCATCGGTCTCCTCGTCGACGGGGCCTCGGTCCCGGCGGCGGGCGCCGGCACCACGGTCGAGGTTGTGCTGAGCCGTACCCCGTTCTACGCCGAGGGCGGCGGCCAGCTCGCCGACCAGGGCGTCATCCGCACCGACGGGGCCGAGGTCGAGATCGTGGACGTGCAGTCCCCGGTCGCCGGCGTCGTCGTGCACCGGGGCAAGGTCCGCGCCGGTGAGATCCGGGTGGGCGACCAGGCCCAGGCCGAGATCGACGTCGAGCGGCGCCGGGCCATCTCCCGCAGCCACACCGCCACGCACCTGGTGCACCGCGGCTTCCGCAACGCGCTGGGCGAGACAGCGGCGCAGGCCGGCTCGGAGAACTCGCCCGGCCGCTTCCGCTTCGACTTCACCGCCGCCGGCGCCGTGTCGCCCAGTGTGCTGCGTGACGTCGAGGACGAGGTCAACGCCGTTCTGATCAACGACCTCAGGGTCAACGCCTTCCACACCTCCCAGGCCGAGGCCCGGGCGATGGGCGCGCTGGCCCTGTTCGGTGAGAAGTACGGCGAGACCGTCCGCATCGTCGAGGTCGGCGAATACTCCCGCGAACTCTGCGGTGGCACCCATGTCTCCAGCTCCGGACAGCTCGGCCTGGTCAAGGTGCTGGGCGAGGCTTCGATCGGTGCGGGCGTGCGCCGGGTGGAGGCCCTGGTCGGCCTGGACGCCTTCCGTTTCCTGGCCCGCGAGAGCGTGCTCGTCGCCCAGCTGTCGGAACAGCTCAAGGCCCGCCGCGAGGAGCTGCCCGAGCGGATCGAGGGCATCGTCACCCGGCTGCGCACCGCGGAGAAGGAGCTGGACAGGCTCCGTTCTGCTCAGGTGCTCGCATTGGCCGGGGAAATGGCGGCGGGCGCCCGCGACCTGGGCGGGGTCTCCGTAGTGACGCACCGCGCGCCTGATGGAACCTCCCCCGACGACCTGCGTAAGCTCGCTCTTGACGTGCGCGGTCGGTTCCCGGGTGAGCGGGCCGCGGTGGTCGTCGTCGCCGGTGTGCCCAACGACCGGCCCGTCGTCGTCGCCGTGGTCAACGAGGCGGGGCGCGGACGGGGCCTGAAGGCAGGCCGGCTCGTCGGTGTCGCCGCCAAGGCACTCGGGGGCGGCGGCGGCGGTAAGGATGACGTCGCCCAGGGTGGTGGAACCCGTCCTGAGGCGATTGGCGACGCGCTTGGCGCCGTCGAGCAGGCGATCGCGCAGACGCTCGCCTGACGATGGACGCCTGTGAGTCGGACACGGCTCGGAGGCGGGGATGATGACCACATGAGAAACGGCATTCGGCTAGGCGTCGACGTCGGTTCGGTCCGTATCGGCGTGGCCCGCAGCGACCCTTCGGGGCTGCTGGCCACGCCGGTGGAGACCGTACGGCGCGGCAAGGGCGATCTGGACCGGCTCGCGGAGATCGCAGACGAGTACGAGGTCGTCGAGATCGTGGTCGGCCTGCCGACCTCGCTGTCCGGTCGTGAGGGGCAGGCGGCCGAGGCCGCCCGCGACTTCGCGACCCGGATCTCGCTCCGGCTGTCATCCGTTCCGGTCCGGCTGTTCGACGAGCGGCTGACCACGGTCACCGCCCAGCAGAGTCTGCGGGCCAGCGGGGTGAAAGCCAGAAAGCAACGTGGCGTGGTGGACCAGGCAGCGGCCATCGTGCTGCTCCAGGCCGCCCTGGACGCTGAGCGCGCCACCGGCATGCCGCCGGGCAGGGTGCTCGGCCCACCGGGCGAGCAGTCCGGAGGAGAACCGAGTGGTGGGACCGCTCGGTGAACCGTCTGCGGCCGGTATGGCTGCTGGCGGGCGGCACAGCCGTTGTCGCCGTCACGCTGGGCCTTGGCGGATACGTTCTGGTCAAGCCGTATCTGATGCCTGCCGACTTCGACGGGCCCGGTTCGGGCACGGTCACCGTCAGGATCGACGAAGGCGCGACCGCGCGTGAGATCGCCTCGGTCCTGGCCGACGCCGGGGTGGTGGCGAGTGCCGGATCGTTCATCCAGGTGACCGAGGAACAGTCCAAGGGGAAGAGCCTGCGGCCCGGCTACTTCAAGCTCCGCAAGGGCATGTCGGCCGCCGCCGCCCTCAAGCTGCTGGTCGCTCCGGAGTCCCGGCTGGTGCGCCGGGTGACCATCCCGGAGGGGCTGCGCCTGACAGAGGTGCTCGACAAGCTCGCCAAGGGCACCGGAATGCGCCGGGAAGAGCTCGCCAGGGCCGCGGCGGACCGTCAGGAGCTCGATCTGCCCGCCTACGCCGCGGGAGCCGAAGGTTTCCTCTTCCCCGCCACCTACGAGGTGGAGCCCAACATGACGCCGGGGGACGTGCTGGCCGCCATGGTGGAACGTTACAAACACGCGGCCACCAAGCTCGATCTTGAGAAGAAGGCGGCCGAAGTGCGACTGACGCCCTTGGAAGTCGTCACGGTGGCGAGCATGCTCCAGGCCGAGGGCGGGCGGGACTCCGACTACCCGAAGATCGCTAGAGTGATCTACAACCGGATCAGGGCGCGGATGCCTCTCCAGATCGACAGCACGGTGCTCTACGCCCAGAACCGCAGGACCCTCAAGGTGTCGGAGAAGGACATCAAGGTACAGTCGCCGTACAACACCTATCTACGACCTGGCCTACCCCCCGGCCCTATCGCGCACCCGGGGGAGAAGGCGCTGAGAGCGGCTCTCCATCCAGATCAGGGTGATTGGCTCTGGTTTGTCACAACCGATCCGGAGCATAGAATCACGAAATTCACTGACAAAGAGAGTGAGTTTGTGAGATACCGGGAAGAGCTGAACAGATACCTCAGGACGCGGTGATGCGTGGCGGAACACCCCCGGTTCCGCCGCACGCGGCGATCCGCACCGAGAGGCCAGGAGAAGGTGCCCGGCTGACCGGGACATCTGGCCCGGTGTCCCCCTCCGGTTTGGCATACCCCCTTGACGCCAGGCCGTCCCTACCGGGAGATTGGCCGGCGAAGCTATGAGTGATCTCGATATGGACTTCCTGGTCGGCGCCGATGACGACGGTCGGTCACGGCGCAGATCACGTACATCCCAGGGCTCCGGCAACAGGCGCGGACGGCGCCGCCGGCGCCGCCGCAACCGGGGTGGCTTCCTCGCCCCGATGCTCGCCGCGATCGTCCTGCTGGGCGGCATCGGCGCCGGCGGCTTCTACGGCTACACCTGGCTGCGCGACGTGATGACCGTCGAGGACTACACCGGCCAGGGCGTCGGTGAGGTCGTTGTGGAGATCAAGGACGGGCAGAGCGCTTCGGAGATCGCACAGACCCTGCATGAGCAGGGTGTGGTCAAGAGCGCCAAGGCGTTCGTCAACGCCGTGGCCGACGCCGGCATGAGCGCCTCCCTGCAGCCGGGTGAATACACCATGCGCAAGCAGATGTCCGCGGCCACCGCCGTCACCCTGCTCGATCCGGACAAGCGGCTGCGGGAGAAGGTGATCCTCAAGGAGGGCCTGCGCCTGTCCGACACCCTGGTACAGCTCGCCGAACAGACCGGCAAGCCGCTCAGGGAGTTCCAGCGGGCCTCCAGGAACGCCAAGGCGCTCGGGCTGCCCTCCTACGCCAAGGGCAGGCTGGAGGGCTACGCCTTCCCCGCGACCTACGAGGTCTCGCCCAAGATGACGCCCGCCGACATCCTGACGGCGATGGTCGACCGCTTCCACCAGACCGCCTCCAAGGACGGACTGGAGAGGGAGGCGAAGGCTCTCGGTTACACCCCGCATGAGATCATGACGATCGCCAGCATCGTCCAGGCCGAGTCCGGAAGCGTCGAGGACATGGGGAAGGTGGCCCGGGTCATCTACAACCGTCTTGGCAGCAGTCCCGAGCGCAAACTGGAGATGGACAGCACGTTGATGTACGCGCTGAACAAGTACGGCATCGCGGCGACCAATGCGGACCTCGAGAGCGACTCGCCCTACAACACCTACGCGCGGCCCGGCCTGCCTCCGGGGCCCATCACCAACCCCGGCGATCATGCCATCCAGGCGGCACTCAACCCGGACGAGGGCAACTGGATCTGGTTCGTGACCACCGACCCCAAGCGGGGCGTCACCAAGTTCACCTCGTCCGAAGCCGAGTTCTTACAGCTCAAGGCGGAGTTCGAGAAGAACCGGAGGGGTGGATGATGAAAGCGGCAGTGCTCGGGTCGCCGATCACCCACTCGCTCTCGCCGTACCTGCACCGGGCCGCCTACGAGAGCATGGGCCTGTCCGACTGGCGATACGAGGCGATCGAGTGCGACGAGGCCGGGCTGCCCGGCCTGATCGGCGGGCTCGGCCCCGAGTGGGCGGGTCTGTCGCTGACCATGCCGCTCAAGCGTGCCGTGCTCCCGCTGCTCGACACGGTCTCCGAACTCGCGCTGCAGGTGGGCGGGGCCAACACGGTGGTCTTCCGTGACGGTGCTCGCCACGGCGACAACACCGACGTCTACGGCATCGTGCGAGCGCTCGCCGAGGCGGGCGTGGCGCCGCCACGGTCGGCGACGGTCCTCGGCGGAGGAGCGACGGCGGCCTCCACCCTGGCCGCCCTGCGCGAGCTGGGCCTGGGCGAGGTCACCCTGGTGGTCCGCGACCTGGCCAGGGCCGGGGAGACCGCGACGGTGGCGGAGCGGCTGGGCACGGGCCTGACGGTGCGGACCTTCGACAGGCTCGGCACCGCTCTGGACGTGGACTTGGTCGTCTCCACCCTGCCCGCCGGAGCCGCCGACGGGTTCGCCGGCCTGGTGGCCGGGGTGCCCGCGCTCTTCGACGTGGTTTACGCGCCGTGGCCCACCCGCCTGGCCGCGGCGGTGGCGGAGCGGGGTGGGATAGTGATCGGCGGCTTCCCCATGCTCCTGCACCAGGCGGTCCGGCAGGTCGAGATGATGACCGGCCGGACCGACGTTCCGGTGGAGGCGATGCGCGCTGCGGGCAAGGCCGAGATCGTCAGGCGAGTCGCTCCGGAGAGCTGACTGCCCCCGGGCCGCAGGCTGGAGGCCCCGGCCGGACATGATTCCGCACCGGGAAGTGAGGCGGCGTCGGGGCGCCGCGGGGATGATTCGGTGGGCGTTCTCGGTTGTGGTAGAGTAACTAATCGATCGGTCCGGCGTGCCTGCTGGACGCGCAAGCGGAGGTTCACCTCCCACCTGGCTGACCGCGAGGTCGGCAGGTCAAGGATCACGCCGGATAATTCCGGAGAGCTCACGGCGTCAAGGCTGATGAGTTCATGTGGCCCCGCATGCGCGACGTGCGGGGCATTTCGCTTATCCAGGCCCGGAAACGGCCTGTGTTCCGCGACCTCCCGGCACGATCGAGCATGTGGCAACCGCCCGTCACGACGGCGGCGGATCGCAACCTAGGAGGCCCCATCAGCGCCGAGCCCCGCATCAACGACCGTATTCGCGTGCCCGAGGTCCGCCTCGTCGGCCCGAACGGCGAACAGGTTGGCATCGTCTCCATTGGTGATGCTCTGAAGCTGGCTCAGGAGTCCGACCTCGACCTCGTTGAGGTCGCGGCTACGGCTCGCCCGCCCGTGTGCAAACTCATGGACTACGGCAAGTTCAAGTACGAGTCCGCGATGAAGGCACGTGAGGCGCGGCGCAACCAGGCGTACACGATCATCAAGGAGATCAAGCTCCGACCGAAGATCGACCCGCACGACTACGAGACCAAGAAGGGTCACGTGGTGCGGTTCCTCAAGGCCGGGGACAAGGTCAAGGTTACGATCATGTTCCGCGGGCGGGAGCAGTCCCGGCCCGAGCTGGGTTTCCGGCTCCTGCAGCGCCTGGCGGAGGACGTCACGGAGCTTGGCTTCGTGGAGTCCCAGCCGAAGCAGGACGGTCGAAACATGATCATGGTGATCGGACCGCACAAGAAGAAGGCCGAGGCCAAGGCCGAGAAGGCAGCGGCCAAGGCGCGGCGTGACGAGGACCCCGTGGAGGGGGAGGCACCCGTCGTCGACGAGGTGGCCACTCCGCAGGAGTGACTCGCATAGCCTGAAGCGTCAGGTAGTCGCGAGGTTAAGCCGAGACCGGGTCCGGTCTCGCAGTCAGGCATGCCCTTGACTTGGGTTACCGGCCCGGGACATCGGCACGATCGAGGGAGAGACGGCTGAGATGCCGAAGATGAAGACGCACAGCGGTGCGAAGAAGCGATTCCGGCTGACCGGCACCGGCAAGATCAAGCGCCGTCGCGCCAACCGCGCACATTACAACGAGTGGAAGTCGTCCACCTTGACGCGTCGTCTCAAGTCCGAGGTCGTGCTCTCCGATGCCGACGCCAAGAAGATCAAGAAGCTGCTCGCTAAGTAACGGTCCCCGGGGAGATAGATACACATGGCACGCGTGAAGCGGGCGATCAACGCCAAGAAGAAGCGCAAGGTCGTTCTTGAGCGGGCGAAGGGTTACCGGGGCCAGCGGTCCAGGCTGTACCGCAAGGCCAAGGAGCAGATGCTCCACTCGATGACCTACGCCTACCGCGACCGTAAGGACCGCAAGGGCACCTTCCGCCGTCTCTGGATCCAGCGGATCAACGCCGCTGCCCGCCAGAACGGCATCACCTACAACCGGCTCATCCAGGGTCTGCGGCTCGCCTCCATCGAGGTCGACCGTAAGATCCTCGCTGACCTCGCGGTCAACGACGCCGCCACGTTCGCGACGCTGGTGGAGGCCGCCAAGAAGGCGCTCCCGGCCGACGTGAACGCGCCGGTCGCCGGCTGAATCCGGCACTGACGAGTGTGCGGCCCACAGCGATCACGCTGTGGGCCGCATTCGTATTCTTGGGGAGACATGCATGGCGGGATCCGAGCTGACCAACATCAAGTCGCCGAGGGTCAAGGCCGCCCGGCGGCTGACCAAGCGGGCCTTCAGGGACCGTGACCGGTCCTTCCTCGCCGAGGGGCCGCAGGCGGTCCGCGAGGCGCTGGCGTTGGACGGCGTGGTGGTGGAGCTGTTCGCCACGGCCGAGGCCGAGCTGCGGCACGCCGACATCGTCACCGCCGCCACCGCCGCGGGAGTGCCCCTCCACCGGGCCAGCGGCGAGGTCATGGCCGAGCTCGCCCAGACCGTCACCCCCCAGGGGTTGCTCGCCGTGTGCCGGTTCGTTCACGTGCCCCTGGACAGGGCCCTCACCGCCGATGCCAGGCTGGTGGCCGTGCTCGCCCACGTCCGCGACCCCGGCAACGCCGGGACCGTACTGCGTACGGCCGACGCGGCCGGCGCCGACGCGGTCGTCTTCACCGACGCCTCGGTGGACCCCTACAACGGCAAGTGCGTCCGGGCCAGCGCGGGCAGCCTGTTCCACCTTCCGGTCACCACGGGGGCTCCGGTGGCGCAGGCCGTACAGAGGCTCAAGGAGGCGGGGCTGCGGGTGCTCGCCGCCGACGGCGCGGGGACGCAGACACTGGACGACGTGGATCTGTCTGGCCCGACCGCCTGGATCTTCGGCAACGAGGCGTGGGGACTGCCGGAGGAGATCCTGCGGCTGGCCGACGGAGTGGTCCGGGTGCCGATCTACGGACGGGCCGAAAGCCTCAACCTCGCGACCGCCGCCGCGGTGTGTCTGTACGCATCTGCCCGATCTCAGCGGGCCGGTTCCCGCCCCCCCGCTCCGGGGCTGCCGTAGAATGCGGGAAACCCGCTATTGTCGGCGTTGTAGCGTCGAGGAGGCGGGGTCGTGCACGGCGAACACATCGACGAGCGGAGCGCTGATTCCGCCTGTGTGATCGAGGTGGACGATCTTCCTGACGGTCTTGTCGTGACCGATCGCGACGGCCATGTGCTGACCGTCAACCGGGCCGCGACCCGGCTCACGGGAGTCGCCCACGATCAGGCCGTCGGGCGTCACCTGCGCGACGCGTTCTCCTTCCACGACCATGACGGACGCGACTGGTGGAAGTGGTTCGACACCTACGGAGGGCTGCCCACCCGCACCCGTCAGCCCGAGCTCCCGCTCCGTACCCCCGGAGGCCAGGAGATGCTCGTGGCCGCCCGCCTGGTGCGCAGGCCCGAGCGGGGCGGGAAGGTGGTCCGAGTGGTGATCACGCTGCGTGACGCCGGCGCCCGCGCCCGCCTGGAGCGCAGCCGCGCCGACCTGGTCTCCACCGTCGCCCACGAGCTCCGCTCCCCGCTGACCAGCGTCAAGGGGTTCACCGCCACCCTGCTGGCCAAATGGACCCGTTTCACCGACAACCAGAAACTCGTCATGCTGGAGACGGTCAACGCCGACGCCGACCGGGTGACCCGGCTGATCACCGAGCTGCTCGACGTGTCCCGCATCGAGTCCGGGCGGCTGGAGATCCACCGTCAGGTGGTCGACATCCCGGCCAGAGCCCGCAAGATCATCGCTGGACGCGTCGCGGCGGGGGAACCGGAGGACCGTTTCCGACTGGAGGTCCGGGGGGAGCTGCCCGAGACCTGGCTCGACCAGGACAAGATCGACCAGGTGCTGGCCAACCTGGTGGAAAACGCGGTGCGTCATGGGCGCGGTACGGTGACAGTAGCCATAGAGCCGAACGAGTGGGGAGTGACCGTGTCCGTCCGTGACCAGGGAGACGGCATCCCGCCTGAGCTGGCCACGCGCGTGTTCCGGCAGTTCTGGCGGGGTAATGCCCGCCGCCGGGGCGGCACCGGGCTCGGCCTGTTCATCGTCAAGGGCCTGATCGAGGCCCACGGCGGCACCATCACCGTGCAGCGGGGGTCCGAGGGCGGGGCCGAGTTCCGATTTATGGTGCCCACCGGCACCCCTGACTTCGCCTGAGCGCGGATGCAAGCCCGGTGGGCTTCCCCGACTAGACTCGTTGCCGCTTAAGCCCTGGATTCGGAGCTCTCTTGTCTAACTACGACCCGGTTGAGGTGACCCCGCTGCACGCCGATGAGATGGCGCGCATGCAGGCTGACGCGCTCGACGCCGTCAAGGCGGCGCGCGACCTCGACGAACTCAAGCAGGTACGGCTCGCACACGCCGGAGACCGTTCGCCGATCGCCCTGGCCAACCGCGAGATCGGCGCGCTGCCCCCGGCGGCCCGCGCCGAGGCGGGCAAGCGCATCGGCGGCGCCCGCAAGGCCGTCGCCGACGCTCTCGCCGAGCGCCAGGCCCAGCTGGAGGCCGAGCGGGACGAGCGGGTCCTCGTGGAGGAGACCGTCGACGTCACGCTGCCCGCCGACCGTGCCCCGCGCGGCGCCCGGCACCCCCTGACCACTTTGCAGGAGCGTGTCGCCGACGCGTTCATCGCGATGGGTTACGAGGTGGCCGAGGGACCCGAGCTGGAAGGCGAGTGGTTCAACTTCGACGCGTTGAACATCTCGCCCGACCACCCGGCGCGTTCGGAGCATGACACCTTCTTCGTGGAGTCCGTCGAGTCGGGCATGGTGCTGCGCACGCAGACCTCACCGGTGCAGATCCGGGCCCTGCTCAGCCGCAGGCCCCCGGTCTACGTGATCTCGCCTGGCAAGGTGTTCCGCACCGACGAGCTCGACGCCACCCACACTCCGGTCTTCCACCAGGTTGAGGGGCTCGCCATCGACGAGGGCCTGACCATGGCCCACCTCAAGGGCACCCTGGACCGTTTCGCCGAGGTCATGTTCGGGGAGGGGATCACCACCAGGTTCCGGCCCAACTACTTCCCGTTCACCGAGCCGTCCGCGGAGATGGACCTGAAGTGCTTCGTCTGCCGCGGTACCTCCGCGGTGCCCGGCAACCCGCCCTGTCGCACCTGCAAGTCAGAGGGCTGGATCGAGTGGGGCGGTTGCGGCATGGTCAACCCGCGGGTGCTCATCGCCTGTGGTGTCGACCCCGGTCGCTACAGCGGCTTCGCCTTCGGCATGGGCATTGAGCGGACGCTGATGTTCCGTCACAACGCCGAGGACATGCGCGACATGGTCGAGGGAGACGTCCGTTTCACGCTCCCGTTCGGAATGGAGGTCTGATGAAGGTCCCGCTTTCATGGCTGCGGGAGTACGTTGATCTCCCCGCCGTCACCGCGCACGAGATCGCCGACAAGCTCACCGCCGCCGGGCTCAAGCTGGAAGCCGTCACCTCCTACGGCCACGACGTCAAGAACGTGGTCGTCGGTGAGGTGCTCGCCATCGAGGAGCTGCAGGGCTTCAAGAAGCCCATCAGGCACTGCCAGGTCGAGGTGGGGGAGGCCACGCCGCGGGAGATCGTCTGCGGCGCCACCAACTTCGCCGTCGGCGACCGGGTGCCGGTCGTGCTGCCCGGGGGCGTGCTGCCCGGCGGGTTCGAGGTCGGCGCCCGCAAGACTTACGGGCGGATGTCCGAGGGCATGATCTGCTCGGAGCGCGAGCTCGGCCTGAGCGACCTGCACGACGGCATCATGGTGCTGTCCGAGGGCCCCCCGATCGGGGCCGACGTGGTCGAGCTGCTCGGTCTGCGCGACGACGTGATCGAGCTGGAGATCACCCCGGACATCGGCTACGCGCTGTCGATCCGTGGTGTGGCCCGCGAGGCCGCCATCGCCTTCGGCGCGGAGTTCCTCGACCCGGCCGACGTCTCCCCGCCCGATGAGACCGGCCCGTCCTACCCGGCCTCCATCGCTGATCCGGTGGCCTGCGACCGCTTCGTGCTGCGTGAGATCCACGGCTTCGACCCGGCGGCGCAGAGCCCCCGGTGGATGCGCGTACGGCTCACGCGCGCCGGCATGCGCCCGGTCTCGCTGGCCGTCGACGTCACCAACTACGTGATGCTGGAGCTGGGCCAGCCCCTGCACGCTTTCGACGCCACGAAACTGACCGGAGAGATCGTCGTGCGCCGGGCCGAGCCGGGCGAGACGCTGGAGACGCTCGACCACGTCGTCCGCACGCTCAACCCGGAAGACATCCTGATCACCGACGGGTCGGGCGTGATCTCGATGGCCGGGACCATGGGCGGTCTGCACACCGAGATCTCCGATGTCTCCACCGACATCGTGATCGAGGCCGCGCACTTCTCCGCCAGCGGCGTCGCCCGGATGTCCCGCCGTCACAACCTGGTTAGCGAGGCGTCCAAGCGCTTCGAGCGGAATGTGGACCGTGAGCTCCCGCTATACGCGTCCTGGCGGGCGGCCCAGCTGCTGGCCGAGCTTGGCGGCGGCACGGTCCAGCCGGGTGTGACACACGCCGAGGCCGAGGTCGAGCAGGTCCGCATCTCCATCCCGAGCGGCCACCCCGGCAGGGTCGCCGGGACCGGCTATGACCGCGGGACCGTGATCCGCCGCCTGGAACAGGTCGGCTGCACGGTCGTCGCCGGGGCGGTCGCCCCCACCGGCGAGATCGCCGCCAAGCTCGCGATCACCGGCGATGACATGCTGACGGTCACCCCGCCCTCGTGGCGGCCCGACCTGACCGACCCGAACGACCTCGCCGAGGAGGTCATCCGGCTCGAAGGCTACGAGAACCTGCCCTCGATCCTGCCGGTCGCCCCGGCGGGCGCGGGTCTCAGCGAGAGCCAGCGGCTGCGCCGCCGGGTGGGCAGGGCGCTGGCCGCCTCCGGCTACGTCGAGATCCTGGCCTACCCGTTCAATGGGGAGCGTGACTTCGACAACCTGCAGCTGTCCGCCGGCGACGCGCGCCGTCAGGCTGTACGGCTGGCCAACCCCCTCAGCGAGGATGAGCCGCTGATGCGGACCACGCTGCTGCCGGGGCTGCTCAAGACGCTGGTCCGCAATGTGGGCCGGGGGTTCGGCGACGTGGCGCTGTTCGAGACGGGCCTGGTCTACCGGTCGTCTCCGGATGGGCCCGCGACCGCGCCGGTGCTCGGTGTGGACCGCAGGCCCAGCGAGGAGGAACTCGCCTCGATCGAGTCCGCCCTGCCCGCGCAGCCGCTGCGGGTGGGTGCCGTGCTGGCAGGGGAGTTCGAGCGGTCCGGATGGTGGGGCAAGGGCCGCGCGGCCGGCTGGGCGGACGCCGTCGAGGCGGCCCGCACGGTGGCCCGCGAGGCCGGGGTCACCCTCGATGTCCGCGCCGACCGGCACGAGCCCTGGCACCCCGGCCGCTGCGCCGCGCTGTACGCCGGGGACGTGCTCGTCGGTCACGCCGGCGAGCTGCACCCGCGGGTCGTCGAGGCGTACGGGCTGCCCCCGCGTACCAGCGCGATGGAGCTGGAGCTGACCCGGCTGGAGTCACTGATGACCGGCCCGGTGGAGGCACCCTTGATCTCTGCCTACCCGGTCGCCACGCAGGATGTCGCGCTCGTCGTCGACGCCGTCACCCCGGTGGCCGAGGTGGAGACCGCGCTGCGCGAGGGGGCGGGCGACCTGCTGGAGTCGGTCCGGCTGTTCGACGTCTATGCCGGGACCCAGGTCGGCGAGGGCAGGAAGTCCCTGGCCTACACCCTGCGGTTCCGCGCGCCGGACCGGACCCTGACCGCCGAGGAGATCACCGCGGCCCGCGACGCGGCCGTGGCGCTCGCCGGCGAGCGCACCGGAGCACAGCTCCGCAGCGCCTGATCCACATCCGTGGAGGTCCCGACGGCCATGCCGTCGGGACCTTCGCATTCGGGCCGAGGAGCGCGACAGGGCGTCAGGAGCCCAGGACCTCCTCGCGCAGGCGGGTCTTGAGGAGCTTGCCGCCGGGGTTGCGGGGGAGCTCGGTCTCGCGGATCCAGAACCGGACCGGGACCTTGAACGCCGCGATCCGCTCGCGCAGGAATGCCTGCAGTTCCTCGGCGCTCGCCGGGGACGCCAGCCGTACCACCGCGCCGACCTCCTCGCCCAGCTCGTCGTGGGGGATGCCGATCACCGCCGCGTCGTCCACTGCCGGGTGTTCGAACAACGCGGCCTCGACCTCGGCGCAGTAGACGTTCTCTCCGCCGCGGATGACCATGTCCTTGGCCCGGTCGACGATGAACACGGACCCCTCCTCGTCCACCCGTGCCAGGTCACCGGTGTGCAGCCAGCCGTCGACGAAGGTCTCGGCGGTGGCCTCGGGACGGTTCCAGTAGCCGAGGATGACGTTCGGGCCGCGCAGGCAGAGTTCGCCCACCTCGCCGACCGGCAGTTCGCCGCCGAGCGGGTCGGTGATCTTCACCTCGACCACGGGCACCGGCCGGCCGATGCTGTCGGGCTTGGCCAGGTAGTCCGCCCCCGCGTTGCTGATGGCCAGCGCGGTGGTCTCGGTCAGGCCGTACCCGTTGGAGGGGGCGCGGCTGGGCAACTGCTCGGTGATGCGTTCCAGCAGTTTCGGCGGGGCCGGGGCGCCGCCGTACCCGAGGGAGCTGAGGCTGGAGATGTCGTACCTGTTCAGATCGGGGTGGGAGAGCAACTGCCAGACGTTGGTGGGTACGCCGGTGATCCCCGTGACCTTCTCGCGCTCGATCAGCTCGAGGGCGTGGCCCGCGTCCCATCTGTACATCAGCACCAGGCCGCCGCCGACGAACATGGTGGTGGTCATGACCGCGAAGCAGCCGGTGACGTGGAAGAGCGGCACGGTCAGCAGGGTGACGCGGCGCTGCCCCGCTGACGTCCCCGGATCCCTGCCCGCCAGGACCGCGCTGCGCAGCAGTCCGTAGGCCACGGTCATGGGGGACTGTCCGACGTTGCGGTGGCTGCCGAGCGCGCCCTTGGGGCGGCCGGTCGTGCCCGAGGTGTAGAAGATCGTGGCGGGATCCTCAGGCGAGAGTTCCACCGGTGGAAGCGTCACGTCGGCCTCGATCCGGCCCAGCACGTCCTCGAACGAGCGCGCCCCCTCGGGGACCTCACCCCGGGTCACGATCAGCGGCTGCGCCAGGCCGGTGAGCACGGCGGCCCGCTCGCCGTCGGCGATCAGCACCTTGGCCTCGGAGTCCGACAGGCCGAACTCCAGTTCCTGCGCGGTCCACCAGGCGTTGAGCGGCACGGCTACGGCCCCCGCCGCCAGCGTGGCGGAGAAGGAGATCACCCACTCCGGGTAGTTGCGCATGGCGATGGCCACCCGGTCGCCCTTGACCACCCCGTACTCCTCCACCAGGCGTCGCGCCAGCGTGGCCGCCCTGCGGAAGTGCTCCTCGTAGGTGAGGTGCTGGTCCTGGTACGTGAGGAAGACCTTGTCCCCATGGGACCTGCTCATCTCCAGCAGCGCACGGAAGTGGGTGGGTGCGTGTTTCCAGGTCCTGACGGTGCCGCCGTGGCCGGGCACCTCGTCCATCTCGAAAAGCTGTCCTGGAGCGGTCAGCTGGGCCTGGACCTGGTCGTGGGTGACGGTCATGCGTTCGTACTCCCAGGGGCGGAGGGACCGGAGACATCACGATACCGACCGGTAGGTACGGGCAACAGTACGGAACATTCCGGCCTGCTTAGCCCGTATGTCCATGCATAACCAAAAATCAATGTTTATGCGTTTTGTATCACTTAACTACCAGTGATCATCCGGGGTGACCCCACAGGCAACTTGCATGACCATCCTTGAGCATGCATACTCTCTCTAGTAAGCTCATAAGCATGACCGCATGAACATGCAACCCAAGGGGGACGGATGAGAGCGGCGATCGCCGGTGCCAGTGGCTATGCCGGGGGCGAGCTGCTGCGCCTGCTGCTGTCCCACCCCGAGATCGAGATCGGCGCGCTGACCGCGGGTTCCAATGCCGGTGCCCCCCTCGGCGCCCACCAGCCCCACCTGGCCCCGCTGGCCGACCGGATCCTGCAGGACACCACGGCCGGCACCCTCGCCGGCCATGACCTCGTCTTCCTCGCTCTCCCGCACGGTCAGTCCGCCGCCGTCGCCGGACAGCTCGGCGAGGACACCCTCGTCGTCGACTGCGGCGCAGACTTCCGGCTCACCGACCCCGCGGCCTGGGAGCACTTCTACGGCGGCGTCCATGCCGGCGCCTGGCCGTACGGGCTGCCCGAGCTGCCCGGCCTGCGGGAGAGGCTGCGTGCCGCCCGGAGGATCGCCGTCCCCGGGTGCTACCCGACGGCCGTCACCCTGGCGATGTTCCCCGTCTTCGCCGCCGGTCTCGCCGAGCCCGACGTGGTCGTGGTGGCCGCCAGCGGCACCAGCGGGGCGGGCCGGGCGCCCAAGCCGAACCTGCTGGGCAGCGAGGTGATGGGCTCAGTCAGCGCCTACGGCGTCGGCGGCGTCCACCGGCACATCCCCGAGATGGAGCAGAATCTCTCTCCGCTGGCGGGGGAGCCGGTGAAGGTCTCCTTCACCCCCATGCTGGCCCCGATGAGCCGCGGCATCCTCGCCACCTGCACGGCGCCGGCCAGACCCGGCGTCACCGCGCAGGTCCTGCGCGAGGCCTACGAGACCGCGATCAAGGACGAGCCGTTCCTCCGGCTGCTGCCGGAAGGGCAGTGGCCCGCGACCTCGATGACCCTCGGCGCGAACACGGCCGCGCTCCAGGTGGCCCTGGACGGGCGCACCGGACGCGTCGTCACCGTCATCGCCATCGACAACCTGACCAAGGGCACCGCGGGAGGCGCGATCCAGAGCGCCAACCTCGCCCTCGGCCTGCCAGAAGAGCTCGGCCTTCCAGTCAATGGAGTTGCCCCATGAGTGTGACCGCCCCTCTCGGCTTCCGGGCAACGGGAGTCGCCGCCGGAATCAAGCCCGGGGACGCCCGCGACCTGGCGCTCGTCGTCAACGACGGCCCGTCGCGCGCCGCCGCGGGTGTCTTCACCGCCAACCGTGTCAAGGCCGCGCCGGTGCTCTGGTCGGCGCAGGTGCTGGCCGGAGGCCGGGTCCACGCGGTCGTCCTGAACTCCGGCGGAGCCAACGCCTGCACCGGGCCGCTCGGTTTCCAGGACACCCACGCCACCGCCGAGAAGGTCGCCGAGGCGCTGAACGACTCGGCGGGCGAGATCGCGGTCTGCTCCACCGGTCTGATCGGCGAGCGACTGCCGATGGAGGCGTTGCTGGACGGGGTGGACCTCGCGGTCTCCCAGATCAGCAGGGACGGCGGCCTGGCCGCCGCCGACGCCATCCGCACCACCGACACCGTCTCCAAGATCTCCTTCAGGCGAGGCGAAGGCGGCTACATGGTCGGTGGTATGGCCAAGGGCGCGGGCATGCTCGCCCCAGGCCTGGCCACCATGCTCTGCGTGATCACCACCGACGCCGACGTGCCCGCCGAGCAGCTCGACGTGGTGCTGCGCAAGGCGACCGCCGTCACCTTCGACCGGCTCGACGCCGACGGCTGTATGTCCACCAACGACACCGTCCTGCTGCTGGCCAGCGGTGCGTCCGGCGTCACCCCCGACCTCGGCGAGTTCGAGCAGGTGGTCCGCGCCGTCTGCGCCGATCTCGCGCGCCAGCTTCTGGTGGACGCCGAGGGCGCCACCAAGGCGATCGCCATCGAGGTGGTCGGCGCCGCCTCGGAGGAGGACGCGGTCCTCGTCGGCCGTACCGTCTCCCGTTCCAATCTCCTCAAGTGCGCCATCCACGGTGAGGACCCCAACTGGGGCCGCGTGTTGTCGGCGGTCGGCACCACGGACGCGGCCTTCGAGGCCGACCGGCTCAACGTGGCCATCAACGGCGTCTGGATCTGCAGGGGCGGTGCCGCCGGGGACGACAGGTCCAAGGTGGACCTGCGCCCCCGCGACGTGACGATCACCATCGACCTGTCGGCGGGCCCGTACTCGGCGACGATCCACACCACGGACCTCAGCGCGGCCTACGTCCACGAGAATTCGGCGTACTCCTCATGAGGACCGATGAGGCACTGGCCAAGGCGCACACGCTGATCGAGGCGTTGCCCTGGCTCGCCCGATTCAACGGCGCGACCATCGTCATCAAGTACGGCGGCAACGCGATGACCGAGGAGCATCTGCGGGAGAAGTTCGCCGCCGACGTCGTCTTCCTGCGCTACGCGGGACTCAGGCCGGTGATCGTGCACGGAGGTGGTCCGCAGATCAACGCCCAGCTCGACAGGCTCGGCATCGAGTCCACTTTCACCGCAGGGCTCCGCGTCACCACCCCCGAGGCCATGCAGGTCGTCAGGATGGTTCTGGTCGGTCAGGTCAACCGGGACGTGGTCGGCCTGATCAACAGGCACGGCCCGTTCGCGATCGGCATGTCGGGCGAGGACGCCCACCTGTTCACCGCGGTCCGCAAGCACGCCGTCGTCGAGGGTGCCCGGGTGGACATCGGCCAGGTCGGCGACATCGTCGAGATCGAGGCCGGAGCCGTACGGGCGCTGCTGGACGACGGGCGGATCCCGGTGATCTCCTCGATCGCGCGCAGCGACGACGGCACCGTCTACAACGTCAACGCCGACACCGCCGCCGCCGCGCTCGCGGTGGCGCTCCAGGCGTCCAAACTGATCGTCCTCACCGACGTCGCGGGCCTCTACCGCGACTGGCGCCCCGGCGCCGAAGACGGAAGCAACGAGGTCATCAAGGAACTGTCCGCCACGGAACTCGGCAAGCTCCTGCCCGGCCTGTCCAGCGGCATGGTGCCCAAGATGGAGGCGTGCCTGACCGCCGTCCAGGGCGGCGTGCCCCAGGCGCACGTGCTCGACGGCAGGGTGCCCCATTCGGTACTGCTGGAGATCTTCACCGACGAGGGCATCGGAACCATGGTGTTGCCGGACACCGCGAAGGCGCCGGCCGTACCGAGTCTGGTCAACCGGCGGCTGACCGCCACCATCCAGCTG
The DNA here is from genome assembly GCF_044741965.1 of Streptosporangium sp. NPDC087985. Classification (NCBI taxonomy): domain Bacteria; kingdom Bacillati; phylum Actinomycetota; class Actinomycetes; order Streptosporangiales; family Streptosporangiaceae; genus Streptosporangium; species Streptosporangium sp. NPDC087985. The sequence goes on from NZ_JBIUTQ010000002.1 coordinate 764,503, forward strand.
AACGGGAGTGACAAGTGAGCCTGCACGAGCGTCCCGCCTCCGACGCGCTCAGAGAGCGCTTCGAAGCCGCCTTCATGCCGAACTACGGCGTGCCCCCGGTGGCGCTGGCGCGCGGCGAGGGCTCGAAGGTCTGGGACGTCGACGGCCGCGAATACCTCGACCTGATCGGCGGTATCGCCGTCAGCGCCCTCGGCCACGCCCACCCGGCGCTGGTGGAGGCCGTCTCCCGGCAGGTCGCCACGCTCGCACACACCAGCAACCTGTTCCTGCACGAGCCGGAGGTCCTCCTCGCCGAACGCCTGCTCGGCCTGCTCAGCGCCCCGGCCAGGGTGTTCTTCACCAACTCGGGCACCGAGGCCAACGAGGCCGCCCTCAAGCTCGCCATCAAGTACGGCAGGACGGACGGCCGTGACTACTTCGTGGCCGCCGAGAACGCCTTCCACGGCCGGACCCTCGGCGCGCTCGCGCTGACCGGGAAGCCGTCGATCCGCGACCCGTTCGGCCCGTTCCCGGTTGATGTCCGGTTCGTCCCCTACGGTGACGCCGACGCGCTGAAGAACGCGGTCACCGAAGACTGTGCCGCGGTCTTCCTGGAGCCTACCCAGGGCGAGGCCGGAGTCGTGCCGCCGCCTGACGGCTATTTCAAGGCCGCCAGGGAGATCTGTGACGCGACTGGCGCGCTGCTGGTCGCCGACGAGATCCAGTCCGCGATCGGCCGTACCGGGCACTGGTTCGCCCACCAGAACGAAGGGGTCGTACCCGACGTGCTGACCCTGGCCAAGGGCCTCGGCGGCGGTATGCCGATCGGCGCCTGCGTCGGCTTCGGCCCGGCGGGCACGATCTTCGCCAAGGGCGACCACGGCTCCACCTTCGGGGGCAACCCCGTCTCGGCCGCCGCGGCGCTCGCCGTACTCGACACGATCGACGAGGACGGCCTGCTGGAGCACGTCCGGACGGTCGGTGCGCAGCTCGCCGAGGGCATCGCCGCGATCGACCACCCGCTGCTGGCGGGAGTCCGCGGCCGGGGACTGTGGCTGGCCGTCGTGCTGACCGGCGACCGTTCCGCACAGGTCCAGGCGGCGGCGGAGCAGGCCGGTTTCCTGGTCAACGCCCTCCAGCCCGACGCCGTACGGCTCGCCCCCCCGCTGGTGATCACATCCGAGCAGATCGCCACCTTCGTGGCCGCGCTCCCCGCCATCCTTGACGAGGCCGCTGATGACTGAGCACCGCGCGGACTCCGCGCTGATCAGACACTTCCTCCGGGACGACGACCTGTCGCCCGCCGAGCAGGCCGAGGTGCTCGACCTGGCCGAGGCGATGAAGGAGGACCGTTACGGCTACCGGCCGTTCGACGGTCCGCAGACCGTCGCCGTGCTCTTCGACAAGCCGTCCACCCGGACCCGGATCTCCTTCTCCGTCGGCATCGGAGAGCTCGGCGGCCTGCCCCTCGTCATCGATGCCGCGTCCTCGCAAATGGGCCGGGGCGAGTCCATCAAGGACACCGCCCGAGTTCTGGAGCGCCAGGTCGGTGCCATCGTGTGGCGGACCTCGGGACAGGAGAGGATCGAGGCCATGGCCTCCGCATCCTCGGTGCCCGTGGTGAACGCGCTCACTGACGAGTTTCACCCCTGCCAGATCCTCGCCGACCTGCAGACCGTCAGGGGGCACTTCGGCAGGATCGCCGGTCTCACCCTGACCTACCTCGGAGACGGCGCCAACAACATGGCCCACTCCTACCTGCTCGGCGGAGCCGTGGCCGGCATGCACGTGCGGATCGGTGCCCCGGCCGGATACCAGCCGGATCCGCAGGTCCTGCGGCGGGCCGGTGAGATCGCCGCGACGACCGGCGGATCGGTCGTCGTGCTACCCGACGTGGGCGTGGCCGCCGCCGGTGCGGACGTGATCGCCACCGACACCTGGGTCTCGATGGGCCAGGACGGCGAGGAACAGCGGATCGCCGACCTGATGTCCTTCCAGGTCAACGCGGAGGTGATGAGGCAGGCGGCTCCCGGCGCGATCGTGCTGCACTGCCTGCCCGCCTACCGGGATATGGAGATCTCCGCCGATGTTCTCGACGGCCCGCAGAGCCTGGTGTGGGACCAGGCGGAGAACCGGTTGCACGTCCAGAAGGCCCTGTTGCACTGGCTGGTTTCGGCGACCCGGAGGGCCGGGGGCGCCGGTGGCCGTGGCACGCTTGGCATAAGGCCCGAAAAGGTCACCCGATGATTCCCATGACCAAGGTTGCCCGCCAGGCGCGGATCGCCGAGCTCCTGCAGCGGCAGCCGGTCCGCTCCCAGCCCGAACTCGCCAAGCTCCTGCTGGAGAGCGGGGTGGAGGTCACCCAGGCCACCCTCTCCAGGGACCTGGACGAACTCGGCGCGCTCAAGCTGCGCGCCGAGGACGGCTCTCTGGTCTACGCACTGCCGGGCGAGGGCGGCGGCCGGATCCCGTTGACCCGGCTCGGCGGCGGCGAGTCACCGGCAGCCCGGTTGGGCAGGCTCGCCGAGGAGTTGCTCGTCTCCGCCGAGGCCTCCGCCAACCTGGTGATCGTCCGCACGCCGCCGGGTGCCGCCCAGTTCCTCGCCTCCGCCATTGACCACGCCGAGTGGAAGTCCATCCTCGGCACGGTGGCCGGAGACGACACGATCCTCGTCATCAGCAGGGATCCGATGGGCGGGGAAGCGGTCGCCGAGGCCCTGCTCCGGCACGCCGACCGACGTATCTAGCCCGCTCTGGCGGGCCGTCCCAGCTCCACCCACTCGTGATGAAAAGACTTTGGAGAAACTGATCATGACTGACCGGGTCGTACTCGCCTTCTCAGGCGGCCTTGACACCTCTGTTGCCATTCCCTTCCTCGCCGAGAAGACCGGCGCCGAGGTCATCGCCGTGGCCGTCGACGTCGGCCAGGGCGGCGAGGACATGGAGATCATCCGCAAGCGGGCCATCGACTGCGGCGCCGTCGAATCCGTCGTCGTGGACGCCCGCGAGGAGTTCGCCGCCGACTTCTGCGTGCCCGCACTGCAGGCCAACGCCCTCTACATGGACCGCTACCCGCTGGTCTCCGCACTGTCGAGGCCGCTGATCGTCAAGCACCTGGCCACCGCGGCCAAGGAGTTCGGCGGCACGCACGTCTCACACGGCTGCACCGGCAAGGGCAACGACCAGGTCCGGTTCGAGGCCGGCCTGGCCGCGCTCTTCCCCGAGCTCAAGGTCATCGCCCCCGCCCGCGACTACGCGTGGACCCGGGACAAGGCGATCGCCTATGCCGAGGAGAAGGGCCTTCCGATCGAGACCACCAAGAAGAACCCCTTCTCGATCGACCAGAACATCTGGGGCCGGGCCGTCGAGACCGGCTTCCTGGAGGACGTCTGGAACGGCCCCACCGAGGACGTCTACTCCTACACCGCCGACCCGGCCCAGCCGCGTGAGGCCGACGAGGTCATCATCAGCTTCGTCAAGGGCGTCCCGGTGGCGCTGGACGGGCGCCACCTGACCCCGTTCCAGATCATCTCCGAGCTGAACCAGCGCGCCGGCGCCCAGGGCGTGGGCCGCCTCGACATGGTCGAGGACCGGCTCGTCGGCATCAAGTCCCGCGAGGTCTACGAGGCACCCGGCGCCATCGCGCTGATCACCGCGCACATGGAGCTGGAGAACGTCACCGTCGAGCGTGACCTCGCCCGGTTCAAGCGGTCGGTGGACCAGCGCTGGGGCGAGCTCGTCTACGACGGCCTCTGGTTCTCCCCGCTGAAGAAGGCCCTGGACGTCTTCATCGCCGAGGCCCAGCAGCACGTCACCGGCGAGATCCGGATGACCCTGCACGGCGGCCGGGCCACGGTCACCGGCCGTCGCTCAGAGGCCTCGCTGTACGACTTCAACCTCGCCACCTACGACACCGGCGACACCTTCGACCAGTCGCTCGCCAAGGGCTTCGTCGAGCTGTGGAGCCTGCCCTCGAAGATCGCGGCCGCCCGGGACGCCCGGCTGGCCTGATTGGGCTAGGGTCGCGGATTGAACTGGGAGGGAGACAACGGTGACTGATGGTGGTAAGCCGATGCGGCTGTGGGGCGGCCGGTTCGAGGGAGGTCCGGCCGACGCGCTGACCAGGCTCTCGGTGAGCGTGCACTTCGACTGGCGGCTCGTGCCGTACGACCTGCTGGCCTCGCGCGCGCATGCCCGGGTGCTGCACCGCGCGGGGCTGCTCACCGAGGAGGAACTGGGGCGCATGATCGGCGCCCTGGACGACCTCGAGCGGGCCTGTAAGTCGGGCGAGTTCCGGCCGACTGTGGCAGACGAGGACGTCCACACCGCGCTGGAACGCGGTCTGCTGGAGCGTCTCGGCACGCTCGGCGGCAAACTCCGCGCCGGTCGCAGCCGCAACGACCAGGTGGCCACCGACCTCCGGCTCTACCTCCGCGACCACGTCAGGCATATCGTGTCCCGGCTGGTCGAACTGGAGACCGCGCTGATGAGCCAGGCCGAGGAGCACGCCGAGACGGCCGCTCCCGGTATGACCCACCTGCAGCACGCCCAGCCGGTCTCCTTCGGCCACCAGCTCCTGGCCCACGTGCACGCCTTCGCCCGCGACATCGAGCGGCTGCGTGACTGGGACAGGCGGGCGGCCGTCTCCCCGCTCGGTTCGGGCGCGCTGGCCGGATCGTCGCTGCCGCTGGACCCGCAGGCCGTGGCCAGGGAACTCGGCTTCGACTCCGCCGCGCCCAACTCGATGGACGCGGTCGCCGACCGCGACTTCGCCGCAGAGTTCCTGTTCGACGCGGCCATGATCGGTATGCACCTGTCGCGTCTGGGCGAGGAGATCGTCCTGTGGGCCTCGCAGGAGTTCCGCTGGATCGAGATGGACGACGCCTACTCCACCGGCTCGTCGATCATGCCGCAGAAGAAGAACCCGGACGTCGCCGAGCTCGCACGCGGCAAGAGCGGCCGTCTCGTCGGCAACCTCGTGTCGTTGCTGACGACGCTCAAGGGCCTGCCGTTGACCTACAACCGTGACCTGCAGGAGGACAAGGAGCCGGTGTTCGACTCCGTCGACACCCTGCTGCTGGTCCTCCCGGCAGTGGCCGGCCTGGTCGCCACCATGCGCGTCAACACCGCCAAGCTGGAGGCCTCGGCCCCCGACGGGTTCGCGCTGGCCACCGACCTGGCTGAGCTGCTGGTCCGCAAGGGGATCGCGTTCCGTGAGGCGCACGAGGCGGTCGGCCATCTGGTGGTCTGGTGCCAGGTCAACGACAAGGACTTCGGTGACCTCACCGATGAGGAGCTGGCCAAGGTCTCGCCGCACTTCACGCCCGACTCGCGCGAGGTGCTCTCCGTGCCGGGTGCGCTGGCGGCTCGCAAGGCGCACGGTGGAACGGCCCCCGACAGGGTCCGCGACCAGCTCACCGAGTTGCGCGAGATCGTCGACGCCCAGGCCGCCTGGGCGAGCGGGAACTGATGCAGGTCGGCGCCCCCGGCGAGCGCACGCTTGCCGGGTCCACGCCCTTGACGCGGGAGTTCTTCGAGCGGCCCGGTCACGAGGTCGCCCCGGACCTGCTGGGACGGGTGATCCACTACGGGCCGGTCTCGGTCCGTCTCACCGAGGTCGAGGCGTACGGCGAGCCCGGAGAGGATCCCGCCTCCCACACCTACCGGGGCCGGACATCGCGCAACGCGGTGATGTTCGGGCCACCGGGGCATCTTTACGTCTACTTCACCTACGGCATGCATTTCTGCGCGAACATCGTCTGTCTCCCCGAAGGAGTGGGTTCGGGGGTGCTGCTGCGGGCCGGTGAGGTGATCTCCGGCGCCGAGGTCGCCCTGGCCCGCCGGACGGTGGGCGCGAGCCGTACCGTCGCCGCACGTGATCTCGCACGCGGGCCCGCGCGCCTGGCGGTGGCACTCGGCTTCACCCGGGAGGACGACGGGCTCGATGTCTGTCCGCCCGGTCCGATCAACGTCCTGGAAGGCGACCCTCCCCAGGCCGGGATGGTCCGATCAGGTCCGCGCACCGGGGTCTCGTCGGCACGGGAGACCCCCTGGCGCTTCTGGATCGACGGAGACCCCACCGTCTCCCCGTACCGTCCACACGTCCCGCGCCGCCGGTAGATTCCCGTTATCCGCCTGTCCGTGCTGGTCGTCTGGGTCGCGAGAGGGCTTCATGAGTGGCGCGGTGGTGCTGTGATCGGGCAGGCTGTACAGGAGCGGTAAATGTCCCTTCGAACATTGGAAAGCAAGGATCGTGACCGACATTCTGGATGACCTCGCCTGGCGCGGCCTGATCGCGCAGTCCACCGACATTGACGCCCTGCGCGCGACGATGGCCGAGGGTCCGATCACGGTCTATTGCGGGTTCGATCCGACAGCACCCTCCCTCCACGTCGGCAACCTGGTCCCGCTGCTGACTCTCACCCGGCTGCAGCGGGCGGGTCACCGGGCCGTCGCCCTGGTCGGCGGTGCGACCGGCCTCATCGGTGACCCCAGTGGCCGTAGCACCGAGCGCTCGCTCAACTCCTCCGACGTCGTCGCCGAATGGGTCGCACGGATCCGTGTTCAGCTGGAGAAGTTCCTCGACTTCTCCGAGGAGACCGGAGGGATTCTGGTCAGCAATCTCGACTGGACCGAGGGCATGTCCGCGATCGACTTCCTGCGCGACGTCGGCAAGCACTTCCCCGTCAACCGCATGCTGGCCCGGGAATCGGTCTCGGCGCGGCTCGGTGGCGAGGGGCTCAGCTACACCGAGTTCAGCTACCAGATCCTGCAGGCCAACGACTACCTGGAGCTGAACAGGCGGCACGGCTGCGCGCTGCAGATCGGCGGCAGTGACCAATGGGGCAATATCACCGCGGGAACCGACCTGATCCGCAGGGTGACCGGCAACCACGTGCACGCGCTGACCGTGCCGTTGATCACCAAGGCCGACGGTACCAAGTTCGGCAAGACGGCCGGCGGTGCGGTGTGGATCAACCCGGAGATGACCTCGCCGTACGCGTTCTACCAGTTCTGGCTGAACGCGGACGACCGGGACGTGATCAAGTTCCTCAAGATCTACAGCTTCAAGTCCCGTGAGGAGATCGAGGAGCTGGAGAAGTCCGCCGCCGAAAGGCCTGCCGCACGTGAGGCGCAGCGCGCGCTCGCGACGGAGTTCACCACGCTGCTGCACGGTGCCGACGAATGCGCCGCGGTTATCGCGGCCTCGGCGGCTCTCTTCGGCCAGGGCTCGCTGGAAGACCTGCCGGCGCGGACGCTGGGGGAGGCTCTTGCCGAGGTCCCGCGTGCCGAGGTCTCCACGCTGGGAGCGTCGTTCGTCGATCTGCTTGCTGAGAGCGGGCTGGTGGAGTCGAAGTCCGCTGCCCGTCGAGCGGTCAAGGAGGGCGGTGCCTACCTCAACAACGTGAAGATCACCGATGAGGCCTATGTGCCCGCCGCCGAGGACCTGTTGCACGGACGCTTCCTGGTACTGCGCCGTGGCAAGCGTTCCGTCGGTGGCGTCGAGGTCATCGCCGCCTGATCTTTCCTCTGCACGGTGTGCGGCTGACGCCTCGACCTGTGAAACGGGCGCCCCGGCTTCGGCCGGGGCGCCCGTCGTTGGTTCTGTAACGTTCGGTGGCGGAGAGCCTGGGTCTCCCGGTGAACTCGTCGACGACCTGCGGCTCCTTCGGATGCGGCTGATTTGACGATGTTCTGGAGGCCGCCTAGCATTCTCAATGCCCCAGGAGCGAGCCGGACACCGGATCGGTGGACGAGCTTCGGGGGACGGATCCGCTGAGCGGACCTTAACTTTCGACTTCCGTGAAGATTGCCAGAAAATTGGCTGTTTTGACGCTGTCAAGATGTTTAGGTAAGTTTAGAGGGTTGCTCTTGAAAGAGAGTGGCTAAAATCTTAGCAAGACTTGACCGTCTTGTGGCAAGTAGCTCAAAACGAGCGGTTTGACACAGAGATGACGAGCGAGCTAAGATCGAAATATAGAGACAGAGAGAGCCCCGGAGCCGGGACCGCGAGGTCACGGGGATGGAGAACGCGTCCGTTTCTTGAGAACTCAACAGTGTGTTAAAAGCCAGTGCATGAAGCACAACCCCGTCCAACCCGCTTCGGT